>NZ_LROM01000041.1 GCF_001758785.1 Duganella phyllosphaerae
TGGGCACGATGCCGGAATGGCCGGTCACGATACCGGAACGGTGTCGTAGCACGCCGAGATGATGTTACGCATATAGCAACCGAGAGGGTACGCTTTCAGCTTTTTTCTGGAGATAGCGTGCCCGCACCGAGGATCAATATGCGTAAGATAAAAGATGTACTGCGTCTGAAGCTCGACGCCCAGCTGTCGCACCGGCAGATCGCTGCTGCACTGGGGATGTCGAAGGCTGCCGTGACCAAGTACCTTGGCCTGGCCGCAGCGGCGGGCCTGGATTGGGCGACGGTCCAGAGGATTGATGAGGCGGCGCTGGAGAGGCGCCTGCTTGTTGCGCCAGAACGTCCGCGAGAGCACGTCCAGCCCGACTACGGCTACCTGCACCAGGAACTGCGCCGCAAGGGCATGACGTTGATGCTCCTGTGGGAGGAGCACCGCGCCGACTATGCCGATCGCCAAACCTACGGCTACACGCAGTTCTGCGAAAATTACCGCCGCTTCGCCAGGCAGCTCAAGCGCTCGATGCGCCAGATCCACCGCGCCGGCGAGAAGCTGTTCATCGATTACGCCGGCCCCACCATCGCGCTCACCGACGGCAGCCGCGCCCACATCTTCGTGGCCGCCTTGGGCGCCTCCAGCTACACCTACGCCTGCGCGACGCCACGCGAGACCATGTCCGACTGGCTTGAATCGACGGCGCGCGCGCTGAGCTTCTATGGCGGCGTAACGCAGCTCATCGTGCCGGACAATCCGAAGGCGATGATCGCCGACGCCAACCGCTACGAGCCACGCGGCAACGACACGGTGCTCGACTTCGCGCGCCACTATGGCACCTCGATCCTGCCGGCCCGGCCCTACCATCCGCAGGACAAGGCCAAGGCCGAATCGGCGGTGCAAATCGTCGAGCGCTGGATCATGGCGCGCCTGCGCCATCAGCAGTTCGCCAGCGTGCACGAGGTCAATCAGGCCATGGCGCCGTTGCTCACGCGGCTCAACGACAAGGCGTTCCAGAAGCTGCCAGGCAGCCGCGCCAGCACCTTCGCGGAAATCGACGCGCCGGCCTTGTTGCCGCTGCCGCTGCAACGCTACGAGATGGCCCGCTTCAAAACCGTCAAGGTCCACATTGACTACCACGTCGAGGTCGAACGCCACCGCTACAGCGTGCCGCAAGCATTGGTCGGCCAGGAGCTCGAGGCGCGCATCACCACGGCGGTGGTCGAGTTCCTCCATCGTGGTCAACGTGTCGCCAGCCACATCCGCAATAGCCGCGTCGGCGGCTTCACCACGACCCCGGCGCACATGCCCGCCGCCCACCGCGCCCAGATGGAATGGACACCGCAGCGGCTGATCCACTGGGGGACTAGTATCGGCCCGGCGACGGCCGAAGCGGTAACTCGGTTGATGGCCGAAAACCGGCATCCGGAGCACGGCTATCGCGCCTGCCTTGGTCTGCTGTCGCTGGCCAAGCGCTACGGAAAAGAACGGCTCGAATCGGCGTGCACGCTGGCCCTGCAGATCGGCGCCTGCCAGTACCGCCATGTAAACGACATCCTGAAGAACAACCGCGACCGGAGCAACCCGGTGGCCGCCGAAGAATGGGTCAGCCCCGAGCACGTCCACCTGCGCGGCCCTGGCTACTATCAATAACGATATAAACGCTATAAACCATATAAATAATACGGAGTATGACGATGATGATGCACACCACCCTGGCGCAGCTGCGCACACTGAAACTCGACGGCCTGGCC
>NZ_LROM01000042.1 GCF_001758785.1 Duganella phyllosphaerae
TGCACGCCCTCTTCCGTGATCTTGCGCATGGCGCCCAGCGAAAACACCTGGAAGCCACCCGAGTCGGTCAGGATCGGCTTGTCCCAGCCCATGAAGTCGTGCAGGCCGCCAAACTTGGCCATCACGTCGTTACCGGGACGCAGCCACAGGTGGAAGGTGTTACCGAGAATGATCTGGGCGTCGATTTCCTTCAGTTCCAGCGGCGACATGGCCTTGACCGAACCGTAGGTACCGACCGGCATGAAGATCGGGGTCTGCACCACACCGTGGTTGAGTTTGACTTCGCCACGGCGGGCGTGGGTGAGACCGCTGGTATCGGTCTTGTGTAGCTTGAATTCCAACATTGTGTAGTCCTTGATTAAGCGCGTGCTTGCGTCGTCAGCAGCATGGCGTCGCCATAGCTGAAGAAGCGGTATTCATTGGCGATCGCGTGCGCGTACGCAGCGCGGATCTCGTCATAGCCGGCAAAGGCCGACACCAGCATCAGCAGGGTCGACTTGGGCAGGTGGAAATTGGTGATCAGGCGCGTGACGGTCTTGAACCGGTAGCCGGGCGTGATGAACAGCGCGGTGTCAGCGCTGCCCGCTTCCAGCTGGCCGCTTTGCGAGGCCGATTCCAGCGCGCGCAGGCTGGTCGTGCCCACCGCCACCACGTCGCGGCCGGCCGCGCGGGTGGCGCGCACCGCGTCCACCGTCTCCTGCGGCATGGTGTACCACTCGGTGTGCATCTGGTGCTCGGACAGCACCTCGTTGCGCACCGGCTGGAAGGTGCCGGCGCCCACGTGCAGCGTGATGAAGGCGAAGTTCACGCCTTTCGCCTTCAAAATGTCGAGCAGCGCCTGGTCGAAGTGCAGGCCGGCCGTCGGCGCGGCCACCGCGCCGGGCACTTTGTTGAACACCGTCTGGTAGCGGGTTTCGTCGAACGAATCGGCATCGTGCTCGATGTACGGCGGCAGCGGCAGGCGGCCGTGCGCTTCGATCAGGTCGAACACGTCGGCATCGAAGTGCAAGGTAAAGAATTCGCCGGCGCGCTCGCCCACGGTGACATCGAAAGCGTCGGCCAGGCGCATCTTCGTGCCGGCCAGGGGGGAGCGCGAAGCGCGAACCTGCGCCAGCACGGTGCGGTTGTCGAGCACGCGCTCGACCAGCGCTTCGACCTTGCCGCCGCTTTCCTTGGTGCCGAAAAAGCGCGCCTTGAGCACGCGCGTGTCGTTCATCACCAAGAGGTCGCCGGCCTGCAGCAGGCCCACGATGTCGGCGAACTGGCGGTCGACGATCTGCGCGCCGTCCAGGTGCAGCAGGCGCGAGGCGCTGCGATCGGGGAGCGGAAACTGCGCGATGCGCTCCTGCGGCAAGTTAAAATCGAAATCGGAAAGCGAATACATGGCGAACTTGTGAAAACGGTTGAAGAATCGGGTGTGCTTCTATAGAGCGCTAGCCTTACAATACCGGCGTTGCTGCTTCGGGTTTGTTACGGCCAACCCTCTATTTTACGCTAGTGTTCGAAAAATGCTCCAATATGCCCGTCACGCCATCTAAACCCGCCAAGAAGACCGTCAGCCCGCAGGTGAAGCTGGCCAAGCTCGGCCTGCATACCGACATGGACCTGGTGCTGCACCTGCCCATGCGCTACGAGGACGAGACCCAGGTCATCACCATCGAGGAGGCGCGCCTGCACGGCGGCGACACCTCGCAGGTCGAGGGCGTGGTGGTCAAGAACGAGATCACCTTCAAGCCGCGCCGCCAGCTGCTGGTGCACATCTCGGACGGCACCGGCGAGCTGCAACTGCGCTTCATGAATTTTTACGGCAGCCAGGTCAAGCAGCTGGCCGAAGGCACGCGGGTGCGTGCGCGCGGAGAACTCAAGCACGGCTTCTTCGGCGCCGAGATGGTGCACCCGGCCTACAAGATCGTCAACGAAGGCGCGCCGCTGCCTACATCGCTGACGCCGGTGTATCCGTCCGGCGAAGGCCTGTCGCAACCGATTTTGCGCCGCGCCATCGGCGACGCCATGAAGCGCGTCGATTGGACCGACACCCTGCCCGCCGACCTGCGCGCGGCGATGCAGCTTTCCGACTTCGAACCGGCGGTGAAACTGCTGCACTATCCGCCGCAGCAGGTCGATGAACACGCGCTGGCCGACCGCTCGCACCCGGCGTGGACGCGGGTAAAGTTCGACGAACTGCTGGCGCAGCAGCTGTCGTTGAAGCGCGCGCAGCATGCGCGGCGCTCGAAAGGCGCGGCGGTGTTGAAGGTGGAAGGACAGTTGTCAGCGCAGTTCCAGGCCGCGCTGCCGTTCCAGCTGACCGGCGCGCAGCAGCGCGTCTTGGCCGAAATCCGTGCCGACCTGCGCCAGCCCTACCCGATGCAACGTCTGCTGCAAGGAGACGTGGGCAGCGGCAAGACCGTGGTGTCGGCACTGGCGGCGGCCCAGGCCATCGACAGCGGCTTCCAGGCCGCGCTGATGGCGCCCACCGAGATCCTGGCCGAGCAGCACTTCCGCAAGATCGCCGCGTGGATGGAGCCGCTGGGCGTGAAGGTGGCCTGGCTGACCGGGAGTTTGAAGAAGAAGGACAAGCAGGCAGCGTACGACATGATCGAATCGGGCGAAGCGCGACTCGTCGTCGGTACCCATGCGCTGATCCAGGAGGCAGTGGTGTTTGCCAACCTGGGGCTGGTGATCGTCGATGAACAGCACCGCTTCGGCGTGGGCCAGCGCCTGACCTTGCGCAACAAGGGCAACGAGGGCGCGATTCCGCACCAGCTGATGATGTCGGCCACGCCGATCCCGCGCACGCTGGCCATGACCTATTACGCCGACCTCGAAGTGTCGGTCATCGACGAACTGCCGCCGGGCCGCACGCCGATCGTCACCCGCACCATCGACCAGAACCGCCGCGACGAAGTGATCGAGCGCGTGCATGCGGCCGCGCAGGAGGGCCGGCAGGTGTACTGGGTATGCCCGCTGATCGAGGAGTCCGAAGCGCTGCAGCTGCAAACGGCCACCGACACCCATGCCCTGCTGGCCGAAGCCCTGCCCGACCTGAACGTCGGCCTGGTGCACGGACGCCTGAAGCCGGCGGAGAAGCAGGCCATCATGGATGCCTTCACGGCCAACGAGATGCAGGTGCTGGTGGCCACCACCGTGATCGAGGTGGGCGTGGACGTACCGAATGCGTCGCTGATGGTGATCGAGCACGCGGAGCGTTTCGGCCTGTCGCAGTTGCACCAGTTGCGCGGCCGCGTAGGCCGCGGTTCGGCAGCCAGCGTGTGCCTGCTGCTATACCAGAGCCCGCTTGGTGGGATCGCCAAGCAGCGTTTGATGACGATGCGCGAAACCACCGACGGCTTCGAGATCGCCCGGCGCGACCTGGAGATACGCGGACCGGGCGAATTCCTCGGCGCGCGCCAGTCGGGCCAGGCGATGCTGCGCTTTGCCGACCTGGAGACCGACGGCTGGCTGGTGGACCAGGCCCGCGACGTGGCGCACGACCTGCTGCACGCCGGTACGCCGGAAAAGGCCGCGACGGTGGAGGCGCATCTGTCACGCTGGCTCGGTGGACGCGAGGAGTTCCTCAAGGTTTAACTGGTACCGCTCGCAGCCGCCCAGTCATTCCCGCGCAGGCGGGAATCCATAACCCCGTCGAGCCGGGTTGGCTTTAACCGCGCTGACGCGAAGCACACGCTCCATGGATCCCCGCGTGCGCGAGGATGACGAATCGAGGGCCAACGCTGCTAGAAACACATGTAGGCCCGATTCGCCAGATCCACCACGAACCCCGGCTGCAAGTACGCCAAGAACACCAGCGCCAGCACCGCAGCAATCAAGCCGCGCCACAGCCAGCTCCTCAGCCGGCCCCTCATCACGCCGCCTGCAAGCCGCCGCGCACCAGCGGCCGCTCGTTGATCGGCAAGTTGACCAGCCCGGCCAGCACGCCGAGCGCGATCGAAATTCCCCACACCACGTCGTAGCTGCCCAGCAGCGTGTACAGATAACCGCCGAGCCACACGCCGAGGAAGCTGCCTACCTGGTGCGAGAAAAACACCATCCCCGCCAGCATCGACAGGTGCTTGACGCCGAAAATGCCGGCAACGATGCCGTTGGTAAGCGGCACAGTGGACAGCCACAGCACGCCCATGGCGGCCGCGAACAGGTACACCGTCATCGGTGACAACGGCAACAGCACGAAGGCGCCGATCACCAGCGCCCGCGCAAAATAAATCCCGGAGAGCAGGTAGCGCTTGGGCAGGCGGCCACCGAGTTTGCCGGCATGGTAGGAGCCGATGATGTTGAACAGGCCGATCAGCGCCAGCGCCATCACCGCCACGCTCGGGTCGATTACGCCCTGGTCCTTCAGGTACGCGGGCAAGTGCACGCCGATAAACACCAGCTGGAAGCCGCACACGAAATAGCCGGCCACCAGCAGCAGGAACGAGCGGTTGCGCGCTGCCTCGCCGAATGCTTCGGCGATGCTCTGGCGCGGGCCGTCATCGTGCACTGCGGCCGGTTCGCGCAGGAAGAACGCCATCGGCACCATCAGCGCCACCACCACTGTCGCCAGCACGAAGAACGCGTGCTGCCAGCCGACGGCGGAAATAAGCTGCTGTTCGATCGGCATCAGCACGAACTGGCCGAACGAACTGGCCGCGCCCGAGATGCCGAACGCCCACGAGCGTTTATCGACCGGCGCGGTGCGGCCGATGATGCCGCTCACGGCCCCAAAGGCGGTACACGCCAGCCCCAGGCCGATGAACACGCCGGAGCCCACCACGAACAGGGTGGGTTCGGTGACCAGCGCCATCCACACCAGGCCGGCCATGTACGACAACGCGCCCACCAGCACCACGCGCATGGTGCCGAAGCGGTCGGCGGCCATGCCGGCGAACGGGCCGAACACGCCCCACAGCAGGTTTTGCAGCGCCATCGCCAGCGAATAGGTTTCGCGGGTCCAGCCGTTGGCTTGCGAGATCGGCTGCATCCAGAAGCCGAAGCCGTGGCGCACGCCCATGACCAGCGTTAGTACGACGCCGGTGGCAAGCAGCACGGTTTTGAGGGAGGGCGCGCGGGTAGCTAAGAACATGGATGCATCCTGATTATCGAAACGACATCGGGCGATTGTAACGGCTACCGGCCGCCCGCGCTCCGGAGCTTATTGGTCGGCCGGATAGCGCAGGCCGATCTGTTCACGGATCGCGTCGAGCGTGCCCATGAGGTTGAGCGTTTCGGCGTGCGGCATGACCGGGCTTTCGATCAGGCCGGCGCGCAGGCAGCGCCCCACTTCCTGCGCCTCGTGGGTGTAGCCGTTGCCGCTGCGCGGCACATTGACCGTGCGCTCGGCGCGGCTGGCGCCATCGACCACGGTCACGCTGAACGCCTCGGTATTGTGGAAGCGGTCGGACAGGCGCACGAAGCCCTTGGTGCCGGAAATCGTCAGCTCGGTCGGGGTGCGCGAGCGCAGGCTGCACACGCACGACGACAGGCCGCCGCCTTCGTGCGTCAGGGTAAACGCGGTCTGCATGTCCACGCCGGTGTCGGTCATCTGCGCCTGCGCCTTGACGCCGGTGACGCCGCCGAGGAAGAAAGAGGCGATCGACAGCGGGTAGATGCCCAGGTCGAGCAGCGCGCCGCCGCCCAGCGCGGGATTGAACAGGCGGTGCTCGGGGCCGGCGTCGGACGTAAAGCCGAAATCGGCGGTGATGTTGGCCGGGGTGCCGATCTCGCCGCTGTCGACGATGCGCTTGGCCTCCACCACGGCCGGCATGAAGCGGGTCCACATGGCCTCCATCACGAACAGCTGTTTGGCCTGCGCCAGCTGGATGATGTCTTCGGCCTCGCGGCGGTTCATGGTGAACGATTTTTCCACCAGCACGCCCTTGCCAGCGTTCAGGCACATCAGCGCGTTTTCGTGGTGCATCGGGTGCGGGGTGGCGATATAGACCACGTCCACTGCGGGATCGTCGGCCAGGGCCTGGTAGCTGCCGTGGAAGCGCTGTGCACCGTACTCGGCGCCGAATTTGGTAGCGCTATCTACACTGCGCGAAGCAACGGCGGCGAGGTGGGCGCCAGGGGTGTCCTGCAAAGCGGTGGCGAAGGCCTTGGCGATTTTTCCCGTGCCCAGTATGCCCCAGCGGATGTCCTGCGTCATGGCGTGCTCTTTCTGCCGCATCGGCGGCGATGGTAATCGATATCGGAATGACATTGTACTGCGGAGCGCGGCTGCGCGGTCACGCCGGTAAAAACCGGTTGCTGTCGTTATTGATTGATTAACATGCGGTCCTGCCCTAGAATCGCCGGCCCGACCTTGATCGTTCTCCTCATGCTGAAAACCTTGCTGCTCCTGCTGGCCAGCGCCAGCGCCCCTGTCGTCCAAGCCGTCGAGCCAGAGTGGCTGCCGTTCCACTGGGGGATGGGCAGCGTTGCCGGCGGCCCGCCCGAACGGCTGGGGCTGCTGCTGCCGGTCACCGTCAACGGCGTGGCCTGCACCGTGCAGCTCGACACCGGCGCCAACGGCGAGTGGAACTGGCGCCGTGGCGGCCCGGCAGCGACCGATATGCGCGCCGAGATCGCGGTGGCAGGCCAGCGCCGCGCGATTCCCGCCAGCGCGGCCAATCTTGTCCAACTCCAGCAGCCCGACTGCGGCGGCGCGCCGATCGCCATCGTCGGCAACGCCCTGTTCGACATGGGGTCGCTGACGCTGGACTTGGGCAAGAGCCGCTACGCCTGGACACCCGCCGCCCTGCTGGCCGGCGCGCGCAACGCCGAACCGCTGCTGTATCTGAGCTGGGCCGAAGGCGGTGGTCATGTCATGGTGGAGGTCACGCGCGCCGGCGCCGCAGGTCTCAGTTACGCGCTGCTCGACACGGGTGCGGCGCGCTTTGGCGTGGTCGCCACCACCGCAGCAGAATGGCGCGCGCTGACCGGCAGCGCTGCGCTGCCGGTGCCCGACCAGACCAGCATGCGCTTTCCCGGTCCCAACGGCGAAGACGTGGTCTGCACGGAGATAGCGCTGGCGGGCGGCCTGGAAGTGGGCGGCAAGCGCCTGGCACCGCGCGCGGCCTATTGTTCGGGCCACAGTTTCAAGGCGCCGGTGCAGCTGGCAGGCACCGTGGGCATGGCCGCGCTGGGCAACCGCACCGTGGTGCTCGATTACCTGTCACGGCGCTGGATGCTCAGCGACTGAGGGTAGCCGAGAGTGACCGGGCGAACCGCGCTGGACCTTGCGGTGGCGTTAAGGTCAGCCCTGACCGGCTGCCAGGCTGCTAGGCCGGTTGGCGCTTGGGGCGAAAAACAGCCTGGTCGTTGTAGAACGCCTCATCCTGGTCGGGCCACCAGCCCGGCACCCCGAGCGCCTGCATCGGCGTGAAACCTGCGGTGGTGATGACCTCAGCTTCCAGCTGGTGCGCCACGGTGGCGTCGATCCAGGCGCGGCGTTCGGCGTGGTTCCAGGTAAAAAATTCGTCGCCAGCGACCACCACGCGCGTGTGGGCGGTGATCGCCTTGCGCGGGGCCACCAGCTTTTCCATCAGCGCGTGGCCGAACAGCCAGACCTGGGCGTCGGGACCGAAGCTGGCGCGCCGCTCGAGAAAGGCTTCGCGCCAGCGGTGTTCGCGCAGCGCGGCCGTCAACCCATGGCCGGCAGCGCAGTCGCGCACCACCAGCAGCGCCGCGTTCTCGTCGAAGATGGTGGCGCCGTCGCGCGCGGGGCCGCGCGATTTGCCGACGCCGTCGCGGGCGATCTGTGCTGCCTGCAGTGCGTTCAGCTGCACCTTGATGCGCGGGAAGCTCAGCCACACCAGGCCATTGAAAAAATCGTGCAGGTTGTCGCGCGTGGGCACGCCGCCGGTGGCGCCGATAAACTCCTCGTACGCGGTACCGTCGGGCAGCGACTCCTGCGGCACGAATGACAGCGGCAGCCCGGCGTGGTTGTGCAGGCCCAGTGCTGCTGCCTGCGCGGTAAAGCTGTCGCGAAAGTGCTGATCGCTGTCCAGTCGGCCGGCTGCATCACGAATCGCGTCGTACCAGGGCCGCGACCAGTCGATCACCGACAACAACGACTGCACTGTTTACACCATTTTCCAGTTGATGGTTTCGCCGGCGTTGAGCGGCACTACTTGCTGATCAGCCATCGGCAGCAGCTCGGGCAGCGTCCATTGTTCGCGCTGCAGGGTGATGGTGCCGCTATTGCGCGGCAGGTCGTAGAAGTCCGGGCCGTTGAAGCTGGCGAAGGCCTCCAACTTGTCGAGCGCGCCGGCGCGCGCGAACGCTTCGGTGTAGAGCTCCATCGCGTGCAGCGCGGTGTAGCAGCCGGCGCAGCCGCAGGCGGCTTCCTTGGCGCCCTGCGCGTGCGGCGCCGAGTCGGTACCGAGGAAGAAGCGCTCGTCGCCGCTGGTGGCAGCCGTGACCAGCGCCAGGCGGTGTTCTTCGCGCTTGAGCACCGGCAGGCAGTAATAGTGAGGACGGATGCCGCCCTTGAAAATCTCGTTGCGGTTGTAGAGCAGGTGGTGGGCGGTGATGGTGGCCGCGATCGGACCTTCCGCCTCGGCCACGTACTGCGCCGC
>NZ_LROM01000043.1 GCF_001758785.1 Duganella phyllosphaerae
GGCAGCCGACGCGGCGGCCGTGGTGGACCAGGCGCCGGCGGCGTCGGTGCAGCGCGCATCGGGCGTGGTAAAGCAGATATCGACCTGCCAGTCCATCTGGCCGGTGGTCACGTTGGGCGTGAGCGAAATGCGGCTGTGGCTGTTATGAGCAATGGCCTGGCGCCGCGCCAGGCTGAAGCCATCCGCATAAAACTCGCTGGCCGCGCGTGCGCGGTTGGCCAGCAGCCAGTGGCTGGCATTGGGGATGCCCACGGCCAGCATGATGCCGATAATGGACACCGTCACCAGCAGCTCTATCATGGTCAAGCCGTGCTGGGTGGCGGTAGCCGTGAAGGGGCTCAGTTGGAACACGTACCGCCCTTGTGATCGACCCAGCACGACGTGCTGGTACCCCAGCCGTCCGGACTGGCGGTGGTGGCGCGGGTGCCGTTCTGGTCGATGGTGTAGATGAAGCCGGCGGTCTTGCCGGCGCCGGTGGCGACGAGCTTGTAGCCGGACGCGCTGGCGTCGGTCAGGGTATAGGTGAAGTTGTCGGTCTTGGCAGGAAAACCGGTGGCAGCGGCAAAACCGTCATAGGTGCGGTTGTTGGACCAGAACTGCTCGGCGGCAGGCTGGGCGCCACCCAGCGCGGAAAAGGCTTCGCTCAGGCGGCTGCGGGTGACGTAGTCAGTGTACAAGGGAATGGCGACCGCCAGCAGGATGCCGATGATGGCGACGCTGACCATCAGCTCGATCAGGGTGAAGCCGCGTGGCTTTCGGGTGTGCATGGCGTCTCCGTGGGGCTTGGCTCTTGGAAACAGTGTAGCCGGGCAAGCTTGCATTTCCCTGAGGAGATGCTGACAGATTGCTGACAAGCGTATGATAAATCCACAGGAGCTGTCCGTTACACGTCACTCGCGGTCCCGGGACATGTCAACGCGGTGTGCTCCCACGTGGACGTTCCGGTCTATTGCCCAGTGCTCGCCTACGGCTTTCCGCTGCCGTTCCTCGCCGACAGCCGGGGTATCGCCCCGGCCGGTTCGGTTGCCCGGGATCCTTTGGCGCTGCTGATCGGTGTGGATGACATCTTGTGGCAGCGCTTGATTGTCTCCGGCGCGTTCTGGATGCTGGTGGTGTCTGCAATCAGGCTATGGTGGAAGCGCCGACAGCGTAAGCTGCCAGAGTAACGCACTTTCTCAAGGAAACCGCACCTCGAACACAGCGCCTGTGCCGCCCAGTCCCGGCCCCACCGTCAACGCCGCCCCATGCACCGTGGCGATATCGCGCACGATCGCCAGGCCCAGGCCGCTGCCGTGCGATTTATCGTCGAGGCGCACGTATCGGCTGAAAATGTCGGCCCGGCGCGCCGGCGGAATGCCGGGACCGTCATCCTCCACCGCGAGAAAACTGCGTTCATCCCCAACCCCGCAGCGCACCGTCACCGTACCTCCCGTCGGCGTATAGCGCAACGCGTTGTCGATCAGGTTATCGATCAGGTCGCGTAGCAGGAAGCGGTCGCCCGTCACCGGCGCCGGCTGCAATTCGAAGCCGAGGTCGATGCCCTTGCGGACGGCTTGCTCGACGAACGGCTGGATCGCCTCGCCGACCAGGACCTCGAGCGCCAGCGGTTCGAGCCGGGCTTTTTCGAAGTGGTGCGGTTCGGCCCGGGCCAGCGACAGCAGCTGGTTGGTCTGCCGTATCATGCGCTCGGTGGCGGCCTGCATCAGGCGCACCGATTGCGCCGTCTCCGGCTCGGCGTGGCGCGCCTGCAGCCACTCGAGCTGGGTTTTCAGGCCGGCCAGCGGCGTGCGCAACTGGTGGGCGACATTGGCCAGGAAGTCCTGGCGCGCCCTGGCGCCCTCGCCTACTTTTTCCAGCAAGCCGTTCATGGCGGTCACGACCGGTTCGAGCTCGGATGGCACGCGCGCCGGATCGAGCGGGGCCAGCTCGTCGGCTTCGCGCGCGCCCAGGTCGGCGCGCAGACGATGCAGTGGCCGCAGGCCGTTGCTGACCGAAAACCAGATCAGTCCCACGCTGGCCACCGCAAACACACCTTCCATCAGCAGCAACGCGCGCAGCACGGCCTGGCGCAACTGCTCCTGCTTGCGCGCGGCGTCGGCCGAGGCCGGGACTGTGGCCGTGAGCGGCGTGGGCAGCGAGGCCAGCTTGTAAGCCAGCATTCCGCCCGCCAGGTTGATCAGCAGGATGGGGCCGATCAGCCACTTGAGTAGCCGCAGCCGGATGCTGGTCATGGCGCGGTGTCGGCAGCCGCTGCCGGCGCGGGTTCGAGCATATAGCCGAAGCCACGGATGGTGCGGATCGCCACGCCCGCGTCGGCAATCTTCAGGCGCAGGCGTGACACATACACTTCCACCGCGTTGAGGGTGAGGTCGTCGCCCCAGGGCAAAATCGCTTCGATGATCTGCTGCTTGGAAACCACCCGTGCGCCGTGCTGCAACAGGTATTCGAGCACGGTCCACTCGCGCACCGACAAGTCCACCACGCGCTCGCCCACGCGGGCGCGGCGGGTGGCGCAGTCGAGCGTGAGCGCGCCCATGGTCAGCACCGCCGGCGGTTCGCCGTGGCGCCGCGCCAGCGCCCGCACCCGCGCCACCAGCTCGGCGCTGGCGAACGGCTTGACCAGGTAGTCGTCGGCGCCGATTTCCAGGCCGCGCACGCGGTCTTCGATGGCGTCGCGGGCGGTGAGCAACAGCACCGGCACCCGGCCGCCGCGCGCGCGCAAGCGCCGCACCACCTCGAACCCATCCATGCCGGGCAGGCCGATATCGAGCACCACCACCTCCGCCGTATCCGGCCGCTGCAACAGCTGGTCGGCGGCCAGGCCGTTATCGACCACCTGCACCGTCATGCCCTGCGCGCCCAGTACCCGGCACAGGCCGTCGGAGATCACGCTGTCGTCCTCCACTACCAGTATTTGCATGCTGTGCGCCGTAATTGTTGGATATATGCATTATGCGCCCGTGCCGGGTAGAAACCTACAGTGCGCTGTAGGAGAAGGCCTACAGGCCCTTGTAGTCCAAGCCTACAGAGGGGCGCCCCCTCGTCTTATGTTCGGGAATTAACATTGGCAATACAGTGTCACCTGTACGTGAGGTAAGTCACACAATGCATTAATTAAGTGAGGAAAAACATGATCAACGTCCAAAACAACGCCACCATCGCACCGGTACCGCGCCGCCTTCCAGCTGGCGCCGACCATGTCGCGGCGTCGTCACGGCCCGTGGTCAGCTATAGCGGCACCCAGCAAAACGAATTGCTGGCCGCCCTGCCGCGCGACGTGCTCGAATCATTGTTCGAGCACCTGGAACTGGTCACCATGCCTTTCGGCAAAGAACTGTTCGAGTTCGGCGGCACCATGGATTACGTGTACTTCCCCACCACCGCGATCGTCTCGCTGCTGTACGTGATGGAAGACGGCGCCACCACCGAGATCGCCGTGGTCGGCCACGAAGGCGTGATCGGCGTCTCGCTGTTCGATGGCGAGCGCGCCATGTGCAGCGCCGTCACCCAGGCCGCCGGTTACGGCTACCGCATGAAAACCCAGCACCTGCGCGCTGCGTTCAGCCAGGGCGGCGCCCTGCCTGCGCTGCTGATGCGTTACAACACCGCGCTGTTCGCGCAGATGGCGCAGAACGCCGTTGGCGGCCGCCACAGCTCGATCGAACAGAAACTGTGCCGCTGGCTGCTCGACCGCCTCGACCGCTCGCCAGGCAACTCCCTGAAGGTGACGCAGGAAATGATTTCCATTATGCTCGGCGTGCGCCGCGAAAGCATCACCGCCGCCGCCGGCAAGCTGCAGGACGAAGGCCTGATCACCTACCGCCGCGGCAATATCACAGTGCTCGACCGCTCGGCGCTGGAAGCCTATGCCGGCGAATGCTACAAGGTCGCCAAGACCGAGTACGACCGCCTGCTGGTCGATGTTGGCCGCTGCTAAGGACAACCTACTGCGCGGCCCGCTATCGTCGCTCCATTACTTACCTTCAGCGTACCTCCGTACGCTTGCGCTACTCCCGCCGATATCGAACCGCTCGCTAAGGTTTAAGCTGCCGGCGCTGCCCGCCGGTCTACCATCTCGAAGACGGGCGCTGCCCGTCTTTCTTCTTGCGGCGCCACGTTGTCACGCACGGGGATCGCCACCTCGATGCAGGTGCCGCTGTCGTTGCGGCCGCGCCGGATATTCAGGGTACCACCCAGCAGCAACGCGCGTTCGCGCATGCCCAGCAATCCGTGTGACATCGGCTTGGCGATATTCGCCGCAGAAATGCCTACGCCGTCATCGATAATGCGCAGCATCAGCCCCTCCTGGTTACGGTTGAGCATGACGGACACCCGGCTGGCCTTGGCGTACTTGCGAATATTGTTGAGCGACTCCTGGACGATGCGGAACAAGGCAATCGACAGGTCACCGGCATCGCGCGTGAGCAGTTCGATCTCGTCATCGACGTCGCAATCGCAGCGCACCGACGCCATCCGGCTGAACTCCTGGCAGTAGCTCTCGATGGCCGCGCACAGGCCCAGGTTGTCGAGCAGGCTAGGCCGCAGATTTTCGACGATGCGGCGCTTCATTTCGACCACTTCCACCAGCGAGCCCCGCGCCCGCTTGAGCTGGGCGGCCAGTTCGGGATCGGACTTTTGCAGCTGCATGGTCACTGCAGCGATATCCATGTTGATCGACGTCAGGTGGGCGCCGATCTCGTCGTGCAGCTCGCGTGATAGCCTGACCTTTTCCTCCTCGCTGATGCTGATCAGGTGGCGCGACAGGACCGACAACTGCTCGGTGCGCTGTTCGACCTGCGACTCCAGGCTTTCGTTGGCCATTTTCAGCGCGTGCTCGGCCTCGGCACGGGTGGCAAAGCTGCGCCCCACCAGCTGGTAGAACATGATCAGCACCACGATCGCCACGGCATTGATGCCCATGCCCAATATCACGGCCTTCTGGTATTCCTCGTAGAACATGGCGCTGCGCGCCTTGAGCGTTTCGTTCTGCTCCTGTTCCATGATCACTACTTGCAGGCGGATCTCGTCCATGCTGGCGCGGCCGTCGCTCACGCGCGCGATCTTGACGATCTCGCCCAAGCCACCCTCGCGGTAGACATCGAGCGACTGCGTCATGATGGTCAGGCGGCGGCGCACCAGGGTTTTCAGTTGCGCCAGGTTTTTGAGTTGATTGGGATTATCGGACAGCAGCTTTTCCAGCTCGCGGAACTCCGCTTCACTCTCGGCCAGGGCGGTGCGCGTGGGCCCCAGGTAGGCGTCGTGGTCGGACAAGAAATAGCCGCGCATGCTGCTCTCGGCATCGAGCACCAGCACGTTCAGGTATTGCAGACGGTCGGCCACGCGGGCGGTCTGGCCGATCAGGACCTGGGCGCCACGCAGCGCCTGCAGGTTGTGGAACAGGCTGAACCCGTTGACGATCAACAATAAGGCGCAAGTGACGCACAGGACAGTCTTGTACAGCGGCAAACGACGATGCGGCGCTGAATCGACGGTGAAATACATCCTCTTCCTTCAATCAGTAGGGCGTCGGCGCGCCCAAGCCGATCAATTATAGACGGGAAGTAAGATTAGTGCGCACGCGAACGGTGCGCCGAGAAAAGAAACCAAGCCACCTGGACCACAAAGAATTTCCCCGCGGAATCAGGTGAGATTGTTTAGTCAAGCAGATTGTTTTTCATGGCGTAATAGGTCAGATCGCTATTCGATTGCATACCCATTTTTTCCATGATGCGGGTACGGTAGGTACTCACGGTTTTGATGCTGAGCGACAGGGCCACGCCGATATCGGACACAGTCGCACCACGCGCCAGGCGCAAGAATACCTGGAACTCGCGGTCGGACAATTCCGTGTGGAGCGCGGTGTTGGGATCGCGGTCGAAGCTTTGCGCCAGCAGCTCGCCGACGGTGGAGCTGACATAGCGGCGGCCCTGGTACACGGTGCGCACGGCGGTCATCAGTTCATCCGCCTCGCACTCCTTGTTCAGGTAGCCATTGGCGCCCATCTTGAACAGGTTGAGTGCGTATTGCTGGGCCGGATAGCCGGACAGGATCAGCACAGGAAGGTCGGGCTGGCCTTGTCGGATGGTGCGCAAGGTATCGATGCCGCTTTGATCTGGCATGGCGATATCGAGCAACAGCACATCGCAGATTTCGCGGCGCGCGATGTCGAGCGCTTCACGCCCGGTACCGGCTTCCGCTACCACGTCGAAATCGTCCGAAGACGAAAAAATCTGTTTGAAACCTGCTCTTACTATTTGATGGTCGTCACAAATGGCAACGCGTATCATTGTTTCCTCTCGTCGTGTCCGGCATACACGCGCTGGGCGCGGGCCGAACTTCACGCCACCGTATTTCAGCAGTCGCTGACTTATTAAATAATATTGAAAGTATATCAGCAATCACACTTCTGACGTATTGCCCGCCAGCGGTGCGCCCCCTCGTGGGGTTATTGCCCTTGCCTGAGCAGACCGAGAATATCGAGCAGTTCGCTGCGTATCAATTCACGGTCCAGCGGCACAGGAACGTCCTCTGGCGCCACGTCGTTGACCGGGGCTTGTGCATCATACTCTTCCTGTAAGCCGCCATAGGCACGGCTGTCGAGTTTATTGCGTGCGCCGCTGATGGTGAAACCTTGTTCATACAACAGTTCGCGGATACGGCGTATCAGCAGCACTTCGTGGTGTTGGTAATAGCGGCGGTTGCCGCGCCGTTTCACTGGCTTGAGCTGGGTGAATTCCTGCTCCCAATAACGCAGCACGTGCGGCTTGACGCCACACAGCTCGCTCACTTCGCCGATGGTGAAGTAGCGCTTGGCGGGGATCGGTGGCAATGCCACCAGCTCGGACTTGGCGGGACGATCGTTCATCAAGAATCAGCTTGGGTCAGGCGACACGCGCCATCGGATTACTCTCTTCGACCATGCCCTTGAGTTTTTGGCTGGCATGGAAGGTCACGACACGGCGCGCCGTGATGGGAATTTCTTCCCCGGTCTTGGGATTGCGGCCAGGACGCTGCGGCTTGTCGCGCAACTGGAAGTTGCCGAAGCCGGACAGCTTGACCGCTTCACCGCGCTCGAGTGCGTTACGGATTTCATCAAAGAAGGTTTCCACCATGTCTTTGGCCTCGCGCTTGTTCAGGCCCACTTGCTCGAACAGCAGCTCGGCGAGCTCCGCCTTGGTCAGCGTGGGCAAATCTTTTTCGGCATCCTGGCGTACCTTGGCCACTTGCATGGCCCGGTGTAAATCGGCAGCCAATGCTGACTGGAGTACGGCGGAATCAACGTCGTGATTATTAATTTTCCTGCCCTGCCTTCAAAAACGCATGAGGCCGGCCAAATGGCCGGACTCCCGGATGATAAAAGAAACGTATGTGCTTATTTGTGCCAGCCCGCTATGCTATCACGCCCGCAGACGCGCGCCATGTTTGTGCTGTGCGGCACTTCCCGCTGCAGCCATGATGGCCTCGACAACATCGTCTTGCAGGGTGTTTTGAGTATCTTGTAAGCTAAAGCGGAAAGCAAGCGATTTCTCGTCCGCTTCCAGACCCTTGCCGCGATATTCATCAAACAAAACAATGGCTTGCACCAACCTGGCCTGCGGACTTGCTTGCACTGCGGCATGGAAAGCGTCGAGCACATCCTGCGCGGCCACGCCCTGTTTGACCACCACGGCCAGGTCGCGCGTGGCGCCGGGGAACTTGGAGATCTCTGCGTACTCGGGCACCGATCGTTGCTGCAAAGCATACGCATCGACTTCGAACACCACCGGCGCATTGGGCAGCTCGTATTTCTGCATCCAGCGCGGGTGCAGCTCACCGATGAAGCCGATCACCTGGCCGTTCAACAGTACGTTGGCCGAGCGGCCCGGGTGCAGCGCCGGGTGCTCCGCTTTCTCGAAACGCAGGATTTGCGGTGCAAACAGGTGCTCGAGGTCGGCTTTGAGGTCGAAGAAATCAACCGCGCGGCTGTCCTGGCCCCACTGCTCGTCAACATTGCTGCCGTACGCCATCGCGGCCACGCGCTTGGGCTGCAGATAGCCTGCCACGCTGAGCGGGCCGTCGGCCACGCTGTCATCACGGCGATAGATCGCGCCGACTTCGAACACGCGCACGCGGTTGGTTTTACGGTTGAGGTTGTAGCGCACGTTGGCTACCAGGCTGCCCACCAGCGTCGAGCGCATCACGCTCATCTGGCTGGCGATCGGGTTTTGCAGGGTGATCGGGTTGCTGTTGCCGCCGAAGTCCTGCTCCCACGCCGCTTCCACGAAGCTCATGTTGACCACTTCCTGGAAGCCCAGGTCGGCCAGCTGGTGGCGCACGGCGAACAGCGAACGGGTGTTTTCCGGCGCGATCACCATGGTGTTGGCTGCGATTGGTGCGACAGCGGGAATGTTCTCGAAGCCGTACACGCGCGCCACTTCCTCGATCAGGTCTTCCTCGATTTCGATGTCGAAGCGGTAGCTTGGCGCGGTTACCGAGAACACGCCATCGGCCAGGGAGAACGGCAGCGCCAGGCGCGTAAAGATGTCGGCAATCACTTTATCGTCGAGCGGCACGCCGATCACCTTCTGCGCGCGCGCGGTGCGCAATTGCACTGGCGAGCGCTGCGGCAGGTTGACGACCTGGTCGTCCACCGGGCCCACTTGCGTGGTGGCGGTGCCGCAGATCTCGACCAGCAGCGCGGTGATGCGCTCGATATGTTCGACCACGGTGGCGTAATCGACGCCGCGCTCGAAGCGGTGCGCCGCGTCGGTGGAGAAGTTGAACTTGCGGGCGCGGCCCTGGATGGCGCTCGGCCACCAGAACGCCGCTTCCAGGTAGATGGCGTCGGTCTCGAGCGACACGGCGGTGGAATCGCCACCCATGATGCCGGCCAGCGATTCGATCTGCTGCTCGTCGGCGATCACGCCCACCCAGTCGTTGAGGGTGACGGTGTTGCCGTTCAGGAGCTTGAGGGTTTCGCCTTCCCTGGCCCAGCGTACGTCCAGGCTGCCGTGAATCTTGGCCACGTCGAACACGTGGCTCGGACGACCGAGTTCCAGCATCACGTAGTTGGAAATATCGACCAGTGCCGACACCGACCGCTGGCCGCTGCGCTCCAACCGCTGCTTCATCCAGTCCGGGGTGGCAGCCTTGGCGTTGAGGTTGCGGATCACGCGGCCGGCAAAACGGCCGCACAGGTCCGGCGCCGAAATTTTTACCGGCAGCACTTCGTCGCTGGTGACCGCCACCGGGGTAAACGTGGGTGCGGTGAGCGTCACGCCGGTCAATGCGGACACTTCGCGCGCCACGCCCAGCACCGACAGGCAGTCCGCCTTGTTCGGGGTGAGCTTGATGGTGAACTTGAGGTCGTTCAGTGCGTAGTAGTCGCGGAAGTCCTGGCCCACCGGCGCATCGTCCGGCAGTTCCAGCAGGCCACTGCCCTCTTCCGACAATTTCAGTTCCTTGGCCGAGCACAACATGCCTTGCGACTCGACGCCGCGCAGTTGCCCTACCTTGATTTCGAACGGCATGCCATCGGCGCCCGGCGGCAGCACGGCGCCAGCCTTGGCGCACACCACGTGCAGGCCCGGGCGCACATTCGGTGCGCCGCAGACGATGGTGAGCAAGGTGCCGGTGCCGACATCGACCTGGCAGACGTTGAGGCGGTCGGCATTCGGATGCTTGGCCATGTCGCGCACCAGGCCGACCACCACGTTGGAGAACGGTGGCGCGACCGGTTCGACCTCTTCCACTTCCAGGCCGGACATCGTCAGCAGGTGGGCCAGTTCGTCCGAAGTCATCTTCGGGTCGACCATGGTGCGGAGCCAGTTTTCGGAGAATTGCATAATCAAACTTTCTAGTTGTTTGTACCCGCGACCTTCGAGCCGTCATTCCCGCGCACGCGGGAATCCATGCTGAGCCGACTGAACAAGCGCTCTATGGATTCCCGCGTTCGCGAGGATGACGGTGCGAGCGCCGGCGATCTCGGTTGCTGGCGCAGGCACAGTCAGGAATTTATCTCGTCTTAATTAAACTGCTTCAGGAAGCGCAAATCGCCTTCGTAGAACAGCCGCAGGTCGTTCACGCCGTAACGCAACATGGTCAGGCGCTCGAGGCCGGAGCCGAACGCGAAGCCGATGTATTTTTCCGGGTCCAGGCCGAAGTTGCGCACCACCGACGGGTGCACCTGGCCGGAACCGGAAATCTCGAGCCAGCGGCCCTTGAGCGGCCCCGAGCCAAAGGCGATGTCGATCTCGGCCGATGGTTCGGTAAACGGGAAATACGACGGACGGAAGCGCACTTGCAGATCGTCGGTCTCGAAGAAGGCCTTGACGAAGTTCAGGTAAACGCCCTTCAAGTCGGCAAAGCTGATGTTCTCGGCGATCCACAGCCCTTCCACTTGGTGGAACATCGGCGAGTGGGTGGCGTCGCTATCGACGCGGTAGGTACGGCCGGGCGCGATCACCTTGATCGGCGGCGTGTGGCTGCGCGCGTAGCGCACCTGCATCGGGCTGGTGTGGGTGCGCAGCAGCAGCGGCTTGCCTTCGCTGTCGTTACCGTCGATATAGAAAGTGTCTTGCATCGAACGGGCCGGGTGATTTTCCGGGCTGTTCAGTGCTGTGAAATTGGTCCAGTCGTTTTCGATCTCGGGGCCGTCGGCCACGTCGAAACCGATCGAGCGGAAGATCTCTTCCACCCGTTCCCAGGTACGCATGACCGGGTGCAGTCCACCGCCGGCGCGTCCGCGGCCTGGCAGGGAGACGTCGATTGCCTCGGCGTTCAAACGCGCTTGCATCTGGGCGTCGGCCAGCGCGTCGCGCCGGGCCGTGAGGGCTGCTTCGATCTGCTGCTTGGCAGCGTTGATCAGGGCGCCTTGCGCCTTGCGGGCTTCCGGGTCGAGCTTGCCCAGGCCCTTCATCAATTCGGTAATCTGGCCGGTCTTGCCCAGGTATTTGGCTTTGGCGTTTTCCAGTGCGGCGGCGTCGTCTTGCGCAACCGTGAAGTCCTGCACTGCTGAGGCAACGAGTTGTTCCAGGGAGTACATGCGTTTCTTATCCTCAATCAAAAACGGGGCACAGGTTCACACCTTTGCCCCGTCCTTTACGCTGCCCCGCGAAGGGCCGCATCATCAATCAGTGCTTACGCAGCGATTTGTGCTTTGACTACGTTGACAATCGCAGCGAACGCTGGCTTGTCCATCACTGCCATATCGGCCAGGACTTTACGGTCCAGTTCGATTGCAGCTTTCTTCAGACCGTTCATGAATACGCTGTACGTCACGCCATGCTCACGGGAAGCGGCGTTGATACGGGCGATCCACAGGCGGCGGAAGACGCGCTTCTTGTTACGACGGTCGCGGTAGGCGTACTGGCCAGCGCGCATGACTGCTTGCTTGGCAACACGGTAAACCTTGCTACGACGACCACGGTAACCCTTGGCCAGGTTTAAGACTTTTTTATGACGGGCACGAGCTGTAACCCCACGTTTTACTCTAGGCATAGTAACTCCTTAAATTGAGTGTGAGATTAAGCCGATGGCATCATGCGCAGAACCGATTTCACGTCTGCCGCATCGACATTGGTGATACCGCGCAGCTGGCGCTTGGATTTGGTGGTTTTCTTGGTCAGAATGTGACGCTTGAAAGCGTGGCCACTCTTAACAGTTCCACCCGGGCGTACGCGAAAACGTTTTTTCGCGGAGCTCTTGGTTTTCATTTTTGGCATAGATATTCTGTCGTTTTACGGACAGCTCCATATCGAAACAGGATTACAGGTGGTAACTACGTTACGCTTAGATGCCTGCTCTCACTTGTTTGTGCAGCGGATGCGAGTCCACTACATTGACTACAGCCGGCGATTATAGCCGGTTTGAAGCAACTGTGCAGTAAAAATCGCTGACTTGAAAAACGTCATTCCCAGCTTGCAGCAACGTCATTCCCAGCTTGCGAAAACGTCATTCCCGCGTGCAAAACGTCATTCCCGCGAAGGCGGGAATCCAATGCCGGCGAGCCGCGTTGACTCAGGCAAAACTGGATTCCCGCCTGCGCGGGAATGACGGTTGTAACGCTGAAGATTACTTCTTCTTTTTCGGGGAGAGGACCATGATCATTTGGCGGCCTTCCATTTTCGGGAACTGCTCGACCTGGCCATGTGGCTCGAGGTCGGCTTTCAGACGTTCCAGCATACGGAAGCCAATATCCTGGTGCGCCATTTCACGGCCGCGGAAACGCAGCGTGATCTTGGTCTTATCGCCTTCTTCGAGGAACTTGATAAGGTTGCGCAGCTTGATATTGTAGTCGCCATCATCGGTACCCGGACGGAATTTGACTTCCTTCACGGAGATGATTTTCTGCTTCAATTTCGCCTCGTGAGCCTTCTTCTGCTCCGAGTACTTGAATTTGCCGTAGTCCATCAAACGGCAAACCGGCGGGACCGCCGTAGGGGCGATCTCGACCAGGTCGACGTTTGCCTCTTCCGCCAGGCGGAAGGCTTCGGCCAAAGTCACGATACCGAGTGCTTCGTTATCGACCCCGCTCAAACGCATTTCGGGGGCAGTGATTTCGCCATTGATGCGATGCGACTTGTCAGTAGCTATGGTGATTCCTTTTTAAAATCTGAGAATAAGGCGCGTGCGATCAGGCTTTGTTGGCGATGTCTTGCGACAGTCGCTCGATCAGGGCATCGACGGACATGACGCCCAGATCGACATTGCCCCGTGCCCGCACGGCCACGGTGTTGGCATCCCGCTCTTTGTCGCCCACCACGAGGATGTACGGCAGTTTTTGGACGGAATGTTCACGTATTTTATAGTTTATTTTCTCGTTGCGCAAATCAAGCTGCACGCGGAACCCGGCCCGACGCAGCTTTTCGGTTACTTCGCGCACATAATCAGCCTGCGCATCGGAGATGTTCAAGACCGAAACTTGCACTGGCGCCAACCACGCCGGCAGTGCACCCGCATAGTTTTCGATCAGGATGCCGATGAAACGTTCCATCGAACCGACGATTGCACGGTGCAGCATGACCGGCACCTGGCGCGTGTTGTCGGCCGCCACGTACTCGGCGCCCAAACGCTCCGGCATGAAGAAGTCGACCTGCATGGTGCCCACCTGCCATGGGCGACCGAGCGAATCCTTCAGGTGGTACTCGATCTTCGGACCGTAGAAGGCACCCTCGCCCGGCAATTCGGTCCAGCTCACGCCGCAGGCGCGCAGGCCTGAGCGCAGCGCTTCTTCCGCTTCATCCCACACTTCGTCGGAACCAATGCGGTTGTCCGGACGCAGCGCCAGTTTCACTTCGATATTGTGGAAGTGGAAATCGGCATACACCTCCATGGCCTGGGTGTGGAACGACACCACTTCCGGCTCGATCTGCTCGTGGGTGCAGAAGATGTGGCCGTCATCCTGGGTAAAGCCGCGCACGCGCATGATGCCGTGCAGCGCACCCGAAGGCTCGTTGCGGTGGCACTGGCCGAACTCGCCGTAGCGCAGCGGCAGGTCGCGGTACGAACGCATATTGCTGTTAAAGATCTGCACGTGGCCCGGGCAGTTCATCGGCTTTAACGCATACGAGCGGTTTTCCGACTCGGTGACGAACATGTTTTCGCGGTAGTTATCCCAGTGGCCGGTCTTGGCCCACAGGCTGGCGTCGAGAATTTGCGGCGCCTTCACTTCCTGGTAGCCGTTGACCTGGTACTTGTGGCGCATGTATTGCTCAACCTGCTGCCAGATGGTCCAGCCTTTCGGATGCCAGAACACCAGGCCCGGCGCCTCGTCCTGGAAGTGGAAGAAGTCCAGCTGCTTGCCCAGCTTGCGGTGGTCGCGTTTTTCCGCCTCTTCCAGCTGGAATAGGTACTGTTCCTGGTCTTCCTTTTTCGCCCAGGCGGTGCCGTACACGCGCTGCAGCATTTCGTTCTTGCTGTCGCCGCGCCAGTAGGCGCCGGCCAGCTTCATCAGCTTGAACACTTTCAGCTTGCCGGTCGATGGCACGTGCGGGCCACGGCACAGGTCGGTGAAGCCGCCTTCGCTGTACAGCGAGACGTCCTGGTCGGCCGGGATCGAGGCGATGATTTCAGCTTTATAAGCTTCGCCGATCGACTTGAAGTAGGCCACGGCCTCGTCGCGCGGCAAGACACGGCGCGTGACCGGCTCGTCCTTCCTGGCCAGTTCCGTCATTTTCTTTTCGATCGCCACCAGGTCATCGGGCGTAAACGGACGCTTGTACGAGAAGTCGTAGTAAAAACCGTTCTCGATCACCGGGCCGATGGTCACTTGCGCATCCGGGAACAGTTCCTTGACGGCGTAGGCCAGCAGGTGGGCGGTCGAGTGACGGATCACGTCCAGACCCTCGGGGCCTTTATCGGTGATGATGGCCAGGTCGACGTTTTTCTCGATCAGGTGGGAAGTATCCACGACTTTGCCGTCGACCTTGCCGGCCAGCGCGGCTTTGCCGAGGCTGGTGGCAATGCTGGACGCGACCTGGGCAACGGTGACGGGACCCTCGAACTCGCGGGCGGAGCCATCTGGAAGGCGGACTGAAATCATGAAGTTCTCCCTGTGGGCGCATGGCGCGCCTGTTGGTACATTGAATTAAAAAACGCGGACGAAAAAAAAACGCGGACTAGCCGCGTTTTCTCTTTTTTTGAGCAAAAAGGTTCCCGTTCGACTAGCGTCACTCCCAAAGCTTGGTAGTAGTTCGCGGTGTCATAACCGGGATGCCTTTCTCGCTCTTACATGAAGGGCCGACTCAAAACGACCGCAGCTTCGTTGCACCACCTTGCCGTGCAACCGCACTGTCTGCGGTGTTGCGCCTTGCTGCGCTCATTTTGAATCAGCCTCATTTGAATTCTGGTGGGCGGTGAGGAATTCGAATCCCCGACCCCTTGGATGTCGACCAAGTATTCTAACCAGCTGAACTAACCGCCCGAAGACCAGCATTATAGAGAGCGAAAAGCAGAATGACAAGAGGCTTTCATAGGAAAGATTTACGGATTGCACGATGTCGATAGCACACGCTGCCCCTGCTTCCAGTAAACTGCCTGTATCTATTCATACACAAGAACCGCCATGTCCTTAGATAGCCGCGCCGCCTCCCCGTCTTCCCATCTGCACGAGCACCGCAGCGATGACGCCAAGTACAAGCACGTCAGCGTGCAGCGCAGCCAGAAAGTGCTGGCCTGGGCGCTGCTGCTTACGCTGAGCTTTGCGGTGGTGGAAGCGGTGACCGGTTTCATGGCCAATTCGCTGGCGCTGATCTCGGACGCGGGCCACATGGTGACCGACGCTGCCGCGCTGGGCCTGGCGCTGCTGGCGCAAATCATTTCCAAGCGACCACCGTCGGCGCGACACTCGTTCGGCTTTGGCCGCGCCGAGGCGCTGGCGGCATTCGTCAACAGCCTGGTGCTGCTGGTCCTGGTGGGCTGGATCATGTTCGAGGCGGCGCAGCGCTTTTCCAAACCTGAAGAAGTGCACGGCTCCACCGTGTTCATCGTCGCCGGCATCGGCCTGGTGATCAACCTGCTGCTGGCGTGGATGCTCTCGCGCGGCGACAGCAATATGAACACGCGCGCGGCACTGGTCAACGTGATGGGCGACCTGCTCGGTTCGGTGGCGGCGCTGGTCTCGGGCGCAGTCATCTATTACACGGGCTGGATGCAGGTCGATCCGCTGCTGTCGCTGTTCGTCGCGTTACTGATACTGCGCTCGACCATCGGCGTGCTGCGCGAGTCGTACCACTTCCTGATGGGCGGCGTGCCCGAACCGATCGACTACCTGGCCGTGGGCGCTGACCTCGAACAGATCGACGGCGTGTGCTCGGTGCACGACCTGCACGTGTGGGACATGTCGCCGGGCGAGCCGGCACTGATCGGCCACGTGGAGATCGTCGAGTTGCAGCGCTGGCCTGCGATCCTGCAGGCGATCAAGGCGATGCTGCTCGAGAAGCACGGGATCGACCATATTACCTTGCAGGCGGAGGTGGCGCAGGGGCCGTGGCTGGGGTCTGGGCGCCAGCCATGATGCGGCTGCTGCTGGCGGCGTGCCTGGTATTTGCCATGGGCAGTGCCTCGGCCTGCTCCTGCGAGTTTGGCGAAGATGCCGGCTTTATCCACGCCAGCCTCGGGCGCTTGCCGGCCAATGCGCGCGGCGCCTTGTTCCAGCTGCCGCCCACAGCCGGTGCAACGCTGGACCCGGCGTCGTTTACCATCGTCTCCGACCGGCATAAGTCGCCGCTCAAGGTGCTGATCACCTGGCCCGAGCTCGGTATCTCGCAGCCGGGTTATTTGTCCAAGCGTATGTTGGCGCGGGTGGGGCCGGCAGGCGGCTTCCGCCCAGGAGCGCGCTACACGATCAGCTATAGCGGCAAGGCGGACTTCTGGCGCTTTCCCACGCGCACGTCGTTCACCATCGATGCCGCTGCGCTCGAGGTGGGGCCTTATCGACTGATTGCGGCAGGCGCGCCGCTGCGCCGACTGCTGCAATCGGATGAAAACGGCGGCGGGTGCTACAGCCAGCAAGCCGCTGTCGTTGCCGAGTTCGACTATCGACTTCCCGAGCACTACGCGCCTTACCGCAGCGCCATGATTTACGTATCCGAAACCGGTCACGCCAACGGCACGGCCAGCCTGGTCGCCTACTCGCCATCGCAGTGCCAACCGTGGGCGCTGCACACCAACACCGATCGCGGCGGACGCGACCTGGTCCACACCAGTTGCGAACAACCGGGACCGCCAGTAACTGTGCGCGGCCGCGCCGGACTGCTCGAAGTGGAAGACCGCCTGCAAGTGACCAACGACTTGCAAATCGATTTCAGCCGGGCTGCGGCCGGCGCATGCACGGCCACGGCCATGCTGAACGATACTGTCGCCCGCGCCGACACCGCGCGCATCAAGCAACTGGTCTGCGAAGCGGCCCGTGAGCCGTTCCGCGAGGACAGCTCGCAGCGCGTATCGTTGCCGACCGTGGCCACGCTGCTCACGCTGTTGCGCATGCGCGGCCAGTTGGAGCAAGAGTGTATCGACATGCTCTCCTACAAGTGGCGCGCCGAACTGCAATATGCGTCCGGTCCATTGCTGGGAACGGCGCTGCGCGTGGCCGACAACGCCCGCACGAACCTGCTCTACATCATCGGCAACCTGGTCGACGCCGTATCGCCGGCCACCCCTCCTTCCTCCACCAAGAACTAGCACCATGCACAACTTCGAAAAACGCCGCGACCGCTATGAACTGTTTGCGTCGTTTGAAAAACCCCTGGTCAACCTCAGCTTCGAGCTGCCAATGCCGGACTTCCGGCCCTACTGCAAGGCCAACGGCCTGCCGCCGTTCCATTTCTTCCTGTTTTGCGTGCTCAATGCCATCAAGGGCATCGACAACTTCATGTACCGCGTGCTCGATGGCGAGGTGATCAAGCTCGACGACTTTGCCGCGTCGTACACGGTGATCAACCATAACAACGATCTCAACATCACCAAGTTCGAGATGAGCGACGATTTGCCGACCTTTATCGCGCGCAGCCTGGCGGCGAAAAAGATCGCCGAAGCACGCACCGAGCTGGCCAACATGGGTCCGTTGATGACGCCGCTCGAGCAAAAGCAGAACGTCCACATCACCTGCATGCCGTGGTTCAAGCTCACCTCGGTCGAGCACCCGATTTACCGCCACGCCGACTACGATATTCCCTCGCTGGCCTGGGGCCGCTTTGGCGACGCCCAGGCCGACGGCATGATGATGGTGCCGTTTTCGGTGCAGGCGCATCACGGTTTTGTCGATGGCTACCACGTGCATTTGCTGGCGCAATCGATCGCGGCGCGGGCGCGGGACCTGATGGGACAGTGAGGGCGGCGATCCGCGCTATGAAGATACCGGCAGCTCAGACAGAAACAGCCGGGCGGCGCGCGCGGTCTCGCCAGTGCGCATCGCCCGCGAGGGCGCCAGGCCAAACTCGCGCCATGCTGGCGGCTGCAGCGGCAGCGCGCGCACGCCGCGCGTGCTGGCCGGCAGAGCTGACTCGGGAATGATCGACACGCCCATGCCTTCGCGCACCAGCACCGCCGCGCTGCCAAGGTCGCCCACCGTTACGCGCACGTCGCTCAAGACCAGGCCTGCCTGGGCGGCGAGGCTGGCGCCATGCACGTGGCAACCGCCCGTGGCCAGCACGAAAGGCTGATCTGCCAGTTCATGTAGGGTTATCCCCGCCTCGCAAGAGCGCCGAGCCAGGCGGTGGGTAGAAGGCACGACAGCGAGCCAGGCATCGAGACCTATCACGGCCACCTGGCGGTCCGGCGCCGGATTGATCACCACGCCGAGATCGACCGTGTCGTCCTCCAGCCACTGTTCGACTTCGTGATCGGTGCCTTCCAAGATGATCACTTCGATTGCCGGATGACGGCGCCGGAAGGCGGTCACCAGCGGTAACAGCACGGTGGCCATCACAGATGGAAAGCTGGCTATACGTAACCGGCTTGCGGGTATACCGCGTTCGGCGTCGGCCATGACGCGGATGGCATCGAACTCGGCCAACATGGCCTGTGCCCGTTGCAGCACGCGCTCGCCGAATCCGGTCGGAGCGACATCGCGCCGGTCGCGCACGAACATCTTGGCGCCAAGCGCCTGCTCCATTTGGGCAATGGCCTGGCTGGCCCCCGATTGCGTCATGCCGAGCACGCTGGCCGCACGCGAGATGTTGCGGGTCTCGGCTACCTTCAAAAGCAGGCGCCAATGGGTCAGATTCATCATCAGAATTACTAATACCAAAACACTGAAGCATTAATTTTACATCCATGCGGTGTGGGCCTAAAGTGGGTGCCCTCAACTTTTGTCACCGGATACCAATGAAACTGTATTTTGCACCCAGCACCTGCTCGCTCGCTCCCGCCATCATCCTGCATGAACTCGGTTTGCCGCACGAGATGATCCGTGTTGACAACGCCACCAAGCGCACCGCCGATGGACGTGACTTCCTGGCCATCAACCCAAAAGGCTATGTGGCGGCGCTGGAACTCGACAACGGCTCCGTTCTGACCGAGGGCCCCGTGATCGTGCAATACCTGGCCGACTTGCGGCCCGATGCCGGCCTGGCGCCCCCGACGGGCAGTTGGGAACGGTTGCGGCTGCAGGAATGGCTCAACTTCATTTCCAGCGAACTCCATGCCGGGGTGACCCCACTATTCAACAAGACCTTACCGGCCGCCGTACGCGCACACTTCCGGGCGCGCGTGGAAGTGCGGATGACGGTGGTGGAGTCCGCCTTGCAGCGCCAGCAGCATCTCACCGGCGCAACCTTCAGCGTGGCCGATGTCTTCCTGTACACGGTGCTGCAATGGTTCGCTTGGTTCGACATCCCGCTGGCGGCCTGGCCGGCGGTCGAGGCATGGTACAAGCGTGTAGCTGTCCGACCGGCAGTGCAAGTGGCGCACCTCCAACACGGATAAATTACGCACCAAATAATTCTTCATTGCAAATGATTACACTTCGATACATAACGGGCCGGCTTGAACGTTAAGATGAAACCATATTTATCCCTATGGAGGTGTCGTGCGTAGATTGTCGATGGTGGTGGCGCTGTGGGGGGTGTGCTCCTGCGGCGCGGTCGAAGCCGCGCCCGCCGGGCCCTTACCGCCGCGCCTGGTCGCTGCCGAGCGCAGCGGCCAGCTGATCTTCCTGCTGCCCGAAACCCATGCGGGCGTGCGCAGCCAGTACGACCGCTATTTCAAGACCGTGATCGAACCCGCCTTCGTCGCGTCCAGCCTGTTGTTGAGCGAACGCTCGTCGCCGGTCCAGGCCGAGACCAGCCTGCGCTACCAGGCCTGCCCCGACCAACAGCCGGACGAAGCGCAGGTGGACCCCGCGCTCAACAAGGCGCTGCCCGAACTGCTGCCAGCGTCGTACTGGGGCGTGTTCCCGCCATCGGCGCCGGTGACCGGCTTCAGCCGCTTCATGCGCTTCAACCTGGTATTCGAAGACGCCTACTTCAACCCGACCGGACGATATGCGCCACCGTGGCAGCCGAAGCCAGCGTCGGTGTTGCCAGCCAGGGTGACGGTCGGCTACGCGACCCGCCTGATGCTAGACGACCCTCGTCCGTTCGCTTCGGTCGATACGCCGGCCAGCAGCTTCCAGGCGTATTGTTCGCTGGCGCCGGTGCAGCGCACCGCGCTGGCCCGGGCCGCATTGCAAATGCGGCTACGCCAGGCCGGCCATGCGCCGCCGCTCGAACAACTGGACAAGCCTGAAAATGCCGCAGCGCTCGAACGCCGTGAACTGGAAGAGAATGCTGCCAGGATGGACGCCAGCTACTGGCAATGGGTGCAGCGCATCGGGATGGCGGTGGAAACCAGCAACGCCGCAGCGGACTATCCGGCAATGGACCAGAACCAGCTGGACATCGAACGCTATCTGGTGGTCGCCCGCAACCGCCAGTGGCTGTCACGCCTGCCGCAGATGACAGCCGGCCAGCGCTTGCCGTTCATGGTGCTGGGCGCCGCCCACCTGCCGGACTCGGCGGCCGGACCAGGTTTGCTGCGGCTGCTGCGCGAGGATGGCTACCGGTTGAGCATGGTACGCAACCATGCGCAACTGGCCGCCCTGTTGCACCGCCTGCCGGCGCCGATCACCAAGGCGTCGCCACCGGCCGACCAGCCCTGGCAACGCACCGTACTCGAGGGCCAGTGCATAGCCTTACCGCATGACCAACTATGCGCCTGGGCTGGCGGTGGCACGCTGGTGAACCTGGTCGACACCGGCACCGCGCACCAGCAGATCACGGTCTGCACAACCCACGACAGCGCCTGGGGTCCACGCCACAACTGCGCCACCACCAGCGTACCCCGCCAATAAGCTTCGTGGCACATCAGCTGCGCCGAGCTTCCTGGACGCCGGCCACTTCGCCGATGGCGTTCAGCGCTTTTTGCAGTTGGGCCGTGGCGCCGATTTCGGCGGTGAAGGTCATGCGCGCGAAGCCCTTGGTACTTTGCGTGTTGACGCCGATGACGTTGATTTTCTCGCGCGAAAATACTTCCGAAATATCGCGCAGCAGCCCCTGGCGGTCGTTGGCCAGCACGAAGATGTCCACCGGGTAGACTGTGTCCGTGACGGCGCGGCCCCACTCGGTAACGATCACCCGTTCCGGCGCCTTGGTGCGCATCTCGGCGAAATTCTTGCAGGTGGCGCGGTGAATCGAAACACCCTTGCCGCGCGTGACAAAGCCGACGATGCCGTCCGGCGGCGCCGGCTTGCAGCACTTGGCCAGTTGCGTCATCAGGCCCTCGGTACCCACCACCAGCACGCCCGACTTGGCGCCCTGCTCCGTGCTCGAGGCCCGGCTCTTGCCCAGGAAAACCTCGTCCACCGGCTCGGCCGGCTCGCCGCTGTCGTTGAGCGCGTGTTCGATCTGGCGCAGACTGAATTCGTCCTTGCCCACCGACAGGAATAAATCATCGACCTTGGCAAAGCCCAGCTTGTTGGCCAGGGCTTCCAGGTTGACCGCCGTCTTGCCTTCGCGCTGCAAGGTTTTTTCCACCATCGAGCGGCCGTGCGACAGGGTTTCCTGCATGTCGATCGCGTGGAACCAGGCGCGGATTTTCGAGCGCGTGCGGGTGGCCACCGTGTACTCGTCGCTGAGCCAGTCGCGCGACGGCCCGGCCGTGCCCGGTGCGCCCTTGGCGGTGATCACCTCGCAGGTCTGGCCGTTCTTCAGTTGCGTATTCAGTGGCACCATGATGCCGTCGACGCGCGCACCCCGGCAGCGGTGGCCCACGTCGCTGTGCAGGTAATAGGCAAAATCGATTGGCGTGGCGCCGACCGGCAGCTCGATCACGCGTGCCTGCGGCGTGAGCACGAAGATGCGGTCGTCCAGCGCGGCCGACTTGAGCTTTTCCACCCACTCGCGCTGCTGGTCCTCCTCGCCCACCACCGATTCGGCCACGTCGGTTTTCCACGCCAGCAGCTGGCGCAACCAGGCGATCTTTTCCTCGTACTTCTGGCCGACCGAGTTGGCGCCGCCTTCCTTATAACGCCAGTGCGCAGCCACGCCGTACTCGGCAAAGCTGTGCATTTCCTGGGTACGGATCTGCACTTCCAGCGGCCGGCCGTCTTCTGCCGTCACCACCGTGTGCAGCGACTGGTAGCCATTCGGCTTCGGCCGCGAAATATAGTCGTCGAACTCTTTCGGGATCGGGGTCCAGATATTGTGGACCACGCCCAGCACCGTGTAGCAGGTCTTCACATCGGCCACGATCACGCGGAAGGCGCGCACATCGTACAGGTCGGTAAAGTCGAGCTCCTTGCCCTTCATCTTGCTCCAGATCGAGTAGATGTGCTTGGGACGGCCGAACACTTCAGCCTCGATGCCGGCTGCCGCCATTTCGGACTGCAGGCGGGCAATCGCGTTGGTGACAAAGCCTTCGCGCATCATGCGCTTTTCTTCGAGCATCTTGGCGATGCGCTTGTAGGTGTCGGGCTCGATGAAGCGGAACGACAGGTCTTCCAATTCCCACTTCAGTTGCCAGATCCCGAGCCGGTTGGCCAGCGGCGCATACAGGTCCAGCGTCTCGCGGCCGTACGCGCAGGTCATGTCGTTGCACAGCTTGATGTCGGCAAAATAGCGCAAGGTGGTCACGCACGAGGCCAGCCGCACCAGCACCACGCGCATGTCGGAGGCCATGGCCAGCAGCATCTTGCGCAGCGTTTCCACTTGCGCCACCGCCTGCTGGGCAGCGTTGCGTCCGCGCGCCGGACCGCCGCTGGCAGATGGGGCCGGGGCCTGGCTTTGTGTCAGTTCGCGCAGGCGTATCAGCTGGCGCACCCCGGCCACCAGGTCGCCCACTTCGGTGCCGAAACGCGGCTCGATCAGCGGCGCTTGGGCCGGATCGAGCAAGGTCAGTTCGAACACCAGCCCGGCGATACGGGTTTCCACGTCGCTGCGCATATAGGCCAGCGTGGCGGCCACGCCGGTGGCAAACTCGATGGCCGGCTGGCCGCTGGTGGTCACGCGGTCGGCGTAAGCCACGCCGGCAAAGTCGAGCGCGGCCTGCATGCGGCTACTGTCGTCGAGTGACAGGCCCGACAACAAAGGATCTGTGGTGGCGGACGTGGTGCCAGCCAGCGCGGTGGTTGAAACCATGATGCTCCTAACGCTGGGCGGCGACGACGACGATTTCGATGCGCCAATCGGGATTGGCCAGCTTCGCTTGCACGGTGGCGCGCGGCGGGGTATGGGCGCCCGGTACCCAGGCGTCGTACTCCTGGTTCATGCCGTCGAAGTCGGCCAGGTCGGCCAGGTAGATCTGGCAGCTGAGGATGCAGGTCTTGTCGCTGCCGCACTCGGCCAGCAGGCGGTCGATATGGGCCAGCACTTCGCGGGTCTGGCCGGCAATGTCGAGGGTGGTGTCGTCGGGCACCTGGCCAGCCAGATAAACGGTGTTGTTGTGGATGGCGGCTTCAGACAGGCGGGCGCCCACGTGCAATCGTGTAATTTCCATGGTGGTTTCCTAAAAATTATTATTATCGGATTATTTACTTAGTTTTTTATTAGCCCAGCAAAAACTTCCGGGCAATCGCAATCTGGTCGTCGTGGATGAAGGTGGGCGCATGGCCCGCGTCGGCAATCTCCACCAGCGTGGCCTTGGGTCCGCGCTGCGTCATCGCCTGCGCGGTGGCGCGCGTGAGCAGGTCGGAGTTGGCGCCGCGCACCAGCAAGGTCGGGCACTGCACGGCATCGTAGGCAGCCCACAACATGGCCTCGTCGGCCTTGGCCGACTCGGGCGTGACGGAGCGGAACGGCAAGGCCAGCCCCATGTCGTAATGGCGCACCCACTTGCCGTCGGCGTCCTGGCGCAGCACGTCGCTGGCCAGCTTGTGCCACTCCTGCTCGGTATGCGGACCAAATGAGGCCGAAACGTCGCGGACAAACTGCGCGCCTTCGTCGAACGAATCGAAGCGCAGGTCCTGGCCGATGTAGTCGCCGATGCGCTGCAGCGCGGCGGGCTCGAGCACCGGGCCGATATCGTTGAGCACCAGCTTGCCGATCGGGTTGCCCGGCAGCGAGGCCAGGCCCAGGCCGATCAGGCCGCCCATCGAGGTGCCGAACCAGTCCACGGTTTCATCGTCTCTGCCATTGGTCACACGCGCGAGCAGCGTGACCATATCGCTGACATACTGGGGAATGCGGTAGAACTGCGGATTCAGCAAGCGGCCCGAGCGGCCACGACCGACCACGTCGGGACAGATCACGCGGTAGTCGCCAGACAGTGCGCGCGCCAGGTGGTCGAAGTCGTCGCCCACGCGCGTGACGCCGTGCACGCAGATGAGCACGCGTGGATTGTGACGGTCGCCCCACTCCTTGTACGCCATCCGGTGCAGGCCGGCGGGTGACACGCAGGTGACAAAGTTCGATGTGGCGTCGGTCATGCGGCTTCCTTGATCATTTTTTAAGTTGGTTCTAATGACATTTTACCGGGCGATGTGCTTAAATCCTAACGCAGTGTAGCGCAGCACGCCTTCTATCTCCAACCCTCCAGAGGACACCATGACTAACAAGAGTTCAAGCGGCAATTTAAGCGGCAAGACAGCATTGGTAACAGGCTCCACATCGGGCATCGGCCTGGGCATCGCCCGCCGCTTCGCGGCCGAAGGCGCCAACGTGGTTCTCAACGGCTTCGGCGACGCCGGCGCCATCGATACGCTGCAGGCGGACCTGGCCAAAGAATTCGGCGTACAGGTCGTCTATCACAACGCCGACATGTCGAAACCGGCCGAGATCGAAGCGATGATCAAGTTCGCCGACGACAAGCTCGGTGGTGTCGACATCCTGGTCAACAACGCCGGCATCCAGTTCGTCGCCAATATCGAAGACTTCCCGATCGAGAAATGGGACGCCATCATCGCCATCAACCTGAGCTCGGCCTTCCATACCTCGCGCCTGGCGCTGCCTGGCATGCGCAAGAAAAACTGGGGCCGCATCATCAACCTCGCATCCACCCACGGCCTGGTGGCATCGGCCGGCAAGGCTGCGTACGTGGCAGCCAAGCACGGCCTGCTGGGCCTGACCAAGGTTGGCGCACTCGAAACCGCCACGACCGGCATCACCGTCAACGCCATCTGCCCCGGCTTCGTGCTGACGCCGCTGGTGCAAAAGCAGGTCGATGACCGCGCCGCCAAGGATGGCATCAGCAACGATGAGGCCAAAAAGGCATTGCTGTCGGATAAACAACCATCGGGCGAATTCGTCACGCCGGAAGAACTGGGCGCGCTGGCGGTGTTCCTGGCCAGCGACGCGGCGCGCCAGGTGCGCGGTGCGGCGTGGAATATGGATGGCGGCTGGGTCGCCCAATAAGCTGCACGCCCCCCTCATAAGCCAGAGCACACCGGGTTATCACTAAAACGGATGGAACTGCAACACCTGCGGTTTTCCACAATAGTGATAACTGTTATTTTCACGGATGATGACCTCCTCAACTGAACGCGAGGAGACCCCGTGAAAAAACCATTCTATAAGGTACTGTACGTACAGGTGCTGTTCGCCATTGCGTGCGGCATCCTGCTCGGCATATTCCTGCCCAAAGACGCTGTTGCCATGAAGCCGCTCGGCGATGGCTTCATCAAACTGATCAAGATGATCATCGCCCCCGTGATTTTCTGTACTGTGGTGTCCGGTATCGCCGGCATGCAGGACGTGAAAAAAATCGGTCGCGTCGGCGGCAAGGCGCTGCTGTACTTCGAAGTGGTCTCCACCTTCGCCCTGGCCATCGGCCTGGTCGTTGCCAACGTGCTGAAACCAGGCGCCGGCTTCAATGCCGATCCAGCCCACCTGGACGCCAAGTCGATCGCGCAATACACGCACGCCGAAGGCTTGACCACCACCGACTTCATCATGAACATCATCCCGAAGACTTTCGTCGATGCGTTCGCCAAGGGTGACATCCTGCAAGTGCTGCTGATCGCCATCCTGTTCGGTTTCTCGCTGTCGCTGCTGGGCGAGCGCGGCCGTCCGATCACCAAGCTGATCGACGAGCTGTCGCACGTGATCTTCGGCGTGGTCAACATCATCATGAAGGTCGCTCCGATCGGCGCATTCGGCGCAATGGCGTTCACCATCGGCAAATACGGCCTGGCGTCGCTGATCCCGCTGGCTAAGCTGATGGGCTCGTTCTACCTGACTTGCGGCCTGTTCGTGTTCGTGGTGCTGGGCCTGATCGCCCGCTACACCGGCTTCTCGATCTTCAAGTTCATCAAGTACATCAAGGAAGAACTGCTGATCGTACTTGGCACCAGCTCGTCGGAAAGCGCACTGCCTTCACTGATGACCAAGCTCGAACGCCTGGGCTGCTCCAAGCCGGTCGTCGGCCTGGTGGTACCAACCGGCTACTCGTTCAACCTGGACGGCACCAACATCTACATGACCATGGCCGCCCTGTTCGTTGCCCAGGCAACCAACACCGAGCTCACCCTGTGGCAAGAGCTGACCATCCTCGGCGTTGCCATGCTGACCTCGAAAGGCGCTTCCGGCATTACCGGCGCCGGCTTCATCACCCTGGCCGCCACCCTGGCCGTGGTGCCGACGATTCCGGTGGCCGGCATGGCGCTGATCCTCGGTATCGACCGCTTCATGAGCGAATGCCGCGCACTGACCAACTTCGTCGGCAACGGCGTCGCAGCAGTCGTGGTGTCGAAGTGGGAAAAAGAGCTGAACATGGAAACCATGCATGCCGAGCTCAACAACCCGGGTTCAACCCTGGTCAAGACCGACCTGCCACCAGCGGTTGCACCTGTCGCAGCACACTGATCACCGGTAGTGTCGCCAAAGATCCCCGCACAGCGCTGTGCGGGGATTTTTTTTATCCGGAATCGAACAGCGCCGCTGTTCATTTCCGAACATTCCACCCCTGCCGGCGCAGTCAAACAACCATGGCACGGCTCTTGCGGTTCTCCCGTCATTCGAAGACCCAGGAGACAGCATGCCAGCCCTCACCCCCGTCACACTCCCGACCAGCAAAACCGACGCCAGCTTTGCCGTTGCCATCAACCGCGGCGGCCAAGTAGCCGGCACCATCGAGAACGAGAATGGCGTGCGCCGCGCGGTACTGTACCGCGATGACATGGTCGAACTGGGTACGCTCGGCGGCAGCGACAGCTATGCCGGCGGCATCAACAACGCCGGCGACGTGGTCGGCACGGCGCAAAACGCCGACGGCCACTGGCGCGCTTTCGTCGTCCGCACAGGATCGGCCATGAGCGACCTCGGCACGCTGGGCGGACGCAGCAGCCACGGCGCCGCCATCAACGACGCCGGCCAGGTGGTCGGCTTTGCCGATACCAGCGATGGATCATTTCACGCCTTTCGCAGCGATGGCGTGCATGCGCCGGCCGACCTCGGCACCCTGGGCGGCACGGTCAGCTACGCCACCGACATCAACAACCACGGCATCATCGTTGGCGCCGCCGCCCTGCCCGATGGCACCCGGCGCGCCTTCCTGTCCAGGCCTGGCGCCGCGTTGCAAGACCTCGGCACCCTGGGCGGCCGCTCGAGCGCGGCCAGCGCGGTCAACGACAGCGGCGTGATCGTCGGCACGGCGGAAACCGCCAGGCGCACCTGGCACGCGTTCGTGTGGAAAGACGGAAAAATGACCGATCTCGGCGCGCTGATCGGCTACGGCAACAGCTTTGCCACCGATATCAACCACGCCGGCCACGTGGTGGGCAGCATCCGCATCGGCGACGAGCGCCGCGCCTTCGTGTACCGCGACGGCAAGATGACCGTGCATCCGGGCGGCTTCGGCCTGTACGTGGTCAACGCCATCAACGACGATGAACTCGTCATCGGCGCCCAGTACACAGGCAAGCAATTCAGCGCCGCAGTGATGAAGTCGAGCCAGCCGGCAGTGGTCACTCACGGCGGCCAGGATTTGCTGTCGATCATCGCGGCAGTGCTGGTGGCTGCCGCAACGCTGGTCGTATGCCGGCGCCGTTACCGCGGCATGGCCGACCTGGGGACGGTGATGCGGCCCGCGTGAAACCGGCAGGCCTCATAACCAAAAAAAGCCGCGAGGCCAGTGGCGTCGCGGCTTTCGATGGCGTTACGTTGATCTTACAGTGCGGTCAGGTCCAGCTCCACACCGGTAGCGGCAATGATCTGCTCACTGGTGACGCCGGGCGCCAGCTCGAGCACCTTGAGGCCGGTGTCGCCCACTTCCATCACGCCGAGGTCGGTCACGATCAAATCGACCACGCCCACGCCGGTCAACGGCAGGTCGCATTTTTTCAGCAGCTTGTGCGACGTGGTGCCATCCTTGGCGGTGGCAACGTGTTCCATCAAAACCACCACGCGCTTGACGCCGGCCACCAGGTCCATGGCGCCGCCCATGCCTTTGACCATTTTGCCGGGGATCATCCAGTTGGCCAGGTCGCCGCGCTCGGACACCTGCATCGCACCGAGGATGGCCAGGTTGATCTTGCCGCCGCGGATCATGCCGAACGAGTCGGCCGAGCTGAAATACGCTGCACCGGGCAGCGCGGTCACGGTCTGCTTGCCGGCGTTGATCAGGTCGGCATCGACCTCATCGTCGGTGGGGAACGGGCCGATACCGAGCAAGCCGTTTTCCGATTGCAGGAATACTTCCATGCCTTGCGGTACATAGTTGGCCACCAGCGTGGGCAAACCGATGCCGAGGTTGACGTAGTATCCGTCTTGCAGTTCCTTGGCCGCGCGGGCGGCCATTTCATCACGAGTCCATGCCATGTTTTTCTCCGTTATCAGTTGGTCGCCGGATTGGCGCGGACCGTGCGTTGCTCGATGCGTTTTTCCGGCGTGGCGTTGACCACGATGCGGTGCACGAAGATGCTGGGCAGGTGAACCGCGTCCGGATCGATCTCGCCGATTTCCACCAGCTGCTCGACTTCGACGATGGTGATCTTGCCGGCCATGGCGGCGTTCGGGTTGAAGTTGCGCGCGGTTTTGCGGAACACCAGGTTGCCGGCCTTGTCGGCCTTCCAGGCCTTGACCAGCGCCACGTCGGCCACCAGGCTGCGTTCCATCACGTACTGCTCGCCATCGAATTCGCGGATTTCCTTGCCGTCGGCGACGATGGTACCCACGCCGGTCTTGGTGAAGAAGGCCGGGATGCCGGCGCCGCCGGCGCGCAGTTTTTCGGCCAGCGTGCCTTGCGGCGTAAATTCGAGTTCCAATTCGCCGGCCAGATACTGGCGCGCGAACTCCTTGTTTTCACCCACATAGGAGGCGATCATTTTCTTGATCTGGCGGGTTTCCAGCAACTGGCCGAGGCCGAAGCCGTCCACGCCGGCGTTGTTGGAAATGGCGGTCAGGCCCGTGACGCCGGAATCGCGCAGCGCGCCGATCAGGGCTTCGGGGATGCCGCACAGGCCGAAACCGCCCACGGCAATGGTTTGACCGTCTTGCACGACACCGTCCAGCGCACTGGCGGCATCGGGGTAGATTTTATTCATATTGTCCCTTGTTATCTTAATTCGTTAAATCGTTGACTCCACACTAAACTTTTTTCGCTGTGAAGAGTCTGAGCATAGAATAGCCTAAATAAAAGCACAATACCGTAGAACTACCGCCAATTGATTGCAGTTAAGGACACCGTGATTAAGCGTCTCGATCAAGCCATGAATCCATCTACCGTCATCGACTACGAAACCATTTTCCTGCAGGCGCCGGTCGGCATGTGCATTTCGGAACACCGCGTGATTCAAAATGCCAACGACACCCTGGCCGCCATGTTCGGCTACACGCGCGCGCAGTTGCAAGGCCTGTCGTTCCTGGCCCTGTACCCGACCATGGACGAATTCCTGCGCACGGGCGACCGCATCATCCCCATCATGAACGCCCGCGGCCGCTACTCGGACGAGCGCATCATGCGCCGCGCCAATGGCGAACTGTTCTGGTGCCACGTCACCGGCAATCCGATGCACGGCGAAGAACCGCTGGGCGCCGGCATCTGGACCTTCGAGGACGTCAGCGAAAAACGCCCGGTCACCGCGGACCTCACCCCGCGCGAGCGCGAAATCGCCGCGCTGCTGGTGGAAGGCAAAACCAGCAAAACCATCGCCCGCCAGATCGACCTCAGCCCACGCACCGTCGAAATGCATCGCGCCAAGTTAATGCGCAAGTTTGCGGCGGCAACTTCTTCGGAGCTGGTTCACAAGCTCGCAGGCGTGTCCCTGCATCGCGCAGCCGGCGCCGACTGACAGCCGCTAGGATTGACGCAGGGCTTGCAGCTCTTTTTCGTACTTGATGATTTTTAAAACCCGCGAACTGGAAAAATAGCGGATGTAATTGGCCGGAGAATAAAAAATTCCGGTCTGCCACTGGCCCGCCAGTAATTCTTTTCCGGTCGGATCATCGGCCGGCTGCAAGATCATGTCGGCCATGATGCGGTCCACGCCATTGAGGTTCGGTCCCGACTCGTGCCACAAGGCGCTGTTCATGATAATGAAGTCGCCCGGATGCACTTCCGGCGTGACCTTCGGCCAGCGCACATCGAAGCTGTCGGGGTTGATTTCGCCTGCATCGCCCAAGAATCCCAGCTTGTGCGAGCCCGCATGAAACGTCATGCCGCCATTGTCACGGTTAGCTATGCTGAGCGGCACGAACATGCTGCACTTGTTCAGGTTGCCCAGGTGGTAGCAGCTGTCCTGGTGCAGGAATACCTTGTTGCGGCTGTGCGCATCCTTGATCACGAAGCGATGGTTGTACAACGCCACGTGCGGGCCGAAGATATGGCTGGCCGTGGCGGCAAACACCGGTTCCTGGTACATGGTCGCCAGCGCCGGCGGCAACTGCTCGGTCAGCGCCACCGGGTTGGCCTGGTTGACGTTGCGCCCTTGCGCTAGTTCGCTGTCGTAAAACGCTTGCCAGGCAAGCTGCCAGCGCTCGACCACCTCGGCCGGAATGGCGCCACGCAACACGAAAAACCCGGCCTCGCGGTACACGTCCGCATCGAAGACAGGGCCGGACGCGCGTTCGACCGCGCGGGTTACCGCTTCCAGTACATTGTCCATGGTGGGCTTGCCGGTCAGATGTAACGGAACGCCAGTTCGTCGTCGCGCAGGTTTTTCTGCTTGTTGCACCTGGCAAGAACGTTGTACTTGATGGGGAACAGTTCGCGGCCCGGGGTTTCCAGGATGTCGATCTCGACGATATCGAAGTCACGCAGCAGCGCGGTCCAGCCATGTTCGGTAAAGCGCCAGCAATCGGGAATCGGGCCGTGGATGCGCCAGTTCAGTGGCGCCGACACCAGCAAATGGCCGCCATCCTTGAGGATACGGCGCAACTCCTTGACCGCCTCGAATGGATTGAGCGTGTGCTCGAGCACTTCGAGGCACGCCACGCAGTCGTAGGCGTTGTCGGCAATGAAGTCGTTGTGCTTGGTGATGTCGCCAACGAAGGTGGGCCGGTACTTGTCGACGATATCGAAGGTATCGATGGCGAAGTTGGCAAAGCGGTCGCGCACCATCGAGCGGTCCTGCGGTCCAACCTCGAGCATTTTGCCGCCACCCTCAGCCAGGCGCTCGGCCGTCTTGGTAATGAACGCGTTCAGGTGGTCCCTGGCCAGTTCAAAGGTGTCGTTGTCAAACTGCGAAGGAGTGGCCATGAAAGTCTCGCTTGAGTGGAAGATGCAGCAGCCATGATAACTGGTGAATTACTTCATGGCAAACTTTCACAATTCAGATGCCGCCCATGCCGCCATCGGCCGAGATCACGGCGCCGTTGATGAAGTGCGAGTCTTCGCCGGCCAGCAGCAGCAACAGGCCGTCGAGATCTTCCGGCTTGCCCGGGCGCTTGTGCGGCAACATCTCGATCAGCTTCTTGCCCTGCTCGGTGGCGAAATAGTCTTCATTGATTTCGGTGGCGATATAGCCGGGGCAGATGGCGTTGGTATTGATGCCGTATTTACCCCACTCCACCGCCATTGCCTTGGTCATGTGAATCACGCCGGCCTTGCTGATGCAATAGACGCCGATTTGCGGCAACACCTGCAAGCCTGCCACCGACGCGATGTTGATGATGCGATGTTGTTTCTTGGGGTCACCCTTGGCGCGGGCAATCATCCGCTTGGCGGTTTCCTGCGCGACAAAAAACGCGCCGCGCAGGTTGGTGTCCATCACGTACGAGTAGTCTTCCGGTGTCACGTCGACCAGCCGCTGGGTGGTGGACACGCCGGAATTGTTGACCAGGATATCGATCGGGCCGGCCTCGGTCTCGGCATGGGCAATGGCCGACTTGATGCTGGCGTAATCAGTCACGTCCAGGCTCACCACGTGGGCGGCGCCGCCATCAGCCTCGATTTCGGCGCGCAGCTCCTTGAGGCGATCGGTCGGGCGCGAGGCCAGCACCACCTGGGCGCCGGCCTGCGCCAGCACCTTTGCGAACCGTGCCCCCAGGCCGCTCGAGGCGCCGGTCACCAGCGCGATTTTCCCCTCAAAATTGACTTCAATGCCCACGGCAGCTCCTCTGTATGACGATCACAAAAACCGCAGCGGATTTTCCGTACCGCTGTCTGATCGCAATCATTACACAAATCGCCAGATTAGATTGCGATGTCTAATAATGTCCCTCAGAATAGCGCCACCATTGCAATCGGGCCGAAAAAGAAGCACACTCGTGCTAAAATTTTCCCCATCACTACAAGACACTATAAAGACATGACACAGCCCCAGACTCTCATCGAACAGTACGGCCCGCGCGAAGCGATGGAATACGACGTCGTCATCGTCGGCGGTGGACCGGCAGGCTTGTCGGCGGCCATCAAGATCAAGCAACTTTCTCCCGATACCTCGGTGGTCGTGCTGGAAAAAGGCGGCGAACTGGGCGCGCACATCCTGTCGGGCGCCGTCATGGACCCGCGCGCGCTCACCGAACTGATTCCTGACTGGAAAGAGAAAGGCGCGCCGCTCAACACCGCCGTCACCGAAGACCGCGTGCTGTTCCTGACCGAAACCAAGTCCTACCAGACCCCGGACTTCGCCCTGCCCGCATGCTTCGAAAACCACGGTAACTTCGTGATCTCGCTGGGCAACGTCGTGCGCTGGCTGGGCCAGCAAGCCGAAAGCTTGGGCGTGGAAATCTTTCCCGGTTTCCCGGCCGCCGAAATCCTGTACAACGACGATAGCTCGGTCAAGGGCGTGGCCACCGGCAACATGGGTGTCAAGCGCGATGGAGAAGCCGGTCCCGACTTCCAGCTCGGCATGGAACTGCACGGCAAGTACACGCTGTTCGCCGAAGGTTCGCGTGGCCACCTGGGCAAGCAGCTGATTGCCAAATACGACCTGAACAAGGGCAAGGACCCGCAGTCGTACGGCATCGGCATCAAGGAATTGTGGGAAATCGACCCGGCCAAGCACCAGCCTGGACTGGTGATTCACACCACCGGCTGGCCGCTGGACAACAAGACCTACGGCGGCTCGTTCCTGTACCACATGGAAAACAACCAGGTCATGATCGGCTACGTGGTCGGCCTGAACTACGAAAATCCGTACCTGTCGCCGTACGAGGAATTCCAGCGCTACAAGACCCACCCGGCAATCCGCACCTTCCTCGAAGGGGGCAAGCGCATTTCGTACGGCGCACGGGCGATCACGGCCGGCGGCCTGCAGTCGCTGCCCAAGCTGGTGTTTGCCGGTGGCGCGCTGATCGGCTGCGATGCCGGCTTCCTCAACATGAGCCGCATCAAGGGTAGCCACGCGGCGATCAAAACCGGCATGCTGGCCGCCGAAGCGGCAGTCGCAGCGCTGGGCGCCGGCCGCCAGCACGACGAACTGGCTGCCTTCCCGGCCGCGTTCGAGCAATCGTGGCTGCACGAAGAACTGCACGTGGCGCGCAACGTCAAGCCATGGCTCAACAAGGGCCTGGTCATCGGTGCGCTGATGACCGGTATCGACCAGATCGTGTTCCGGGGCAAGGCGCCGTGGACCCTGCACCACACCCACGCCGACCACGAATGCCTGAAACCGGCATCGCAGTTCACGCCGATCGTGTATCCGAAGCCCGATGGCAAACTCACCTTCGATCGGCTGTCGTCGGTATTCATCTCGAATACCAACCATGCTGAAGACCAGCCGATCCACCTGACGCTGAAAAACCCGAGCGTGCCGGTGGACGTCAACCTGGCCCAGTACGCGGGACCGGAGGCGCGCTACTGCCCTGCCGGCGTGTACGAATTTGTGAAAACCGACGCCGGCGCCGACCGCCTGCAGATCAACGCCCAGAACTGCGTGCACTGTAAAACCTGCGATATCAAGGATCCTACCCAGAACATCGTGTGGGTGACGCCGGAAGGTGGCGGCGGTCCGAATTACCCGAATATGTAAGTCCGGCAGCCTGCCGATCCGCTTGCATGTCGCTAGCGCGGCGCCCCTGTGGCGGCCGCGCTTTTTTTTTGCGCACATTGCAAATAAATTCCACATGGAAATTCACTATTTGCCTTTTCAGCGGTTACAATTCCAGATAACCACCTCATACCGCCCCGACATGACCAACACCGCCGCCCCCGCACAGCCTTCAGATGACCTCTTGCAGCAGGCGATCCAGGCACACCAGGCGGGGCAGTTCGAGCCGGCGGAAGAACTCTACCTCACCATTTTGCAGACTGAGCCCTATCACGCGGTCGCCAACCACAATATGGGCTTGCTGGCGGGCCAGGTCGGCCAGCATGCCGCCGGCCTGCCGTACCTGCACAAGGCGTTGTCGGTCAACCCTGACGAGGGCCAGTTCTGGCTGTCGTACGCTGAGGGCCTGCTCCAGGCCGGCGAGGCGGTGCAGGCGCTCGACATCATCGAGACCGCCATCGGGCGCGGCCTCGATAACGAACAGTCACAGGCGCTGCGCCAGCGCATCGACCGGGCAATCGCCACCACGCCCACCCTGGAAGAGCGTCAACACGTCGTGGCCTTGTACCAGGCCGGCGATCTGGCCGGACTGGAGCAAGCGAGCCGCGCCATGACCGTCAAGTATCCGGCCTCGGACTTCGCCTGGAGCGTGCTGGGCACCGCCTTGCAAACCCAGGGAAAGGACGCCTTCGAGGCGCTGCAAAACACCGCTGCGCTGGCCCCGCATGACGCCGAAGCGCATGGCAATCTGGGCATGGCCTGGCAGCAGCGCGGCGACCTGGCGCAGGCAGTGGCCAGTTATACGCGGGCGCTGCAACTGAACCCCGACTTCGTGGAAGCGCATGGCAACCTGGCCACGGCGCTGCTGGCACAGGGCGAGCTGGAACAGGCCGAACAGGCTGGCCGGCGGGCGCTGGCCCTGCGTCCCGATTATGTCAAGGCGCAGATTGCGCTGGGCGACGTCCAGCATGCCATGGCGCGCCACGACGAGGCGGTTGCCAGCTACCAGCAGGCCCTGGCGCTGCAGCCTGGCAGTGCCGGCATCTATCTCAACCTCGGCAATGCCCAGCAGGCGCTGCAACAATGGCATGCGGCGGTCGTCAGCTATCGCGCCGCGCTGCACCTGGACCCGCAGTTGCCGCTGGTACACGCCAACCTGGCTGCCGCGTTGCGCGAGGCGGGCGACCTCGACCAGGCAATCGCCACGTACCGTCAAGCCGTTGCCGCCGAGCCCGGCAACGCCGAACTGCACCACCGCCTCGGGCAAACCTTACAAGCGCACAACCAGGCCGACGAGGCGCTGGCCGCTTACGAACAGGCGCTGGCGCTCGACGCCGGCTTTGCGCCGGCACTGACCAGCCTGGCGCTGTTGCAGTGCCGGCAAAAAAATTACCCGGTGGCGATCGCCTGCGCCAAACAGGCGATCGCCCTGCTGCCGCAGGATGCGCAGGCGTACGGCCACCTCGGCATCATTTTCGGCGAGACCGGCGATCAGGAAGCGGCGCTTGACTATTTCCAGCGCGCAGTCGCGATCGCCCCGACCGACGCCCGGGCCCACATGCAACTGGGCGACTATCATTACAGCATCCGCCAGCACGAACTGGCGGTGGAAGCCTATCGCCGCGCGCTCGAATGTGCACCCGGGGACGCTGGCATCCTCAACAACATGGGCAGCTCGCTGCAAGCGCTCAAGCAATACGAGCAGGCGCTCGACGCTTACCAGCGCTCGCTTGAGTCCGATCCCGGCAACACGCTCACACTGTGCAACATCGGCGGCAATTACCAGGACTGGAAACAGCTCGACAAGGCCAGGGAGTATTACCAGAAGGCGCTGGCAATCGATCCGAAAATGGCCCGGGCACATTTCTCCATGGGCAACAGCCACATGCTCGACAGTCAGGCCTCCCAGGCGCTCGGCTATTACCGCACCGCTATCGCCATCAATCCGCACTACCGCGACGCCTACGTCAACCTCAGCGCGACCTTGAACAATATGGGCCGGCTCGACGATGCGCTCGACGCCTGCCGCGAGGGCCTGGCCATCGGCCCAGAATGGGATAACCTGTTCAGCAACTACCTGTTCCTGATGTCGCACAGCGCCACCATCAGCGCCGATGCCATGTTTGCCGCCCATGCGCGCTTCGGCCAGACCTTCGAGGCGCTGGCCGCTCCGCTGCGCGCCGCGCACGACAACGACCGCGATCCGCTGCGCACGCTCAAGGTGGGCCTGGTCTCAGGCGACCTGCACAACCACCCGGTGCCGCACTTCCTGCTGCCGGTACTGGAAAACATTCCGGCCGCCGCCAACCTGTCTCTGTATGGCTATTACAACGATGCGGAGGACGACTTCGTCACCGAACGCCTGCGGCAGTACATGCCCAACTGGCGCCAGGTGGAGCGCATGAGCGACGCCGATCTGGTCAAGCAGATCCGCGCGGACGGCATCGACATCCTGATTGACCTGTCCGGCCATACCGGCAAGAACCGGCTACGCATGTTTGCCGCCCGGCCAGCGCCAATCCAGGCCACCTGGATCGGCTATCCGCTGACTACCGGCCTGTCCACCGTCGACTATTTCCTAAGCGATCCGTTCTTCTCGCCGCTGGGCGAACTCGAAGACCAGTTCACCGAAAAACTGATGCAGTTGCCAGTATGCGCGCCGTTCCTGCCGTCCGAGTATGCCCCCGCCATCCGCCCGGCGCCGGCCCTGACCAACGGTTACCTGACGTTCGGCAGTTTCAACCGCCTCAACAAGATCAACCGCCAGGTGGTGGCGCGCTGGTGCAAGCTGCTGCGCGCCATTCCCGACGCGCGCATGCTGCTCGCGGCAATGCCTACCTCAGGGCCGCAAGCGGTGCTGGCCGGCTGGTTCGCCGAGGAAGGCGTCGCCGCAGACCGCCTGACGTACGAAGGGCGCACCGGCATCGGCCAATATATGGAGATGCACCACCGCGTCGACATCTGCCTCGACACCTTCCCGTATGGCGGCGGCACCACCACATTTAATGCGCTATGGATGGGCGTGCCCACGCTGACCATGGCCGGTCCCACCCAGCCGAGCCGGGCCGGCACCTCGATCCTGCGCCAAGTCGAACTGGAAGAATTCATCGCCGCCGACGAAGACGAATACGTGCGCAAGGCGCTGGCCATGGCCGCCAATCCGATGCTGCTGGGGGCCTACCGTTTCAGCAGCCGCCACCGGCTCGAACGCTCGGCCATGGGCAACACCGGCCTGATCGCAGAGGGCCTGGAAAACGGGCTGCGCCTGGCCTGGCAGCGCTGGTGCGAAGGCTTGCCGCCGGTGTCGTTCGAAGTGCCGGTGGCCGTCCCCAATCCGCCAATCGGACTGTGATGAACATGCCCAAGAAAACCCCGGTCTATGTAACCCAGCCGCTGCTGCCTGACCTGCAGGACTTCCTGCCGTACCTAGAAACCATCTGGGAAAACAAGGTCCTCACCAATGCTGGTCCGTTCCACCAGCAACTGGAACAGGCATTGTGCGACTATCTGGGCGTCAAGCATATCTGCCTGTTCGCCAACGGCACGCTGGCCCTGATGACGGCGCTGCAGGCGCTGCGTATCTCGGGAGAAGTGATCACCACGCCGTACTCGTTCGTGGCCACCGCCCATTCGCTGCTGTGGAATGGCATCAAACCGGTGTTCGTCGATGTCGACCCGGTCACGCTCAACCTCGACCCGCGCAAGATCGAGGCAGCCATCACACCGCACACCACCGCCATCATGCCCGTGCATTGCTACGGCCAGCCGTGCGACGTGGCGTCGATCGAAAAAATCGCCGACAACTACAACCTGAAGGTGATCTACGACGCCGCCCACGCGTTCGGCGTGCGCCACCAGGGCACCAGCGTGCTCAATTACGGCGACCTGTCGGTAATCAGCTTCCACGCCACCAAGATTTTCAATACTTTCGAGGGCGGCGCCATCATCTGCCCCGACGCCAAGACCAAGCTGCGCATCGACCGCCTGAAGAACTTTGGCTTCGTCGACGAGGTGACGGTGGTTGCTGCCGGCATCAATGGCAAGATGAGCGAGATCAATGCAGCATTCGGCCTGCTGCAACTGAAAGGCATCGACGCCGCCCGCGAGCAGCGGCGCGCCATCGACGCGGCCTACCGCGTGCAACTGGCCGGCGTGCCCGGCATCCATTGCCTCACCGCCGGTGAAGGCGACGCCGCCAACCACGCCTACTTCCCGATCCTGGTAGGTCCTGCGTACCCGCTGAGCCGCGACCAGCTGTTCGGCGCGCTGCGCGAGCAGGAAATTTACGCGCGCCGGTATTTTTACCCGCTCATCAGCGACTTTCCGATGTACCGCGACATGCCGTCCGCGGCTCCGGCCCGGTTGCCGATTGCTCAGCGGGCATCGTCGCAGGTGATTTGCCTGCCGATCTACCCGGGACTGGCCGACGACATCGTGGCCGCCATCGTTGCCATCATCGCCGCGCCGTTTACCACCACCATAGATTCCTGATGCAGCTGACGACTGAAAACAATTTTGCCGGCTTTGCCGCTGACCATCCGTGGAGCGCCCAGTTCGCAGTGCTCAGCTACGCCGACGGCGCCTTCAGCACCCTGCCCCATCGTTTCTTCCGCGACTGGCTGGAAGAAGAGCCGGGGTTCGGCAAGTTTTGCATTGGGCGCTGCTCGGGCTTTGGCGTGGAATCGTTCGTCAAATACGACAGCGACCGCCAACGCCTCAGTGTGGGGCGTTTTGTCGCCGGCGGCGCGCGCCTGCGGTTCGTGCTCAACGGCCAGCACGACATGCGCACCATCTCCACCTATATGTTCTCGGTGCAGGGCAATGGCCTGAAGAGCGTCCTGCCGCCGCAACTGGGCGACACCGTGATCCGCAACGACGTGTGGATCGGCGATGAAGCGATGGTGCTCGGTGGCGCCGTGATAGAGAACGGTTGCGTGATCGGTGCGCGCACCCTCGTGCCACAGAATTTTCGTACCGAACCATACGGCGTCTATGCCGGTACCCCGGCACGCCTGATCCGCTACCGCTTCAGCGAACCGGTGCGCGCGGCGTTACTGGCGCTGGCCTGGTGGGAAATGCCGCTGGCATGGATCCAGGCCAACAACGCCATGTTCGTCGAGGATCTGAGCACGGACGATACCAAGGCGCTGCTGGTGCTCGACATCCTGCGCCGCAGCCGCGACCAATGGCAAGCCGAGCACGGCGCCGCAGTCCCGCCGCCCACCTTACCCGAGGCCACCCCATGACTGCACTGCGTCGCCACGCCCGGCTCACCGCCATCGCCTGCCACCTGCCCGACGCCACGCTCACCAACGACATGCTGGCGCAGGAGTTTGCCGACTGGTCGGCGCAGAAAATCCTCGACAAGACCGGCATCGCCCGGCGCCACATTGCCGCTGCCGGCGAGACCGCCAGCGACCTGGCGTGCCACGCCGCCGAAAAACTGTTTGCCGACCACGAGATCGATCGCGCCGGCATCGATTTTTTGATCCTGTGCACCCAGGCCCCCGACCACTTGCTGCCCAGCGGCGCCTGCGTGTTGCAACATCGGCTGGGCTTGCCCACGTCGTGCGGCGCGCTCGACATCAACCTCGGCTGCTCGGGCTTCGTGTATGCGCTGGCCATGGCGCAGGGGCTGGTCGAGGCCGGCATCCGCAGCCAGGTGCTGATCCTCACGGCCGACACCTACAGCAAACTGATCAACCCGCGCGACCGCAGCGTGCGCACCCTGTTCGGCGACGGCGCCGCCGCCAGCGTCGTGACCCGCGCCGACCAGCCGGCGCTCGGGCCGTTCGTGCTGGGCACCGATGGCAGCGGCGCCGACAACCTGATCGTACCGGCCGGCGGCATGCGCCTGCCGCGCAGCGCGGCCACCGCCATCGAACGCGAGGATGCCTCAGGCAACTGGCGCAGCGACAACGATCTGTTCATGGACGGCGCCCAAATCGTCCAGTTCACACTGGGCGCCGTGCCGCGCGCCATGCATGAACTCTTGACTACGGCAGGCAAGACGCTCGACGATATCGATCC
>NZ_LROM01000044.1 GCF_001758785.1 Duganella phyllosphaerae
CCGGCGCGCGGACACAGCACATTGGCGCGCCGCTCCAGCCGCAGCGCCGAGGCTGCGCCCCACAGCAACCAGCCCTGCCGGCGCAGCGCCACCTGGCCGGCGGCGCCCTGCTCCACCTGCCCCAGGCTGGCGTCGGCGATCCAGCGCGCGTCGCCCTGGCGGCTGCGCCATGACAGGCTCAACGGTTCAGCCAGAGGGTCGGCGAAGTCGGCGCGGGCGTTGCCTTCGATGCGCACCTGCGGCATGGCATCCACGCCCGCGCCGCTGTCGGACACCAGCAGCACGTTGCGCAGCGCGGCAGTCGTGCCGGCCTTGAGATTGTCAGCCACCTGTCGCTCGACATCGGCGAAGCGCTCGCCCAGCCGCAGCGGCAGCAGGCGCGCGTCGCCAGGCGTGCCGGGACTGCGTAACTGGCTGCACAAATCCACCCGCACCACGGGCGCCGCTTCCATGCCGGCCAACACCAGCAGCGCGCCTTCCGCATGCAGGCTGGTGGTCGCGCCGGCGCGCTGCGGTACAGTGAAGACGGCGCCGGGCAAGGCGCTGCGCAGGAGGTCGACCGGCACCGTGGACGATACCGGCACGGCGGTGCCCAGGTGGCGCGCATGGCCGACGATCAGGGCGGCGCCGGCCAGCACCAGCAGCACGGCCAGCAGGGTCCACAGCCAGGCCGATCGACTCGACGGCAGCGCCATGGGGGCGCGGGCGGCCACCGGCACCAGTTGCGGGCGGGCGCGCGAGCGCGCTCCGGCGCGCAGGTTGGCCTGGCGACGACGTGCGCGGCGGCGCTCGGCCCAGGCCTGCAACAACTGGCTGAATAATCGCGGCATCGGGCACTCGTCTTCAAAGGGTAATAGCGCCGTGTAGCCGGGGGAGACGGAAAGCATCCTGTCGCTTACAATTCAGCGCTGACTTTGTGTCATATGTAAAAAGTTGCATCAATTACCGGTGCACTTGTGCGCGCTTGCTATATTTGATTCATCAGCACGCAGTACCAATGTCACACAGATGTCAAACAGGAGAACCACCATGACCACTCGCTCGCACACCGTTTTCGCCGCCGCCCTGCTGGCCCTGAGCGCCGCAGCTTTTACCCCTACGATCGCTTCCGCCCAGGTCGGCGTGAGCGTGGTGATCGGCCAGGCGCCGCCGCCCCTGCGCTACGAGCGCGTGCCGCCGCCGCGCAACGGCTACATCTGGTCGCCAGGCTATTGGGACTGGCGCAGCAACCGCCACGTGTGGATCGGCGGCGACTGGGTGGCGGTGCGTCCAGGCTACGTGTATTCGCAGCCGCACTGGGTGCAGCGCGAGGGTCGCTGGTACCGCGAACAAGCGCGCTGGAACCGTGGCCCCAATGGCGACCGCGATCATGACGGCGTACCCAACCGTTACGACCGCCACGACGACCGCCGCGATTACCGCCACGATTACCGCAGCGATCATCGTGGCGACCATCGCGGCAACAACGGTGGCCGGGGCGACCGCGACCACGACGGCGTGCCCAACCGCTATGACCGCGACCGCGATGGCGACGGCGTGCCCAACCGCAACGACCGCCGCCCGGACAATCCGCGCCGCGACTGATGCAGCCAACCGAACCACTGTTTGACACGCTGGCCACGGCCGCCTTTCACGGCGAGCGCGTGACCGCGCGCCGTCTGGCCACGCGCTCGCAACGGAGCGAAGCGCAGGCGCTGCTAGAAGTCCTGACGCAAGCGGCCGCCATGGCCGGCCTGGACGACCTGGCGGCGCTGCTGGCCGTGCGTGCCGGCGCAAGACAGCTCGATGCAGACCGCCGCGCCGGCCGCCGGGCCGAACAGGCAGCCCGGCTGGCGCACAGGAAGGCGCAACTGGCGCCGCCATCGGACCGCTGGCGCGGCTGGTTCGACGGTTCGGCCCATCCGAACCCGGGCCGCATCGGCATCGGCGCGTTGCTGTGCGGCCCCGCCGGCCAACGGATCGAGATCAGCCGCCGCGCCGGCCACGGCAACAGCGGCCAAGCCGAGTACCTGGCGCTGACCGCGCTACTGGAGGCGGCGGTGGAAGCAGGCGCACGCGACCTGCTGCTGTACGGCGACAGCCAGGTGGTAATCAATGATGTGAATGCGGGGAGTGTAACGGTCGGCGCGAGCGGCCTGGAAGACTATCGCGCCCGGGTGCTGGCGCTGATGGCGCAAACGGCAACGAGCCGCCTGCACTGGGTGCCGCGCCACCGCAACGGTGACGCCGACCGCCTGTCGCAACGAGCGATCGAACCATCGCCCGTTGAGAAAGAAGATTAGTCGACAGCGCCTCAGGCAGCCATCGCAGTCTTCTCGATCAGGCCCATGTCTTCGCTCGACATCAGCTTGTCGATATCGACCAGGATCAGCATGCGGTCTTCGATGGTGCCCAGCCCCACGATATGGTCGGTATTGATGGCCGAACCGATTTCCGGTGCCGGCTTGATCTGCTCGTGTGTCAGCGTGGTCACGTCCGAGACGCGATCGACCACCATGCCCACCACGCGGTGGCCGATGTTGAGGATGATGACCACGGTGAACTGGTCGTAGCTCGGCGTGCCCAGGTTGAACTTGATGCGCATGTCGACGATCGGCACGATGATGCCGCGCAGGTTGACCACGCCCTTGACGAATTCCGGCGCATTGGCGATGCGGGTCGGGGTTTCGTAGCTGCGAATCTCGCTCACTTTCTGGATGTCGATGCCGTATTCTTCCTGACCGAGCGTAAATGCCAGAAATTCACCGGCGGGGGAATTGGCGTGCAATTCGGTTACGTTGCTGTTCATGGCGGTAATCCTTCACTAAAAATATACCCCAATGTTACCTCATGTAAAGTTTCCAAGCACCAACTATTCTTAACTAAAGCGCTCCATCGCACAAAATTCATCGCCGGGCACGGTATGATGGTGCTTTGATTGCGGAGTGTCATGGATAGCTTGCTCGATTACTGGCAGCCGCGCCTGATTGCCCTGGCCGGCGCGCGCCAGGACGACGACGGTGCGCACGATATGAATCACCTGCACCGCGTGTGGCGCAACGCCACCCTGCTGCTGGCCCAGCACGAAGAGGCGGACGCGCTGGTGGTGTTGGCCGCCTGCTACCTGCACGATCTGGTCAACCTGCCCAAGAATCATCCCGAACGCCACCTGGCCTCGCGCCAGGCCGCCGTGCTGGCCGTGCGCGAACTCGGTGCGCGCGAGTTTCCGGCCGAACGACTGGCCGCCGTGGCCCACGCCATCGAGTGTCACAGTTTTTCCGCCGACCTGCCGGCCAGCACCATCGAAGCGCAGATCGTGCAGGACGCCGACCGCCTCGATGCGCTGGGCGCGGTGGGCCTGGCGCGGCTGTTTTATATCGCCGGCCGCATGGGTTCGAGCCTGGCGCACAGCCGCGATCCGCTGGCGCAGCACCGCGACCGCGATGACCGCGCCTATGCGCTCGACCATATCGAGACCAAGCTCGCCACCCTGCCCGGCAAGATGCAGACCGCCACCGGCCGCCGCCTGGGCCAGGAGCGCCTTGACGAACTGCTGGCGTTCCGCGACCGCTTTGCCGAAGAGTGGGCATAGTGCAGAAGGCTGGCAACCTCAATTTCATCCTGATCTGCGTGTTCATCGACATGCTGGGCGTGGGCCTGATCGTGCCGGTGCTGCCGGTGCTGGTTGGCCAGTTCACATCCTCGCGCGACGAGCAGTCGCTGTGGTACGGCGTGATGAGCGCCACCTTCGGCCTGATGCAGTTCCTGTTCATGCCCATGCTGGGCGCCTTGTCCGACCGCGTGGGCCGGCGCCCGGTGATGCTGTATTCGATGGGCGGCATGTGCGCGAATTTTCTTGCCACCGCCTGGGCGCCCAACCTGGCCTGCCTGTTCATCGGCCGCGTGATCGGCGGCATGTCGTCGGCCAGCATGTCGGTGGCGGCGGCCTATGCCTCCGACATCTCCACGCCCGAGAACCGCGCCAGGAGCTTCGGCAAGGTGGGCGCGGCCTTCGGCCTCGGTTTCATCTGCGGCCCGATGCTGGGCGGCCTGCTCGGCAGCGTCAATATCCATCTGCCGTTTTACGTGGCCGCCGGCCTGTCGGCCGCCAATTTCATTTATGGCTACCTGGTGGTGCCCGAATCGCTGGCGCCGGGTGTGCGACCACCGTTTGACAAGGCCCGCCTCAATCCTTTCACTTCGCTGATCAAGCTGGCACGGCGCACCGACATCCGGGGCCTGGTCGTCACCTTTACCCTGGTCACCTGCGCGCAGATGATGCTCAACACCACCTGGGTGCTGTACACCACGTTCCGTTTTGGCTGGTCGCCGGGCCAGAATGGTTTCGCGCTGTTCTGCGTGGGGTTGACGGCGGCCGTCGTGCAGGCCGGCCTGCTCGGGGTGCTGATCAAGCGCTGGGGCGAAGTCAGGCTGTCGGTGCTGGGCATCATTTCCGGCGCGGTGGCCTACCTGGCCTATGGCCTGGCCACCGAAGGCTGGATGATGTACGCCATCATCGTGTGCAATGTGCTGGCCTTTGCCGCCGGCCCGGCGCTGCAAAGCCTGGTCTCGCGCGCCACGCCGGCCGACGAACAGGGCGAGTTGATGGGGTCGCTGCAGTCGATCAGCAGCGCCGGCGTGATCGTGATGCCGCTGCTCGGGTCTTTCATCCTGGCCCAGGTGAGCCGGCTGCCGGCCGGCGACTGGCGCATCGGCGCCACCTTCTTCCTGTGCGCGGCCATGCAGGTAGCGGCCATCGTGGCGGCGCGGCGGTATTTCGCCACGCATCCGCATGCAACGGACCGGCCTTGACAGACCGCCGCCGAACTGCAACCATACGGGCCATGAATTCTTTCACCACATTGCTGCTGAATTGGCGTCGCTCCTAGCTAGCGCGGCCACTGCTTACCCATAGTGATGTGATATTTTTATCAACGCCGCCCTCGTCTGGTGGCGTTTTTTATGCGTCGAGCCGGACTTGGGCAACCCAAGGAATACTGCCCGATGAACCAGCCCGACCAGTCCCAAGTTATCTCCTCCGCACCCGGTGCCACCACTACCGCTGCGGCCAAGGGCCCGACCGTGATCCTCACCGGCGACCGCCCGACCGGCCCGCTGCACCTGGGCCACTACGTGGGCAGCCTGCGCAACCGCGTCACGTACCAGGACGACTACAAGCAATTCATCATGCTGGCCGACTCGCAAGCGCTGACCGACAATATGGAAGACGTCAACAAGGTCCACCGCAACGTGGTGGAAGTGGCGCTCGACTACCTGGCCGTCGGCATCGATCCGGCCAAATCGACCATCCTGATCCAGTCGCAAATTCCGGAACTGGCCGAACTGACCTTTTACTACCTGAACCTGGTGACCGTGGCGCGCCTCGAGCGTAACCCCACCGTCAAGGCCGAAATCGTGCTGCGCGGTTTCGAGCGCGACATTCCTGCGGGCTTCCTCACCTACCCGGCTTCGCAGGCGGCCGATATTTCGGCATTCAAGGCGTCGATCGTGCCGGTCGGTGAAGACCAGATCCCGATGATCGAGCAGACCAACGAAATCGTGCGCCGCTTCAACCGCCTGGCCAACCGCGAGATCCTGGTCGAGTGCAAGGCGCTGGTGCCGGAAATCGGCCGCTTGCCGGGCACCGACGGCAAGGCCAAGATGAGCAAGTCACTCGGCAACACCATCAACCTCGGCGCCACCGCCGCCGACATCACCGCCGCCGTCAAGAAGGTCTATACCGACCCGCTGCACTTGCGCGTGGAAGATCCCGGCCACCTGGAAGGCAACGTCGCCTTCATCTACCTCGACGCCTTCGATCCGGAAAAGGACAAGCTCGAAGAGATGAAAGCGCATTACGTGCGCGGCGGCCTGGGCGACTCGATCGTCAAGAAGCGCCTGGAAGTGGTGCTGCAGGAAATGCTGGCGCCGATCCGCGCGCGCCGCGAGGAACTGGCGCAGGACAAGGGTTACATCATGCAGATGCTCAAGGAAGGCACCTTCCGCGCGCGCGAAGTGGCGGCCAGGACCGCCGATGAAGTGAAGGCCGCGCTCGGCCTGTCGTACTTCTGAGCGTGCCTGCGCTCGCAGCGGGAACCATGTGGCCACTGCTGGCCATGTGGCTGGCCTCGGTGTATGCGGTGGCCAGCGTGGTCTGCTACATGGTCTACGCGGTCGACAAGGCTGCCGCCCGGCGCGGCGAGCGCCGCATCCCCGAGCGCGTGTTGCTGCTGATCGGCTTGCTGTGCGGCTGGCCCGGTGGCTGGCTGGCCCAGCGCCGGCTGCGCCACAAGACCGCCAAGACATCGTTCCAGGTCAAGTTCTGGCTAACGGTGGCGGTCAACCTGGCCGCCCTCGGCTGGCTGTGCTGGGGTTATTGAGATGTCGAACCGGGTGTTCAACGGTGTGCTGTGCGGCCTGCTGGCCGGGGCCATGTGGGGCATGGTGTTCATCGTGCCCGCCTACCTCACCGCGTTCACCCCGCTGGAAATGGCGTGCGGACGCTACATTGCCTATGGCCTGATCGCCGCCAGCCTGCTGGGCGGGCGCCTACCGCCGCTGCTGCGCCGGCTCGACCGCAGCGATATCATCGCCATGGTCAAGCATGCGCTGGCCGGCAATATCGTCTATTACATGTTGCTGGCGCTGGGCGTGCAGCTGGCCGGCGTGTCCGCCACGTCGCTGATCATCGGCGTGCTGCCGCTTACCGTCACCCTGATGGGCCGCAAGGACCACGGCGCGGTGCCGCTGCGCCAGCTGGCGTGGCCGCTGCTGCTGGTGGCCGCTGGCATCGCCTGTATCAATCTCGATGTGTTCTCGCATGACGCAGGATCGGGCGCCACCTTGCCAATCAAACTGGCCGGCGTGGCCTGCGCCGTCGGCGCGCTGCTGTGCTGGACCTGGTATTCGGTGGACAATGCCCGCTACCTCCAGCGCAATCCCCATTTCAGCAGCGGCGAATGGTCGGCGCTGTACGGCGTGTCCAGCGGCCTGATCGCGCTGGCGATTGCCGCCGTGGCGCTGGCCGTATTCCATGGCGACGTGACCGGCGCCGGCGCGGTGGCAAGCGGCCGCGACTGGACATTATTCTGGATCGTCAACGCCGTGCTGGCGCTGGGGGCATCGGTGATCGGCAATCATTTATGGAATATCGCCAGCCGCAGCGTGCCGCTGACGCTGTCGGGCCAGCTGATTTTATTTGAAACGCTGTTCGCGCTCGGCTATGGCTTTATCTTTCACCAGCAATGGCCGCGCGCGCTGGAAGTGATGGCCATGTTGTTACTAGTGGCGGGCGTGACGTGGTCGGTGCGGGTGCATGCGCTCGATAACGCCCCCGCCGTACATCCCGGCGATTAAGAGCGTCTAACAAAACCTCCATAACGGCGTTGCAGCTCCTCGCCGTACATTCGTACTGTCTTCGTCGCTGCGCCTTGCTCTGAAGGTTTTGTTAGACGCTCTAATATTTACAGCTATTGATCGAGTAAGCCATTTTCGCTGAGCACGTCCTGGATTAATTCCAGGCGCAGCACCGGATTTTCCTGCAACAGCAGGCGCTGTTTTTCTTCCTGCGGCAAACGCAGTAATTCGCACCAGCGATTCGCCACCCAACCGGCCTCATCTAATCTATACGGTGGCGACAACGGCATTTTCGATATCGAGATCTGTTTTTTTTGCAACGAACGTATCAGGGAACCGAGCGCATTGGCCACGTCCTGCTGTTCGGCGGGAACTGGCACCACCATATCTTCGGCCAGGATATCGACATCGGCCATCCATAAACCATGTTTCAACTGGTGCGCCGAACGCACCTGGAAACGCGTAGTGCCCACGCATGATATCTGCAACAGTCCCGGCATCGGTGTAACGCATTCGGCAATCCTGGCCATGGTACCGCCGCCCGATAAAGTATCCTGCTGATCGGGTACCCGGGTTTCGCTGCCTTCGAGCAGGCAAACCACGCCAAATTGTTCGTCTTGTTCTATACAGCGCTTGACCATGTCCAGATAACGCACTTCAAACACTTGCAGCGGCAAATGTCCATCAGGGAACAGAGTGGTGTTGAGGGGGAAAAGAGGAATCGAAGGCATGCCGCCATCATCGCACGAAAGTGCCGTGGCCGGCTTGGGCGCGCTCGCCTTTCAACAGAAAAGCAACGGCTTTATATAAAGAGGTAGAAAATGCAAGGCACACCGTGCGACTGCGAGCAGCGTGCCTTTGATTGCAACAAGGGTTGCAAAAACCAATACCGAATTACTTAATCAGGAACTGGTTTTTGTCTTTACCTTCGAGCCATTTAGGCGCGCGGCCACGGCCGGTCCAGGTTTGGCCGGTGGCTTCGTCGCGGTATTTGGTCGGTACCGGTGCGCGGGTTTTGACCGGCTTGGCTTTGGCCACGGTGCCCAGGTCGGCCATGGTCAGGCCATAATCGCGCATGATGGTGGCGATTTGTTCTTTGGCTTTGGTCACTTCGTTCTTGCGGGCGTTTTCAGCCAGGTTTTCCAGCTCGGCGATTTTGGCTTTGTACTCTTGATAGGTCGTCATCTTGAATCCTTCTTATCGGTGGGTTGTTCGCTAAAAAACCACAAGTGAGAATGTGTGAGAATTTTATAGGCGCAATTTACCATAACTTTGCCGTAATTCTCCAGTGGCGCACGGTACAAATACCAATATAACTATAAATCGCGAGTTTTTCCACAAAACCCGTCGCCTATCGAACGCGGGTTCGACCGGTATCATTGCGGCGGCGAATCGATTAAGGATTTGAACCGGGGAACGCGCCCGATGAATATCGGGCGGAAGAAACTTAAAACCGGCGCTCCACCGTTACCCGGAACTGGGTTTCTCCGGCATTGGTGGTGGAACGGGCCGAGGTTCCCTGGGCATCGGCATACAGCGATTCAGTGGTGTAATCCTGCGCCAGTAAATTCGATACCGCCACCCGCACATTATTACGGGGATCGATTTTCCACAGCGCATATACGTCGAGATCGCGCCGCACCGGGTTGTATCCGCTCTGGCTATCGGTCAGGCGCGCCAAACCGCCGTTACGGAAACTGAAACTGGTGCCGGTACTGAGTTCGCCATCGGCGCTTTTATAATCGAGGCCCACGGTAGCGCTCAGTGGCACTTGCTGGTCCAGGCGGTTATCCGGTCCCGGCACGCTGTCCACGCGTGACCAGTTGCGGCTGACGCTGGCGCGCACGTCGAGCGCCGGGGCGGCCTCGAACACCGTGCGTAGCGGGAACTTCGCTTCCAGCTCGATGCCGCGCGTTTCCGCTCGGCCATCGTTGACCTGCATTGCGAGCCAGCGCTCGCCTTCCTGCATCAGCACGTTGTGGGTATAGTCGTCGATCTGGCGCAGCGAGGCGCTGGCGCTGAGCATGGCGCCGTCTTCAAAATAATGTTCGATCGACGCATCGAGCCCCAACGCCACCTCGGGTTTGAGGAGCGGGTTGCCACGGCGGTCGGGGTCGAGTCGGCTGTTGTTGGCCGAGATGAAATTGCGCGGCACCATGTTGGCGGTGGCCGGCGCCTTGTAGGTCCGGGTCAGCGCCAGGCGCAATTGATCCTTCTTGTTGGGCAGCTTGTACAGGGTCTGGAACAGCGGGCTGAGCACGCTGGAACGCTGGCTGACCGGGTCGAAGCCGGCGCCGTCGATCTCGGTCTGGTAGCCCTCCCAGCGCACGCCGGCGTACATCGACCAGCGTGGGGTGATATTCCACTCGTCCTGGCCGAACAGCGCCACGCGGGTAATGCGGGCAGAGAAGTCCTCGTCGAGGTTGGTCGGATTGCTGCCCGCGATCGGCGCTTCGCGCTGGCGGCGGTGGTCGTCGCGGTCGGTCACGCCCACGTCCCAGCCCAGCGACAGCGCGTGCTCGGGCGCCTGCTCGCCGTCGTGGGCTGCGCCCAGCACCAGCGGGCGCGAATACTTGCCCTGGCTGCTGAAGCCCTGCTCGGTGGTTTTGGACGCCACCGTGCGCTCGAGCGTCGGCGCCCGCCCCTCTTTGCTGCCCAGGTTGAAACTGTCGGAGTTGTTACGCAGGCCGTTGACGCCGAACTTGGCGTCGAGCTTGGCGCCCTCTTGCAACTGCTTTACCCAGTTGAGGTCGGTGCGGGCAAAGCCGTTGTGGCTATTGAAATTGCCGTCGATGCGGTCGTAGTCGGGGCCGGGGTCGGCGGCCAGTTCCACGCTGGTCAGGCTCTGGCTGTCGCTGGAGAAGGTGTTGTAGTTGATGAAGGTCTGCCAGGTCAGCGTGTCGCCGCCGCCCAGCGCCCAGTTGATGCGCGGCGACAGGTTGAAGCCGTCGGAGCGGCCGTGGTCGGACCAGGTGGACGCGCGGGCCACATCGGCCACGCCGGCCGCATCGGTGCCGGTTTCATAGCTGGGCGTGGTGCGGTCGTACTGGTAGCGCCAGGCATTGGCGCCCATCGAATACGACATGGCGCCATCACGGTCCGACCACTGGATGCTGGCGCTCGGCGAGCTGAAAGTGCTGCCCTTGGCGCCGCTGAGCTTGAACACGTGCTGGTCGAGCTTGACCGTTTTCTTCAGCACGATATTGATGGTGCCGGCAATCGACTGGGTGGAGAACTCTGCGCTGGCCGCGCGCAGCACCTCGATGCGCTCGATCACGTCGGGCGCCAGGTTGTCGATCGAGAAGCCGGCCGGCGCTTTTTCGCCGTTGATCAGGATTTGGGTGTAGCCGGCGCCGAGCCCGCGCATGCGGATTTCGCCGCCGCCACGGCCGGCCGCGCCGCCAACGGTAATGCCGGGCAGGCGCTTGAGCACGTCGTTGACCGAGGTGTCGCCGTATTTCTGGATTTCTTCGCTGTTGACCACCACCTTGCTGGCAGTGTCGTCGCGCCGCGCGTCGTACGTGGCAGCGCTGCCCTTGATCGTCACCATCTGCATGGCCGGTGTCGCTGCAGTGACGAGCTTGGCCTTGACGACGTCAGGTGCGTCGTCGGCGTGGGCCGCGCTGGCAGCAAGCAACAAGGAAAGGGAAGCAATGGCTGCGGCGATCGGGCGCAAGGCGGGCTTGGACATGGGTAGGCAGTAGAAAAACGATGGGATGTGACATTATGCATTGCCTAAGTTAAACATTGATGACTTCCTCCAGCGCAATGTCTTCGATGCGACACTTTGGCGAAATTTCGTCATGCCGATTGGTAAAAATCTCACCTCCGCGTGACTTCGCTACAACACTGGCGATGCGTTTATAATGCGCGATCGTCCCTTCGTTATTGGAATGCCATCGTGTCCGACCGCCTAGCCGTTTTGCCCCAATACCTGCTTCCCAAGGGAGCGCTGACCAACTTCGCCGGCCGAGTGGCCGGCGCCAAGGGCGGCGCCATGACGACTCGCCTGATACGCTGGTTCGTGGGCCGTTACGACGTCAACATGGGCGAGGCCTTGAATCCGGACATCGCCAGTTACGCGAGCTTCAACGAGTTCTTCACCCGTGCCTTGCGCCCGGACGCCCGGCCGCTGGCCGACGCCGCGTTCGTCTGCCCGGTTGACGGCCGCATCAGCCAGTTCGGCGCCATCGAGGACGACCAGATTTTCCAGGCCAAGGGCCACAAGTTTACAACCACCGCGCTGGTCGGCGGCGATGCGGCGCTGGCCGCCAAGTTTCAACATGGCAGCTTTGCCAACCTGTACCTGAGCCCGCGCGACTACCACCGCATCCACATGCCGGTAGATGGCAAGCTCACCCGCATGATCTATGTGCCGGGCGAGCTGTTCTCGGTCAATCCCACGACCGCGCGCGGCATCCCCGGCCTGTTTGCCCGCAACGAGCGCGTAGTGTGCGTGTTCGAGACGGCCCACGGGCCGTTCGTGATGACGCTGGTGGGCGCCACCATCGTCGGCAGCATGGCGACTGTCTGGCACGGCTTGGTCAATCCGCCGCGCCTGCCCAAGGTTACCGAGTGGACTTATGACGACAAGAACATCGTGCTGAAAAAAGGCGATGAGCTGGGCCGTTTCCTGCTCGGCTCCACCGTGGTGATGTTGTTTCCGAAAGATACGCTGCGTTTCAATCCGGCATGGCAGCCGGCCGGCCCGGTGCGCCTGGGTGAAGTGATGGCCACGCTGGCCTGACAATCTGCACGATAGTTTCCTGACGAAGCTTCCTACAAGGGAACGGCGTGTGCACCTACGCGCCCGCGCTTCAGCGCGGCTTACACTGTGAGTTCGGGCAATGAGAATGTTAAATCAACGTGATCAGTCCCGCACTTCCAGGAGAATTATCATGAGCCAAGCGAACAAACGCGGTTTCAAACCCGGCGCCAATATGCCGCACGACAATTACGATCCGATGGAACAGGGCATGTCCGAGAGCGGCAACCACGCCGTGGGCCATCCCGGCAACGACAATCCCACGACCAACCACGAGCAGCACGGCCGCCAGCCCGCGCGCTCCGAGCAGAGCGTACGCCAGGGCAACCTGGGCCGCAGCTACCACGACAGCAAGCAGGACGCCGCTGCGGCAGCTGCGCAAACCACGCATCGCTACAACGCGGCTGGCGCCCGGGCCGATAGCCATAGTGGCAAGAGTCGTTGAGTTGCCATAGCCGTCGACATACGGCGCGTCATTGTGACGCTCAGCATGGATTCCCGCCTGCGCGGGAATGACGGCTCTTAAGCTAACGATTTAGCCACACCGCGCCTCTTTTTCCCTTCAAACAAAATCAGTCTCGCCATCGATGTCGACCGGATAGCCGCTGATTGCGCGCGAGGTCTGCATGCCTGCCATTACCGCCGCCTCCACGCAACCGGCATTGAGGCCGGTCTTGATCCAGTCGCCGGTCAGGAACAGGTTGCCAAAGCCCGACTGGTCGGTGCGCAGCCGGTATTTCGTACTGCCTACCACCGACATCACGTAACGCTCCGACGGATCGACATTGGCGCGCCAGTACTGGGCGTCGAAGCGCTGCACGCCAGTAGCGCCGGTGCCATCGACCAGCCACTGCCACGGGAACGCGCCGGCCGGCCCTGCCGCTGACCACAGCGCCGCGATCTCGCCGCTCAGCTGGTTGATCGCGCCGTCCTTCGCCTGCAGCGCCATGCGCGCGGGAAAACCGGTATCGGTGGCAGGCGGGTAGTCGCTTACCGTCAGCGCGCTGCAGAAGTACGAGACGTTGCGCGGCTCGGTCCCCTCCGCCCAGTCCTCGCGCACCAGCAGCTGGTCCATCGGCGCCCAGGTGTCGTATGGCTCGGTAAAGCCGCTGAGCACCGGCTGCTGGCCACCCGGCTGGTGGCTCCAGCCCATCTGCGCGAGGTCCTTGTCCAGCCACACCTGGTAGGCCTGCGTGGCCACCGTTTTCACGTGCTCGGACGTGGCCAGCAGCGCCGGGCTGTGCGCCAGCAGCTGCGGGCACAGCGCCGGCAGCGAACCGATCGAAATGCCGAACACCACCTGGTCGAAATCGACACCGCGCCTGAGCGTATGCGTGGGCAGCGGCTTGCCGAAGCGTTCCTGGTATTGCTGCGGCCAGTCGGTCCAGTGCGATTCGAGGTTGATCTCTTTCACTTGCAGCAGCTCGGCCTGGTCAGGATCGAGTTGGCTGTAGAGCGGCTGGCTCGGCCAGCAGGCCAGGCCCTTGACGTCCACCAGCGGGTAGTAATCGTCGCCGGCGGCGGCCATGGTGACCTGTTCGGTCATGCGGATGCTGCCGATCTGCGCACCGTCGGGCACCAGTTCCTCGACCTTGTGGAAAAACTTGAACTTGACGCCGCGCGCCACCAGCGCCTCGTACAGCGGCGTAAACACCACGTCGCCCATGCCGGCCTGCATCTTGAACATGATGCCGCCCTTGTAGCACAGGCCGATGCGCGCCATGGACCGCAGCAGCGTGCCGGCCTCGATGTTCGGCTTGCCGAAGTCGCCGCCCTCGTAGGCGAACACCAGGTCGTAAAATCCGCGCACCGGCGCCGAGTTGACCGACAGTTCTTCGTGGCCGCCGTGCTTGCGCAGCCAGGCGCGGAAGTCGATGTCGTTGATCACGTCGAAGCCGTTCCTGATCACGCCGTCATCGAACACGCCTTTCATGACCGTGGTGCCCAGGTCGATGCAAATGAACAGGCGGCGCACGTCGTCCATGATGTCGGCGCCGGCGCCGCCCTTGCCACCTGGGTTGCCGCTGTCGGCGCGCGCCAGCAGCGTGCCGTAGCGGCTGTGCAGGCGCGTGCGCACGCCGGCCATCACGCCGGCCAGCGCATGGTGCTCGAGCTCGGTGTGGCGGCGCGTATCGGGCGACAGGTTGGCCACCATGCCGGACAAGGCACTGCCCAGCAGTTTGAAATCTTCGGCCAGCTCGCCGACGGTATTGGCCACGCCCTCGGCCAGGTGATACAGCCAGTCGGGCACGATGCCAGTGTGGTGAGGGTGGTCTTCCAGGTCCAGCGCCTCGGTCAGGCGGTCGAGGCTCTTGATCCATTTTTCGATCCAGCCGACCATGGCCACCGCCAGCTGCCACAAGGTGATCTCCTGGTCGCCCTCGCCCGGCACGCCCGGCAGGGTCGGAAACACGATCGACCAGTTGCGCCAGTGGCCGCCCACGTCTTCCGACAGCGCCACGTAGTCGTGCTGCTTGAAGGCGTCGTGCCAGGTGGCCAGCGGCGCGCCGGCCGGGCGATTGAGGCTGCCATACGCCTGCTTGATCATTTTGAAGGCGTTGGTGTAGAAGCCGAACCAGATGTGCAGGCCGTGTTCCTCGATGCGCTGGCCGTATTGGGCGTTGCGCCCGCTGGCGCCCTTGCCGCCCAGGCGCCAGCCTTGCTGGTACACGGTGATGTCGTAGTTGTTCTGCCAGCCCGGCTGGTCGCTCAGGTAGTAAGCAGCGGTCATGGCCGACACGCCGCCGCCGAGCACGGCGATCTTTTGCGGCGCGATGGTCGAGTTGTCGACCAGTTCCTCGCCCGGCTGGGCGGTGAAATCGAAATTGAGGTTGAACGGCAGGATGGCGTCTTGCGCACCGAGCTTGAAACCGAGAGTCTGGTCGAGCGGGAAGCTGTCGAACGCGTGCAGCACGGCCTGGTATTCGTAGCCGAGCAGCTTGCCGCCGTGGATTTTTTCGACCGTGGCAGGCGCGGCCAGGATGGCCTGGTACACGGCGTTGACGCCGGCGCTGTCCGGGAACTGTTTCAGGAAAATCTGGTCGATGCGCGGGTTGCGCAGCAGCGAAATGATGTCGTCCCAGCCGGCCACGTCGAGGTTGAAGAAATCGGGGATGGACAGGAACAGTTCGATCGCCTCTTCGATCAGATCGAGCACGCTGTGCACGGGTTTTTCGATGCCGGTCTTTTCGGTGGCATTGACCTCCAGCAGCGGGTGCATGGCGATGCGCGTTTCAGGCGAAAACGGGTGAAAGCCCTTGGCGGCGACCGCGCAGCGCAGCGGCTCGGCGCCCGCCGTGGGAATCTCGTACTCGCACAGGTATTTCGGATAGCCGAACAGTTCGCGGCCGTTGATCAGCGCCATGCCGTCATCGACAAAAATATGCGCCGGGTAGTAGTAGATGTGGGCCAGTTCGCCCTCGGCGTCCATGGCGCCCACCATGATCCAGGTGACGATGTCGATCTCGGTGATCCAGCCCTTGGCCTGGTCCACCGGGACGGCCGAATTGGCGTGGTTGACGCGGGTAAACGTGGTGAGCACATACGGTGAAATGGCCTTGAAGCGCATGCGTGCGCCGGCCACGCGGTTGAGCGTGTCGTCGAGCGTGGCCTGCAGGCGGGCACTGTCGCCCTTGATGAAGAAGCCGACCATCTCGGCGTTCTTCAGTTGCAGCGGCGAGTGCATCAGCGCCGAACCGCCTTGGTAAATATAGGGAGGCCGTGTTGCCATTTGCTAATCCATATCAAAAGAAGAACGGGCTTTTTAGTGTAAGGCAAAACTTTATATTGCCCAAAATTAATTTGCTGTTCAGCACGTTCGACCGGATCAAACCGTTGAGTTTTTAACACCTCGACCTAAAGTTACCGCGCATGTTGTCGATAAAACACACATGAGTCTGTTTAATGGCGACCAGCCGGCAGCGCCAGCGTACTGAAAAAAGGAACGAACCATGACGACGATTTCCGGCAGCATCAGCCCAAGCGTGATATTTACGACACCGGTGCGCGCTGCGGTCAAAAGCGCTGACCAGCCCCCGACGGCCCTCGTCGAACCAGCGAACCTGGCGGTCGAGCAAAAAGTGGCGTTCGCGCGGGAAGCGGCGAGTCCCGCAGCGCCGCCGTCACAGGCAAATACCCCTGTGATAGCGAACGATCCCGGCACAGCAGGCGCACAACCCGCTGAGCAGCCACGCGGCGTCTATTTTGCGACTGGCAAGAACGAGAAATACCTGGCCAAACCCGTGGTACAGACGCCCGAGATCAAGGCGGAAATCGCCAGGGTGCGGGCGGAAGGCAACAAGGCGCGCGAGGAAATGGAGAAGTTCATGGAATCGGCGGGTATCCCCGTCCCGCAGAAAACCCAGCCGACCGGCCCGATCTATTACATCCTGCCGCAAATCGACGATCTTTGGCTGGACGGCGCAGAGAATGTGATGGAGATGACCAAGCTGCTTGCGGAAAGTGGCAAGGCGGTTAACACCCCGGTCAGAGGGCGCTACGGTGAGCAGGAAATTACCGACCTGACCGCCTATCAAGCCATCTTGACTGACTACATGGGCAAGCTTAAAAGCGGAGAAGTGAAGCCTGCACCGATACCGCTGCACCCGTTCTGGGCCCAATCTGCCACGGTATCGAACGATGCCGCCGCGCCTGGCACGGCACCGGCTGAGCAACCACGCGGTGTATATTTTGCCACTGGCAAGAACGAGAAATACCTGGCCAAACCCGTGGTACAGACGCCCGAGATCA
>NZ_LROM01000045.1 GCF_001758785.1 Duganella phyllosphaerae
GGCGCCGGCGCCGGTGGACGTGGTGCTGCTCGACTGGGACATGCCGGCCGCCGACGGCGCCGACACGGTGCGGCGCCTGCGCCAGGTACGCATCCACCGCTGCCGCCGCCGCTTCGGCGGTCGCAGCGGTCAACACCAGCAGGCCGGCGTGCGCCAGCTGCTGCGCGCACATGGTGCGTACCGCAGCGCTGTCATCGACCACCAGCACCTGCTTGCCAGCGAGCGCCGCCAGCAATTCCGTCGTCGCGTCCGGCGCCGGCAGCGGCGGCAGGGCGACACTGAAATGGAAGCGGCTGCCTTGCCCGGGCGTACTGTCGACGCCGATCACGCCGCCCATGGCGCGCACCAGCTGCTGCGAGATCGCCAGGCCCAGCCCGGTGCCGCCGTACAGGCGCGTGGTGCTGCTGTCGGCCTGGCTGAAGGCGTGGAACAGGCGCCGCTGCTGCTCGGCGCTGATGCCCACGCCGCTGTCGATCACGGCGAACCGCAAGCGGTCAGCGTCCGGATCCGGGCCCGGCCCGGTCTCGCGCGTGACATGCAGCACGATCTCGCCGCGCGCGGTGAACTTGAGGGCGTTGCCCACCAGGTTGATCAGCACCTGGCCCAGGCGCAGCGGATCGCCATTGAGGCGCGCCGGCACGTCCGGGTCGGCCCAGGCCACCAGCTCCAGGCCTTTTTCCGCCGCCCGCCACGAGAACAGGTCGGCGACCTGGTCGAGCACGTCGGCCAGGTCGAACGGCACGCTTTCCAGCGCCAGCTTGCCGGACTCGATCTTGGAGAAATCGAGCACGTCGTCGATGATGCCGAGCAGGTTCTTGCCGGCGCGGTCGATCTTGTGGAAGTAGTCGCGCGGCTTGGCTGGCAGGTCCAGGTGCGCACCGAGGCCGGCAAAGCCGAGGATGGCGTTCATCGGCGTGCGGATCTCGTGGCTGATGTTGGCCAGGAAGTCGCTCTTGGCGCGGGTGGAGGCTTCGGCATCGGCGCGCGCCTGCTGGATGGCGCGGATCGCGTCGGCCTTCTGGAAGGCCGAGATGAACGGCTCCTTGAGCGCCTTGAACATCTCCAGGTCGCCCCCGGCAAACGGGCGCTGCTGCTCGAACACCAGGTAGCCCTGCACCTCTTCGCCGCTGCAGATGCGCACCGCCAGCACCGTGCCGGCGCCGCTCAAGTACATTTCGGGCATGACCAGCTCGGCGCCATCGACCAGCAGCGCCCGGGTTTCGGCCAGTGTCATGGCCGCGTACGGCGGCACCACGCTGGACTGCCAGCTGGCGTGCACCCGCAACCGCCCGTCACCGGGTTCGCGGATCAGCGCGCAGGCGCCGCTGACCTGGCCGATCGCGCTCGATTCGAGCAGGATCGCCTGCAACAGCGCGTCGAAGTCGAGCTGGTCGTTGATCGACTTGACGATGGCGTGCACCCGCGCCAGGTGGCGGGTACGGGCATACACCTCGTGCTGCAACTGGAACTTGGCGTGCTCGAGCTGGCGGATACGCCAGCGGTACAGGCCCCAGCCCAGCAGCAGGATGCCCAGCGCCGCGCCCGAGCGCGCCCACCAGGTCTGGTACCAGGCCGGCAGGAAGCGCAGCGCCATGGTCAGCTCGTGCGGACTCCACACGCCTTCGCGGTTGCTGCCGCGCATGTGCAGGCGATAGGCGCCGGGCGCCACGTTGGCGTAGGTGGCGATGCGGTGGCTGGCGTCGGCTTCCACCCAGTCCTTGTCGTAGCCCTCGAGGCGGAACGCGTAGCGGTTGCGCGCGCTGGCGGAATAGTCGAGCGAGGCCACTTCGATGTTGACGTTGCGGGTGCCGGCCGGGATCTCCAGGCCACGGCCGTCCGCCGCCAGCAGCGGCGCCGCCGCCACCTGGCGGGCGTCGAGCTGCACCTTGCTCACCACCAGTTGCGGCTGGTATTTCCAGCGCTGCGCCGGCGTCTGCCGCACCACCACGTAGCCCCCCGAGGTGCCGAACACCGGTTCGCCCTGGGCGGTGCTGGCATCGGCACCGCCGAAATAGGACTGGAACACCAGGCCGTCGGCACGACCGAACAGCTGCACGCGCAAGGTCTCGGTATCGATCACGGCAATACCGTTGCCGCCCGACGCCCACATGCGGCCGCTGGCGTCGAGGCCCAGCGAACTGGCGATCTTGCCGAACACGCCGGCGCCGACGGCAAGCCGCGCTTTCTGCGGCTCGC
>NZ_LROM01000046.1 GCF_001758785.1 Duganella phyllosphaerae
GCACCAGGCCCGTCGCCAGTCCCACTTGCGCCGCCTTGCGATAATCGACTCGCAGCATCGGCATCGCCGTCCACGTCCCGCTCGGCGGCAAGCTGCGTAACCGGCCGGCAGAAACGCTGGCCGCCACCCAGCTGGCCACCGCTTCGGCCGAGTTGCGCGAGGCGCAGGCGGCACTTGCACTGGACTTTACGGCAGCGCGCCAGCAACTGGTGGACGTGGAAGAAGCGCTGCAGGCGGCCACCGTCCGCGCCGGCCTGCTGCGCGAGCACACCGCCTTGTTCGAGCAAGCGTTCAAGCTCGGCGAGCGCAGCCTCGCCGAACTGTTGCGCTCGCAAACCTTGCGCCACGAAGCCGAAGTCGCGGTGCGCCAGCAACGCGTGGCGCTCGGCCTGGCGCATGCCCGATTGAACCAGGCACAAGGAATCCTGCCATGAAAAGACTCATCTCCATCTTGCTGCTGGCGCTGGCCGCCGGCGCCTGCACTGTCACGTTGGCGTCCCCCGGCGCCCACGGTCCCAACGGCGAACACCTCGACGGCGCGGCGGCCGCGAGTACCGGCGGCACGGCGCCGCGCGTGGAAACCTTCAGCGAACTGTTCGAACTGGTCGGTACGCTGTCGGGCAGCGAACTGTCGGTCATGATCGACCGCTACGAGACCAACGCGCCGGTCTTGGACGGCAAGCTCGACGTCGAGGTAGAAGGTATCAAGGCGCAGGCGCGCTTCCATGCCGACATCGGCGACTACGCCTTCGACGATCCCAGGCTGCTCGCGGCGTTGTCCAGGCCGGGCAAGCACGCGTTGCTGTTCACCTTGGTCGCCGACGGCGAGAGCGACCTGCTCGATGGCACGCTGGAAGTAACGGCGCAGGTGTCGCATGACCATGCGCCGGTCAGCCGCTGGTGGTGGCTGCTGTCGCTACCGCTGGTCATCGCCGCCGTCGCACTGGTCCGCTGGCGTTCGCGCCGCGCCCACGGTCAACTGCCACGCCAGGAACAACCAACATGAAAAACATCTACCCGGCAGCGCTGCTGTCCACGTTCGTCAGCATCGCCGCCATCGCCTCGCCCGGCGCCCACGGCCCCAATGGCGAACACCTCGACGCCCAAACGTCGCCAACCGGCAGTGGCCTGGCGCGCCTGCCCGACGGCAGCGTCAACGTACCCAAGCTGGCGCAGCGCCGCATGGAGATCCGCACCATCAAGGCCGTGGAAGCCGAGCATCTGCTGACGGTCGAACTCAACGGCCGCATCGCCATCGACCCCAACGCGGGAGGGCGCGTGCAGGCGCCGTTCGCCGGCCAGATCGAACCGGCGCCGCAAGGCTTGCCGGTTGCCGGCCAGCGCGTGCGCAAGGGGCAAGTATTGGCGCGGCTGCGGCCTGTCTCCAGCGGCGCGGACCGCGCCAGCCAGGAGGCCGCGCTGGCCGACCTGCAGGCGATGCGCGCGCTGGCCGAACGCAGGCTGGCGCGCCTCATCAGCCTCGACGGCACGGTGCCGGCAAAAGACATCGACGCCGCCCGCATGGAACTGGCCAGTCTCACCGGCCGCGAAAGGGCGATCGGCGCCGCAGTGCGCGGCAGCGTGGCCATTGTGGCGTCGGCCGATGGCGTGATCGCCTCGCACAATGTGCTGGCCGGCCAGATCGTCGAGCCGCGCGACGTGCTGTTCGAGATCGTCGATCCGGGCCAGGTGATGGTCGAAGCATGGGCCACCGACGTAACGCTGGCCGGGCGCATCGCCAGCGCCACCTTGCCGGCCGCGCCCGATGCGCAGTTGACGGTGCTGGGCGGCGCGCGCAGCCTGCGCGACGGCGCCGTGCCGATCAGCTTCCGGGCGCAGGGCAAGGATTTGCCGCTGGCCGTCGGCCAGCCGGTCACGGTGCTGGTGCGCCAGCGCAGCGTGGTCAAGGGCATTGCGCTGCCGGCTGCCGCGCTGGCGCGCAATCCCGCCAACCAGACGGTGGTGTGGATCAAGTCCGGCGCCATGCGCTTCATCGCCCAGCCGGTGCAGGTGCAGGCGCTCGACGCGCGCACGGTCATCGTCACCCGGGGCCTGAGTGCCGAGAACCGGGTGGTGGTTTCCGGCAGTTCCCTGATCAACCAGATCCGGTAGGGCGCCATGTTCAATGCAATCGTACGATTCAGCTTGCACAACCGGCTGCCGGTGCTGGTGGCGGCCGCGCTGTTGATGGTCTATGGCGCGTGGACCGCGTCGCGCACGCCGGTCGATGTGTTCCCCGACCTGAACAAGCCGGTGGTCACCGTGCTCACCGAGGCCGGCGGCATGGCGCCGGAGGAAGTCGAGCAGATCGTCTCGTTTCCGATCGAGACCACCCTGAACGGCATGCCGGGCGTAACAAGGGTGCGGTCGGTATCGGGCATCGGCCTGTCCATCGTGTATGCCGAATTCGACTGGGGCACCGATGTCTATCGCAACCGCCAGCTGGTGGCCGAGCGGCTGGCGCTGGTCAAGCAGCAGTTGCCCGGCAAGCTGGCGCCAGTCATGGGGCCGGTGTCGTCGATCATGGGCGAGATCATGCTGATCGCGCTGCCGATTGACGTGCACCGGACGGACCCGATGAAGGCCAGGGAATATGCCGACTTCGTGCTGCGGCCACGGTTGCTGTCGATACCCGGGGTGTCGCAGGTGATCCCGATCGGCGGCGAGGTGCGCCAGTTGCGGGTGGAACCCGATACCGCGCGCATGGCGCAATTTGGCATCTCGCTGGCGCAGGTGAGCAACGCCTTGCAGGGCTTTGCCGGCAACACCAGCGGCGGCTTCATCGATCTGAACAACCGCGAATACCTGATCCGCAACCTTGGCCGCACCGACCGCCTGCAAGACCTGAGCGGCCTGGCGGTGGACTACCGCAACGGCGCCCCCGTGCTGCTCGAGCAAGTGGCTGCGGTGCGCTACGCTCCGGCATTCAAACGCGGCGACGCTGGCCTCGATGGCAAGCCGGCCGTCATCGTCAGCGTGCAAAAGCAGCCCACCGGCGACACCGTGCGCCTCACCGCCGACATCGAAACTGCGCTGGGCGAACTGAAACAGGGCTTGCCGGCCGGCCTGGCCGCTCCGGTGGTGCTGTTTCGCCAGGCCGACTTCATCGAAGCGTCGATCGGCAACGTGGTCGATGCCCTGCGCGACGGCGCCATCCTGGTGGCGGTGGTGCTGTTCGCCTTCCTGCTCAGCGCCCGCACCACCATCATCTCGCTGGTGGCCATTCCGCTTTCTCTCGGCGTGACCGCGCTGGTGTTGCACTGGCTCGGACAATCGATCAACGTGATGACCTTGGGCGGCCTGGCGATCGCCATCGGGGAGTTGGTCGATGATGCGGTGGTCGATGTGGAGAACATCCAGCGCAGGCTGAAACAGCGCTTCGAGCAAAATACGCCACAGGTGTCGGTACTCGAGACGATCTGGCGCGCATCGGTCGAGGTGCGCTCCGGGATCGTGTACGCCACCGTGATCGTGGTGCTGGTATTCGTGCCGCTGTTTGCACTGCCGGGCATCGAAGGACGGTTGTTCGCACCGCTGGGCATCGCCTACATCGCCTCGATTTTGGCGTCGATGCTGGTCTCGATGACGGTCACGCCGGTGCTGGCGATGGTTCTGCTGCCGAAGATGAAGCGCCTGCAGCACGGCGACAGCCCGCTGGTGGCGCGCCTGAAAGCGTGGGACGCCAGGCTGCTCGACTGGTCGTTCGGCCACCTGCGCGCCATCGTCGCTGGCGCCGTGATCGTGGTGGTGGCCGCCGCAGCCACGGTGCCGTTCTTGCCGCGCGCGTTCCTGCCGCCGTTCAACGAAGGTTCGCTGGTGATGGGCATGACGCTGGCGCCCGGTACCTCGCTGGCCGAAGCCAACCGCATGGGCGCACTGGCCGAAACCCTGATCGGGCAAGTGCCGGAGGTGGTCAAGGTAGGCCGGCGCACCGGCCGCGCCGAACTCGACGAACATGCCGAAGGCGTGCACTCGTCGGAACTCGACGTCGATTTGCAACCGTCGGCGCGTAGCCGCGAGCAGGTGATGGCGGCCATCCGCAGCCAGCTGGCGGCGATACCCGCTTCGGTGGCGATCGGCCAGCCGATCTCGCACCGGCTCGACCACCTGCTCTCGGGCGTGCGCGCGCAGATCGCCGTCAAGATTGTCGGCGACGACATCGACACCTTGCGCGGCCTGGCCGACACCCTGCGCGCGCAGCTGGCCGGGGTGCCGGGCCTGGTCGACCTGTCGGTGGAACGCCAGGTGCTGATCCCGCAGATCAAGGTGCGGGTCGATTATCGCAAGGCGGCGCAAGTGGGACTGGCGACGGGCCAGGTGCTGGCCGCCATCGAAGCCATGTCCGAGGGCACGCGGGTGACGCAGATCATCGACGGCGCGCGCCGCTTCGACCTGGTGGTGCGGCTGGGCGACCAGCATCGTGGGCCGCAGGACCTGGGCCGCCTGATGCTCGACAGCCCGGCCGGGCGCATACCGTTATCGAGCATCGCCACGGTGGAGGAGGGCGACGGCCCCAACCAGATCGGCCGCGAGAACGGCCGTCGCCGTATCGTGGTGTATGCCAACACCGACGGCTCGGCCATGTCGCGCATCATCGGTGACGTGCGCCGGGGTGTGGCGAAGACTGCGCTGCCCGAGGGTTACTTCATCAGCATCGAAGGCCAGTTCCAGGCGCAGGAACAGGCGCAGCGCCTGATCACCGGCCTGTCGCTGGCGTCGCTGGCGCTGGTGTTCCTGGTGCTGTACACGCGCTACCGCTCGGCGGTGCTGGCGCTGGTCATCATGGGCAATATCCCGTTTGCGCTGGTGGGCAGCGTGGTGGCGATGTGGATCGCCGGCGTGTCGTTGTCGGTGGCCTCGATGGTGGGGTTCATCACCCTGGCCGGTATCGCCACCCGCAACGGCATCCTGAAGATCAGCCACTACGTCAACCTGTGCAAGTTCGAGGGCGCCGCCTTCGGCTGGCCGATGATCGTGCGCGGCTCGCTCGAACGCCTCACGCCGGTGCTGATGACGGCGCTGGTGGCGGCGTTCGCGCTGGTGCCGCTGCTGCTGGCAGCGGACGCGCCGGGCAAGGAGATCCTGCACCCGGTAGCGGTGGTGATTTTCGGCGGCTTGATCAGCTCGACCCTGCTCGACACCTTGCTCACGCCGCTGATTTTCTGGCGGGTGGGACGCCGGCCCCTGGAGCGCCTGCTGGCGCGGGACGGCGACGATACGTATTGACTTTGCAAGCGGGCCAACGTGGCGGCGGCCCTGTCAGCCGCCACAGCATCATCGAATGGAGTAAAACATGAAAAAACTCATCACCGCACTGACCCTGGCGCTTGCGCTGGCCGCATCCCACACCGCGCTGGCGCACGAGAGCCCGGCCAGGCACGGTGGCATCGTCAAGAGCGCCGGCGACCTGTCGTTTGAATTGGTGAACAAGGACGGCAAGACCGCCATCTACGTGGACGACCATGGCAAGGGCCTGGCCATGGCCGGTGGCAGCGGCACGCTTACCGTGCTGAAAGGAGCCGAGAAAACGGTGGCAACGTTGTCCGCCGGCGGCGCCAACACGCTGGTCGCAAAAGATGGCATCAGGCTCGAAGCAGGCGCCAAGGTGGTCGCATCCATCGTGTTGCCGGACAAGACTACCGTGAGTGTGCGTTTCGCGGTCAAGTAAACGCTGCCCGTTGTCATGACCAACGGGCGTCGGCAATCCACCGCAGCGCTCCCAGCGACGGCATGAACAGGTACTCGCCGCCGCGCAGACGATTGAACGTGGTTACGCCATCGACACGGCGGCGCACCGGCTGCTGCGGGATGGTGAATGTGCCGGGCGTCTCGTGCAGGCCCACCACCGGATCGCGCTCGGTGCCCAGGTCGATGAAGTTGCCGCGGTTGATCCATTCCTGCTGCAGGAATTCGATGGTGTCGTAGGCGCGCGCGCTGATGAAGATGAAATAGATGCCGCGCTCGCCAGTGTCGTCCTGCGCGGTCAGCTCGCGATGCCACTTCGGCCCATACGTGGACGAGCGCCGGATGATGCGGTGGATGTTCACATCGGTGAGGATGGAGAGCTGGCTGTCGCGCGGATTCAGGCGGCGCATGTGGGCAGCGTGCGGGCACACCAGCCCGCGCGGGTCGCGCGAAAAGTCGAAACCGTTATTGCGCTGCGGGTCGGCGCCCAGCTCGGGATCATCGCGCTCGGGCGCCAGCGGCAACGGCGCACCGCTGCGCCAGCGCCCCACCAGCTTGGCGGCCAGCAGTTCTTCGTCTGACTCGGACTGCGCCTGGCTGCGCACGAAATCGTTGAAGGCGCCCACCTGGCTCTCGTACTTGCGCAGCACCACGAACGAGCCGTTGCGGCCCAGTTCCGGCGGTTCTGGCATGGCGACCGGTTTGCCGGTTTCGCTGTTCTCGCCCAGGATGAATTCCCCGGCCGCGATCGCCCGCTCCTGGCCTGGCAGCGGCTCCACGCCGCTGCCGGCGACGAAGGGCTGCGAGATCGAATCGCGAAAGCCGAACGGATTTTTCGCGTCGGCGTCCGCGCCGAACGCGTGCCGGCCCACCAGGGTCACGCCGCTCGACTGGTCCAGTTCTTTCATTGCCTGGTCCAGCGCCACCGCCAGTGCGGCGTCGTCGCGCGCGTAGATCGTCAGGGCGATGTGGCAGGCGCCGGGTGCAAAGGCCTCGTCCCAATGCTCGGGCGCGTTGCTGCCGAAGTCGCGCAGCTGCTCCGCACGCTGCGCCATGCCTTGCTGGAACGGCAGTGGAAAGGTGTCGAGCGACGCTTGCGGCACGCCCAGCGCCTTCAGTCCCTGGAAGCTGATGGCCAGGCCCATCCAGGCATCGCGGTCATCGGTCCAGCCGGCCGCGGACGGCACGTGGCCGGCCATGCGGCGCAGCAGGTCGCGGCCACCGGCCGCGTCGTCGATATGCAGCATCGCGTGCACGCCCACGTACGGCTCCGGGCGCGAGCGCAGGATCAGGGCCTGGATGTCGTCGAGGGCCAGGGCGGCTTTTTCGCCTGTCAGACGCGTCTTGAGGTTGGTTAGTATGCTCATCAGTAATCGACTCCTTCCGGCTGGCCGATGGCCGCGCCCAGCGTCTCCAGGGCGCGGCGCGTGGCCTCGTCCTGCGGCGGGTTGGCGGCCATCTGGTCGAGGAAGGCGGTCAGGGCGCGGTCCATGCGCTGGAAGCGGCGCGTATCGACCACCGTCACCTGCGGGTTGGCCACGAACCATCCGGCAGCATCGATCTGGTGCCCGGCGATGAAGTCCTTCACTTGCGGGCTGTCGATGCCGGGCCAGCCTTCGATGTTGGCGAACAGGAGGTCCATCAGCTCGGGAATCTTGGTGGCGAAGTCGTTGATGTAGCTGTCCCAGTCGCCGTCGTAAGTGGTGGCGAACAGGATGCGGGTGTCGTTGTCGAAGAAGACGAAGCGCATGTCGTGCAGGGTGGAGACGCGCTGGGCGCCGTCCATATTGCCGTTGGTGAGATCGAAGATGCGGCGCAGGCGCTCGGCGCCGCCCGGCTTGAGGGCGGCAATGGCGGTGAGCTCCGAGACATTGCCCGACTGCTTGCCGGCGCGGCCGGCCGAATTGGCCGTGCCCTTCAGCTCGGGATTGTGCTTGCGCACCATGGCTTCCAGCGCGATCTTGGCCAGGTGCGGCGCGTCGTGCGCAACCGCGTCGATGCGGCGGCGGATCGCCTCGAGTCTTGTCTCATCCTGCAGCCGTGGGTCGCCGGTGTTGGCATTTGGGGTAGTGTCGGTCATGTGTTGCTCCTGTAGTCGGTTAATCGGGGATGTCGGACGCCTGGGCCGGTTCCACGCGCGGGCGCGCGTTCATGGCATGGCGGAACGCGGTGGAGCGCTCGTACGCCACCCGGCGCACGCGCATGATGGCGCCGAGCGGCTGGTGCGCGGCCACGCCGTTCCAGGGATTGAACGACAGGCAGTCGTCGCCATACACCTGGCGCGCCGGATGCGCGGTGGACTGCGGCGCGAAGCGCAAGGTGGCCACCGGCTGGTGCGGCGACAGTTCCTCTGGCCACGCGATGGCCGCGTCTTCGACCGGCATGCGCGCTAGGTCCGCGCACAGCTGCACCGACAGCGTGTACTCGGCCCCTTGCGTTGCGAAGTATTCGCTGATTGCTTCGCGCATGCCGGCGTAGCCGATGTCGTCGATGTTCTTGCCGTGCAGCGCGCGCACCTCGTTCGATGCTGGCGCAATCGACAGCTTGGCGATATGGTCGCCGTAGCGCAGCGCCGCTTGCGTGTGGTAGGTCTCGCCCAGCGGATGGTGGTTGTCGCGCGCCAGCCCGTCGAGGGTGGCGCCGGGCGTGCCGCCCAGGCTTTCCAGCACTTGCTTGGCGCCGTGCGCAGTGCCGGCCACCAGGCGCTGGAAGGTGTCCGGCGCCTGGGCATTGGCTTCCAAAAGGCTCAGCATGCGCTGGTACTTGGGCAGCGTGCCGAAAGCGAGAGCAGGGAAGTTCACCATCAGGAAATCCTGGTTATGGCCGGTGATGTCGGGCACCAGGCGCTCGCCTTCGACGCCGATGATCTTGAAGGCGAAGCCGCGCGCAGCGGGAATTTCGTCGGAGTGGATGTCGCTGGGCGCCGACGACAGCCGCGCCACGATGGCATAGGTGCGCGGAGCGGCGAACACGCCCTGGCGCAAGGCGGGTGGCAGGTTGTCGTGAACGATCAACTCGCCCTTGAGCAGGCCGTTGGACTTGGCGTGGGCGTCGCGGATGGCGTGGCGGTGGCGTTCGAAGGCGCAGCGCGACGAGGCGGCCATCTGCTCGACGATGCTGGCGATCAGTTGTTGCTCGTCGGGGGCAGGGACTTCGACGTCGGGAGTGTAGGGCAGGGGTGTCACGGTGACCTCCGCATGTTGAATGAAAGCGAGATAAAAAGAACGGTAGTGCTTTTTTATTTTACAAAAATACCATTATTTTGCCGGGATGCGCGACACGGTTGACCCGGTTGCGCGATGTGCAGTCAAGGACGGCGACGCCACAAAAAGGGTATAGGCCTGTCAGCGTTTTTCCGTCGGCTTGAAATACTCGCAGATGAAGTTCACGAACGCGCTCACCTTGGTGCTCACCAGCCGCCGCGATGCATGCAGTACCCAGACCTCGATCGGCGGCCGGGTGGAGGCGCCCCAGTGCACCAGGCGGCCCGCCGCGACATCGGAGGCCACGATCGCCACCGGCACCAGCGCGGCGCCCGCGCCTGCGACCACGGCATCGCGGATCGAGAGCGGGGAGGACAGCCGCAGCACCGCCTGCGGACGATAATGACGGGTGGCGCCGTTTGCCGCGTCGACGACGATCCAGGTCTCGCCGTCCTCCATCCCGGTGCGCATCACGGCCGGGAAAGGCTGGTGATCGTCGGCCGGGCGCGGCAAGCCTGGCGGTGCGACCAGGACCAGCGGATTGGTGAGAAAGCAGCGGCCAACCAGGTCGTCGTCGGGGCGCGGGTTGGCGCGGATGACGACATCGATCGCGCCGTCGCGCAGGTCGACAAAGCCGTCGTCGGTGGTCACTTCGAGCAGCACGTCGGGGTAGGCCGCCACGAACGCAGCTGCCAGCGGACCCAATGACATATTGACAAACAGCAGCGGTGCACTGATGCGCAAGCGTCCGCTCGGGTGTTTCAGCCCGGCCTTGATCGCCTGCACGGTATCGGCAATGGCACCGAACGGTTCCTCGGTGCGCGCATACAGTGCGGCGCCTTCTTCGGTCAACTGCAGCGGCCGCACGCCGCGCTCGATCAGGCGCACGCCGAGGCTTTCCTCGAGTTCGCGCACGCGGCGCGACAGGGTAGCCTTGGACATGGCGCTGGCGCGGCTGGCGGCGCCGAAGCCACCGTGTTTGGCGACCAGGTTGAAATCGGTGATTGCGGCAAGGTCCATCGTCGTTCCAGTTTTGAGACACGGTGTTCCGATCTTAGCAGCTGTGCAGGCGCCGGCCCTTGCCTTACGATTGCGCCAGGCGCCGATGCGTGCATCGGCATGGCAAACCACAGGAGAAAAACCATGGAACACACTGGCAACACGATACTGGTCACGGGCGGCGGCTCGGGCATCGGGCAGGCACTGGCGCACCGCTGGCACGACGCCGGCAACCACGTCATCGTGACCGGACGCCGGCAGCAGGCGCTCGACGAGGCCATCGCCGGCCGCGCTCGCATGTCCGCCTACGTCCTCGACGTGACGGACGATGCCGGAGTCGAAGCGTTCGTGCGCCAAGTGTGCGCCGAGCATCCGCGACTGAACATCCTGGTCAACAACGCCGGCGTGTACAGCGCGGAAAAGGTGACGGCGCGCCGCGACATCGCTGACGCGCAGCAGATGCTGGCCACCAACGTACTCGGACCGATCCGCATGACCAATGCGCTGATCGAGCACCTGAGCGCCCAGCCTGGCGCGGCAATCATCAACGTCTCGTCCGGCCTGGCCTTCGTGCCCTATCCGGCCGCGCCCACCTACGGCGCCACCAAGGCGGCGATCCACTCGTACACGGCGGCGCTGCGGCCTCTGCTCGCCGGCAAGTTGGAAGTGATCGAGATCGTGCCGCCGCAAGTGCAGACCGAGCTCACGCCCGGCCAGTCGCAGGACCCCAACAGCATGCCGCTCGATGCATTTGCCGACGAAGTGATGGCGCTGCTGCAGGCGTCACCGACGCCCACCGAGGTGTGCGTGGAGCGGGTGCGCTATTTCCGCGAGGCGGAAGCGAAGGGCCAGTTCGATGAGGCGCTGGGGATGTTGGTGCAGTACAGCTAGCAGGATTAGCGCGAAAATGTAGGAGGTTCCGCTACATCACTGATCACGACGATCAGGTCTGCTTTGGCAGTGAATATGTTCGGAGTGATCGCTGGTGAACGATGAGAAACTTTCGCGATATAAGGCACTCGCACAAGCGGATCGTCGTTTGAAAAGTCCTTGGTATTGCGCGTAATTAACGTCCGCCCGGTCACTTCTGACGACGCCTTGATGATCGCGTCGGGCAACGCCAGCTTCTTTTTGCTTCGTTCGACCAGACTGTGCCCGCGAAGTTCCGCCGCTTTACCCATCACTGCCTTATCGATATCGATGACCGGAAAGACGTTGAGAAAAATGACGGAAGTATCATAATCTTCAGATGCCATCACAAAGCTTTCACGCTGCGCATGGAACGCGGTCATTAATTCCATCCAGGTCACTGCGCTGATTGCCCGATCAGCGTGGTACAGCAACTCTGTCTTTGCCTCGGCAATACCGTTCAACAGATCGATCACGATGTTGCTGTCTATAAGGACACGCGTGCTCATTCGTCTCGCATGTCACGCTCAAACTGCAAAGCATCCAACGGTAGAACATCTTTGCCTTTTAACAGGCCGAAAGCAGCCTCGATCGCCTGATCCTGCTGCAACTTGACGCTGCGGGCGTGGGCGCCGGTAACAGCTGCCGCCTCCGGCTTTTTCTTGCGCAACGCGGGATCGACATTTTTCAGCCCGGTTGCTCGCGTGAGTGCCGTCATGATTCACCTCCCCGAATATGTCCGACCAGTCTACTCCAATGGACGCAGGATGTCGTGCTGTCAGGCCCCGCCCAGCACCGGCAACGGCGTCACCGTCACCTGCACGTCGAGTTCCTGGCGGCCGCCGCCGAGCACGATGCCGCGCATCGGGGTGACGTCGCTGAAGTCGCGTCCCCAGCCCAGGGTGATGTGCTCGTGCTGCACCAGGCAGCGGTTGGTCGGGTCGAAATCGACCCAGCCCAGCGACGGGCAATACACCGAGACCCACGCGTGCGAGGCGTCGGCGCCGACCAGGCGCGGCTTGCCCTCGGGCGGGTGGGTGAGGATGTAGCCGCTGATGTAGCGCGCCGGCAGGCCGATGCTGCGCAGGCAGCCGATCATCAGCTGGGCAAAATCCTGGCATACGCCGCGCCGGCCACTGAGCACCTGTTCGAGCGGCGTGGAAATCTCGGTGGCCTTGCTGTCGAATTCAAAGTCTTCAAAAATGCGCCGGGTCAGGTCGAGCGCGGCGTCGAGCTGGGGCCGGCCCGGCGTGAAGCTCAGGCGCGCGTACGCTTCCAGTTCCGGGAACCAGTGCACGTGCGGCGACGCATACAGGTAGCGGCACGCCTCCAGCGTGGCCGCGCTTTTTTCCTTGCCCATCATGTCGCGCACGCTCTCCCACGGCAGCGTGGCGGTGATCCTCGCCAGGGTAGGGCGCGCGCGCAGCAGCACGGTCGATTCGGCGTGCACCAGCAGGCTGTCGTGCGGCACCGTGAGCGCCACGTGGCGCACGTTGTTGCCGAAGTAATCGACGCCGTCGCGGCCTTCTGATACCACCGGGTCGAGCCAGACCAGGTGCGACTCGGTGTGCTGCCAGGCGAACGGGCGCGGTGTCATGTGCAGGTACTGCTGCGACAGCGTGACCGTGCTTTGGTACTGGTAGCGGGTCTCGTGGACCACGCGGTAACGGGCGCAGGCCACTGCGCCGATCGGCCACTCGATCATAGGAACCTTCATGATGTGCGCTTCCGCTGCTGTCCATTGTCGGTATAGCTGAAGAACTGTACGCTCAGATGCTCGGACAGCGCCGCGCTGGCAAGCTGGATCCGGTTGAGCAGCGCGCCCAGCATGTCGTTGCCGTGGGCCAGGTCGGTGCATGGCGTGAGCGCACCGAGTTCGTCGCGCAGCGGCAGTAGCAGTTCGGCGCCGCAGTCGCCGTGGGTCTGCTTGATGCGGCGCAGCGTGCCGAGAATGCCGTCGATCTGGAACAGCACCGAGCGCGGGTTGCTCTCGTCGCACAGCAGCAGGTCCAGCACCGGCAGCCATTCGGGCTGGGCGCGGTAGCGGGCGCGGTAGGTGATAATGCTGTCGGACAGTTCGAGCAACCAGTCCAGGTTGCCGTTATGGTCCATCGCCAGCGCGCGTTGCAGCACTTCGCACTGGAACTGCAGCCGCTCCAGGCGGCGGCCGATCGACATGAAGCGCCAACCGAGGTCGCGCGTCATGCCGTCGAGCGCAAAGCCTGCCAGCATCATCAGGGAGGCGGCGGCGTCGTCGAGGATGGTCATCGCGGCCGACTGCGACGGCCGTTCGCCCGGATGCACGGCCGGCTGCACCATGCGGTTCAGGGCGCGCCAGTTATCGACCGAAAACCGTTCGTGCAACTGGCCGGCCACGCGGTGCAACTGGCGCTGCTGGCGCGCCAGTCCGGGTACGTCGGGCGACACCACCGCCAGCAGCAGCGCCGATTCGATTTCGGCGTCGCTGAAGATGGTGGCTGGCGCCGCACTCGTTTGCGTCTGCGTCATGCCGCCTGAAGTTTGCGACTGCGTCTGCGCGGGAACTGGCGCCGGTTTTTTGGCCGCGTCGAGCAGCTGGAAATGGATGCACAGCGCTTCCACCGTGGCCCACTCGGCGCCGCGCTGGTCGAAGCGGACGTTGAACAGGAAGTGCAGCGCCACCCGCAGCAGGCGGCCGATATTGTCGCAGCGCTCGGCGTGGCGGCCGTACCAGAGCAGGTTTTCCGCCACCCGGCTCGACAGGTTGGTGTCTTCGCGCACCAGGTTGTCGCTGGTGATGCTGCGGTGCTGCGGCCGTTGCACATCCACCCGCGTGCGCGCCTGCACCCAGGTGTCCTTGCTGGCGCCGCCCATGTGCATGGTCAGCACGCGCGCATCGTGGCCGGTGGCCACCCGCGTCAGGCCGCCCGGCATGACCACGTAGCCGTTCGGCGTGGCGCAGGCAAACACGCGCAGGCCCACGGCGCGCGCCTGCAGGCCGGAGGTAATGCCGCCTTTCCATACCGGCGCCTGGGACAGGCGCACCACTTCCTGGGCGATGAAATTGTTCGGGTCGGCGCGCAGGCCGGCGATAAACGCCTCGCGCGCGGTGCCATCGAGGTCGCGGCCGAACACCGCCGATTGCGGACGCTGGGCAAAACTGGGCTTGATCACCAGGCGGTCGAGCTTTTCGATCACCGCTTCCAGTGCGGCCGGCTCGCCGCACCACCAGGTCGCCACCGACGGCATTTTCAACGGTTCGCCCAGCAGGCGGCGCGACAGCGCCGGCAGGAAGCCGAGCAGGGCGCCCGATTCCAGCAGGCTGGAACCGAGGCTGTTGGCCACCACCACGTTGCCGCGCCGGGCCGCTTGCGTCAGGCCGGCCACGCCCAGCATCGAGCTGTCGAGTTCCAGCGGGTCGCACGCTTCGTCGTCCACCCGGCGCAGGATCACGTGCACCCGATGCAGCCCAGCCAGGGTTTTTAAATAGACCACGCCGTCGCGCACGGTCAGGTCGCCGCCTTCCACCAGCGCCAGCCCGAGATAGCGCGCCAGGTAAGCCTGTTCGTAATAGCTGGCGGTGCGCGGACCGGCCGTGAGCAGCACGATCAGCGGCACGTCGCCTTCGCGCAGCGGCGCCGGCTTGTCGCCGCTGGCCGCGCACAGCCGGCCCCAGTGCACCAGGCTGTCGTGCATGGTGCGGAAGAATTGCGACAGCGGCTGCACCTTCAATTCGCGCAGCAGGTCGGGGAAGGTGGGGGAAATGATGGCGCGGTTTTCCAGCGCATAGCCGGCGCCCGACGGCGCCTGCGTGCGGTCGGCAACCACCCACCAGCGGCCATCGGGTGCGCGCGCCAGGTCCACCGCGTAAAAGTGCAGGGCGACGTCTTCGAGGTGGCCGATATCGTGGCAGGGGCGCAAAAAGCCCGCGTGGCCGTGGATCAGCGCCGGCGGCAGCAGCCCTTCGCGCAGCATCTGCTGCTCGCCATAGACGTCGCCGAGGATCTTGTTGAGCAGGGTGGCGCGCTGGATCACCGCCGCCTCGATCACGGCCCAGTCGTCGGGCGGCAGGATCAGCGGCAGCGCGTTCAGGTCCCACGGCCGCTGGCGGCCATCGCGGTCGGCCGGCACGTTGTAGGTGACGCCGTTTTCGCGCACCTGGCGCTGCACCATCTCGTTACGCTGGCGCATCATGCCCGGCGCTTCGAGGCCCAGGTTGTCGAGCATGGCGCGCCAGTGCGCACGCGGCACCCTGGCCGCGTCCAGCATTTCATCGAAGCTGTCGGGCGCGGCCAGGTAATGGGCGAGAAGGGGAGATGGCATGGCGCGAGACTATAGAACGATTGCTGGAACGAAACAATAGGTCAATACGGCTGCCAACGCAAGTCCAGGGTCATCGGGAAGCTCGGATTGTGTGCCTCTTTCATCACAGTCATCGGGCCCGGCGTGTGGCCGTGCGGCCAGAAGCGCGCAAACCGGCGCGCCTCGGCGGCGTTGGCGTTGACCGGTGAACCGGCCTCGCTGCGTCCGCCCGGGTGCACCACGTGGTAGGTGCAGCCGCCAATCGCACGCCCGCTCCAGGTATCGACCAGGTCGAACGTGAGCGGCGCCTGCACGCGGATGCTCGGGTGCAGCGCCGACCATGGGCTCCACGCGCGGAAGCGTACGCCAGCCACGTATTCGCCGGGCACGCCGGTCGGATGCAGCGGCAGCATGCGACCGTTGCAGGCGACGATGTGGCGCCCGTCCGTGAGGCCGCGCACCAGCAGCTGCATGCGCTCCACCGACGAATCGACATAGCGCGCGGTGCCGCCGGCGGAGACTTCCTCGCCCAGCACATTCCATGGCTCGATGGCCTGGCGCAGTTCCATTTCCACGCCTTCATAGACCACGGTGCCGAAGCGCGGGAAGCGGAATTCGATGAACGGCTCGAACCAGTGTTCCTCGAACTCGTAGCCGGAGGCGCGCAGGTCGCGCGCGACGTCGCGGATATCCTGCGCCACGAAGTGCGGCAGCATCCAGCGGTCGTGCAGCGCCGTGCCCCAGTGGACCAGCTTGGCCTGGAACGGCTGGCGCCAGAAGCGCGCCACCAGCGCGCGCAGCAGCAACATTTGCAGCAAGCTCATACGCTCGTGCGGCGGCATTTCGAAGGCGCGGAATTCCACCAGGCCCAGGCGGCCGGTGGGACCGTCCGGCGAATATAGCTTATCGATCGAGAATTCCGAGCGGTGCGTATTGCCGGTCAAATCGACCAGCATGTTGCGCAGCAGGCGGTCGACCATCCACGGCTTGTCGCCGTCGTGCATGGTCGGCAGCACCTGGTCCATCTGCTGGAAGGCAATCGCCAGCTCGTACAGGTTGTCGTCGCGTGCTTCATCGACGCGCGGCGCCTGGCTGGTCGGTCCGATGAAGGTGCCCGAGAACAGGTACGACAAGGCCGGGTGCACCTGCCAGTACGTAATCAGGCTTTTGAGCAGGTCGGGGCGGCGCAGCATCGGGCTGTCTTCGGCGGTGGCGCCGCCGAGCGTGGCGTGGTTGCCCCCGCCAGTGCCGGTGTGGCGGCCGTCGAGCATGAATTTTTCGGTGCCCAGGCGCGTTAAGCGCGCTTCCTGGTACAGCGTGGACATGTTATAGACCAGCTCATTCCAGCTCGCTGCCGGGTGGATGTTCACTTCGATTACGCCGGGATCAGGCGTTACGCTGAGCAGCTTGATGCGCGGGTCGCGCGGTGGCGCGTAGCCTTCGAGGCGCAGCTTGAGCTTTAGCTTGGACGCAGTGTTCTCCACCGCCGACACCAGCGCCAGGTAGTCCTCGACGCGTTTGAGCGGCGGCATGAACACGTGCAGGCGGCCGCCGCGCACTTCCACGCACAGCGCGGTGTGGATCACGTCGCGGGCGGCGGGGTCTTGCGGCGTGCGCACCTTGGCTTGATCGGCTGATTTGCCGGCTGCCAGGCCCAGTACCGGGCGCTTGTCTTTTTTTGCGACCGGCAGTGCGCCGCGCGGCGAAAACGGATCGACGTCGAATTCCAGGTCGGCTTCTCGCTCTTCCGGCAGGACCCACGGCAGCGTGGACAGCGGCAGGCGCAGGCCCATCGGCGAATCGCCTTCGAGCAGGTACAGGTGTTCGCGGCGCAGCGGCCAGGCCGAGGTGCGCCAGTTGGTGCCCAACATGACCGACGGATCGTAGTCGGCAGCCTTCAAGGGCAGCACGTAGCCGGCCACCTGGCCCAGGCCGCGCTCGAGCAGGCGCGCCAGGCGGCGCCGTTCTTCCGGCGACTTCAGGTCGGCCTGCAGAGGATCGATATTGCGCGGCAGCGCCTGTTCGCGCTGGGCTTGCAGCAGCACGTCTTCATAGGCGGCAATCGGGCTGTTGGCGGGCAGACGCAAGTTCTTGGCCAGTTCGGCGATGAAGCTGGCCGCTTCGTCGCTGCCATAGCCATCGTTGACGTGATCGTCGGAGAACAGCGACGCGTCGTACCACATCGGCTGGCCATCGACGCGCCAGAAGATATTCAGGGCCCAGCGCGGCAGCGGCTCGCCCGGGTACCATTTGCCCTGGCCGTAGTGCAGCATGCCGCCCGGCGCGAAATGGTTTTTCAGGCGGTGCATCAGGTTGCCGGCCAGTTCGCGCTTCTTGTCGCCGTGGGCCAGCGTGTTCCATTCGGCGCCGTCCATGTCGTCGATCGAGACAAAAGTCGGCTCGCCGCCCTGGGTCAGGCGCACGTCCTGGCGCTTGAGGTCAGCATCGACCTGCTGGCCCAGTTGGTCGATCTTGTGCCAGTCCGCTTCCGAATACGGTTTGGTCACGCGCGGGTCTTCGTGGATGCGGGTGACCGTCATCTCGTGGAAGAACGTCACCTCGGCCTGGTCGGTATAGCCGCTCACCGGCGCGGCCGACGACGGCATCGCCGTGCAGGCCAGCGGAATATGGCCTTCGCTGGCCAGCATGCCGGACGTGGGGTCGAGGCCGATCCAGCCGGCGCCGGGGATGTACACCTCGGTCCACGCGTGCAGGTCGGTAAAATCTTCGGCCGCGCCGCTGGGGCCGTCGAGCGCCTCCTGGTCGGCGCGCAATTGAATCAGGTAGCCGGAAACGAAACGCGCGGCCAGGCCCAGCTCGCGCAGGATCTGCACCAGCAGCCAGCCGGTATCGCGGCACGAGCCGGAACGCTTTTGCAGCGTTTCTTCGGGCGCCTGCACGCCCGGCTCCATGCGCAGCAGGTAGGCGATATCGAGTTGCAGGCGCTGGTTGATGGCGACGAGGAAGTCGTTGGTCAGGATCGGTTCGGCCAGCAGGGCGGTGCGGGCCGACTCCACCCATTCTTTCACCAGCGGACCGGCCGCTTCGGTGCGCAGATAGGGGCTGAGTTCGGCAGTCAGCTGTTCGGGATACACGAACGGGAATTTCTCGGCGTATTTCTCAACGAAGAAGTCGAACGGGTTAATCACGGTCATGTCGGCCACCAGGTCCACCGTGAAGTCGAGTACGTCGGTTTTTTCCTGGAACACGAAACGGCCGATGTAGTTGCCGTACGGGTCTTGCTGCCAGTTGATGAAATGGTCTTCGGGCTGCACCGTCAGCGAGTACGACAGGATCGGCGTGCGCGCATGGGGAGCCGGGCGCAGGCGTACTTCGTGCGGCGACAGGTTGACCAGGCGGTCATAACGGTAACTGGTCTTGTGGTGCAGCGCGATACGGATAGCCATGCGGAATGCCTTTTCGATGTTGGGCGCGACCTTGAGTCATCGCGATGAGCTTGTTTAAGCATGATTCATACCTGATATCCCAGCGTAACACGCCGCGCACCGCAGGCACGTTTCTTGATGATAGTGTCGATGATAAGATGCGTTGTGGTCAAATTCCCAGCGCGGTGCGCCATTATGGTGCAGACCATCCCGAACTTGAAAGCGATTCCCCATGTGGCTGCGCACTGCCTGCACCCTCGGCTTCACCCTCGACGCTCCCACGCCGTTCATCTTGATGTTGCGGGCGCGCAGCGGCGCCCAGCAATGGGTGGCGCGCGAGTCCTATACGCTCACACCCAGTGTTCCTGTCGTGGAATTTACCGATATGTATGGCAACCTGTGCCAGCGCCTGGTGGCGCCCGCCGGTGAATTTTCCATCGAGACCACGGCCGACGTGATGACTGCCGACGAGATCGACGTGGCGCCCGGCGCGCCGTTCGACGCAGTGCAGGACTTGCCGGACGGCGTGCTGACCTTTCTGCTGTCGAGCCGCTATTGCGAGTCCGAGCAGTTCACCACCATGGCGGCGGAAATCGTCGCCGGCGTGGCGCCCGGCTACGACCAGGTGGCCGCACTCTGCGACTGGATCCGGCGCGAGGTGCGGTTCGATCCGGCCACCGTGTACGGCCAGATGACCGCCACCGAAGTCAACCTGCGCCGCGAAGGCGTGTGCCGCGACCTGGCGCACCTGGGTATCGCCCTGTGCCGCAGCCTGTGCATCCCGGCGCGGATGGTGGTGGGATATCTGCACGGTCTGGTGCCGATGGACCAGCATGCGTGGTTCGAAGCCTGGGTGGGCGGGCGCTGGTACACTTTCGATCCCACCCAGCCCAACGCGCGCGGCGGCCGCGTCACGCTCGCTTACGGACACGACGCCGCCGACGTGGCGATCTTCAACCAGTTTGGACCGGCGTCGCCGCCGGTGCTGATGCAGGTGGCGGTGGAGCTGCTGGCGCCGCCGGCTTAGTGTCGAGATTGCTTGCGGGCTCAGGCGTGGGCTTTCTTGCAGGCTTCGGCAAATTCCTGATGCCGGTCTTCTTGTACGAGGCCACCACCTTGTGCACGAAGGTCAGTTTTTCCAGCACCGGGGTGCTGAGCTTGAACGGGTACGAATCCGGCATGCCGATGCTGCGATTGAGGCTGTTGAGCACATAGGTCAGGGCGAACCAGTCGGAGATGGTGTCGTCGAACGTTTCGACCCGGGTGGTGGGCAGAGTGACACCGTCGAGTGACGGTTCGTCGGCCTTCGCGGGCTTGAGCGACAGGCCGCACGCGTGCGCGGTTTCCAGCGTGTCGATCATGTGCAGGTAGTGGGCCCAGGTTTCGGCCCAGTCTTCCCACGGATGGGAACTGGCGTAGCTGCTGACGAAACGCTGTTCCCAGTCGGCCACCGGGCCGTCCTTGTAATGGCGCTGCAGCGCTTCGCTGTAATCGGCGCGTTCGTCGCCGAACAGGGCGCGGAAGCTGTCCTGCCACGCGGTATCGACCACCAGCCGGTCGAAATAATAATGGCCGCTCTCGTGGCGGAAATGGCCGAGCAGCGTGCGGTAGCGCTCGTGCATCTGCTCGCGCGTGCGTTCGCGCTCGGCCGGATCGGCTTCGGCGATGTTGAGCGTAATCAGGCCGTCGTCGTGGCCGGTCATCACGCATTCGTCGGGCGTGTCGCCGTCTTCGAGGAACTGGAACGCCAGGCCGGCTTCCGGGTCATCTTCTTTCGAGTTGGGCGTGAGGTTCAGCGCCGACAGCGAAAACAGCAGGCGGCGCTTGGCGGTTTCCAGGCGCGACCAGAGAATGTGGTTCTTTTCCGACGACAGCGTCGGGATCACCACCGTCAGCTGGCAAGACTCGCACAGTTCATGCTCGTCCTCGGCCGGGATCATCCAGTTGCACACATTGTGTTCCACGTAGTTACCGCATTGCTTGTACAGCTTGCCGGCATCCTTTTTGTTCAGGCTGCGCCACAGGCCGTTATCGGCCGGTTCGTAGGCATTGATGGTGCGCATTCCAGGCTGAAAGCCGAGCATGCTGTCGCAGTTCGAGCAGTGGGTATTTTCAAAAAACACTTGCTGGGAGCACTTGTCACAGTGGAACGTTTTCATTTGGCACCGGTTATCAGAAGTTGTGGAAGTGGAGATGTTGTAGTTTCACAATCTAACAGTAAATTCAGGCTTGCAACGCTCGTGTAAGACTATGCCTCGCAATCGTGCGCGGGGTAGCGCACGCATTTATTGGCTGCATTATTGATTGCATTTATAAGCGTAATTATGCAATCATGAATGATGAAAAATTTCACCGTTCCGTCCGCCGTGGCCACGCTCGATCACGCTGGCCTGCGCTACCAGGTAGTCGATCTGCCGGCCTTGCTGGGCGACGACCTGCACCGCTTGCCGGTGGTGCTGCGCCTGCTGCTGGAAAACCTGGTGCGCAATACCGCAGGTAGCGAGCGTGACGCCGGCGTGGCGGCGATAAAGCAATGGCTCGCTACCGGCACCAGCGAAGCGGAAATCGCCTTCCAGCCGGGCCGCGTGCTGATGCACGACACCACCAGCACGCCGGCGCTGGTCGATATCGCCGCCATGCGCGACGCCCTGGCCGAAGCGGGTCATGAACCGGCGCTGCTCGATCCGGGATTGCCGGTGGACGTGTCGGTGGACCATTCGCTGGCAGTGGAGTTTTTTGCGCGCCGCGACGCAGCCGAGCGCAACCTGGCGCTGGAAATGCACCGCAACCAGGAGCGCTACCGCTTCCTACGCTGGGCCGCGCAGGTGATGCGCGGCGTGCGCATCCACCCGCCAGGCACCGGCATCATGCACACGCTGAACCTCGAACAACTGGCCACCGTGGCGCACGCGGAAGAGCGCAACGGCGTGCTTTGGGCCGTGCCCGACACCCTGGTCGGCACCGACAGCCATACGCCGATGATCAACGGCATCGGCGTGCTGGGGTGGGGCGTGGGCGGACTGGAAGCGCAGACCGTGATGTTCGGCATGCCCACCATGCTGCGCGTGCCCGACGTGATCGGGGTGCGCCTCACTGGCTGCCTGCCTGCCGGCGTCACCGCCACCGACCTCGCGCTGACGGTCACGCAGCGCCTGCGCGCGGTTGGCGTCTCCGGAGAGTTCGTCGAATTTTACGGCGCGGGCGTGGCCACGCTCAGTGCCGGCGAACGCGCGGTGGTGGCCAATATGGCGCCTGAATACGGCGCCACGAGCGGCTACTTTCCCATCGACGAGCGCACGCTGGCCTACCTGTGCGAGAGCGGCCGGACGCCGGCAGCGGCAGCGCTGGTGGAGGCCTATGCAAAAAGGGTGGGCCTGTGGTACCAGCCGCACGCCGCGCCGCGTTACACGCGCACCATCGACATCGCGCTGGACGCGGTTGGCATGCACGTGGCCGGCCCGCGCCGCCCGCAGGACCTGTTGCCATACTCCGGCACCGCCGCCGCACTGGCAGCACTCGATTTCACGCCGGCCCGCGCGCATGCCGAGATGCCGCGCCACCCGGTCGCGATTGCCGCCATCACCAGCTGCACCAACACGTCCGATCCGGCGCTGCTGATCGCCGCCGGCCTGCTGGCGCGCAAGGCGCGCGCCTTCGGCTTGACGGTGCCGGCGTGGACCAAGACCTCGCTCGGTCCCGGTTCGCCGGCTGCCGGCGCCTACCTGGCGCGCGCGGGCCTGCTCGATGACCTGGCGGCTGTGGGCTTCGATATCGTCGGTTTCGGCTGCACCACCTGCATCGGCAATTCCGGCCCGCTGACGGAACCGGTCCGCCAGGCGCTGGCGGCTGGCGAGATCCACCCGGTCGCCGTGCTGTCGGGGAACCGCAATTTCCCAGGGCGCGTGCATCCGGACCTGGACCTGGGTTTTTTGATGTCGCCGCCGCTGGTAATCGCCTTTGCGCTGGCCGGCAACGCCGAGATGGACTTGAGCTGCGACCCGGTCGGCTACGGCTCCGCCGCCACGCCGGTCTATTTGCGCGAGCTGTGGCCCACCCCCGACGAGGTGGCGCAGGCGCTGCAGGCGGGCACGCAGCCCGGCGACTATCCGCGCGCGTTTGCGCTGGCATCGCGCAATCCGCTGTGGCACGCGCTGGAGGTACCCGCCAGCGCGCGCTTCCCGTGGGACCCGGCGTCCACTGCGCTGCGCCGCCCGCCATTTGCCTCGCTGGACGAGGGCAGCCAGCTGGGACACTACAGTGCCTATCCGCTGCTGGTGCTGGGCGACGACATCACCACCGACCACATCTCGCCGGCCAGCGCGATTCCGGCCGACAGCTTCGTCGCCGATTTCCTGGTCGCGCGCGGCGACGACCGCCACGACCTCAATGTGTTCGCTTCGCGCCGGGGTAACTGGGAAGTGATGCTGCGCGCCGCCTTCTACAGCAAGACCTTGCGCAACCTGCTGGCGCCCGGCCTGCCGGTGGCCCATACCTTGCACATACCGACCGGCGCGGTTGCGCCGATCTTCGAGGTGGCGCAGCGTTATCGTGATGCCGGGCAGCCGGTCGTGCTGGTGGCGGGGGAGCGCTATGGCACCGGCTCGTCGCGCGACTGGGCCGCCAAGGGCCAGCGCCTGCTGGGTATCCGCTGCGTGCTGGCGGCAAGCTTCGAGCGCATCCACCGTTCCAACCTGGTCGGCATGGGCATCCTGCCGCTGCGCCTGCCCGCCGGCGTCAATCCGGCCACCCTGGCGCTGGCCCCAGGCGACCGCATCGAGATCGATGCGCGGCCCGAACTGATCGTGCCGCGTGGCCCGGTTACGGTGCGCATCGTGCGCGCGGACGGCGCGTTGGAGCAGATGACCTGCACCGCCGCCGTCGAAACCGCGCTGGAAACCACGCTGCTGCGCCACGGCGGTGTGATACCGTTCATCCTTCAACAGACCATCGCGGCGCAGCAGGGCAGGCAACTCTGATAGCCATGCTGTTAGCCGATAACTGGACCGCACGATGAAAAGCACCGACAACACGATAGCGCGCCAGATCGTGGCGCTGATCCAGGCGCAGGGCTGGCCGGCCGGCACCCATTTGCCGGCGCAGATGCTGGCTGACCGCCTGCGCGTGTCGCGCCAGCCGGTGGGCGAGGCGCTGGCGCTGCTGCACGAAAAAGGACTGCTCACGCGCGAGCGCCACCGGGGCTTTTTCACTGCCAGGCCGCTGGCCGAGCCGCTGGCCGACATCGTGCGCGGCCTGGGCCTGGAGGAGACTGACGTGGTCACCAGCGTGTACTTCCGCATCGCCGACGACCTGCTGCGCGGCGAACTGCCGCTGGCGTTTTCGGAGCAGCTGATCAAGACCCGCTACGGCCTGACCTCGGCGCAGTTGAACGCAGTGCTGGGCCGCATCGCCGGCGAGGGCTGGGCCGAGCGCAAGCCCGGCTACGGCTGGGAATTTTCGAGCATGCTGACCACGCCCGACAGCCTGCTGCAATCGTACCGCCTGCGCCTGGCGCTGGAACCGGCCGCGTTGCTCGAACCGGCGTACCACCTGGCGCCAGCGGTGATTGCCCAGTGCCGCGCGGTCGAGCAGCAGTTGCTGGCTGGCGGCATTGCGACTGCCAGCGCCGACCAGTTGCACGATCGCGGCGTGCGCTACCACGAGAGCCTGGTCGAGGCGTCCGGCAACCGCTTCTTTATCGACACCATCCGCCGCGTCAACCGGGTGCGGCGCCTGCTGTCCTACCGTTCGATGCAGAGCCGCGCGCGGTATGCCGAACATTGCAAACAACACCTGCACGTGCTCGACCTGCTCGAGCGCGAACGCAACGACGATGCCGCCGAATTTTTGCGCCAGCATCTGCAGCACACCATCGCAGCCCTTTCAAGCATCGACCACATACTGCAACCGCCAACCTGACCTTCACTCGACGAGGCTTACCATGACCGACACCGTCACCATCGCCATCACCGCGGCCATCCGCGCCGCCTTTGCGCCCACCGGCACCCTGCGCGCCTCTATCAACCTCGGCAACCCCATCCTGGCCAACCCCGGCGACGGCGTCACGCCTGGCGGCGTGTCGGTGGACCTGGCGCGCGAGCTGGCCGCGCTACTGGAACTGCCGTTGGAATTGGTGGTATTCGATACCGCCGGCAAATCGGCGGCGGCAGTCGAAAGCGGACAAGCCGACGTGGGCTTCTTCGCCATCGACCCGGTGCGCGGCGCCGACATCGCCTTTACCGCGCCGTACGTGCTGATCGAAGGCTGCTACCTGGTGAAGGACGATTCGCCGCTCACGCATAACGACCAGGTGGACGACCCGGCGCTGCGCGTGGTGGTGGGCAAGGGCAGCGCCTACGACCTGTATCTCACGCGCGAACTGCAACACGCCGCCATCGTGCGTGCGCCGTCGTCGCCGGCGGTGGTGGACGTGTTCCTGGCGGAGCAGGCCGACGTTGCCGCCGGCGTGCGCCAGCAACTACAACTCGACGCCGACCGGCTGGGCGGCCTGCGCCTGCTGGGCGAGCGCTTCATGGTGATCCAGCAGGCGATGGGTATCCCCAAGGCGCGCGGGGACGAAGCGGCGCAGGTGCTGCACGCTTTCGTCGAAGCGGCCAAGGCGCGCGGCCTGGTCGATGCCGCGCTGGCGCGCCATGGCGTTCAAGGCGCTTCGGTGGCGCCGCCCGCCTGAGCGAAGGGCAGGGCAGGGGCTGCGACAAAATGTCCTGCTGCAGCCTGCCGCGCTGCATGACCACTGCGGTAAAATAGCCAGATGTACAAGTCCCCACAACGCCGACGTTACCTCGCATGGCTGCTTTGCGCCGCTATGCTGATGACGGCGTTGATGCCGACATTGTCGCGCGCATTCGCGCCGGAACGGACCGCCGGCGCCGCGTGGCTGGAGATCTGCTCGGCCATGGGTACCCGTTACGTCAGGGCGCCCGATAGCCCGGACCCTTCCGACAAGCGCAACGGCAGCATGAACGACTGCCCGTATTGCCGCGTCCACTTCGACGTGCCGGGGCTGCCGCCGTCACCGCCACTGGCGCCACAGTTTGCCATCCTCGCCGAACGGCCTGCGCTGTTCTACCATGCACCGACACCGCTGTATTCGTGGGTGATTGCGCACCCGCGTGGTCCTCCCGCTGTCTGATATCGAGCACGTTTCAGCTCCAGCCTGACGCCGGTCTTTATGCCGTTGTGTCGGCTGGCCACGGTCCGCCCATGGCGGCCGCGATATGCAAACACGACACGAATTCATGCCCACTCATTCCATTCTCACTTTCACTACCCTGCGCACGGCCGGCCTGTGCGCGCTGGCGCTGCCGCTCGCGGCCAACGCCCAGCAAGCCGACGCCACCCTGCCCACCGTCGTCGTCACCGCCCGCGACGACAGCGGCGGCCTGCACAGCAGCGCCGGCACCGGCTCCAACCTCGACCTCTCGCGCTTCGAGACCCCGGCCAGCGTGGACGCCATCACCGCCCGGCAGCTCGAACAGCGCGGTGACCGCAGCCTGGTCGATGCCATCACCCGCGCGCCCGGCGTGAGCGCCATGCCGCATCCGGGCAATGGCGGCTCGTCGGTGGCTGCGCGCGGCTTTACCGACACCCTGTCGGTCATGCGTTTGTACGATGGCATGCGCCAGTACGGCGGCGTGGGCCTGACCTTTCCGTTCGATACCTGGGCCATCGAGCGCATCGAAGTGCTGCGCGGACCGGCGTCCGTGATTTACGGCGACGGCGCCATCGGCGCGGTGATCAACGTGGTGCCGAAGCAGCCCACGCGCGGCGGCATCGAGACCGACGTGCAGGCGGGGCTGGGCACCGAGCACGGCCGCCGCTTCGCGGTAGGCAGCGGTGGCGCCATCGATGAGCGCTGGTCATACCGTTTTGACGCCAGCACCGACCGGGCCGACGGCTGGGTGGACCGTGGCCGCTACAGCAACCGCGCCGTCTCGGGCGCAGTACGGTTCGATATCTCGCCGCGCCTCAATGTGCGCCTGAGCGCGGCGCGGGGCCGGCAGCAGCCCATGAATTATTTCGGCACGCCGCTGGTGGACGGCAAGCCCGATCCGGCGCTGGCGTCCAAAAACTACAATGTCGCCGACAGCGTGATGCAGTACGACGACCGCTGGCTCGACCTGCTGCTCAACTGGACTCCGAACGACAGCACCACCGTGCGCAGCCGCTTCTACAATATCGACAGCAAGCGCCACTGGCGCGATGTCGAAGCGTACCGCTACAACGACGCCACCGGCCTGATCGACCGGTCCGACGCCACCGAGATTTATCACGACCAGACGCAGACCGGCAACACCACCGACGCCGCCTTCAAGGGCCATCTGCTGGGCCTGGAAAACCGCTTCGCCATCGGCTTTGACGTCAATTCCAGCGCCTTCAAACACAGCAACAACACCTACGTTGGCGACGCCACCTCGGTCGATCCCTATCAACCTGATCCCGGCTGGTTCAGCAGCCCGGTCCCCACTATTCCGCGCTACGCCAGCAAGGCGCGCCAGTACGCGGTGTTCGCCGAAAACCGGCTGGCGGTCACCGGCCAGTGGTCGCTGCTGGCTGGCGTGCGCTACGACCATGCCAGCGTGCGCCGCACCGACCTGGTGGCCGATCGCCTCGCTTATGACAAAACCTTCAGCAACGTCGGCTGGCGGCTAGGTACCGTGTACCAGGTCACGCCGGCGCTGGCGCTGTACGGCCAGGTGGCCCGGGCGGCTGATCCGGTCAGCTCCCTGTTCTTCCTGTCGGCCGCCAACAGCGCGTTCAAGAACGCCACCGGCCGGCAAGTGGAGGTCGGCGTCAAGCAGGCCTTTGCCGGCAACGCCGCCGAGTGGACGCTGGCCGTGTACGACATCACCAAGAACAACCTGCTCACGCGCGACGCCACCAATCCAAGCCGCAGTCTGCAGGTGGGCGAGCGCACCTCGCGCGGCGTGGAAGCCACGGTGACAGCGGCGCTGGCGCCCGGTTGGCGCGTGGAGGCCAATGCGTCGCTGCTGCGCGCGCGCTTCGAGGACTTCAGCGAAGTGGCGGGCGGCCTGCTGGTGTCCCGCGCCGGCAACACGCCGCCAGACGTGCCGCGGCGCCTGGCCAACCTGTGGCTCCACCACGAGCTTGCCCCCGCCTGGACCGCCAGCGCGGGCCTGCGCTACGTGGGCGAACGCAATGCCGACAACGCCAACACGCTCAAGCTGCCGTCGTACGCGGTGACCGATGCCGCGCTGCGCTGGAAGGTCTCCAGCGCCACCAGTGTCGCGCTACGGGTGGCCAATCTGTTCGACCGGCGCTACTTCACGACCGCCTACTACACGCCTACCCAGTGGTTCTATGGCCAGGACCGGCGCGCGGACCTGGTTGTCAACCACCGCTTTTAAGGGAGGCCGTCGATGCGCCGCATTGTGTACCTGGTCCACCGCTGGACCGGCATCGCCATGTGCGCCCTGGTGGCGCTGTGGTTCGTCAGCGGCGTGGTGATGCTGTTCGTCGGCTATCCCAAGCTCACGCCCGCCGAGCGCCTGGCCGCGCTGCCGCCGCTGGCGGCCGGCGTCACCACCGAGCCGGCGCAAGCGCTGGCGGCCAGCCGCGCTGCTGGCGGCAACGTCGCCGCAGTCAGCACCATCACGCTCACCGCGATCGGCGGCCGTCCGCATTACCAGTTGCTGGCGCAGGATGGCCGCACCACGCAGGTGGATGCCATCACCGGCGCCCTGGCGCACCAGCCCGATGCGCAGGCGGCGCTTGCGGCTGCACGCATGTTCCGGCCCGGCGTGGCGGCGCATTACGCCGGCCTGGTGGAGGAAGATCGCTGGACCCACTCGCGCAGCCTCAATCCGCACCGGCCGCTGCACGTGGTGGAACTCGATGACGACGCCGCCACGCGCGTGTATGTGTCGTCGGCAACCGGGCAAGTGATGCTCGACGCGCCGCGCGCCGAGCGTTACTGGAACTTCGCCGGCGCCTGGCTGCACTGGCTGTACCTGCTGCGCCAGCAGAACACAGATCCGGTGTGGACCTGGATCCTGATCGGCCTGGCCGCCGTGGGCACGCTGTCGGCGGTGACCGGCATGGTCAATGGCGTGCAGCGCTGGCGCTTCCGGGGGCGCTACAAGAGCGGTGCACGCACGCCGTACCGCGAATTGGCCATGCGCTGGCATCACTTGCTGGGCCTGGTGTTCGGCGTGGTGCTGTGCACATGGATATTCAGCGGCCTGATGTCGATGAACCCCTTGGGCGTGTTCAATGCGCGCGGCGCCAAGCCGGATGCGGTGACCATGCAGGGCGGCTCGCCGGCCAGCGTGCGCTTGCCGCAGCCGGTGGCGCAGGTGCTGGCGTTACTGCACGCACAGTCGTTCGCGCCGCGCGAGCTGGAATGGCGCGTGTTCGATGGCGCACCGTTCATCGTGGCGCGCGATGGCAGCAACGATACCCGCATCGTGCAGGCCGATGGCGAACGCTTGGTGGTGGCGCGGCAGTGGCCGCAGGCGCGCCTGGCAGCGGCCGCCCGCAAGCTGCTGGCGTACCCGGTGCAGTCGGTCGAGCTGTTGAGTGCGCCGGACGCCTATTACTACCGGCGCGGCGATGCCTCCATGTACGGCGGCAACGAGCGGCGCCTGCCGGCCTTGCGCGTGGTGTTCGACGACCCCGGCCGCACCTGGGTGTATCTCGACGCCGCCACCGGCCAGGTGTTGCTGAGCGTGGACAGTACCCAGCGCATCGGCCGCTGGCTGTTCAATTTTTTGCACAGCTGGGACTTGCCGGCCTTGCTGGCGCCGGGGCAGGGCTGGGTGCGCGTAGCGGTCCTGGTCGTGCTGAGCCTGGGAGGGCTGCTGCTGAGCGCCACGGCGATTGTCATCGCGGTGCGGCGAGTACGGCGCGTGGTGTTGGTCAGTCGGGCAGAAATTCCTTAAAAGTAACTTTTCCGCATGTTATCAGAGCATAATGTCACCAACAATAGCGGTCTGTGCTCCCGGGCCGCATTCAATGGATGACGCCCATGACAGTTTTGGTAATTGACGACGACCAGATCAACCTGGACCTTTTTTGCCTGATGCTCAGCATGCTCGACATGGCCACGCCGGTGCCGCTCAGGCATGCCCAGGCGGCCCTGGAATGGTGCACGTCAAATACGCCGGACCTGGTGGTGGTCGACTACCTGATGCCCGATATCGACGGCCTGGCTTTCCTGCGCCGCTTTCGCGCTTTGCCGGGCATGCGCGAGGTGCCGGTAGTGATGGTCACCGGCGCCACCGAAGTGGCGATCCGCCACGAAGCGCTGCGCTTGAGCGCCAACGATTTTCTGACCAAGCCGGTCAACGGCATCGAGTTCAATGTCAGGATCGGTAACCTGCTGGCGCTGCAGCACGCGCGCCAGCAACTGGCGCAGCGTGCCGAGACGCTCGACATCGCCGTGCGCAAGGCCACCGCCGACATCGTCGCCCGCGAGCACGAAGCGATCCACCGCCTGTCGCGCGCTGCCGAGTTCCGTGATGCCGACACCGGCTTTCACCTGTCGCGCATGGCGGCCTACTCGCGCCTGATCGCCGTCCAGCTGGGCTTGCCGGAAGCAGAGTGCGACCTCATCTGCGACGCCGCGCCGATGCACGATATCGGCAAGGTGGGCATTGCCGACGCCGTATTACTGAAGCCGGGCCCGCTCAACGACGAAGAGCGCGCCATCATGCAGCGCCACCCCCAGATCGGCGCTGACATCCTGGTCGGCAGCGAGTCGCCGTTGCTGCAGGCGGGCGCCGTGATCGCGATCAGCCACCACGAGCGCTACGACGGCGGCGGCTACCCGCATGGCCTTGCGGGCGAGGCCATTCCGTTGTACGGACGCATCATCGCCGTGGCTGACGTTTTCGATGCCCTGACCAACGCCCGCCCGTACAAGCCGGCCTGGCCGCTCGAGCGCGCCATCGACTTTCTGCACGCGCAAAAGGGAACGCATTTCGATCCCGCTTGCGTCGATGCGCTGCTGGCTAACATGGATGCGGTGCTGGCGATCCAGCGGCGCTTCCAGCACGATCAAGCCTGACCCCGGACATCGCCCACCATGCCTGATTCAAGACGCTCTCGCACCCTTATCGTCGCCACCGGCGCAGCGCTCTTGTTGACCATAGCGGCCACCCTTGGCGTAGCGCTATACGGCGCCCGGAACAGCGAAATCGAGGCCTGGCGCGAGCAGCTCGATGGCACGGCCTTGCTGCTGGCGGAGCAAACCGCGCACGAGATGAGCGCCGCCGACCTGGTACTCGACAGCATGCTCGAGCGCATACGCCTGATCGGTGTACGCGATGGCGCCGATTTGCGCCGCAGTTTGGGCGGCCGGGAAGAGTTCGAGCGACTGATGGAGCGCAACCGGGTGCTGCCACAGATCGACGTTGCCAGCATCGTCGCGGCGGACGGCCAGGTCATCAACTTCTCGCGCAGCTTTCCGGCACCGCCGATCAACCTGGCCGAACGCGACTACTTCCAGGCCCACCACGCGCGCGCGGACCTGGGCCTGTACATCAGCGCGCCGGTGCGCAACAAGGGCAACGGCGCCTGGACGTTCTATCTCTCGCGCCGCATCTCGGCGCCCGATGGCAGCTTTATCGGCGTGGTGCTGGTGGGGATATCGAGCCGGCAGATCAGCAGCTTTTACAGCAAGATCAAGCTGGACGGGCAGGGCACGGTCACCCTGTTCCGGCGCGACCGTACGGTGCTGGCGCGCTGGCCGGCAGAGGACGCCGTGCTCGGTACCATCGCCAGCGACGTGCGCAGCTACGAAGACATCGAACGCCAGTTGCGCCTCGCCGGCACGGCGGTGGATGACAAGGTGCAATCGGCGCCAGGCGTCGCCCGCACCAGGACGCTGGCTGCCGAACGGGTGATTCCGAATTGTCCGCTGATGATCAAGGTCGCCATCCCGGAGCAGGTCTTCCTCGAACAATGGCGCTATTTTGCCGGGCAACTGGGGCTGGTGGGTGCCGTGTGCGGCCTGGCGGTGCTGGCCGCCTGCGTGACGGTCTGGCGCGCCATGCACAAGCGCGACCTGGCCCTGCGCGAGCAGCGCACGCTCAAGGTGGCCGCCGACCAGGCCAACGCGGCCAAATCGGTCTTCCTGGCCATGATGAGCCACGAAATCCGCACGCCGCTCACCGCGATCATCGGCTTTGCCGAACAGCTGGCGCAGCAAGGGCCCACGCCAGCCGGTGAGCTGGGAGGAATCATCGCCCGCAACGGCCAGCACCTGCTGCAACTGATGAACGACGTGCTCGATATGTCCAAGGTGGAGTCGGGCAAACTGGTGCTCGAACGATTGCCGTTTGTGCCGGCGGAAGTGCTCGACACCGTGTCGGCGCTGATGCGCGGGTCGGCGCGGCAGCGCGCCATCGCCTATACCGCCGAACTGCGCGCCACCGTGCCGCCGCAGGTGCTGGGCGACCCCACGCGCTGGCGGCAAATCCTGCTCAACCTGGTCTCGAACGCCATCAAGTTCACCGAGGAGGGCGGGATCGAGGTGGCGCTCTGGTACGACCAGCAGCACGAGCTGCTGTATTGCAGCGTGCGCGACACCGGCATCGGCATGGATGCGCAGCAGGTGGCCGCGCTGTTCACACCGTTCAACCAGGCCGACAGCAGCGTGGCCCGGCGCTTTGGCGGCACCGGCCTGGGGCTGTACCTGGTGCACCAGCTGGCCGGTGCCATGGGCGGCGGCGTGACGGTCGAGAGCACTCCGGGCGTGGGCACCATCATGACGGTCTCGATCCAGGCGCCCGGGGCCATGATTGCCGAGCCGGCGCCGTCTGCATCGCTCGACTGCGCACCGCCGCAACTGGCCGGCCGGGTGCTGGTGGTGGAAGACGGCGCCGACAACCGCATGCTGGTGCGCGCGCTGCTCGAGAGCATGGGCGTGGAGGTGCTGTGCGCCGACAACGGCGAGCAGGGCGTGGCGCGTGCGCTGGCCACGTTGCCCGACCTGGTACTGATGGATATCCACATGCCGGTGATGGACGGCGTGACCGCCACCGCGCGCTTGCGCCAGGCTGGCTTCCAGCGGCCGGTGGTGGCGCTCACTGCCGACG
>NZ_LROM01000047.1 GCF_001758785.1 Duganella phyllosphaerae
TTGGCGTCGGCAAAGCTGCCCACGCCCGTACCCGTGACCGCGACGATGTCGCTGCTTAGGGCGCTGACCGCAGCCGTGCCGCTCAGGGTGGCGCCGGTGGTGGCGTCGTAAGTCTTGTTGGACGCAGCAATGCCCGACACCGCCAGGCTGGCCTTGCCGATGGTGGCCGTCAGACCGCTCGGTTGCGCAACCACGTAGTTGCCGGCATCCGTGCCGCCCAGCACGTAACCGGACACGGTCACCGTTTTACCGGCGCCGGCATTCTTGGTCGCAAAGCTGCCCGAACCGCTTCCGGCCAGCGTCACGCTGTCGCCCGCGATCATGCCGGAATATGCCACGTTCGACGTGTTCAGGGTGGCCGCCGTGGTGCCATCGTAGGTCTTGTCGACAGCGGTAATGCCGGCCAGCGCGATGCCTTTGGCGGTCACGGTATAGCTGCTGCCCGCCGTACCGAGCACGTTGTAGTTGCTGGCCAGGCCGCCGTTGCTGCTGCCCAGGCTCAGGCCGGTGACGCTGGTCAACATTGAACCGGTTTGCACATTCTTGCTCGATAAATTCGACGCATCGCCGGCGCCGGACACGGCAAACGACTGGCCGGCCACGCCGGTGGCCGTCAGCGTACTGCCCGCCACGGCGGTCGTGCCGTCATAGGTCCTGGTGCCGGTCAGCGTGAGATTGGCCTTGTCGATGCTGGCAGTGACGCCAACCGGCTGCACCAGGTTGTAATTGCCGGCATCGGTGCCGGCCAGTCCATAGCCGGTCACCAGCACCGACCTGGTGCCGGCATTGGGGTCGACGAAGATGCCGCTGCCGCTGCCGGTGACCGCCACGACATCCCTGCCGAGGGCGGTCACGCCGGCCGTGCCGATCAGCGTAACGCTGGTGGTGGCATCATAGGTTTTATCCGCGGCCGCGATTCCCGACACGACCATGTTGGCCTTGCTGATGCTGGCGGTCAGGCCTGTCGGTTGCGCAACCACGTAGTTTCCTGCATCGGCGCCCGACAGCGTGTAGCCGCTCACCGTCACAGCCTTGTTGACACCGGCGTTCTTGGTCGCAAAACTGCCCGTGCCGCTGCCGGCCAGCGACACCGCGTCGCCCGCAACCAGGCCCGAATAGGCAACACTGGCAGTGTTGAGCGCAGCCGTGGTCGTGGCGTCGTACACTTTATCGACGGCGCTGATGCCGCTCAGCGTGAGGCCTTTGGCAGTCACGGCATAGCTGCTGCCAGCGGTGCCGAGCGCATTGTAATTGCTGGCCAGGCCGCCGTTGCTGCTGCTGCCCAGGCTCAGACCCGCGGTGCTGGCGAGCGCCGCACCGCTTTGCACATTCTTGCTGGCGAGATTGGCGGCATTCCCGGCGCCGGTAACGCTGAAGCTCTGGCCCGCCACGCCGGTTGCCGTCAGGGTGCTGCCCGCCACCGATGTGGTGCCGTCATAGGTCCTTGTTCCCGCCAGGGTCAGATCGGCCTTGTTGATGGTGGCGGCCAGGCCGGTCGGTTGGTTGACCACGTAGTTGCCGGCATCGGCGCCGCTCAGCGTAAAACCGCTGACGGTAACGGCCTTGCCAGCGCCGGCATTGGCATCGGCAAAGGAGGCGGTGCCGGAACCGAGCGTAACGCTGTCGCCGCTGACGATACTGGCGGCGACACTGGCGCTGCCGGACAGGGTGGCCGACGTGGTGCCATCATAGGTTTTGCTGTTGGCAGTCACACCAGAGAGGTTGATGGTTTTGGCCGAGATCGAGGCAGTCTTGGTGTCGAGGCCACCGATGAAGTACTTGTTGCCGTTGTAGCTGATGACGGTGGCGCCATCGCTGGCGGTGCTGGTGACGGCGCCGGTGCCCGTAGCGGTAACGCCAGTGATAGTGACGGCTTTGTTGGCGCCGACATTCTTGTTGGCAAACATGCCCTGCGCACTGGCGGTATTGAGCGTCAATCCGGCCGGCAGGGTCGATGCGGAAGTCAATCCCGACACGGACGTTGTCAAGGAGCCATCGTAAGTCTTCGAGGCAGCCATGCCGGTCACATTGATAGCCATGTAGGCCGTCAGTTGACTGGGGTCAGCTTGCAGGTTGGTGGTAAAGTCGGTCGGCGAGCTATAGCTGGTCGGATTGTAAAAGATGGAAAGGGTGCTTCCACTATCGGCCAACAGGACAAAATTTTGACCCGGATCGGCAAATTTGACCGTGCCTGTACCCGTGGCAGCATTATCTGCCTTCAGTACGACTTTCCCGGCGCCGTAAGCCAGGATGCTCCCGCCAATCGTCCCGCCGGCGGGGTCGCCTGTATACTTCACGTTGGTGGTTACTTTGAAATCAACGTTGCGATAGGCGCTCAGCGTGAGCGTGTTGTTACCCATTTCCCAATTAATACCTGGATTGTTGGACGCATCATAATCCGTCGCGGAACCAATGTAATCGAGCACGATGATATCGCCATTGCCGGGCGCTCCGGTACACGACACGCCCGTGCAACTGGCCGACGACCCGGTGGTCTTGATGGTCACGTTGCCATGATTGAGCGCAGCCGTCAAAACACGTGTGTCGACATTGATGGGGTAGGAAACACTGTTCAACCCACTGTTAAAAATACTGTTATTGCCTATCGTAATATCATCGGGATCGAGCAGCCAGTCGCCTGCCACGCCATGGGGCGCCGCTGTATTGACGGTGGCGCCGGCATTGATGCCCAGGTTCTTGCCGGAGGTTTCCACCTGGCCGCCGTTGCCGGCGGTGCTGCCGCCGCGTGCCGTGATGCTGCCGTTGAACTGCGTGGTGCCATCCGACCAGACCGCCACACTGCCGCCGTTGCCAGTGGTCAGAGCATCGGCCTTGATCGAGGCGCCTGCTGCAACTGTCGTGGTGTGCGCATTTTGCTCGGCGCCGGCGCCGAGGAAATTTCCGCCGACGAGTGCGGTGCCGCCGCCGGCGTCGCCTGACACATCGGCCAGGCCGCCTGCCGCCAGGGTGACGGCGCCGCCCAGCACCTTCACGGCGCCGCCCGTTTCGCCGTGCCCGAGGCCGGAAGCATCGAGCGTGCCGCTATTGCCGGCGGCGCCAGCGCTGCCGGCCTCCAGCACAATCACGCCGTTGACATTCTGCACGCTGCGCGCCTGGATGATACCCGTGTTGTTGACCACGCTGGCCAGCACGGCATCCCTGGCGCCGGCGGACAGCCAGACCGCGCCGCCATCGGCATTGATCAGACCGCCATTTTCAGCCAGGTTGTTCAGCGTGCCCTGGTTCACTTGCAGTTGAACCAGGCTATCGCCAGCAAACGACAGCGTGACGTCGCTGCCCGCGCCCAGCGCCACCGTCCCCGCCCTGGCGTTGATCGTCCCGGAGTTGGTGACCTGGTTGCCGATGAAGGCAACGTAGCCGCCGTTGCCGGTATTGATGGCGCCCTGGTTGATGATGCTGCCGCTGCCGGCGCCGCGGAAATTGCGCGTGGCACTATTCAGGCTGGCATCGCCGATATCGAGCGTCGACGCCACCAGGCCGCCGACATTGACTTGCGATCCGGCACCAAACAGCACGCCGTTCGGATTGATCAGGTAGACTTGGCCGTTGGCGTTGAGCGCGCCGTAGAACTCGGTGGCGCTATTGCCGCTGATACGGTTGACGGCTATCGCGCTGGCCGAGGGCTGGACGAAATTGACGGTTTCGCCACTGCTGGTATTGAACGACTGCCAGTTCAGCGACAGGTTCTGGCTGGCCTGCGTCACCGTGGTGGTGGCGCCGTTCTGGTTGATGGTGCCGTTGCCGGCTATAACCTGGCCGCCGGTCGGCCCCGCCATGGCCGCGTGCGAAGCCGCCAGCAACACGCTGGCGACCAGGCGGCGATTGGCCGACTTGCCCTTGCCCCTGGCGCGTTCGTGGACCACCACCCAAGTCTGTTGAACATGACTCCAGACGAGTCGGTAAATGCGGTTCATGGAAGCATGCATGGTGGTGTTCCCTCGTGATCAGCGCTGCGCGAGCGACGGCGGCGCCTGTGTTTATGCTAGTTGACTGTCGATTTACCGAGATGCTCGGCCACGCGGCGGTCGAGTTCGGGCTTCCACTGCAGTGGCATCACTTGCTGCAGCAGTTGTTCAATACCTTCGATTTGCGCGAGGTCCGCCGGGTCGCTGGTGGTGGCTTTGGCCGCGCGGCTCCACATGTAAATCTTGGCCAGGCTAACCGGCGTCAGCGCGCCGGTGGCAGGGTCAGGCGCGCTGTTGCCATACAAGATGGCAACTGGCAAATAAGCGGGAGCATACCCCTCGGAGGCCGCGTGTTCGAGCCAGGACAGGGCCAGGCCCGGGTCGGCAGCGCCGCCCTCACCCTGTCCCAGCATCACGCCGAGGCGGTATTGGGCCACCACCATGCGGTGTTCCGCCGCCTGCTGATACCAGTAGCGCGCAGCCGCCAGGTCTTGCCGGACATCAGGATCGTTCTTGTAGTAATCGCCCAGGCGCAACATGGCCGGCGCCGAGCCGGCCTGCGCTGCCTGCGCGCACAGCGTCAGTCCGCGCACAACATCCTGGCCGACCAGCTGGCCGCGAATATACAGTTCACCGGCGGAGCAGTTCGCGTACGCGATCCCTGATTGCACGGCCTTCTGGTACCACACCAGCGCAGCCTTGCCGTCTGCCGCGCGCCCGGTACCGCTTGCCAGGCAATCGCCGATAAACTGTTGCGCCGCCGGGATATTGCCGTGTGCCGCCTTTTCGAACCAGGCACAGGCAGCGACCGGATTGCGCGCACGCCCCCATCCCTCCCGTTCAATCAATCCCAGGTTGAACCGGGCCAGGGGATTGGCGGCGGCAACGCGCACATTTTCCTTGTAGGCAAGCGCATAGTCTTGCGCGGCCAACGCCTTGTTCGCAACAGTCAATTCAGTGACGAGGTCGCGCTCGGCGGCGCCGGCGCTCATCGTCGCCGTCAGCAGGGCCGCAGCCATCATCATATGGGCAATAAGCACAGCAAATTCCCGGCAAAGTTGTTATAGGTAACATGACGCCCCACCAGCCATCGACTAGGCCGGTGGCTGGCGGCAAAACGGGCGTCGACGACAACGCGATACGGCTGCACCGCGTTTCGGATCGGTCGAAGCGCTTGACGGTTAGTCGCGGCTCGGATAAATGCCGTTGGTCGCGATGTAATACGTCATGGCGATATACGACGGCCGGATGTCGATCGCCGCGCCCGTGCCGACGATATTCGTGTTGCCGCTGACGGTGGCGGCGCCGCCGACGACGCCGGCCATGACTGCGCCGCCCGCCACGGTAGCGGTTGCGGAACTGGCAGGCACCGTCACCGACACCGCGCCGCCGCTGATGGCGCCGGCATTGAGCGTGGCATCGGGCGTGGCGCTGGAATAGACGTTGACGAGATTGCTGGTGCTCTTGCCGAGATAGTTACCCGATGGCGAAGTGACACCACCCGAACCACCGACCACGTTCAATTTCAGTCCGGTCACCGTACCGGTTGCCGTCGCGCTGGCGATATTCACCGTGGCGTTCAAGGTCGGCAGCGTGGAGGAGACGGTCAACCCGGAGATGGCGACCGGAAGCCCGGTCACGGTGAACAGATGCGGCGGCAACTGGCTTGTCGTCAGGGTGATGGCATTGTTGCCGCCTTTGGCGCCGGCTGCGTAGTTGACGCCGTCGGCAGCAATTACAAACCTGCCGCGCAGGTCGGGCAACTTGAAGCTCGACGTGTTGCTGCTGCCATAAATGGTGCCGATCAGCGAGTACAGCGCTGCATAGCTGTTGATCGACAGATCCTGGCCGGCAGCGAGCGTAAATTGGTTATTAAAGTTGCCGAACGTATATGGCACGGCCATCACGCACATACTTGCAAGCACTGGCGTATCTGAGCAGGCAAAGCTGGCGGGACTCCAGGCCGCCGCGACCATACCGGCGACCAGAGCGACCCGTGCACAACGATTTCTCACTGCGAATGCCATCATACCCCCCTAGGTTCTAGTAAAAACCATGTTATTAATATTTAAATAATCTCCAATAGGAAATTAATTCCTACTGGCAATCCTTTAAATAATAATTTAAAAGCCAGCGATTGGGCAATATCTGCTCGCAATTTGTGACACAGAAACGTCGCCAATCGCAACATTTCGAACACAAAGCCGGGAGTTCGTTACATTTTGTGAGTATTTATGCGTATTCGTTATGTGTGATTAGTTATAACGGTGCCAGTCGCTCGGGAGGCGCTTGAGAAAAAATCGAGAATAATAATTAATTGCATCAGGATCGGAGTTGGGAAGATTCGAGCAATTCGCGCAAACCACTGGCTCGCTGCGTGCGCTGGGCTATCGCCTCGAGCAACACCTGGCCGTTCGGCGTGAGCAGGGTGAAGAACTCGCGCGCCCGGGTGATGCCGGTGTAGATAAGCTCGCGCGCCAGCACGCCGCCGCCCTCTTTCGGCAACACCAGCACCGTGTGGCGGAACTCGGAACCTTGCGATTTATGCACGGTCATGGCAAACGCCGTATCGACGTTGCGCAGGCGCGTGGCCAGTACGCTGCGCACGGTGTCGCCTTCCGAGAAGTACACGCGCAAGGCGCCGGGGCGCGCCGGATCGGGCAAGGTCAGGCCGATGTCGCCGTTGAACACGCCGGTGCCGTAATCGTTGCGGGTGACCATGACCGGCCGGCCGACATACCATTCGCCGCTGCGACGCAACAGCCCGGCTGCCTGCAGCTGCTTTTCAATGGCGTCGTTCAAGCCGGAAACGCCCCATTCGCCATCGCGCACCGCGCACAGGATGCGGAAGGTTTCGAATGCTTTCAGTACAGTTTGCACCCAGGCCAGGTGCTCGCCGTCGCCCTGCCCTTGGGCGACCAGGCGCAGGTAATCGCGGTAGCCGCCGGGGGCGCCCTCGCGCCCGGCCAGCGCCAGTTGCAGCAAATCCCTGGGCGCCGCCGGGTCGGTCCAGGCCACCTTGGCGCCGTCTTCGCCACCGCTGCCCGCGCGCAGGATGCGCACCGCGCTGGCCGCATCGCCGCCGTTGACTGCCAGCGCCAGCTGGCCGATCGGGCCGCCGAAGCGCATGCTTTTGCGCAGCATCACGGTTTGCTGGGCAATCGGGCCGGCACGACCGGCGTAGTGCTGCGGCAACTGCTGGCCCGTACTCGCTTGCACATACGATAAGGTTTCCGCATCGTAGCCGCCAGCCTCGGCGTGATGGCACAGGTCGCCGAGCACGGCGCCCGCCTCCACCGACGCCAGCTGGTCCTTGTCGCCGAGCAGGATCAGCCTGGCGCTGGACGGCAACGCGGCCAGCAGCGCAGCCATCATTTCCAGGTGGATCATCGACGCCTCGTCGACGATCAGCACGTCGACCTCGAGCTGGTTGCCGGCGTGGTGGCGGAAAGCGCGCGTGTCCGGTCGCGCGCCAAGCAGGCTGTGCAGGGTGCGGGCGGCGCCCAGTTCGCGCTGCGGCATCACCGCCAGCACGCGCTGGTCCAGGCCGGCCAGCGCCACGTCGATCGATTGTTTCAGGCGTGCCGCCGCCTTGCCGGTCGGCGCGGCCAGCGCCACCCGCAAGCCGGACTGCTGGCCGCCGCTGGTGGCGAACAGCAGCGCCAGCAGGCGCGCCACCGCGTAGGTCTTGCCGGTGCCGGGACCGCCGGTAATAATGCCGAGCTTGCCGCGCATGGCCACCGCGCAGGCGGTCTTTTGCCAGTCCACGCCATCGGCCTGCTGCCCGGCCGGGAACAGGAGGTCGAGCCAGTGGCGCACGGCGCCGGTCTGGTCGTCGGCGTCGCTGGCCAGCAGGCCGCCCAGCGCGCGGGCGCGCACGGCGTGCGCCACCTGGGTTTCATCGCGCCAGTAGCGGCGCAAATACAGGCGTTCGCCGTCGAGGATCAGCGGTTGCTGGAAATCGAGGTCGCCCACCGGCCAGACTTGCTCGCACTCGGCCAGCAGCTTGCGCCAGGCGGCGACATTGCGCGGCCACGGCGCCACCGCCGCCACGGCCGCACGCAACGCGGTCCATTCCTCGCCATCGAGCCCCAGCAACGGCGCCGGGTCGCCGGCCAGTTCGGCCAGCAGCAGGCAGCTGTGGCCGCGCCCTTCCAGTTCGGACAGCAGCACGCAGGCAAGCATCAGTTGCGGCGAAGCGCCGCCGAGGGAGGCGATGAAGCGGGCGAAAGCGCCGCTCAGGCGCCGCAGCCGGCCGTTTTCGGTCAGCGCATCGACTGCGGCCAGCAGTGGCACGGAAGATTGCGCAAAAGAGTCAGGCGTCATGGTGGTCCCCGGCGTCGAATAATGCGTCCAGTTGCTGTAACAGTTCCGGGTCGGGTGCGATCCAGTAGCAGCCGCGCGTGGCCGTGTTGGCGATCCCGCGCAGGAACAGGAAGACCGCACCGCCCAGGTGCTCGGCCGGGTCGTAAGCGTCACCCAGGCGGCTCTGCAACAGCCGGTGCAGCGCCAGCATGTAGATCGCGCCCTGGATGTCGTAGCGGTGTTCGGCCATGGCTGCCATCAGCGCCGGCTTCTGGTAGGCGGCGTCGCCGGCGCCCAGCGCGTTCGATTTGTAGTCCAGCACCCAGTAGCGGCCTTCATGTTCGAACACCAGGTCGGCAAAACCCTTGAGCATGCCGTGCAGCTGGCGCTCGGGCAGCGATGGACGCGCCATGCCGTCCAGCAGCCGCGCCACGCACAGGCGGTCGAGCGCGCCGGTGGACAGGCGCTCGCTGGGGAACCAGAACTCCATTTCGGCCAGCGGGGTATCGATGCCAGACAGCGCAGTGTCGATGTACGGCAGCGGCGTGCGGGCGATTTCGCCCACCCAGGCCAGGGTGTCGTCGAGGCGGTTGCCCCAGCCGGCGCGCTCCACCCGGCGCGTCAAGCGCGCAGCGAAGTGCTCGTCATTGACCGTATAAAACCCCTCCTGACCCAGCCATTCGAGCTGCTCGTGCAGGAAGTTGCCGGGCACGGAGCCGCGCGGGAAGCGGTGCCACGGCGCGTCTTCCACCTTCACGGCCGGCGCCGTGGCCGGCAGGTCGGCTTCTTCGAGCAGCTTTTCCTGGGCGGCGTCGCGCGGCACCGGCAGCGGCGGCAGCGCAGTCAACGCATCGCCGCCGATGGTGGCGGTGGGACCGGTGCGCCGCGCCAGCGAGCTGAAACTGCCTACCGACCAGTCGCGCTCGAAGCGGCCCGTGTAATGAGGGGCATCGACCAGTTGCGGGCGGTCGTCCACCCGGTGCAGCATGGTCGCCGGCGTACTGTCGCCATCCAAAGGGGTGATGGCGATCGCCGGGCAGTCCTTGCAGGTGTCGGTCCAGCGCGCGATCATGGCGTCAGTCGGTAGCGGTGCGCCGCCGGTGAGCAGGTAGCCGAGCGCCGAGTCGTGCAGGCTGTTGGCGCCGCCCTTGCGCGCGCCCAGCGCGGCCACACCCAGCCACAGGAAGTGGCGCGCGCGGGTGAGCGCCACGTACAACAGGCGCAGGTCCTCCTGCAGGCGGGCGTTTTCCACCAGCGCCAGCGCGGTCTCGGTCAGCGCCATGTCGATGCGGCGCGTGCCGTCATCATCGCTGAATTCGAAGAAACTGCGGTTGCGCCGGTCCACCTTGCGCGCGGTGACCGCGAACGGCAGGTACACCAGCGGGTATTCCAGGCCCTTGGATTTGTGGACCGTTACCACTTTTACCAGTTCGGCGTCGCTCTCCAGGCGCAGCACCCGTTCGTCGCCGGCGCCCTCCCCCGTTTCGATCTGCTCGGCCAGCCAGCGGATCAGCGCCTGTTCGCCGTCGAGCTGGCGGCTGGCCGATTGCAGCAGTTCGGCCAGGTGCAGCAGATTGGTCAGGCGCCGCTCGCCGCCCGCCTGCAGCAGCAAGGCAGCGGGCAGTTGCAGCTCGTGGATGAAGCGACGCAGCATGGCCAGAACGCCCTGGCGCTGCCACACGATGTGCAGCGTCTTGAGCTGCTCCACTCGCGCTTCCCACGCCAGTTCGTCGGACGACAGCGCGGCCAGTTCGGCCAGCGGCAGGCCGGCGGTGCGGGTGGCGTAGGCGGCCCGCGCCAGGCCGCCGTCGAGCGGATTGGCCACCGCCGACAGCCAGCGCAGCACGTCGCCGGCCTCCTCGCTGTTGGTGACCGAATCCTTGTCGGACAGGTACACGCTGGCCACTTTGCGCCGTTGCAGCGCGCGGCGGATGGCGGCGGCCTCGTTACGGTCGCGCACCAGGATGGCGATATCGGCAGGCTTCAGGCGTTCGCGCCCCTTGGGGCCGTCGAAGCCGACTCGCGCGTCGTTGAGGCGGGCGACGATGTCTTCGGCGCAGTGGTTGGCGAAAAATTCACGGTACTGGTCACTTTTGAGTTCCCGGTCGGTGCAGGCCACCACCAGCGCAGGCGCTTCCCCGGCGCTGTCCACCAGTCGGTCGGCACGGCCTTGCGCCGCCACCGCCTCGAACGGCAGCGGATTGTTGCGGGTGCCGGGATCGCGGAAGCGGAAGGCGCCGCGACCGAAGCCGCCGGCGTCCAGCGTCCCTTCGGCGTTGAGGAACAGGTGGTTGACTGCCGCCACCACCGGGCCGGTGGAACGATAGTTGGTGCCCAGCTGGTAATGGCGGCCCTCGGTGGCGCTGCGCGCGGCCAGGTAGCTGTGGATGTCGGCGCCGCGGAAGCCGTAGATCGACTGCTTGGGGTCGCCGATCAAAAACAGGCCGGTGTTGCGGTCGTTGTCAGCCACCCGGTACAGCAGGTTGAAAATCTGGTACTGGTTGGGCGCCGTGTCCTGGAACTCGTCCACCAGCGCCACCGGGTATTGTTCGACGATGCGCTGGCGCAGCGCCGCCGCGTTCTCGCCTTGCAGCGCGGCGTTCAGGCGGTCGAGCATGTCGGCAAAGCCGAACTGGCGGTTGCGTTTTTTCAGTTCCGCCATGCGCAGCGCCACCGCGCCGGCGGCGTGGCGGTACAGGGCATGGGCCAGCGGCTCGAACTGCTCGAGCGCCTCTTTCAGGGTGGCGATGGCGTCGAAGTCGTCGGGCACGGCCGCGTGGCTGTCCTTGGAAAACGCGTCGGCGATGCCGTCCGGCGTGAGCCGATTCCAGGCGGTGGCGGTCAGGTCCGGCATGACGGCAGCGGGGTCGAGGGCCCACGTCCGCAGCGCCTCGAACCACGCGGCCACCGAGGCGGCACGCATCTTGACGCCATTGAAGAACTTCGGCGTGGTGGCGGTGAGCTGGGCGATCCACTGCTCCATGCGATTGGCGCGGTCCACCCAGCCGGCTTTGAGGCCCGCCAGTGCGGCCTGCTGTTCGCGCTGCACGGTGGCGATCAGGGCGCCGAGAGACAATGCAAGATCCTGGTCGCCGATGATGTCGGCGCGCCGCACCAGGTCGCGGATCGAGCGCTTGAGTACCTCGACGTCGCCCCAGCATTGCAACAGCGCTTCGAGTTGGGGAGCGGCCAGCGGGTAGACCTGCTGGCGCCAGTAATCGTTGGCGGCGTCTTCGAACAGCGCCTGCTCGTCGCTGACCAGTTCTTCGTCGAACAGGCTGCCGCTGTCGAACGCGTGCTCGCGCAGCATGCGCTGGCACCAGGCGTCGATGGTGAAAATCGCCGCTTCGTCCATGGTTTCCGCCGCCAGCATCAGGCGGTGAGCGGCGCGCTGGCGCTCGCTGCGATCGGGGTACGATTCGAGGATGGCGTCAAGATAAGCGTCCGGTGTGACGGCGTCGAGATCGTCATTATCGACGCTACGAAAGTACGCGGCTGCAGCCACCAGCCGTTCGCGCACGCGGTTGGACAGCTCGCGCGTGGCGGCGCGGGTAAAGGTCATCACCAGGATGTCGGCCGGCAGCAGCGGGCGGATGAAACCGTCGTCGCCGCCGTGGCCCAGCACCAGCCGCACGTACAGCGCGGCAATGGTCCAGGTCTTGCCGGTGCCGGCGCTCGCTTCAATCAGGCGCGAGCCGTGCAGCGGAAAGGTCAACGGTTCCAGCTTGTTTATGGTGTTGCTCATGCTGCGTCCCCGCCGTCGATCGGCGTCATGGTGATACATTGTTCGAGCCAGCGCGCCAGCGGCCCGTACAGGTCCTGCGATGCCCGTTCGAAATCCGGCTGCGCCGACAAGGCGCTGTAATCGGGCCACAGGCGCGCCAGGCACAGGTCCTGGTTTTCGCCTTGCAGCTCGAAGCCGCCGTCGTACACCGTGCGCGGGTCGGCTTTACTTTCACCCTCCCCGACCAGCGCCAGCGCCGTCTTGCAGGCAGTGGGCAAGGGACGGTCCATGCCGTCGCGCCACAGCGCGGCCAGCACGCGCAGCGCCTGCATGGCTTCGTCGCCGGCCAGAGGCGCCATGGTGACGATCATGTCGCGCGCCACCAGGTAGCCGGTCACGGGCAGGCCGGCAGCGGCGGCGGCCAGCTGGCGTATCCACATGGCGATCAGCTTGTCTCCGCGCGCGCGGCCCTGCTTGTCGGCCACGCGCGACGACATCTGCATCAGCCACACGGTACTGGCGCCGTCGCTGCGCAATTGATCGAGCCAGTCGTCGAGCTGCACCGGGCCCAGGTCCAGGCTCAATGCCAGCTTGGGCGCCGGCTGGCTGTAGCGCTGGCGCAGCGTGAGCCAGGCATGACGCACCGGCGCCAGCGACGTGACCAGCTGGCGCTGGTACTGGCGTCCGACCAGGCCGATCGGCAGCGCGCCCTGGCGCGCCAGCTGTCCGGCGCGTTCGGTGAGCTTGTCGGCGATGTCTTCCAATTGTTCGGTATCGGCGTCGTCGTCGAGCATGGTGTCTTCGAGCAGGTAGCGCTCGAGCGCATTGAACGAAAACGGTTCCTCGTCGTCGCCCAGTTGCGCGGCCTCGCCGAACACCACGGCCAGCCGCTCGCGGAAGAAGTAGCGCACCGGCTGGCGCAAAAAGCCGGCCAGCGCGCCGAGCTTGAGGCGGTACTTGTCGTCCAGCGCGAACGGCGGCAGCACGTCTGCCGGCGCCGCATCTTCGGCGCCATCGACACCAGCGCCAGTGTCGGTACCGTCGTGCGCTGCGCGCCACTCGCGCGCATAGGTCAGCAAGCCATTGTGCTCGAAATAGCGGCGGCTGAACGGTTGCAGCGCATGCTCGGTAGTGCGTTCCTCTAGTTTCAGTTGCCAGCCGGCTTGCAGGTAATCGCACAGCTGCGACACCAGCACCGATGGCGGCTGCTCGCTGTTGTCACGCACATTGCGGCCCACCCAGCTGATATACAGCTTTTCACGGGCAGCCAGCACCGCTTCGAGCATCAGGTAGCGGTCATCGTCGCGGCGCGAGCGGTCGCCGGGGCGCGCCATGCCGGGCCAGGCCAGCAGGTCGAAGTCGGCCTTGGGCGCGCGGCGCGGGAAGTCGCCGTCGTTCATGCCCAGCAGGCACACCACGCGGAACGGCACCGCGCGCATCGGCATCAGGGTGCAGAAGGTGACGCCGCCGGAGACGAACTGGTGGTTCAGCGTGGGTTCGTCCATCAGGCCCAGCCACGCTTCGCGCAGCACGGCCAGCGGCACCACTTCCTCGAACTGGGCGCCTTCGCAGGTTTCGAGCCAGTTGTTGAGCGCATCGTCGAGCTGCGCCAGGGTCAGGCGGTCGCCCTCGTCGCCGGCCTTGAAGAACGCGGCCATCAGCGCGCGCGCCTGCACGCCCCAGTCGGCCGGCGTGCGCGCCTGCGCCAGCGCGGCGCGCCAGTACAGCAGCGACTCGACCAGTTGCGCCAGCGAGCCGGCCAGCGCGGCATCGAGCCCGCCCACTTCGCCATACGGTTCGATGCCGGCAAAGCTGGCGGTGCGGCCGCCCTCTTCGCGGCCGCCGCCGCTGGCATAGCCGAGCAACATGCGGCGCACGCCAAAGATCCAGGCATTCTGTTCGCCGGCCGAGCCGAGACCGAGTCCGCTGCGGTGCTCGAGGTCCAGCCCCCAGCGCACGCCCGAGCCTTCGATCCACTGGCCCAGCGTGGCCAGGTCGTCGTCACCGAGGCCGAAGCGCGCAGCCAGCGCCGGCACGTCGAGCAGGTCGCGAATTTCGCTCTGGCGGCAGCGCTGCTGCGGCAACCGCAGCAGCCACTCCAGCGCGACCAGCAGCGGATTGACGCTGCGGTCGTTGACGTCGCCGATCTCGAACGGGATGTAGCGCGCGTCGCTGCGCCGGTGCTGGCCGAACACCGCGTGGATGGCGGCGGTAAAGGTGTCGATGTCGGGCACCATCACCACCACGTCGCGCGGGCGCAGCGGCGCGCCGTCCCTGGCGTGGTCGGCGAACATTTGCAACAGCTGGTCGTGCAATACCTCAACTTCGCGCTGCACGCTGTGGGTGACGTGGAATTCGATCGAGCGGTCGGTCGCAGCGGGCGGCACGTGCGGATGCTCGGACAGCGGCAGCAAATCGCGCACGGCGGCCTGCACCTGGGCCAGCAAGGTCTCGCCCGCGTCGTCGCCGAACAGGTCCACGCGCAGCGGCACGGTGTTACCACCGCCTGCATCGTCGTCGGCGGCAGCAGCAGCCGATGCTGCCTCGTCGAACTCGTCGAGCATGCGGATGAAGTCGCGGCCCTGGCGCCCCCAGCTGGCCAGCAGCGGGTGGCTGTGCGCGTGCAGTTCCTCGAGCGGCAGCGCGCCCAGGTCCTGGCCGTTGCGCAGCTGCTGGCGCCGGTACGCGGAGCGCAGCAGGTCGCGGCCCTCAATGATGTCGCCCCAGTAGTAGCGGCACGGATTGGGCACGGCCAGCACCACCTGGGTGTGGCGCGCCAGCGTGGCCAGCGCCTCCAGTGTCTGGTACGGCAGCGCCGAGACGCCGAAGATGACGATGCGGCGCGGCAGGCGGCCCAGCGGCAGTTCGCCGGTGGCGCTGGCGCGCACGAATTCGGTGTGGACGGTGGCGCGGCCCAGCGCGCGCTCGTGCGGTTCGACGTCGCCTATCACGGCGCGCCACAACTGGCCCTGCCAGCACTGCGCCTGCGGCAGTGGCATGACTTGGCCACGGGCGCAGCGCAGCTGGTCGCGGCCGGCGGCCCAGTCGTCGAGCCAGTCGGCGCGGTACACCTGGTACTGGTCATACAGGTCGGCCAGCCGTTCGGCCAGTTGCAGCCGCCGTTCGGGCTCGCCGTCGGCCAGAAAATGGCGCAACGGCGCAAACACCGGGTCGGCCAGCAAGGTTGGCAGCAGGCGCATCAGGCGCCAGGTGAGCGGGCCCTTGTCGAACGCGGAGCGGCGCGGCACCCGCTCGCGGCCCAGCATGCCGCGATAGGTCTCCCACAGGAAGCGGGCCGGCAGCGCCACCCGGGTGGCGGCGCACACGCGCATTTCCTCGGCCAGCGCGATCTTGAGCCACTCGGCCACGCCGTTCGACTGCACCAGGAAGGTCTCGGGCTCCAGCGGCCCCAGCGGATGGTTGTGCAGCCACTGGAACACGGCCGCGCGCAGCTGCTCCATCTGGTTGCCGTGCAAAATCAACAGGCCGGGGGTGATACTGGACATGGGGTTCTTGGCTGCGTGGCGAAACGCGTATGAAAACCGTATTATCGCCCTAGCCGGGGTCGTAAGCCAGCAGTTCCTGCTCCATTTGCGGGCCCAGCAGCAGCAACAGCGCGTGCATCTGCGCCACCAGCGCGCAAGCCCTGGCGATATCGGCGTCCCGGCGTCCCTGTTCCAGCGCCAGGCACAGGTTGCCGAAGCGCATGGCGCCCACCGCGCGCGCCGACGACTTCAGGCGGTGGCCCAGTTCCGACAACCGCGCCAGGTCGGCGGCAGCCAGTGCGGCGTCGATTTCCACCATGGTCTCGCGCGCCGATTCGAGGAACAGCAGCGTGTACTTGCGCATCTTGTCCGGCTTGCCGGCAAAGGTTTGCGCCAGCGCGGCGATGTCGAACAGGTCGCCCTCTGCCGGCGCCGCTGGCGGCGACGGTGGCAGCGCCTGCGGCTGCGCTGGTTGCGGATGAGGCGCATCCGGCCGCAGGTCGGCCAGGGCGGCCTGCAACACCGCAGCACCGGCCGCCGTGGCGCTGCCGTCGGCCATGGTGAAGAACGAGGGCGGCGGCGCCAGCGGCCGCGGCGCCGCGGACGGCGCGGCGGCGCGCTGGGCCAGCCACTTGGCCAGGGTGGCGAACAGCAGTCGTGGCGCCACCGGCTTGGTGACGAATTCGTCCATGCCGGCGTCCATGCAGCGCTGCTGGTCTTCGCGGCCAGCGTTGGCGGTCATGGCGATCACCAGGGTGCCGGACAGCTTCGGGTGGGCGCGGATCAGGCGGGTGGCCTCGAAGCCGTCCATGACCGGCATCTGCACGTCCATCAGCACGCAATCGAAGCGCTCCTTGAGCAGCAAGTCGATCGCTTCCTTGCCGTTGTTGGCCACGCACACGGTGGCGCCGCCGTCTTCCAGCAGTTCCTGCCCCACCTGCTGGCTGAAGATATTGTCCTCCACCAGCAGGATCGAGGCGCCGCGCAGGCTCTCGAACAGGCCGGCCTGCAGCGGATCGGCCGCATTCGCGCCAGCACCGCCGTCCGCGCCAGGATCGTCGGCCACGGCCAGGGCATCAAACGGGAGGTCCAGGCGCGCCGTGAACCAGAAAGTGCTGCCTGCGCCGGGCCGGCTCTCCACGCCCACCCGGCCACCCATCAGCTCCGCGAGTTGCTGGCTGATGGCCAGTCCCAGGCCGGTGCCGCCGTAGCGGCGGGTGGTGGAATTGTCGGCCTGCTGGAACGACTGGAACAGCTGCGCCACCTGGTTCTCGCTCATGCCGATGCCGCGGTCCTGCACCTCGAAGCGCACCAGCAGGTGCTGGTCATGCTGTTCCAGCAGGCACGCGCGCACATGCACCCGGCCCCGCTCGGAAAACTTGATGGCGTTGCTGGTGAAATTGATCAGCACCTGCTCGAGCCGCAGCGGGTCGCCGCGCAGCTGGCGCGGCAGGTCGGGATGAATGTCGTAGACCAGTTCCAGCCCGCGCGCGGTGGCCAGGTCGCCCAGCTGGCTGGTCAGATTGGTGAGCAGCCGGTCGATCGAAAAATCGAGTACTTCGAGGTCCATCTTGCCCGCCTCGATCTTGGAAAAATCGAGAATGTCGTTGATGATGCCCAGCAGGTGCTGGCCCGAATGGTAAATCTTTTGCAGGTAGTCGCGCTGCTTGGGATGGGTAACGCTCTTCAGCGCCAGGTGTGCCATGCCGATGATGCTGTTCATCGGCGTACGTATCTCGTGGCTCATGTTCGACAAAAAGTCGCTCTTGGCACGGTTGGCAGTGTCGGCGCGCTGCTTCAACCGGTGCATCTCCGTGACGTCGGTCGAGACGCCGATCACCGCCGCCACCGAACGCCCCAGCGTGACCGGCACCCGCACGCTCCAATGGTACTGCGTCACGCCGCCGTGACCGGCATGCTGCGTTTCACTGGCGCGCTTGAGGCCGTCGGCAAACACCGGCTGCTCCAGCGCCCACGCGGCATCGGCCTTCTCTTCCGGCATCAGCTCGCGATCGCGCCGTCCGACGATCTGCGCCGCCGGCAGGCCCAGGTGCTCGGCCATCTTCGGGTTGACGTAGAGGTAGCGGCGGTACTGATCCTTCATGTAGACGTGGGCGTCGAGGTTGTTGAGCACCGTGTCGAGCAGCACCCGGTGCTTGACCGCGCGCCGCTGCGACCGGTACAGCACGGCCAGGTAGCTGTACAGCAGCAGCGTGCCGGCGCCGCCCGCCACCCCGGCCGCCAGCGGGAAGTACACGTCGAAACCATTGCGCAATGCCTGCTTGCGCACCCGGAAGCGCGCCTTCCATAACGCCCCGTTGAAATCGACAGGCAGCACCGATTCGAAATAATCGGCGGTCGCCATGGCCGCAACAGGTTCGGCGCCACGCTCGCTGAACAGCAGCCGGTCGCGCGGCTCGATCACCAGCCGGCGGCGGTCGGCATCGACGCTGCCGTCCGCGTACAGGTCCAGCTGCACGCCGCGCACCATGGTCTCGTCCAGCACCACCTGCATCAGCCTGGCGACCGAAAAGTTCAGACCCACCATGCCGCGATACGCAGCCCGCCGCTGCGCTGCATCAGCCTGCGCCAGGCCGGGACGGTAGACTGGCAGGCGCATGCCGAGCACCCCCTCGGCCCCAGCCGGGGCGGTGCCCGGATGGACGACGACCGCCGCACCGGGGTCGGGCTCCCAGGTCATCGACACCACGGCCGGAAACTGGCGTGGCAGGTCCAGGCCATCGACGTATCGCAGGATCTGGCGCCGGTCGGCATCGTCGCTGGCCCGCACCAGCGCCGCCAGCCCGCGCGTGACACCGGCGTACGCCTTGATGCGCACGGAAATAGCGTACTGGGTGCTGCGCGCCACGTGGTCGAACCGCTGGCGCGCATCGGCATCGACAATGCGTTCGCCCACGAAATACGCGGCCACGCCCACGGCCACGGCCAACGCCCACCCGGCGCCCCACAGCAGCAGCCGCGCGGCGTTGAATCTACTGGTACTGGTACCCGATGTGAGCATGAGATGGTTTCACGAATGCAAAAATTTGCAACGGAAGCATACTATTAATGCCAGAATGAAACCAGTGGAAGAATTGGTGAGAATTGCTCAAGTTAGGTTGAAACTGGCTATCAGCGCACCGGCGCCGGCACCGGCGGGAACGCCACCGGCCTGGCAGCCACGCCGTCGGGCGCAAAGCGCAGGTACAACATGAAGCGGTTCGGTGCGTAGTCGATCGAACGGTCCAGGCTGAAACTGCCGCCGATAAACATATTCTTGCGCACCTGGTATTCCAGCGTGGTCGCCAGCGAACGGCCGACGCTCTTGCTGGTGCCGGCGCCGGCGCCGTAGCGCGGCTCGAAGAAATTGGTGGCGACCAGGGCGTCGGCCTGGCTTTGCAATGCACTGTCGGTCGGAAAATAATCGGCCGCCCTGGTCTGTGACAGCGACCGCGAGACGGCGCCGCGCACCGTGAACGACAGGCGACCGATGCGCTCGCCGTAAGTGACCGGCAGCGACACCGATTTATACGAGGCCGGGCTGTAATAGCCGCCGTGCCCGAAAGTGTATTCGCCCACGTTCTTGCTGAAGCGCCAGACCATCGCCGTCACGCCCACCGACAACAGCCGGTTGTCGGTATTGATCACGCGGCCGATCAGGCCCCCCATCCATTGCAGGCGGCGGTTGGTCTGCACGTCCTTGCCGGTAAAACTGTGGACGCCGGCGTTGGTCCACAGGCCCAGGGCGCCGCCGTCGTCGCGGCTGGCGGACAGCGTCATGCCGTTCTGCGTGACACCGCCCCATACCTTGCCGGTGGCCGGGTCGGTCATGCCGGCGTAAGACAGCAGGCTCGACGTCAGCGCCCGGCGTGATGCTTCGACCGCGTAGCCGACCGCTCCCAGGTCGCCCTGGTACGTGACCCCGCCAACCAGCGTGGTCAAGGGGAAGCCCAGCGGCGTGGTGCCCACGTCGGCCTTCCATGGACCGCGCTCCCAGCCCGCGTTCAAGGCGATGCCGTGCGCGTTCTGGCTGGCCGCTGGCGCCGTGCACAGCGGGAAGCACAGCAGCACCGTGCCGGCGTTGCGCGCGTCCGGCAAGGCCGGATCGAGCAGGCCGCCGCGGATGTCGACGATGTCTGCGCGCAGCGCCACCCGGTCCGGCCCCAGCTGGCGCAACTTGTATTCCAGCGCCAGGGTATCCATGCCCAGTTGCGACAGGCCGGGCGTGCCGCTGCGCGCCTCGTGGTTGAGCGCACTCGATACCCAGGCCTCGCGCTTGTCCAGCAGTTCCGCCAGGCGGTTGACCCGGTACGATTCCAGCACCGGGCCGGCCAGGGCATTGCCTTGCTGGTAGTAGCCAATGGCCTGGTCCACCTGCCCCGCGCGCACGGCCAGCCCGCCCGCGCGGTCGAGCAGCGACAGGTTGCCGGGATGGGCGGCCAACGCCGGCCACACCAGGCGGGCAGCGCCGGCCTGGTCACCCAGGTCGATCAGCGCACTGGCCAGGTCGGCGGCCACCTGCGGATCCTGCGGCGCGCCGCCAGCGAGCAAGCGGTCGATCTCCGCGCGCGCCTCGGTGCGCTGTCCTGTCTCCACCAGCAGCTCCACCAGCGCAGCGCCATGGCTGGCGTTATCCGGTTCCAGCGCCTGCAGCTTGCGGTAGCTTGCCAGCGCCGCTGCCGGCTGCCCCATCGCCCTTTCGATGCGCGCTTGTTCGGCCCGGAGCGGCGCCCGATCGTCATGCGCGGCCAGGCGCGGCGCCAACGCCTGCAAGGCGTCCGGGTATTGTCTGGCGCCACGCAGGCGTCGTGCGGTGGCCAGCGCGATGGCGTCTGCCGCAGCATCCCACGCGGTGGCGTCCTGCGCCGACAAGGTGGGCGGCTGCAAACCGTTGAGGACGGCCAGCGCCTCGGCGCTCGCCCCCGCGTCCGACAGGATGCGGGCGCTGCGGATCGCCTGGTCGGGATTCAAGCCCGCCGGCAGGCCCTGCAACACCACCAGCGCCGCAGCGGGCGCCTCGACATCGGCCATGGCATCGGCGAGGTCGAGCAAGCGGTCCGGTTCGGCCGCGTAGCGCTGGGCTGCGGCCTGCAAGCCGGCCAGCGCGGCGGTGCGCGCGCCGCTCTGCGCCTGCGCGCGTGCGCGCTGCGTGGCCAGGTCGACTTCGAAGCGGCCCGCCTGGCGCTGCATCTCCGGCGTGCGCTGCTCGGGCTTGATCGTGGCCAGCATCGCCAGTGCCTCGGCCTCGCGCGCCTGGTTGCCCTGGAATAGCGCATAGGCGTAGCGTGCGGTTGGATCGTCGGGATGGGCCGCCAGCAATTGGTCGAACGCGGCAAAGCCGCGCTGCGGTTCGCCTTGGGCGGCATAGGCGCGCGCCATCGCGTAGCGCAGCCAGGGGTCGGCGTCGTCCAGCGCCGCTGCCTGTTCGTAGAGTTCCAGGGCGCCGCGCGCATCGCCTGCCGCCACCAGCGCGTCGCCCTGCTGTTGCAGGCGCGTGGCGCGGCTGAGCGCGATATCGCGCTGCAACGCCTGCCGTTGTGCGGGCGGCGCCTGCGCGGCGAGTTGTTCCGCTTCGGCGTCGCGGCCCTGGCGCTGGAAGAATTCAACCGTGTCCGCGCGCGCGCCCGACGGTTCAGGCACCACGGCCAGTGCCTGCCGCAACAGCTTTTCGGCCTCGGCGTGATTGCCACGCAGCTCGGCCAAGCGGGCCTGTGCCAGCAGCACCGCAGGTTCGCCCGGATCGAGCTCACGCGCCTGGCCGAGCAGGCGCGCGGCCAGCGCATAATCGACGGCACCGGCAGCGCCTTCGGTAGCATCGCGCGCGGCCCGCATCAGGCCCCAGAATCGGGCGGTGCGCTCCATCGATTTCCAGCGCCGCAGCTGCTCGGGATCGGCACGCTGGGCGCGCTGGAACTGCTGCTGCGCCTGGTCGTGCAACCCCTGGCGCAAATAAACCGTGCCCAGTCCACCCAGCACGTCACCATCGTTCGGCCGCGTCAACAGGGCCTGGTTGAATTTTTGTTCGGCCTGTTCGAGCTGGGCGGCCTCGAGCAGCGCCAGGCCGTCAAGACGGGCGCGGTAGCCGGGGTCGGCCAGCAGCTGGCGGCGCTGCTCGATGCCGCGCACCAGGGCGGCACGCTGCTCGCGCACCGCGCTATCCTCGCCGCTTTCGTCCTGCATGTAGCGGTCGATCAGGACCAGGCTGGCGGGTTCGGGGTCAAGCGCCAGCATGGCGCTGCGCCAGATATCGCGCGCCGCCGCCCCGAACCGGGGCATGGCGCTGATGCGCATCACTGCGGTGAGCGCGGCGCCGTTGTTGGGCCGCTGGTTCAGATCGAGCTTGGCCACGGCCAATTGCAGCGCAATATTGTCGGGCTGCTGGCGCAGCAGTTCGCGCAGGCCCAGGTGCGCCTTGTCGCGCCCGTCCTTGGTGCGGGCCAGCACCTGGTAGTAATCCATCTGCATGGTGCTGTCGAGCGGCTGGCTGGCCTTCATCGCGTCCATGATGCGCAATGCTTCGTCCACGCGGCCCGAGCGGGCCAGCGCGCGCGCGCTGCGCCAGCGATGGGCGCCGTCGCCCTGCTGCTGCTTCTGCTGCGCCTGGTACAGCGCCAGCGCCGGATGACGGGGGTTGAGCCGCTGCAGGCGGGCGATGGTGGCCGCCGCTGCGGGAGCGCGCTGCAGACGCAGCTCGATCATGGCCTGGCGTCCCAGCGCGTCCTGGTGGTCGGGCGCCAGGCGCAGTACCTTGTCGAGCGCCACCAGCGCCAGCTCGTCGTTGCCGCGCCATTCCCAGAAGCTGGCGCGCCTGAGCAAGGCATCGACGGCGCCGGTGTCCGCACCGGCGCGCTGGACCAGCGTCGGCGTGGCTGCAGGTGCAGTTGCGGCGCTGGCAGGCGCGGGTGCAGATGCGGCGCTAGTCGCCGCAGCTAGGCATGCCGCCGCCAGCCACAAGGCCGCTGGACGCAGACGGGCCATCAGCGCTGGTCCACTTTCAGGCGGCGCGCGGCGATCGCGCGCAGGGAGCGCCACAGCGCAAAGGCGATCACCAGCACCGCCAGCACGCCCATCAGGCCCAGCAGGACCGGGTGGCCGGACATGTGGAACCAGATCAGGGTCCACCACGGCAGCTCGCCGAGCTTGTAGGTGTCGCCCACCAGCATGCTCTCGACGCGCTTGCCGCTGACGAACGCAGCGCTGCCTTGCAAGCTGCGCACGGTCACCTCGTCGGCCAGCGCATCGAGCACCTGCAGCATGTCCTGCGGCGTGCCGGCGGTGACCGCCACCACGCTGCGGCCGGCCGTGATCGGCGATTCGAAGCCGGTCATCAGCGCCATCGGTCCGCTGCCGCTCAGCGACTCCGAGCTGGCCACCTGCGGATCGGGGTTGGTGCCAAAGCCCAGCCAGTCGAACAGGCTGCTGGCGGTCGATACCGGCTGGCTGATCTTGCGGGTGCGGCCGTCCAGCGCTGCGGGCAGCTTGGCCGACCAGCGCTGCAACAGCTTTTGCTGGCCGGCGGCGCCGATGACCAGCAGGTCGCGGTCCTTGAGCAGGGTGTCGTTGCCGGCGGTGGTCACTTCCACCAGCGTGGCCGGATAACCGGTCGATTCGCCCACCCGGCCCAGCAACCCCAGCATCACTTCGATATCCTGCGCGGCAGGCGCGTCGGGCAGCACCACCGTGGTCTGCGCCAGGTCGGCAAACTTGGAAAACGGGAAGCCGGCGCTGGCGAAGTAGCCGAGGTTCGGCATCTCGGCATAGTGCGGGTAGCCGGAGAAGTCGATGGTCGAATCGGCATCGATCATGGCGCGCACGTTGTCGATCTGGGTTTCGCACGGCCCTTCCTTCTGGTAGCTGAACGAGAACGAATACTGCATCTGGTTGCGGCTGCCCAGTTTGAACGCGGGCACCAGCACTTCCTTGCCCTCGCCGAGCAGGCCGTTTTCCAGCAGCGGCAGCACCAGGTGGGCCGAGTCGCCGCCCTGGCCGGACGAGCGCAGGTTGAGCGACGCCAGCAGTTCATCGTTGATGCTCATGCTCATGCGCGATTCGCTGGCGCGGATCGGCGGCGTATAGCGGAACTTGAGCGATACCGGCACGCCGCGGCTATGCCAGGTAAACAGGTCGGGCGGAATGCGCAGGTTGATGCGCACCGGCGCCGGCGCGTGGCCGAAGACCTGCAACTGCTGCTTGTCTTCCACCAGTTCGCCGAATTTGACCGGGCGGTCCATGCGCACCCAGTTGGGCGCATCGTAGGCGGCGCGCGGACGCTCGGTGCGCGAGGCGGCCACCGCGATCTGGCTGCCGCTCATCGCGGCGCTGCCGCGCGCCAGGGCGTCGGCGGCAGCCTTCAAGTCGGCGGCATCACGCCCGCCAACGAGCAGCAGCAAACCGAACGGATCGGCCGGATTGCGGATCACCGAAATCGACGGGCCGGCAAATGGCGCCAGCGTCGCCAGTGCCGCCGGCCGTTCGGTATTGGTCGCAAACACCACCGCGTGGCCGTGCGGCAGCTGGTTCAGCGTCACCGGGAAACGGCTGCCGCGCCAGGCGGTCAGCGCCTCGTGGTTCGGCAAGCTGACCGCCGCGGCGCGCAAGGTGGCGTGCGTAGGCCTGGCGGCAAAGACGAACGGCAGCGTCAGGCGGCGGCTGTCGCGCAGGTCGAAGAACGGTTCGGGCAGCCGCGCCAGGTCGGTGGCTACCGCCAGCGGACGCACCGTCAGTTGCAGCGTACTGGCGCCGCTCACTTCGGCCCACAGGCTCGAGTGCAGTGCGTCTTCGCACTTGTCGGTGTAATGGCCGATGAACTGCAGCGCCAGCGCGTTGTAGTCGGTGAGCACGCGCGGGTCGATCTCGATGTCGCTGGTGAGGGTTTTGCCGGCGTTTTCCGGCGTGACCGGCAGCACCGTCAGCACCTCGTCGTTGAGCAGCACCTTGATGTGGGACTGGCCCGGTATCAGGGCCGGCGAGTAGCTGTAACGCAGCCGCAGCACGGCGCGCGTGACCAGTTCGTCGGCACGGGCGCCGAAACGCACGACCTCGATGCCGTTGGTGGTGCGCAGCCGCAGCACCGTGCCGCCGCCCATGCCCGACAGCGGATACGTGCGCGTGACGGCCGGGCCGGCGCCGTCGGCGGCGGCGGTCGTCACCGGCGTGGTGGTCGGTGCAGTGGCCGGCGCAACGATCGGCGCAGACAGCGGCGCAGACATCGGGCCAGCGGCGGGCATGGCCGTCGGTCCGTTGGCCGGCTTGGTCGGGCCTGGCGCGGCAGTCAGCACGCAGCTGGTCAGGCTCAGGATAATCAGTAAAAGTCGGCGCATGGTAGTCACTGTCGTCAAGGTCGTTGTCTGGTATTGAAAGGGAGGCTTACTGCGGTGCGCGCGGCTGGCGCGGCAGCACGCCGCGCAGCCAAGCGCCGCTGTTGCGCAGGCGCCGGGATGCGGCGCCGCCGGCCGGCGTGGCGTGCTGGAACAGGCGGACGATGCCCAGCACGCCCACCCGCAGTACGGCGTGCAGGCCATCGAGCGGCCTGTCGTCCTTGCGACCATCGGTCCACGACACCCAGGCATCGGCGCGGGCAAAGGTACATTGAATCAGCATCATGCGTTCCTCCTGGGTGGCCAGCACCCATTGCAGGCGCACCTGGGTGGCGTCGGACGAGATCACGCTGGCGCTGAACGCGTGCTCTTCTTCGCCGCGCCACAACGACACCATCACGCGGTCGTCGCGCTGCAGGCCGGTGGCCAGCGCCACGGCAAGCGCGCAGCCGCTATCGGAAAAGTCGATCGTCTCGCACCGCAGCAGGCGGCCATCGGGCTGGTGCAGCACCGCCGGCAAACGGATCGCCACGCGGTGCGACAGGCGCACCTGGCGCGTTTCGGAGGCGACCGAAATGGCGCCGCCCAGCAGCAGGATGTTGTACACGGTCCAGAACAGGTTCAGGACCGTGGTGGCGATTTCGGTGGATGGCCCCCAGATCAGGCGCCCCACTCCGGCCAGCAGGCCGGCAATATTGAGGCCGACGATGACCAGGTAAGGCAGCGAGATGGTCCAGTCGAAGTAGTCGCGCTCGACCAGCCCGCCCTTGGCGGTGACGTTGAACTTGCCCTTGCCCGGATTGATCAGCGCAACCATGGTGGGACGCACGGTGTACCACGCCAGCACCGTCTCGTACACCTCGGCCCAGAACGAGTGCCGGTGGCTGCCCTGGATGCGCGAGTTGGTCAGGTTGGCGTGCGCCATGTGCGGCAGCACGAACAGCATCACCGCGATGGCCGGAGCATAGATCACGTAGGCATGGAAGAACAGGAAGGCCAGCGGCGCGGTCAGGAACAGCAGGCGCGGCCCGCCGTTGAGGAAGTGCAGCATGGCGTTGCCATAGCAGATGCGCTGGGCCCAGCTCAGCCCCTTGCCGAGGAACGGGTTGTCGAGCCTGAAAATCTGCGCCATGCCGCGCGCCCAGCGGATGCGCTGGCCGATGTGAGCCGACAGGCTCTCGGTGGCCAGGCCGGCCGCCAGCGGCATGTTGATGTAGGCCGAATGGTAGCCGAGGCGCTGCATCTTGAGCGCAGTGTGGGCGTCCTCGGTCACGGTTTCGACCGCGATGCCACCCACTTCCTCGAGCGGACCGCGTTTGAGCACCGCGCACGAACCGCAGAAGAAGGTGGCGTCCCACAGGTCGTTGCCGTCCTGGATCACGCCGTAGAACAGCTCACCCTCGTTGGGCGTGCGGCGGAACATGCCGAGGTTGCGCTCGAACGGATCGGGCGAGAAGAAGTGGTGCGGCGTCTGCATCAGCGCCAGCTTGTCGTCGCGCAGGAACCAGCCCATCGTCGTTTGCAGGAAGGTGCGCGTGGGAATATGGTCGCAATCGAAGATGGCGATGTATTCGCCATTGGTCAGCTTCATGGCGTGATTGAGGTTGCCGGCCTTGGCGTGGTTGTTATCGGGACGGACGATGTAGCCGACGCCCGCCTCGGCGGCAAAGCGACGGAACTCGTCGCGCCGGCCGTCGTCGAGCAGGTACACATTGATCTTGTCGCGCGGCCAGTCGATGCCGACGGCGGCGTACACGGTCGGCATCACGACCTTGAGCGGCTCGTTGTAGGTCGGGATGTAGACGTCCACCGTCGGCCACTCGTGCAGCGCCGTCGGCATGGCCATCGGCTGACGCCGCAGCGGCCAGGCGCTCTGCAGGTAGCCCAGCAGCAGGATCAGCCAGGTATAGGTTTCCGCGCCCAGCAGCAGCATGCCCCAGAAGAAATCGAGCGGCTCGTCCCAGTTCAGCGTGGATGTCAGGCGCCACCACATGTAGCGCGACGACGCGGTCACCGACAGCACGATCAGCAGCAGCGTGGCGACCGGCCCCGGGATCTGGCGCATGATCAGCGCAATCACCCACAGCATCACCACGAACACGGCTTGCGCGGCCAGAGAAAACGGCGTGGTGATGCACAGGATGGCCAGCGCGGCCGCTACCACGTAGGCGCTGGTGCGCAGCAGCGGATGGTCCCACCTGCTGTGGTCGGCGGCGCCCTCGATCAACGTTTCCGCGCGGTCGCGGTCGAACTGCGGCAGCCAGCCCTGTACCCGGCGCCAGCCGCGCAAGGCCAGCACGTGCAGGCGCAACAGCACTGGCGGCATCTGCCAGACCGGCGGCTTGACCGGCTGGGTGCGCACCAGCAACAGCCAGAGGCATTGCAACAGCACGCGCAACGGGTCGGCCCAGCGCGGGCGCGACAGGTCGATGTGGGGAAAGCTGGCGCCGATGCGCTGGCGGGCCGCCGCGCTCCATGGCGCATGGGCCGGGTCGCGCAGCAGCAGCTCGGCCAGCATGCGCGGCCAGCGGGCACCCGCGCTCACGCCCAGCAGCGCACCGAGCCGGACGCCAAAGGATGCGGCCATGTCACTGTCCTCCTGCGAGTGCCAGGCGGGTCAGCACCCAGGTGGACAGCGCCGCGAACTCGTGCGCTGCCTGGCTGCGCGGCGCGAACTCGAACACGGTCTGCTTGCAGCCGAGCGCTTCGCCCACGTAGGCGTCGCGGTGAATGGCGACCGGCGACATGCTGGCGCGGAAAGCGCTGCGCAGCAGCACCGTGATGTCGCGATGCAGCGCGCGGGCCGGCTCGAACTGGTTCAGCAGCAACAACGCAGGCGGCCTGCCCGGCGCGTTGGCGCGCGCGACCATGCGGGTTGCCACGGCATAGGAAATCGGGTCCGGTTCCATGACCACCAGCACCAGGTCGGCGGTCGCCAGCACTTGCGCCGCAAACGGCGACGGCAGGCGCGGGCAATCGCATACCACGATGGTCTCGCCGGGCAGCGTCAGTGACGCCAAGGCGGCGCGCAGCCATTGCGGGTGGCTGGTCATGTAATCACCAAGACGGGTCAGCTCGGCATCGCTGGCGAGATCGCCGAAGGGCAGGAAGTCGACGCCGGCGGCGCTGCGATAGGCGGCCTCATGCCAGTCGGTGCCGGCGGCGAGGGCCTGGCCAAACCCGCGCGGGTCATCCCAGGCCATGCCGAGGTGCAGGCGCATCAGGTTGTCCGGGTTGACATCGACCGCCAGCACGGAGCGTCCCGCAGCAAACAGTCCGGCCGCCAGGTGGGCAGCGACCGTGGTCACGCCGGCGCCGCCATTGGCGCCGATAATTGCAACTGTTTTCACGACTGACGATCGGCGCTGGCAGTATCTTCGGTGACGTGGAACGGCCTGGCGACGCCTTGCATTTCGGCCAGGAGCGGCCAACGCAGAGCGGCATTCATCGCCGACTGGTCGCGCACGATTTCCTGGTAGTTTCCGGCGGCGCCGGCCTGGCCGAAGCGGGTGTAGAGCGTTGCAATGTCGCTGGGGGCATCGTCCACGAGGGGTCGTGCCTGGCTGTAGTCCATCATAGCGTGAATGCCTTCCAAAATATAAAGAGAGGGAAGCAGATTCCGCATGTGTTGGGCAGCAATCTTGCAGTACAAGACTAAATTGAACCACAGAAACCATTAGTATGGCTATGAAATTTTTGTTTCATGTTGTACGGAATCATTTCTTTGAAAACTTGTATATTCCCAAAAAGAAATTCCTCGATTACAATTAAAGCCATGGCAGTTCGGACCCCCAACCCTGGTCTGGCCGACACACTTCGCGTGTCCTGCCAGGCGCTCCCCAAGTTACGCTCGCCGATATCGTCATTCATGATAGGAGCGTCGCTAAAAATATGTCTTATTCGGATCATCCCCGCTATGTCGCCGGCATTACCGCCGCCAACACCAGCCTGCGTCGCGGCCTGGTGTATGCGCTCGCGGAAGACGGCCTGGCCCGGCTCGACCACCTGATCTACGCCACGCTGCGCCAGGCGGACGCGCACGGCGTCTGCCTGGTCGCACCGCGCCGGCAACTGGGCGAGATCGTGGCCTGCGGCCCGGCGGGCGCGCTCGCCGCGCAACTGGCAAGCGGCCACCTGACCATGTTCGAATCGGCCTTCCCCGGCGGCGCCGGCCAGGTTGCGCGGCTGGCCGAAGAGCTGGCCCAGGTTGGCCGACAAGCTCACCAACATTCAACCACCGTGCTGCTCGACCATGCCGACGTGCTGTTCGGCGAGGACGTACAGCACAACCTGGTGCTGGCCCGCCAACTGCGCGATTGGGCCGAGCGCGACAACAAGATCCTGGTGCTGGTGCTGCGCAGCGCGCAGGCCGACGCGCTTGACCCGATGCGCGTGCTGCGCCCGTGCGCCACGCTGTTTGGCGGCATTGCCCGCTTGTGCGGACGGCAGGGCCAGCAAACCTGGCAAACGTTTCATTGGCACCATGCCGACGGTGTCAGCAGCGACATGATCCAGCCACTGCTGGTCGATGACGCCGGCGCCTGCCGGCTGGCGCCGGCGCAAGCGAGCCGCAACGCCGCGCCAGCAGACGACGAAGCCCTGCACATGCTGGCGCTGCGCGGCGCGCTGCTGGCCGGCGAAACCGCCGGGGCCGGATGGCAGTTGCTGGACGACGCCGCCACTTTGCAGGCCGAGGCGGCGATCCACCCCAGCGCCACGCTGATGCTGCCGTTCGACGGCGGCGCCAGCTTCGATGGGCTGGCGCGCACCGTGCTGGACCTGCGCCGCAGCTGCGGCTGCCGGGTCAAGATCGTGGTGCGGGAATTGCACCAGCACATGCGGCAAAGCCAGGAAGCGCTGCTGATGCACCTGGGCGCGAACCTGGTGATGCCGGCTGGCATCAGCCTGTCGCGCGTGAGCAGCCTGTGGGTGGCAGTACGCGACCAGGTCTTCCAGCATGAATTGCCGGCCTCGTACGAGATGGCAGTGGCCGCCGCCATGCCGGACCAGCAGCAAGGCTACCTGGCGCCGGATGCCTTCCTGGCGGCAGTGCAGTCCAGCATGCAGCGCTGCCAGGAATACCGCATCGAAAGCTGCATGGTCAGGCTGACCCTGGTCAGGGGCCTGACGCCGCTCGACGCCCTGCGCTACTGCCAGACCCGCCGTGCCGGCGACCTCGTCACGGCCGACGCCGACGCCGTCTACCTGTTCCTGTACGCCTGCCGCGAGGCCGACCTGGCCGCTGCAATGAAGTCGCTGCTGCGCCTGCCGCTGAGCGAGCTGTTCAGCGTCGAAAGCCGCTACCCCACCGCGCGCGACATTGCCGATGCCTGCGCCGCACTGGCCCGGCGGGCGCGTGGCGTTGCCGACCTGGGCGCGGCCCTGGCCGCCACCACCATTCAGCAACCGGGCAAGGCGCTGGCTTCGGCTGCGGTTGCGGTTGCGGGTACGACCAACAACGGCCCGGCGCCGCAGCGCCATGTCGCCGTCGCGCCCGCTTCGCGCCGCCCCCTGCCGCTGGCTTCCAGGCTGACCGTCGCCTGGACGGCGCCTTGATCACCACCTGCCATCTGACAGAATACTGAATACACCATGAACCTGATCATCATGCTTGCCATCTTCGCCATCGGCCTGGTTTGCGGCCACCGGCTGCGCACCCCGCTGGCACAATGGCGCGAACGCTATCAGCGCCGTCATTTCAAGCCGCAGCTGATCAAGCGCTACACGCCGCCCACCCAATCCGACAGCGAGGGGCGTGCGCTTTGACCGATCCCCTGTCCGGACGCGCCGCCGAGGAAGAAGTGCCTTCGCCGCCGCCACGCCTGGCCCTGGGTGGCTGGAGCTTTTATTTCATCGCCAAGCTATTGCTGTTCTGGCGCGGCCTGATCGGGCTGCACCCGCTGGCGAACCTGGCCCTCCTTGCGCTGCTGAGCCTGCCGTTGCGCAGCGCGCGGCTGCGCGCCTTGCGTAACATCGTGGCCGTTCCGGCTGCGGTCAGCCTGCTTTACTACGATTCTTTCCTGCCGCCGTTCAACCGGCTGTGGTCGCAAGCGCACCTGGTAGGCAGCTTCAGTCCGGGCTACCTGGTCGAGCTGGCCGGGCGCTTCATCCAATGGGAACTTGTTGCACTGCTGGTGCTGATCTGGGTAGTCTGCCGCGTTGCCGCCAGCTATCTGCGCCTGGGCGTGCTGACGGCGGCCATGTTGTGCGCGGTGGGATTGCAGCAGTTGCGCGCCAATCAGGCCGAGCAGGCCCCGGCGCTGGCTGCGGTGGCGGTGCAGACGCCGGGCGCAGTTGCGGGCGAGACGCCGCAACTGGCGCTGCAACAATTCTTCGAACGCGAAGGCAAACGCAGCGCCACCTTCAAGCCGCCGGCAGCGAACAGCACGCCGTTCGACCTGATCTTCATCCATATCTGCTCGCTGTCGTGGGACGATCTGCAGACCGTGGGACTGGACCAGCACCCGGTGCTCAAGCAGGCTGACGTGCTGTTCCACCACTTTAATTCGGCCGCCTCGTACAGTGGCCCGGCGGCGATCCGCCTGATGCGCGGCCCGTGCGGGCAGCAGTCGCACACCGGCATCTACGATCCCCCCGGCGACCGTTGCGCGCTGATGCCCGGCCTGGAAAAAGCCGGCTTCACGCAGCAGATGGCCATGAACCACGACGGCCACTTCGACGACTTCATCGGCCTGCTGCGCAAGCAGGGCCTGTCGGCGGCAGCCACGCCGCTGGCCGGCGTGCCGGCGCCGCTGCGCGCGTTCGACGATTCGGCCGTGTACGACGACGGCGCCATGCTGAACCGCTGGGCCACGGCGCGCGCCAGCGACGGCGCGGCGCGGGTGGCGCTGTATTACAACACCATCAGTCTGCATGACGGCAACCACTTCGTCAACGGCCCCAACGCCGGCAAGGACAGCAGCGGCACCTACCGCATCCGCGCGGCGAAACTGCTCGACGACATCGGGCAATTCATGACCCAGCTCGAACGCAGCGGCCGGCGCGCGGTGGTGGTGGTGGTGCCCGAGCACGGCGCCGCCGTGCGCGGCGACAAGATGCAGGTGGCCGGCCTGCGCGATATCCCGACGCCCGCGCTGACCAACGTGCCGGTCGCGATCAAGGTCATCGGTCCGGGCGCGCATGCGCTGGGTGGCACCGTGCACGTCAACGACGCCACCAGCTACCTGGCGCTGTCGCACATTGTCTCGGCCATGCTGGACAAGCCGCCATTCGACGCCGCCGGCTTCGCGCCGTCCGATTACCTGGCCGGCCTGCCGCTGACGCCCTACGTTGCCGAAAACGAGGGTTCCACCATGCTCGAATACCACGGCAAGTACATGCTCAAGCTCGGCACCGAGCCGTGGAAGGCCTACGATCCGGGGCGCTGAAGCGGCGGTTATTGGCAGGATTGCTACAATATGCGTTTGTACCGCGCTGCGCGAGGATGACCACCGATGAATCCCATGACCGAACCGGGCGACCAGATCGACGCCAAGCTGGTGCTCGCAACGCTGCGCGCCCTGCAAGACGGCGACTTCAGCGCGCGCATGCCGTCCGGCCTGGCCGGGGTGGCCGGCCAGGTGGCCGCGACGCTCAACCAGATCATGGCCAACGGCGCGCCCCCGGGCGCCGGCAGCAGCACCGGGTCGCTGCTCACGCAGTCGCAATCGCTGGCGCAGGAGCTGCGCCAGACCAACCAGGAACTGGCGGACAAGGCCCGCCTGCTGTCGGAGCAGAATGTCGAGGTGGAGCAGGCCAAGCTGGCTTTGGAAGAAAAAGCCACCCAGCTGGCGCTGTCGTCGCGGTACAAGTCCGAGTTCCTGGCCAATATGTCGCACGAGCTGCGCACGCCGCTCAACTCCCTCCTGATCCTGGCGCAGCAGCTGGCCGACAACCCGGACGGCAACCTCTCCGGCAAACAGGTGGAATTTGCCCGCACCATCCATGGCTCCGGCTCCGACCTGCTCACGCTGATCAACGACATCCTCGACCTGTCCAAGATCGAATCGGGCACCGTCACGCTGGAGTTCTCGGAATACCGTTTCGAACACCTGCGCCATTACGTCGAGCGGACCTTCCGCCACATGGCCGAAGCCAGGCACCTGGACTTTTCGATCGCACTGGACGACGACCTTCCCGCCAGCCTGGTGACCGACACCACGCGCCTGCAGCAGGTCGTGAAAAACCTGCTGTCGAACGCCTTCAAGTTTACTCCGCATGGGCGCGTGGCGCTCACCATCGGCCTGGCCGACGCCGGCTATTCCAGCGACCACCCCGCCCTGTGCCACGCCGACGCGGTGCTGGCGTTCGCCGTCACCGACACCGGCGTGGGGATCGTGGCCGACAAGCTGCAACTGATCTTCGAGGCGTTCCAGCAGGCCGACGGCTCCACCGCCCGCAAGTACGGCGGCACCGGCCTGGGGCTGTCGATCTCGCGCGAACTGGCGCGCCTGCTGGGCGGCGAGATCCGGGTGCAATCGGTGCTGGGCGGGGGGTCCACCTTTACCCTCTTTCTGCCCTGGCACCGCGCCGGCTTCGTCGCTGCGGATACGGCGCCGGCGCCGAAAGCGGTGGTCAACGCAGTGGCAGCCCAGCCCGTGGAACCGCCATTCCTGCCGCACGAGCAGACGCCAGACGACATCGACTACCATGACCACCACGACGACCGCGCGCTGCTCGCGCCCGGCGATCCGTCCCTGCTGATCATCGCCGACGATGAACGCCTGGCCACGATGTTGCTGGACCTGGCGCGCACCCAGCATTTCAAAGGCGTAGTGACGGCCAGCGGCGACTCGGCCCTGAGCCTGGCGCGCGACTACCTGCCCTCGGCCATCCTGCTCGACCTCGACCTGCCCGATATCGACGGCCTGACAGTGCTGGCGCGCCTGAAACGCGATCCCGGAACCCGCCACATTCCGGTCCACGCGCTGTCGAACCGGCGCGAACAGGTGCGTGACCGCCAGCAGGCGCTGCGCCTGGGCGCCCTGTCGTACGTGTGCCTGTACCTCGATCTCTACCAGTACCAGCCGGCGGACCGCGCGGCGCTGCGCGACCTGTTTGCGCACATCCGCCGCTTTGCCGCCGGTGGCAGGCGCAGCCTGCTGCTCGTGGAGCACGACGCGGCCGCCAGCGCCGCCACGGTGGCGCTGCTCGCGGCCGACGACCTCGAGATCGTGGCGGTGGACAGCGGCATGGCAGCGCTCGCGGCCATGCGTGAGCAGCACGTCGACTGCATGGCGCTGAACCTGGCGCTGCCCGACAGCGGCGCCTTCGCGCTGCTGGACGCCATCGCCGCCAACCGCGCGCTGCGCGACCTGCCGGTGGTGGTGATGGTCGCTGCCGATGCCGATTCTGCCGCCGATACCGTTCGCGCGCGGCTGCAACAGCGAACCACCAGCGCCGGCGCCGACGCCATGGTGATCAGCGTGGCTTGCTCGCCCACGCACCTGCTGGACCAGACCGCGCTGTTCCTGCACCGGTCGCCGCAGCACCTGACCGCAGCCCAGCGCCAGCTGCTCGACGATGTGCGTGAAGCCGAGGGCGGCCTGGCCGGACGCACGGTGCTGATCGTCGACGACGACGTGCGCAATATCTTCGCGCTGTCGTCGCTGCTCGAACGCCAGCAAATGCAGGTATCATTTGCCGAGAACGGCCGCGACGGCATCGAAGTGCTCGAGCGCGATCCGTCCATCGAGATCGTCCTGATGGATATCATGATGCCGGAAATGGATGGCTACGACACCATGCGCGCAATCCGGCGCATCGCCAGGTTTCGCTCGCTGCCCATCATTACGCTCACCGCCAAGGCCATGAAGGGCGACCGTGACAAATGCATCGCCGCCGGCGCCTCCGACTACATCACCAAGCCGGTCGATGTGGCGCAGCTGCTGTCGCTGCTCAGGGTGTGGCTGAACTGAGGTCTGGCTCAATTAACAAGAAAAGGAAACACATGCAACGCAGTTCGATGTCGATCGCCGTGATGGCGGCGCTGGCCCTGGCTCCGGTGTTGGCCCCGGTAAACTCCCATGCAGCACCGGCAGCAGCGCAGCCGGCCGTCCGGCAAACCACGCAGTTGCCGCGCAATGCCGTGCCCACGCATTACGCGGTATCGCTCACGCCCTACGCCACCACCCGCACCTTCAGCGCCAGCGTGGTCATCTCGCTCACCGTCACACAGGCCACCGACCGCCTGGTGCTCAACGCTGCCGACCTGGCATTTTCCAGCGCCGCGCTCAGCGCCGGCGCCGGTCAGCCGGCCCAAGCCGCCACCGGCATCGACCTTGACGCAGACAAGCAGACCGCCACCTTCCGCTTCGGCCGCCAGCTGCAGCCTGGCAGCTACCAGCTCAAGCTCGACTACACGGGCCTGATCGGCACCCAGGCCGCCGGCCTGTTCGCGCTCGACTACCAGAACGGCGGCGCCACCAAGCGCGCGCTATACACGCAGTTCGAAAATTCCGAAGCGCGGCGCGTGATCCCGTCGTGGGACGAGCCGTTTTACAAGGCCACGTTCGCGCTGGAGGCTACCATTCCCGCCGGCCAGATGGCGGTATCGAACATGCCGGTGGCAGCGACCACCAGGCTGGCCGACGGACGCGAACTGGTGCGCTTTGCCACGTCGCCCAAGATGTCCACCTACCTGCTGTTCTTCGGCCTGGGCGAATTCGAGCGCGCCACCACCACCGAAGCTGGCACCGAGATCGGCGTGATCACGCAAAAGGGCAACGTGGGCCAGGCCCGGTTTGCGCTCGACGCATCGCGCGACGTGCTGCGCGAGTACAACGACTACTTCGGCGTCAAGTACCCGCTGCCCAAGCTCGACAACATCGCCGCGCCGGGCCAAAGCCAGTTCTTCAGCGCCATGGAAAACTGGGGCGCCATCTTCACCTTCGAATACGCAATGCTGCTCGACCCGCGCACCGCCACCCAGGAAAACCGCGAGCGGACGTTCGTCACCGCCGCCCACGAAATTGCCCACCAGTGGTTCGGCAACCTGGTTACCATGGCCTGGTGGGATGACCTGTGGCTCAACGAAGGTTTTGCATCGTGGATGGAATCGCGCACCACCGCACGCCTGCATCCCGAATGGGATTGGCACCTGCACGCGGTGCACACGCGCGAAGGCGCCATGGCCAGCGACGCCCTTGCCTCCACCCACCCGGTGGTGCAGCGCATCGCCACTGTCGAACAGGCCAGCCAGGCCTTCGACAACATCACCTACCAGAAGGGCGAGGCGGTGATCCGCATGCTGGAAGACTACGTCGGTGCGGACGCCTGGCGCAGCGGCGTGCGCGCGTACATCGCCCAGCACGCGTATGGCAACACGGTATCTGACGACCTGTGGCGCCAGGTGGAAAAGGCGGCCCACAAGCCGGTGACGGCGATCGCCCACGACTTCACGCTGCAACCGGGCGTGCCGCTGATCCGCGTGGCAGACGCCGTGTGCAAGAACGGCAAGGCCACCATCGCCCTCACCCAGGGCGAATTTTCCAAGGACGACGCCACCAGGAAGCCATTGAGCTGGCGCGTGCCGGTCATCGCCAGGACCGTGGGCGGCGCCACCGAGCGCACCGTGGTAGCCGACGGCAAGGCCACCATCACGCTGCCCGAATGCGGCGCGGTACTGGTCAACGCCGGCCAGAGCGGCTACTACCGCACGCTGCACACGAGCAAGGGATTCGCCGCGCTGGCAAAACGCTTCGCCGACCTGCCGGCCATCGATCAAATGGGCTTGCTGGCCGACGCCGGTGCGCTGGGCATGTCCGGTCACATGCCGGCGTCCAGCTACCTGCAACTGGTGGCCACCACGCCGGTGGATGCCGCGCCGCAGGTGTGGGAAGACATCGCCGGTACCCTGGCCGGCCTGCACGCCAGCTACGAGGGCCGGCCGGAGCAGCGCGCCGCTTTTGAGCGCTTTGCGCGCGCGCGCCTGGCGCCGGTGCTGGCGCGCGTGGGCTGGACCGCCGCGCCCGGCGAAGCGGCGCCGGTGGCCAACCTGCGCAGCACGCTGATCGCCGCCCTGGGCGAGATGGACGACCCGGCGGTGCTGGCCGAAGCTCGCCGCCGCTACGCGCTGCGCGACAGCGACAAGGACGCCATGCCGGTGGCCTTGCGCCGCCCGATCCTGGGCGTGATCGCCGCCAACGCCGATGCCGCCACCTGGGATGCGCTGCTGGCCGAGGCGCGCAACGAGCAGGCCGCCATGATCAAGGCCGAGCAATATGGCATGCTGGGCGCCAGCCACGATCCTGCGCTGGCCCGCCGCGCGCTGGACCTGGCGCTCACCGACGAAGCCGGGGCCACCAACAGCGCCAGCATCATCAGCCACGTCGCCAGCCAGCATCCCGACCTGGCGTTCGATTTCGCCTTGGCGCACCGCGCGCAGGTGGAAAAGAAAATCGACGCCACCTCGCGCAGCCGCTTCTACCCCGGCCTGGCCCGCCACTCGGCCGATCCGGCCATGGTGGACAAGCTGAACGCCTACGCCGACCAGCACCTGGCGGCCGATGCGCGCGGCGACGTCAAGGTCGCGATTGCCTCGATCAAGTACCGCATCAAGGTGCGCAAGGAGCGCCTGTCGGAAATCGACGCCTGGCTGGCGCAGCAAAAGTAACAGGCAAAAAAAACCAGCGCCACCTTTACGGGGGTGCTGGTTGCAAAACGCTCGAAAGCGTGGGGATGGCCGGTGGTCCGGCGGCTAACATGGATGCCTGTGCCGCCTGGACTGAATTTGTGCCGGAATGAAGGTCCGGCAGCCGGGCGTCTGGTTTGACCGCGCGCTACAGGTATTACTTTGCCAGTTAATCGCAAGGACAGGCTTAGGACTTCATTAAACTGCATGAAGCCTGCCATGGGAAGGGCGAATTGAAGAAAGGATGGTGCCGGTGTTTCAGGCCACCGGCAAGCCCGCTGAGCGATGTTCCGTGAATTCCCGTGCCAACCTGGACACGGCGACCAACTGGAAGATGCTGGGACCAGCGCTTGGCATCATAATCGGGCAATATGACGAGCCCATGACGTTCACACTAAAGCGAGTAACCATGTTATCGATTTTCTTGCGCAGCCGATTTCGCCAGCGCCAGCCAGCTTGCACGCTGGCGCTGACGCTAGTGCTGGCAGCCTGCGCGCCGCTGCCACCGCCCGCTACCGTCCCAGCTGCCGCAGCCCCTGCCGCCTCGGCAACGGCGGCGCCGCCAGCCACGCCCGCAACAGGCGCACTGGCCATCGACAGCGCCAGCTCGCTGATCGCCGTGACCGTGCGGCGCGGCGGCGTGCTGGCGCGCCTGGGCCACGATCACGTGGTGGCCGCGCGCACCATCACCGGCAGCGTCGCGCCGCAGGACAACCGAGCCGAGTTCCAGTTCCGCCTCGACCAGATGACGGTGGACGAGCCGGCGCTGCGCCAGGTCGCCGGGCTGGAAAAGCAGCCATCGCCGGAAGCGGTGGCCGGCACCCGCACCAATATGCTGACCAAGGTGCTCGATGCCGACCGCTACCCTGTCGTCAGCGTACGCGCCGAGCGCATCACCGACGACCAGCCGCTGCGCGTGGCCATCACCCTGCACGGCGTCACCCGCGACTATCGCATCCCCGTGGTATTCAGCCGCGACGGCAGCGCCATGACGGTGAGCGGCACGGTCGATCTGAAGCAGACCGATTTCGGGCTGGTGCCGTTTTCGGTGATGGGCGGCGCGATGGCCGTGGAAGACCGGATGGAACTGCGTTTTACCCTGGTTGCCAGATAAAAAAAAGCCCGCGACACGAACGGCGCGGGCTGAAGGATTTCAAATCGGGAGAGACTTGAAAGAGCGAGATCAGTATCTCCCCCCAACATGACCGCGTGATGACATGCACGCATCAAAAAACATCAGCGCGAAATAATCAGCTTCAGCCCCAGGCCCACGAATACCGCCCCCGCCACCCGGTCCATCCACGTGCCGGCGCCGGGATGGCGGTTGATCCACGCGCCCACCGCACCGGAAAAATAGCCGAGCAGCGAAAACAGCACCGCCGCCTGTGCCGTGAACAGCAGGCCCAGTTGTGCGGTCTGCCAGCTCACATCGCCGCGTTCGGCCACCACGAACTGCGGCAGGAACGACAGGAAGAACAGCACGACCTTCGGATTGATGGCATTGGCGAGCAGGCCCTTGGCGAACAGCCGTCCCAGGCTTTCGTCGGGCAGGCTGGTGTGCGCTACCCGCGCCCCGCCCCGGCTGCGCAGCGCACCGATGCCGAGCCACACCAGGTAAGCGCCGCCGATGATCTTCAGTGCGCCGAACGCGGTGGGAGAAGCGGCGATCAGCGCGCTCACGCCCAGCGCGGCCAGCACGGTGTGGCTCAAACAGCCCAGCGCGCAGCCGATACCGAACACCATGCCCTGGCGGCGCCCGCGCGAGACACCCACGCTGAGCACCATCAGGTTGTCCGGTCCCGGCGAAATCGTGATGAGCAAGGCGGCGCTGAGAAAGCCGATGAACTGTTCTGGCGAAATTAACATGAGGGGCTAGGCAAGGACTGGAAGCGGTGATGATAACTGTCGCATTGTTATGTTACAACCACATCATATTTTCTGAAACCAATATGTTCTCGTATAAAATGACCGGATTCCTGCCTCCGCGACGGCGGCTCGGCATCCATCCATATCAATAACCAAAGCTTGCACGATGTACCACGCGCTTAGCGCCTTCGCGGGCCGAGTCCTCCGCCACCTGTCGCCCTCGCTGCCGCTGATGTTGCTGCTGCTCGCGGCGCTATGCCTGGCCGGCCAGGTTCGCGCCCAGGCGCCTGCCCAGCTCCCGCGCATCGCGCTCACCCAGGTCGCCATCGACATCGCCCGCGACGGCAAGCTGTACCTGGACGAAGGCGAACTGGCGCCAGCCAGCGCCGCTGCGCTGCCGGCCATGGTCGCCGGCCTGCGCCCGGCCGCCAAGGTGGATTTGCTCGGTGGCGGTTACTGGCTGGTGGCGGAGTTGCACAACGACGGCGTGCTGACCGACTGGGTGCTCGATCCCAACGACACCCTGATCGACGTGGTCGACATCTACCTGTACCAGCCGGACGGCAAGGTGCGGCTGCTGAAAACCGGCTACCGCCAGCCGCACGACTACCTGCTCCACTACGGCAAGGGCGTGCAGCTCGAACCGGGCAAGAGCTACCCGGTGCTGATCCGCTTCTCCAGCCCCTACTACGCGCGCACGCCGATGTTTACCGCGCTGCCGCGCACCGACTATCAGCGCCTGGTGGCGCGCGAGAACGTGTTGATCATCGGCGCCATCGGCGCGCTGATGGCGCTGGCGGTGTTCAATTTCTTCATCTATTCGATCACGCGCGACCGCTCGTCGCTGTACTACTCGCTGTACGTGCTGTGCTACGCGGTGGCGTGGGGCATGACCTTCCACCTGTCGGCCGACATGTTCGGTTGGCATAACCTGCACTGGCACTACGTGCCGTTCTTCCTGCTGCCGGTGATCAGCACCCTGTTCTACACCAATTTTCTGCGCCTGCGCGAGAACGCGCCGCGCCTGTTCCTGCTCAGCCGCGTGAATATCGTGCTGCCGTTGCTGACGCTGCCCTCGTGCTTTTTCGCGCTCAGCTATGCCCATACCATCGCCACCATCGTCATCGCGATCTGGGTGTCGATGGCGCTGGTGACCGGCATCGTGGTGTGGCGGCGCGGCTACCAGCCGGCGCGCTTCTTCGTGCTCGGTTTCCTGGCGCTGCTGCTACCGAGCCTGGTGATCCTGCCGGCCAACGTGGGCCTGATCCCGGCGCTGGTAACCAACGCCCAGTTGTTCACACTATTGGGGGGCACCCTCGACGGCGTGCTGCTGGCCTTCGCGCTGGCCGACCAGATCCGCCTGCTGCGCAACACGCTCGAACAGCGGGTACAGGAACGCACCGCCGAACTGACCGAGGCCAAGGAACACGCCGAGGTGGTGAGCCGCCATCGCATCGATTTTCTCTCGGCCATGAGCCACGATATCCGCACCCCGCTGGCCGGCGTGATCGGCATGATCAAGTTCGCCATGCGCGACCAGTCGGTGCGCGGCCGTACCGAGGAATACCTGCGTATCGGCCTGCAAAACAGCGAATCGCTGCTGGCCATCCTCAACGACATCCTCGACTTTTCCAAGATCGACGCCGGCCGGCTGTCGATCGAAACCGTGGACTTCGACCTGATCGCGCTGATCGACGACGCCATCGGCATCCTGCAAGGCCAGGCCGACGCCAAGAGCCTGCTGCTGCGCTGCGAGCTGGCGCCGGATCTGCCGCGCTTCGTGCGCGGCGACCCCACCCGCCTGCGCCAGATCCTGCTCAATTTGCTCGGTAACGCCATCAAGTTCACCGACCGCGGCGAGGTGCGGCTGCACGCCACCGCGCTCGCCCCCGTCGCCGGCCGTCCCCTTGCCAGCGTCAGCTTCGACATCATCGACACGGGCCCCGGCATCCCGCCCGATACCATGCCGCGCCTGTTCCAGAAGTTCGAGCAGGCCGACCACTCCACCACGCGCCGCTACGGCGGCACCGGCCTGGGCCTGGCCATCTGCAAGGAGCTCGTCGAGCTGATGGGCGGCACCATTGCCGCCGAGAGCCGCGTGGGCGTGGGCTCGACCTTCGGGTTCACCCTGCCACTGGCGCTGGGCGCGGCGCCGCTGGCCGGGCCCGACACGGGACCGCACCGCGAATACCACGCCTATCGCCTGCGCATCCTGTGCGCCGAAGACGTGCGCACCAACCAGATCATCGTCGGCACGCTGCTGGAAAACATGGGCCACGACATCCATATCGTGGAAAACGGCCTGCAGGCGTTGCATGCGCTGGCCGAATCGGACTACGACCTGGTGCTGATGGACGGGCGCATGCCGATGATGGACGGCGAACAGGCCACGCGCCTGATCCGCGCCGGCGGCAACGAGGACTACCGCATGCGCGATGCCGGCATTCCCATCATCGCCCTCACCGCCAACGCCAGCGACCATGACCGCGCCCGCTATCTTGGCGTGGGCATGGACGGTTTCCTCAGCAAACCGGTCGATGAAAGGCTGCTGTACGACCAGATCGAAAAGATCATCGCGCTGCACCTGGCGCGCGGCCGCACGCTGCGCGCGGTCGATCCGGCGCTGCTGCCGGGCGCGCGCCAGGCCGACCTGGACGCCCAGTTCGGCGTGGCGCCTGCGGGCGCGAACGAATGCACCGAATCAGGCAAGGGAGTGCAGATCATGCCGCTGGCCGGCCTGTCGCACAAGCATTTGCAGCGCATTACCGACGCCTTCCTCGACGAAGCGCCGCGCCGCCTGCGCACCGCGCGCGCTGCCGTCCGCGCCGGTAACGCGCAAGCGGCAGCCGCCGCCATCCACGCCCTGAAGGGCAGCGCCGGTTACCTGAGCTCCAACCACCTGCACGCGCTGTGCACCGAGCTCGAAGCGGCAGCGAACGCCGGGCGCCTCGACCAAGTGGCGCCCATGCTGGTGGAGCTGGAGGCGGCGCTGGAGCAGGCCTGTAGCGACTTGCAGGCGTCGTCCACGGTCGCTGCGGCCGACTGAAACGTCGCCTGCAAGCGCGGCGGTTTTGCGCGACAATGACGGCCTCAGTCACAGCAAGCATCGGATGCGCATGAGTGTTACCACCAACCCGGCCTCGCTGGCCGACCGCGACGGCCTGCCGCCCGATGCCCGGCGCTGGGCCATGCTCTCGGTCGCCATCGGCGTGGGCATGGCCTCGCTCGACACGGCGATCGCCAACACCGCGCTGCCGGCCATTGCCGAGCAGTTGAATGCCACCCCGGCCGCCTCGGTCTGGATCATCAATGTCTACCAGCTGGCGATGGTCGCCACCCTGCTCCCCTTCGCTGCACTGGGCGAAGTGATCGGCTACCGCAAGGTGGCCATCTTCGGCATGGCGATGTTTACGCTGGCGTCGCTGGCGTGCGCGCTGGCGTGGTCGCTGCCGTCGCTGGTGGTGGCGCGGCTGTTCCAGGGCGTGGGGGGCGCGGCGCTGATGGGCGTGAACACCGCGCTGCTGCGGGCGATCTATCCGGCCAAGCTGGCCGGGCGTGGCTTCGGTTTCAATTCGCTGGTGGTGGCCACGTCGTTCGCCATCGGGCCCACTGCCGCCTCGCTGATCCTGTCGGTGGCCTCGTGGCCCTGGCTGTTCGCCATCAACGTGCCGCTGGGCCTGCTGGCGATTGTCATGGCGCGCCGCGCGCTGCCCGCCACCGCGCTGGCCGGCCACAAGATCGACGTGCTCACCGTGGTGTACAACATGCTCGCGTTTGGCCTGTTGATACTGGCCTTCGGCGAAGGCGCCCACCTGCAGAGCTGGCATACCCTGGCGCCGGAAATTGCGCTGACCGTGCTGTTTTTCGTGCTGCTGCTGCGGCGCCAGGCCGGCCACTCGGCGCCGATGCTGCCGGTGGACCTGTTCCGCCGGCCGCTGTTCGCGCTGTCGTCGCTCACCGCCATGTGCACCTTTGCCGCGCAGGGCCTGGCGTTCGTGTCGCTGCCGTTCTTCTTCGAACACACCCTGGGCCGCTCGCCGATCGAGACGGGATTCCTGATGACGCCGTGGGCGGTGCTGGTGGCGGTGATGGCGCCGATTGCCGGGCGCCTCAGCGATAAATATTCGCCCGGTGTCCTCGGCGGTATCGGCCTGGCGCTGCTATCTTCCGGCCTGGTGGCCATGCTGATGCTGCCGGCAGCGCCCACCGCGTTCGACATCGGCTGGCGCATGGCGTGGTGCGGCATCGGCTTCGGCTTTTTCCAGGCGCCCAATTTGAAGGCCATCATGGGCAGCGCACCCAAGTCGCGCGCCGGCAGCGCCAGCGGCATCGTCGCCACCTCCCGCCTGACCGGCCAGGCCACCGGCGCCGCGCTGGTGGCCTGGTGCTTTACCATTTCGGCTGCCAACGGCACCCGCTACGCGCTGATGCTGGGCGCGGCGTTTGCCGGCGTGGCATGCATCGCCAGCTTCTCGCGGATGGCGTTTGCTGCGGAAGCCGACTAATAGTCCTTCATCGCTTCCTCCAGCGCATCGAGGAAAACCCGGGTTTTGGCCGGCATCAGCCGCCGCCCCGGGAACACCGCCCACGCCGTCACCTGCGGGAACGACCACTCGGGCAGCACCCGCACCAGCTTGCCCTGCTCCAGGTAAGGCCGCGCGATCGGTTCGGTGGATGCGCCGATGCCGATGCCGGTGCTGGCCATGCGCATCAGCAGCTCCGGCGAATTGGCCAGCACCCGCACCGGCAGCTCGCGCTCCCACAGCACCTTGCCACGCGTGAGCGGCCAGCGCACCAGGCCGTTGATACGCGGCGGCAGACTCAGTAAATCATGGCGGAACAGGTCATCGGGATGCTCGGGCAGGCCGCGCATGCTGGCGTAGCCGGGCGCAGCGTACAGTCCCAGCCCGCTGCGCAGGATGCGGCGCGCAGCCAGCGTGGCGTCGTCAGGCAGGTCGCCCATGCGGATCGCCAGGTCGAAGTTTTCCGCCACCAGGTCCACCCGACGCGGCGACAGGTCGAGCTCCAGCGAGATGGCCGGGTATCTGGCTAAAAACCCCGCCACTATTTCACTTAGCCCCAGGTCGAAGAAATCGGCTGGCATCGACACCCGCAGCAAGCCGCTCGGCGCCCCCTGGCGGTGCTGCGCCAGCGCGCCGGCCGCCTCGGTTTCGTCGGCCACGCGGCGCGCGTGCTCGAGCAGGATCGAACCGAATTCGGTCAGCACCAGCTTGCGCGTGGTGCGCTGGAGCAGGCGCTCGCCCAGGTGGCCCTCGAGCAGCGAGATGCGGCGCGAGACGGTGGACTTGGGCAGCTGCACGCGCTCGGCCGCCAGGCTGAAACTGCCGCATTCGACGATGCGGGCGAACAGCAGCAGGTCGGCGGGATCGATATCCATGATGATTGTTCCACTGGTGAGTTAATGTTATCCATTTTAAGGGATTCCGCATTGGTTTTGAAACGATTAAAGTCACTCCATCGCAGCACCTAACCAACACCAGGAGCCCCACCATGAATATCTTGCAAATCAACTCCAGCGCCCGCAGCACCGGTTCCGAATCGACCCGCCTGGCCGACGCCATCGTCGCCAAACTGCAGGCCGCCAACGCCGGCGCCGTCGTTACCCGCCGCGACCTGGCCGCCAACCCGCACCCGGTGCTGGACGAAGCCGCACTGCAAGCGCTGTTCACCCCGGCCGACCAGCGCAGCGCCGAACAGGCGGCCCGCGTGGCGCTCGACGACGCCCTGATCGCCCAGGTGCAGGCGGCCGACGCCATCGTGATCGGCGCGCCGATGTACAACTTCGGCATCACGGTGCAACTGAAAGCCTGGTTCGACGCGATTGCCCGCGCCGGCGTCACCTTCAAATACGGCGCCACCGGGCCGGTCGGCCTGGTCACCGGTAAAAAAGTGTATGTCGCAATCGCCCGTGGCGGTTTTCACCGCGATGGTCCGAGCGACACCCAGCTGCCGCACCTGAAGATGTTCCTGGCGTTCCTGGGCATGACCGATGTGCAGTTCGTGTACGCGGAAGGCATGGGCATGGGTCCGGAGGCGGTGGCCAAGGCGCAAGCGCAGGCCGACGCCGACATCAACGCAGTACTGGTTTGAATTTAAAAGGAGCAGCGCCATGAACAACGTAGCAAGCGATACCGTCACCCGCGAACGCGGCGTGGAACGCGTGCTGGCCGGCCAGGCCGTGATGGATGGCGCGGGCGTGAAAATCAACCGCGTGGTCACCCAGCCGCTGCAACGCCGGCTCGACCCGTTCCTGATGCTCGACAATTTCGCCAGCGGCGAAGCCAACGACTACATCGCCGGCTTCCCCAGCCATCCGCACCGGGGCTTCGAGACCGTGACCTATATGCTCGAGGGCCGCATGCGCCACCGCGACAGCGCCGGCAACGAGGGCTTGCTGACCAACGGCGGCGTGCAATGGATGACCGCCGGTCGCGGCGTGATCCACTCGGAGATGCCCGAGCAGCAGGAAGGCCGGATGGAAGGTTTTCAATTGTGGCTCAACCTGCCGGCCAGGAACAAGCTGCGCGAACCGTGGTACCGCGACTTCAACGGCGACGAGCTGCCGCGCTTCGTCACCGCCGCCGGTGTCCAGGTCAAGGTCATCGCCGGCAGCAGCCACGGCGTGGCGGGGGCGGTGCAGCGGGAGGTGACCGAACCGATTTACCTCGACGTCGAGGTGCCGGCCGGCGCGTCGTTCAGCCAGGTGCTGCCTCCAGGGCACAATGCCTTCGTGTTCGTGTATCGCGGCCTGGTGCGGGTGGGCGACAAGGACGTGGCGGCCGGGCGCATGGCGATCCTGGCCAACACCGAGGGCGCGGACGGCATCAACGTCCACGCGCTGGATGCCAGCCGTTTCATCCTGGTGGCCGGCAAGCCGCTCAACGAACCGATCGCGCAATACGGCCCGTTCGTGATGAACACCCAGGCCGAGGTGTTCCAGGCGGTGGAGGATTTCCGCAGCGGCAAGCTGGGCGAAGAAACGCACGCATGAACCCTACATGACCAACCGCAGCCAACCGGGGTCGGACCCTGTCCAGGGTCCGACCCCATGCGGCGGCGCAAGCATGACCGTGACCGTTTGCCGGGTTAATCTCGGATAAAATACGCCGATGAACCCCTTATTCCTGAAATGGCTGCGCAAGCTGAGCTACATGCTCGGCTTTGAAACGGTATCGTCCTTCCCGCCCGGCCATCCGTACGAACGCACGCGCTGGAACGGCGCCTACTTCGACATTGCGTCCTACGTCAAACCCGACCAGATCGAACAGCGCCTGTGCGAGGCGATTGCCAACACGCCGCTGGTGTTCGGGCAGATCGACAATCCCACGCCGCGCATGCAGCGCGCGCTGCTGGCTGTGCTGGAAGAACGCATGCGCCACAACCGCGGCCGCGCCACCGAGCTGGCCGTGCAACTGGTGCACGCCTACGACAGCGCCCACATCACCGAAGTCATCCCCGGCCTGCGCGCCCAAGTGGCCGGCACCCGCCACGACGACATCGCCGAACGCGCCCGCAGCGTGATGGCATTCCTCTCCTCCACCCACTCGCCTTTCGACGTCATCGACATGAAAGCCTGAAGCGCCTGATTTATAGGATCTGGAAGAAGCCGGTAGGCCAGCCCTCATTGCTGCGCGCCAGTTCGACATGGATGCGGCGGCCATCATCGACCGGCAGCACCGCCGGCGCCAGCTGCTTGAGGTTGAACGACTCGAACTTCGGCGCTTCCGGCGCCGACGGTGTGTTGTCCGGCGCCGGCGCCAGCCAGCTCAGCGTGGCCAGGCCAACACTGACCATCGCCTCGCAACACGCAGCCGAACCGTACACCCCCACCTGGTACACCGGCTCGCCCGGCCGGGCCGCCTTGAACGCCTGGTTGACGCCCTCGAAATAGCGCGTGATCGGACCGGCAATATCGTCGGCGTTGGGATTGCAATCGACCTCGAAATAAATCGCCGAGCCGGAAGGCTGGGTAATGCCCGACTGCGCCATCAAATAAGCGGCGGCGCCATCGGCCATGCCCTGGGCCCGGCTGAACGAATGCAGGTGGGCGCCGATGGTCTCCCACACCACGCCGATGTGGATGCCGGCATCGGTCAGCGCCCGCGCTTCGGCCATCGACAAATTCTTGCCCGCGCTGTGGCTGTAGTAGCGGATGGCAAAATCGACACCCTGTTGCTTGATTGCTATTGCGTGCTGCGTCAGTTCGAAAGCGGCTTTGACGCCGGTCATGACAACCATGGGTACTCCTGCAGGAATGGTGGATGAAGGCGCGGGAACCGACCGCAGGCTTGGCATCGGACCAGCCAAAGGCTCCGGCTCGGCGCGCTCGATGCGCACCCGGTAGCCGTGCACCGGTATGCGGATGCGCAGCGGATTGCCACGCCCCTCGCCGGCGTAGTACTGGCCGAGCTTGCTCCGCAAGCGCACCAGTTGCAGCCCGACCACCGGGTCGTCGGCGGGATCGAAGGCAGCAGGCGAACGGCCGAATACCTCGACCCCGATCGAGTAAGCACTGTAGAGCTGCGCGTGGCGGTGACTGACCAGGTAATCGAGCAGCTGGCAGCTGGCGCCGGCGTGGGCGAAGGCGCGACTGACCGCGATCCGATGCAGTTCGGCGCGCACATCGTTGGGATGCGGATCGCTGGCGCCCAGCGGCGCGCTGCGTGCTGATGTCACACTTAATGCAACAGGGTAAGCAGAATGTTTAATAGTTTCTCCAGCTTAATGTTATATTCTCAAAAATCATGCAGGGATGAAAGAACTTTACCCGCGCAGCATGAAACCGGCCTTCTGGAAACCTTCTTGGCCATAAGTCTTTGATTAATATCGATTTAATTTTTGCGTAGAAGGTCAGTTTGAACCATAAGAGCTTCCGCTTTGGCCAATGGCGCGTCGATCCCGCCACCAATACGCTCAACTCGGGTGAACTCAGCAGGCAGATCGAGCCGCGCGCGATGGATGTTTTGTTACATTTGGCGCGGCATCCGCATACCGTCATTGCGGCCGACGCCCTGCTTGACGCCTGCTGGGGCGAGACTCCGGCCAGCGACAACGCGGTGCATAAAATCATCACCCAGTTGCGCCGCGCGCTCGACGATTCGGCCTCCGATCCGCGCTATATCGAGACCATCCGCAAGCGCGGCTACCGCCTGGTGGCCGAGCTCAGCTACGAGGATGACGTCAGCCAGGGCAGCTGGATCCACGCCTCGCCGTTCCGTGGCCTGGAAGCTTTCGAGGAACAACACGCGGCGATTTTCTACGGCCGCAAGGTCAGCGTGGACCGCCTGGTGCAGGTGGTGGTTCAGCAAGTCCAGGCCGCGTGCGCGCTGGTCGTGGTGCTGGGGCCGTCCGGCGCCGGCAAGACTTCGCTGATCCAGGCCGGACTGATTCCCGCCCTGAAAGCGGGCGCGGCCCCGGCCGAAGCAGGCATCACGATCACCGACCATGTGCAGATCGATTGCGCCGACATGGGGCAGTCCGGCCTGCTTGAAACCCTGGGCAGCACCCTGCTCGACGCCGAAATCGACGGCCGCCAGTTATTCGAAAACACCAGCGCGGCCGCGCTGGCAAGCTACATGGCGCAGGATATGCCGGGCCTGGTGGCCCACTTGCAAGCCGCGCTGCCGAGCCTGCGGCTGGCGCTGTTCATCGACCGCTTCGAAGCGATCTTCCGCCTGCCGCACGTGACTGCCGGGGAACGCGAAGTCTTCATCGACGTGCTGGACCAGTTGGCGCGCTCGGGCTGCCTGTTGCTGATCCTGGCCTGCCGCAACGACTTTTACCCGCAGTTGACCGCTTATCCGGTCCTGATGAACGTCAAACTGCGCGGCGGCCACTTCGACCTGGCGCCGCCCGGCAGCGCCGACATCGCCCAGATCGTGCGCCACCCGGCCCAGGCCGCCCAGCTGCGCTACACGGTGGACGAACACGGCGAAGCGCTCGACGACGTGTTGTGCAGCGCCGCCCGGTCCGGCCCCGACACCCTGCCCCTGTTGCAATACTGCCTGCAAGAACTCTACCGCCAGCGCACCGACAGCGGCGAGCTGACCCACGCCGCCTTCCACGCCATGGGCGGCCTGGAAGGCGCCATCGGCGCCCGCGCCGAGCAAGTCATCTCGAGCCTGGGCCCGGCGCAGATCGCCGCCCTGCCGCAACTGCTGTCGCGCCTGGTGCTGGTGGCCGAAGACGACACCACGGTCACCTCGCGCCGCGTGCCGTGGTCTGATGTCACCAACGACGACGAGCTAAAACTGGTGCAGGCGCTGGTGGACGCCCACCTGTTCGTGAGCGACCTGCACGGCGGCGCCCCGGCCTTCGGCATCGCCCACGAAGCACTGCTGCGGCGCTGGCCGCGAGTGGTGGCATGGGTGGAAGAACACCGCCAGTGGCTGCAAACCCGCAGCCGCATCAGCGCGCAGGCACGGCGCTGGCAAGACAGCGGCCGCAAGCGCGATATGTTGCTGCCGTCAGGTACGCAGGCGAACCAGGCGCGGGAGCTGGTCACGACCACGGCGCTCAGTTTTACGCCCGAAGAACGCGGCTTCATCGACCTGTCGTTGGCCGGCGCCAGGCGCGCCGAGCGCCTGCGCCTGGGCGTGATGATCGTGATGGCCTGCCTGGCGTTGTTGGCCGCAGGGATGGGACTGAAGGCGCGCTCGGCGCAGGTGGAGGCCGAGGCGCACCGGACCGAGGCCGAGGGGTTGATGGGGTTTATGCTGGGGGAGTTTGTCGAGAAGTTACGGCCGTTGGGGAAGCTCGATTTGCTCGATACGGTGAGTACCAGGGCGCTGTCGTATTTATCTTCGCCCCGACATTCAAATGACAACGAAGTTGCCCTGACTCAACGCGCGAGATCTTTATTAGTAGTGGGCGAGGTTCTTAACTCCAGGGGAGATTCCGCTGGTGGAATCACGGCACTGTTGGCTGGGAGAAATATTCTGAGTGAGCTTCTAGAGAATCATCCGGAAAATGCTCAGCTTCTGAAAAGCACTGGCGAAAATGCTTTCTGGCTCGGACAAATATATTTTAATGATAGAAATTGGCCTGAAGCTAAAAAATACTTTGATGAGTATCGTTTGATCAGCGATCGGAGAGCTGCCTTAGCGCCAAAAGACATCGACAGCTGGCTTGAACAGTCATTCGCTCATAACAGTTTAGGCAGCGTTGCTTTGAGAGAGGGCAATCTTGAGGAAGCTGCAATTTCTTTTGCACATTCTGTCAGTTTAAAGACGCAGGCCTATGCTAAAAAACCAGGGGACAAAAAAATTGCATCTGCACTCGCCGATAGTCTTTCTTGGCAGGCAAGCGTTCAGCTTCAATTAGGGCTATTTTCCAAAGTTGATTCTTTACAAACAATCCAGATCTCATTACTGCGCCAGCTCTGCCGAGATTTTCCAAATGAAACAGTTTGGACAAAGGAACTTGGTTCGGCGCTTGGTCGAAGATCGGATTTAAAGCGAGCTCAGGGAGAGATGCAAGCGAGCCGTGAAAGTGCGTCCGAATCGTACTCGCTTCTGAGAACTGCTGCCGAGAAAGATCCTAGCAATCGATATTGGCAACAACTAATGTACGTCGCTGAGCTTTGGCTTATTGATATAGATGCGCTCAAAGAGACATCAGAGCAGTCCGTTGCCCGACTGACCCGCTTGCACTCAAACCTAACCAATCTGGCAAAAAAAGAACCCAATAAAGTCGGAGTCCAGGTTGCTTTAGCAAATGTACAAATCAGTAAGGCAAGCTCATATATAAAGATGGGGAAGTTTCAAGAGGCAACTAATGATTTAGCGAATGCAATGCAAATTCTTGAAAATCAACATAGAAATTTCACCTCCGACAAATTGGTAAATCATGCATTAGTGGACGCGATGGTGCTCAAATCGGAACTTGCCACCCTGCCAGGTGACTTTCCTAACGATTGTGACCGCGCACGTCAAATTTTGCACCCCGGCATAGACCGTAGCTCCGATTTCAAAGTATTAACTCGATGGGTAAAAATCGGCCTGTGTGCAGGCCAAACGAACCCGACCAGCAACGAAAAAGAAAAACTCGCTGCAATGTCTTATCGCGATCCATTTTACCTGACCTACATTTCAACCCACCCCTCAAGGAGCGCCACACCATGACGACAGCAATTTCCCCAACATCTTTTATCAACATCTTAGTCTGGGTAAAGAAAAAAGAAGCCGAAGAAAAATATGAAGTTCGTTGCGAACCTGCTATACCGAAGGTTGTACAACGCGACACAATTATCAATTTTCAAATTGTTGATACGTATGGCCAGGATATCGTCTTCAGTGGCCTCGACGTAACGCCAAAAGATATGAATCAAATCAGCTCTCCTGCCATATCGAAGAGCGGAAAATTGCTGACAGTAAGCGATGCCAATACGTGCAACTGCTGGCTTAATCTCAATCTTGAATTCACCAATAGAACCGAAGGCCATCGATTCGTTCATGATCCACAGGTTCAAAACGATACCAACGAATAAATTTTCAATCGCGCGTCCGTCAATCTAATCCAAACTGAAGTGAGGTTGAAGTGACTCAGCTATATAACTTCGGAATGGCAGAGCACACTGGCGCCAACCCCGGCCCCAGCCTCATCATCACCGGCGCCATCCACGGCAACGAAACCTGCGGCACCGAGGCCATCGCCCGCGTGATGGCCGACCTCGACAGCGGCACGCTGGCTTTGCGCAGCGGCCGCGTCACTTTCGTCCCCATCGCCAATCCCCTCGCCTACGCCAGGCGCACCCGCAACGGCGACCGCAATCTCAACCGCAAGCTGTTACCGACCGCGCATCCGCAGGACTTCGAAGACCATGTCGCCAACTGGCTGTGCCCGCTGTTGGCGCAGCATGATGTGCTGCTCGACCTGCATTCCTTCAACGCGCCCGGCGAGCCGTTCGTGATGGTCGGCCCCCGTAACAACACCGGCGCGCTCGAACCGTTCCAGCACGAACAGGCCGAGCGCGCGCTGGCGCGCCACCTGGGCGTGCGGCGGTTTGTCGATGGGTGGTTGCGAACGTATGGCGATGGCGTGCGGCGCCGCCTCGGCGATGAATCGCAGCTTGAAACCGTGCTGCGCTACGGCATGGGCACCTCCGAATACATGCGCAGCACCGGCGGCTATGCGCTCACGCTCGAATGCGGCCAGCACCAGGCCCCCCAAGCGCGGACAGTAGCCTATCGCGCCATTCTGAACACGCTGGCCTTCCTGGGCATGACCGATGGCACGCCACCGGCGCCAGTCGCTGCCCAGGCCATGGAGGCGCTGACCATGGTGGGCGTGGTCGATAAAATTTCGGCCGACGATGTGTTCTCAAAGCCCTGGCGCAGCTTCGACGCTGTGGCCAGGGGCGAGCAGATCGGCACGCGGGCCGACGGCACGCCGGTGGTGGCCGGGTTCGACGGCCGCATCCTGTTCCCCGACAGCGCAGCAGCGGCCGGCGCCGAGTGGTATTACCTCACCCGCGCCAATCCCGCGTTTTAAGCATTGGTCAATTTCAAACCGATGATGCCGCCTATGATCATGGCGATGCAGGCCAGGCGCATGGCGCTGGCCGGTTCGTCGAGCGCGACGATGCCATAGATGACGGTGCCGACGGTACCGATGCCGGTCCAGATGGCGTAGGCGGTGCCCAGTGGCAGCGTGCGCAGCGCCAGGCCCAACATGCCGATACTGCCGAGCATGGCGGTCAGCGTCCACAGCGTGGGCATCAGCTTGGTGAAGCCGGCCGTGTATTTCAGGCCGATGGCCCAGGTCACTTCCAGCAGGCCGGCGATGATGAGGATAATCCAGGTCATAAAGTCTCCAGTACGCAGCAAGGCGGTCCCTGCCAATCAGCGCGCAACATAAAACTATACCATCAGCAACAATCTCGGAGATAATCATTGCTTAACAATAACAGGAGCAACCATGCAGTTACTGGCCCAGATCGTCACCGGCTTTGTCGCGCTGATCCACATTTATATCGTCCTGCTGGAAACCGTGTTGTTCGATACGCGCGGGCGCAAGGTGTTCGGCCTGTCGCAGGAAAAGGCGGAGATCGTCCGCGCCGGCATGTCCAACCAGGGTTGCTACAACGGTTTCCTGGTCGCAGCGCTGGTGGTCGGCTTTGCCCATCCGAACAGCGTGGTGGGCTCGGCCTTCACCGTGTTCGGCCTGTGCTGCGTGGCGGTGGCCGGCGTGTGGGGCGGCCTGACGGTCAAGCGCAGCATCCTGCTGATCCAGACCTTGCCCGCGGTGGTGGCGTTGGCTCTGCATTTCGCCGCTAGCGCCGTCTGACCTGCAGAAGTGGTCAATCGCCGAAGTTAATTGCAAGTTGCAATGTACGCTAGCGTACGGAGCAAACACGGGAAGACGTCGACACTCTGAGCGGCAGAATGCTTTCAAGCATTCCATCAGGAGGCTCCATGTCGACGTCATCATCTGTTCACACCGAAACAACGGCTCTTGCCTCGGCAATCGAGGAAGCGCGCATCGTGCGCAAGGTGGCGTGGCACATCATGCCGCTCATCATGGTCTGCTACCTGTTTGCCTTTTTCGATCGCATCAACGTCAGCTTCGCCAAATTTGCCCTGCAAACCGATCTCGGCCTGAGCGATACGGCCTATGGTCTGGGCGCCAGCCTGTTCGTGGTCGGCTACGTCCTGTTCGAAGTGCCGAGCAACCTGATGCTCTACAAGGTGGGGGCCCGGCGCTGGATTGCCCGCATCATGGTGTCCTGGGGAATTGCCACCGCCCTGATGGCGTGCGTCCAGGTCGAGTGGCAGTTTTATGGTTTACGCTTCGTGATCGGCGCCCTGGAGGCCGGCTTTGCGCCCGGCGTGCTGTACTACCTGACGCTCTGGTTTCCCTCTGCCTACCGGGGCCGCATCACGTCGACCCTGTGCCTGGCGTCGGCGTTTGCCGGTGTGCTGGGAGCGCCGGGCGCCGGACTGATCCTGTCGCAGTTGGACGGCTTGCTGACCTTGCGCGGTTGGCACTGGCTGTTCCTGGTCGGCGGCATTCCGTGCGTATTTCTTGGCTTCCTGGTCCTGAAGGTGTTGAAGGACCGCATGGTGGACGCCACCTGGCTGACCCGGGACGAGCAGGCACTGCTGTCGCGCCGCATCGACGAGCAGAACCATTCGATCGGCGGCCAGGGCCACTCCTTGCTCGGCGCCCTCAAGACGCCGGGGTTTCTGACCCTGTGCCTGGTGTACTTCCTGATCCAGATGGGCTCCTACGGCCTCAATTTTTGGGCGCCGCACCTGATACGCGCGTCGGGCATGACCAATGCGGCAACCATCGGCCTGCTGACGGCGGTCCCGTACCTGTGCGGTGCAATCTCCATGGTGGTGGTTGGCCGCCTGTCCGACCGCTCCGGCGAACGACGCAAATATGTCATGGTCCTGATGCTGCTCGCCGCCGCCGGTTTTTTCAGCGCCGGCATCTTCGCACACAACACGGCGGTATTGATTGCTGCCCTGGCCATCATGGGAGCAGGTGTGATCGCATCGGTCCCCGCCTTCTGGGCACTGCCCCCGAAAATCGTCACTGGTGTGGGTGCGGCAGGCGGTTTCGCATTGATCAATACCCTGGGCCAACTGGGCGGCATGGTCAGCCCGGTACTCGTGGGCCGTATCAAGGATGCGACGGGCAGTACCACGCCAGCTTTATATGCGATTGGCTGCCTTTGTGTCGCCGGCGCGGCGATCGTGCTGTTTGCCCTGCCCGCAACGCTGCGTGCAAAAGAAGGGACGCTGCAGTGGCGCACTGGCTGATCAGTGACGTCAGCTACCGGAAAAGTCACTACCCAAGGCAATGTACGCAAGCGTACAGAGAGTGCCGCTCAATAAGCCGACACTGCGTGTGGGTTTGCTTCCCCGTCCGATCATTTCTTCGGTGTACAAGGCAATCACCGGAGAATGACATGATGATTTTAGTGGTCGAAGACGACGTGGACCTGGCGGAAACCTGCTCCATGGTGCTGGAAACATATCACCACCAAGTGGAGATAGCTCATAGCGCCGAAGAGGCCTTGCTCAAAATAGCCGAGCGCAAGCCCGACCTGTTGATCTCCGACTGCGTGCTGCCTGGCCGCTCCGGCCTGGAACTCAGCGCGCTGGTGCGAGCCGGACATAGCCGCAATGACCTGCCTATTCTGCTCATGAGCGGCTCCCTGCGCAGGACCGTGGCGTACGGGGACAGCTACGATGGCTTCATCAACAAGCCGTTCCTGGCAGAGGCCCTGATGGAGCAGGTCGGCAAGCTGGTAACGCCAGCGACAACCACCCAGGCAGCCGGAGGCAAGCCATGAAACTGTCTGCCTTCATCCTGGAAAAGATGGAACCCATCCTTAAGGAATGGGAAGAGTTTGCCGCATCGCTGGCGCCACTGGAAGACGCCACCAGGGTCGAACTGCGCGACCATGCAAGCGCAGTGTTGCGGGTGATTGCAACAGACCTCGATACGCCGCAGTCGGAGCACCAGGGCATTGCCAAGTCCAAAGGCCTGGCGGTCGCTCTCGCGGGCGATACAGCCGCCCAGCTGCACGCCGAAGAACGGGTTGCGGCAGGATTCTCCGGCGAACATGTCATGGCGGAATTCAGGGCGCTGCGCTCCAGCGTCTTACGTCTGTGGGCACAGCACAAGCAAATCACATCGCCTGGCGACATCGAGGACATGATCCGTTTTAACGAGGCAATCGACCAGGCGCAGACCGAGTCGATGGAGCGTTACGCAAAAATGCTGCGGGAAGCGCAAAACCTGTTTTTGGCGATCCTCGGGCATGACGTGCGCACACCGCTCGGCGCGGTCAGCATGGGCGCGCAAGTGCTGCTGATGGACCAGACACTGCCATCGAAGGCATTGAAGGTGGGGCTCCGCATCCTCAACAGTTCCAAACGCATGGACGCCATCGTGCGCGACCTGCTGGACTTCTCGACCACGCACCTGGGGGAAGGCATCCCGATCGATCCGCGCACGGTCAATTTGCTGGAAATCTGCCAGAACACGATCGATGAAGCAAAGACCTTCAATCCCGACCGCAAATTCGAACTGAGCGCAGACGGTGACCTGGTGGGGACATGGGATGGACAACGCATGGCCCAGGCATTTTCCAACCTGATTTCCAATGCCATTCAACACAGTACCCCCGATAGCCCGATCAGCGTATCGATCATGGGACTTGCGGGCGAAGTCGTGTATGAGGTCAACAACCAGGCCGAAATTTTCTCCCAGACCAAATTACGCACCCTGTTCGATCCAATCAAGCGCTTCGCCATCCGCCCGGCCAGCGAACGGGTGGGAGCACACATGCAAAACCTGGGTTTGGGGCTCTACGTCGTCAAAGAGATCGTCAGTGCGCACGATGGTGAAATTTCGGTCAGCTCGCACGAGGATGCCGGCGTGACTTTTACCGTGCGGCTGCCACGCCAGACACCGCTGCGTCGCAGCGGCGACTGAAAATCGGGGCGGCGCTAGTTTTCGCGCACCGCTGTCGTCAAACTCGGCAACACCGTCACCGCCGTCGCCGGAAACGACTCCACCGGCGGCTTGACGCCGGTGCCGCGCAGCGCCAGCAGCCAGCCTACGCCGTCGAACCAGAACGGCGCCCCCAGCGACGAGGCAAACGCGGTCGCTATCCAGCCCAGCAGCGCAAACCCCAGCGCCAGCATCCACGCCGCTGCGCCCTGCCCGCTAGAATTTTCGAAGCGCGACGACGGCCAGCCGACCGGCAAACCTGCCACCTTGTCGATCGCCTTTTGCGCCGCGACGGCCTGGCCCAGCGCCTGTGCCGGGGTGGCGGCGGGGTCTGCTTTCACGCGGCCGGCGGCGATGGTCTCGGCGCTGGTTTTGGCCAGTTCGGCCGCCACGCTGTCGTCCTGCCACAGGCGCTGGCTCAGCACCAGCGCGTCGATATTCATCGCGCCCGCGTAAAACAAACCCACGCAGAACAGCACCAGTTGCGAGCGCCGCTTGTACCAGCCGGTGATGCGCTCCATCACCGTCTCGTACCAGATGCGCACGGCGTTTTCCAGCGCGGTCGCGTCGTTAGGCCCTTCGCCCATGATCGCCAGCAGGGTGCGCGCCAGGCCGTCGTTGCCGGTGCTGGCCAGCAGCAGTTGCGCGGTGTGGGCCTTGCCATAGCGGGCGATCAGCGTGGACACGAACGCGCGCGCAAAAATCGGCGCCGGGATATAGGACGGCATGCGACCGCGCTGCGCCATGCCGACGATCAGCGGATGGCGCATGACGTCGGCCGCCAGCGAGTCATTACCGAGGCGGTCGAGCCCGAAACAGTCGTCACGCCGCAGCAGGCGCGCGATCGACGGGCCCACGCCGCGCAGGCGCGGCTTGGCGGCCGATTCGTGCAACATCGTCAGCACGCCGTCGAGCAGCACCTTGGCGCGGGTCTGAAACAGCGAAGCGATCGCCTCGCGGGTGGCGCTGCACAGCAGGCTCACTGCCAGAAACGTGAACGACAAGCCGATGGCAACGTCGAGATAATGGTTGGACATGAGATGCTCCCCGAGCCGTTTTCGATACCTCTACACTAATTGATTTCACGGGCTCAAGCACGTTTTTCCACTTCCTTTCCCCCACAAAATCATATCGTCCCCGCGCGTGATCGTCGTCAAATTTGAGGCGAACGCGACTTCTATACTCGACTGACCACCCGGCCATTACGGCCTCAACGGCAGCGAGGATCACATGTTTTTACGCGTCATGTTTATTGCGGCAACAGCGCTGTTTTCGATGCGCGCATTCGCTGCCAACCCCGAGCCGCCGCGCGCGACCGGCGTGGTCACGGTGCAGACCATCACCACCGCCGGCCACGATTTTTCCCAGCATTTTCTGGCGGCCTGGCGCGACCAGGACGGCAGCGACCAAGTCACGCTGGCGATCCGCGAACGGCCGTCGGCGCGCTTCGGCAGCGAGGTATGGATCGATTACGCGCAGCGCACCGTGCTGCAACTGCGCCTGCCGCCGGCGCGCGCGGCCTTGCCCGAGCTGGCCGCCAATGCCGTGCAACACGTGTGGGCCACCGTGCAGCGTACCGACGCCGAACGCAAGCTGTTCCACGACGCCGACCTGGCGCCCGATGAATTCTGACCTCACAACAAGGAGACTCCGATGCGCACCTGTACATTTCGCACTGGCATGCTGATACTGCTTGCCGGCGCCCTTCACTGCAACACCCACGCCACCGAGCTGGTGTACCAAGCCGTGAACCCGTCCTTCGGCGGCTATCCGGCCAACGGCCAGCACCTGCTGGCGCTGGCCACCGCCACCAACAAGCACGTGGACAAGGGCGGCCTTGGTTACTCGTCGCTGCTCGACCAGTCGCCGCTGGCGCAGTTCAACCAGACACTGGAACGCACGGTGCTCTCGCAGCTGGCGTCGGCCGCCACGTCCAAGCTCACCGGCCCCGATGGCAAGCTGCTGCCGGGCACCTTCCAGACGTCGAACTTCACCATCACCGTCACCGACCTGGGCGGCGGCATGTTGCGCATTACCACCGTCGATAAAACCACCGGCACGTCCACCTCGTTCGAGGTGTCGCAATGAAGCCGCGTGCAATTATCGTGCTGCTGGCCGTGGCGCTGGCCGGCGCCGGCTGCGCCATCTCGCACCCGCCGTCAACGCCGCGCGACGAGGCCGGATCGGTGGCGCAACTGGCCACGCTCACCGCCGCCAGCCGCGACCTGCTGCAACTGCCGTTGCCGAAGGGCAAGATTGCCGTGGCCGTGTACGGCATCCGCGACCAGACCGGCCAGTACAAGCCGTCGCCGGACAGCTCGTTTTCCACCGCCGTCACCCAGGGCGCTTCGTCGCTGCTGGTCAAGGCGCTGAAGGACTCGGGCTGGTTCGTGCCGGTGGAGCGCGAGAACCTGCAGAACCTGCTCACCGAACGCAAGATCGTGCGCGCCCTGGAAATGCCGCAACCGGCCGACACGCCGCCGGTGCAAATGCCGCCGCTGCTCGCTGCCTCGGTGCTGATCGAAGGCGGTATCGTCGCCTACGAAAGCAATGTGCGCACCGGCGGCGCGGGCGCGCGCTTTCTCGGCATCGGCATGTCGTCGCAGTACCGGGTGGACCAGGTCACCGTCAACCTGCGCACGGTCGATATTCGCGGCGGCCAGATCCTGCAAAGCGTTTCCACCACCAAGACCATTTATTCGTACGAGCTGCATCCGAGCCTTTTCAAGTTCGTCAGCGTGAAGGACCTGGTGGAAGTGGAAGCGGGCATGACCCGCAACGAACCGGCGCAGCTGTGCGTGAGCGAAGCGATCGCCGCCGCGCTGGGCCACCTGATCGTGCAGGGCGTGCGCGAGCAGCACTGGGCGCTGGCCGACCCGGCCCAGTGGTCGAACCCGGTGGTGCAGCGCTACGCCGGCGAGCACCTGGCTGCCCATGCCCCGCCTGCTGCGACTGCCCCTGCCCCTGCCCCTGCACCCATTACAGAACCACAGCGTTTCACCCCGTAGCACCCAACCAACCAAAGGAGACTGTCATGAGAACCACCATCATTTCCGGCGCCGTTGCCGCCGCCCTGAGCCTGATGTGCGTGCTGCAACCGGCCACCGCGCAAAGCAACCGCGCCACGCTGAGCCAGAACGGCGCCAACAACCTGGCCAACATCGAGCAAATGGCCAGCGCCCAGAACGCCATCGCAACCGTCACCCAGACCGGCAATAACAATACCGTGGGCACGCCCGGTGGCGCAGCAGGCATCATGCAAACCAATTCGCAGAACGTCACCGCCACCATCAACCAGAACGGCAACGCCAACCAGGCCGCCGTGGCGCAGGACGACGTGCAGAACAGCACGGCGGCCTTCACCCAGCTGGGCAACAACAACCAGGTGGTGGCCCGCCAGGAAGCGGTGACCACCGCCAACATCAGCGCGCGCCAGGACGGTACCAGCAACTTCGCGGAGTTCGCGCAGTTCGAGGTGGCGACCGGCACCGTGAACACGCGCCAGGTGGGCACGGACAACGAGCTGTCGGTGCGGCAGGAACGCGCCACCAACACCTCGCCGGTGGTTGAGCAGCAAGGCACGGCCAACGTGGCCAATGTCCAGCAAGTGCTCGACTACGCTTCGAACCCTTCCATTTACCAGAATGGCATGCGCAACGAAGCCAACATGGTGCAGAACAACGCCCGTGAGACCCAGAACATGACGGTGCGTCAGACCGGCATGGACAACCGCGCCACCGTCAGCAACAGCGGCATGCGCAACAATTCGATCGTCACCCAGACCGGCAACAACAACCTGGCGACCGTCAACAAGACCCAGAACTTCAACGAATCGGAGATCCGCCAACTCGGCAACCTGAACACCGCTACCATTACCCAGGCCGGCACCGCAATGACCGCCGCACAACCGAACGTGGCCATGATCATGCAGTTGGGTAACAACGGCAATGCCGCCCTCGCCCAGACCGGCGGCAACAACCGCGCGACCATCGTACAACGTTGATCGTTAGCGTTACCGCAGGGAGTTCCTTATCCGGGACTTCCTGCCCATCCAACATTTTCGGGGAACAAGATGAGAACCAATTTGAACGCTGTCCTCGTGGCAGCCATGCTGAACCTGGTGCTGGTCGCGGGCCAGGCAGCGCAGGCCGATGATGCAATCTCGACAGTTGTGCAGAACGGCGCCGGCAACCTGGCGGCAGTGGTGCAGGAACAGACTATCTCGAGCACCTCGGCGGCAGTGACCCAGCTCGGCACCGGCAACAGCGCATCCGTCTTCCAGCAATCGACCATGATCACCGGCGCCGAGGTCGAGCAGGCCGGCACCGGCAACCAAGCCACCACCTATCAGCGCGATACCGGCTTGTCGGACATCGTCGCGCGCCAGCAAGGCACCAACAATTCCGCCACGCTGTCCCAGGTGTCGGTATTCCCGTTCCTGATACAAACCAGCCAGAAAGGCACGGACAACGCCATCGTCATCACTGAAAGCATCGGCGGCTTTGCCGGTCCGGTTGTCACCCAGGAAGGCACCGGCAACCACGCCAACGTGCTGCAGTTCGACGATTACTACTCGGGCATCAAGATCGACCAGCAGGGTTTGCGCAACCGGGCGGACCTGGCACAGGTCGGTGCGTACATGACCGACGGCATGTCGATCACCCAGCATGGCGCCGACAACCGCGCCACCGTCGCCAATACCGGCCAGTCCAACAGCATGAGCGTGACGCAGCTGGGCAACGGGGCCATTGCCAGCGCCAGCCTGTCCGGCAATGGCAACCAGGGCGTCATTCTGCAACACTGATCCCGCCATCGGAGACCATATGACGAACCAGCCGTTTGCCAGCGTGATTGCCAGCGCCGCCGAAGTCAGTGAAGGCCTCATCACCCACGTCGGCGCTCGCAATGTCGCCACCACCGGGCAGCGCGGCACCGACCATCGCTTCAAGCTGACCCAGGCCACAACGGCAACTGCGGCAACCGCGGCAACATCGTCCAGCGCTGATTTTCCACCACCCCAGGAGCTATCATGAAACCACCCCTCCCCGCCTGTAGTGCAGCGCTGCTGGTCACGCTGTGCCAGCTGTGCACCGCCCAGGATGTCAACAACGCCAGCGCCAGCCAGAAGGGCGTCGGCAACCGCGCCTACATCGCCCAGACCGATAACGGCGACGGCGTCTATGCCGTGGTGGTCCAGAACGGCAACAACAACCTGGTGGGCAACCCGGACAGCCAGAGCGGCGGCGTGCGGCAATACGAAGCGACCGACCTGCGCCTGGAAATCAGCCAGACCGGCGGCGCCAACCGCGCCGCTGGCACCCAGCGCAGTGGCCAGCGCACCTGGTTCCTGCTCGAGCAAACGGGCGCAGCCAACGTCAGCGCCATCCGGCAGGACGAGACCTACGAGACAGTTTCGCGCGTGGTGCAGGCAGGCGCCAACAACCGGGTCGATGCCGACGCCGCCAACACCCTGACCAACGGTTTTACCGCGCGGCAGACGGGCGACGACAACACCCTTAGCGTGTTCAACCGCCTCAACGGTTTTTCCAATTCCTATACGGACCAGAACGGCATAGCCAACCTGATCAGCATCGAGCAACGTTCTTCCGGCTACACTTTTTACGACCTTGCCCAGTTTGGCGAAAGCAACCGGGTTACCGCCCTGAGCGGCGACGCCATGGTGACCCGCTACGCCATCACCCAGAACGGCATCGAGAATATCGCCACCACCCGCACCATTGCAGAAGGTAGTACAGGCAACCTGATCCAGATGGGCGAACGCAATGCCGCGACCACCGAGCAGGCGGGCAGCGACAGCAGCTACGCCATCACCCAGAGCGGCACGCTGAATACGGCGTCGCTGCTTCAGAACGGCATCATTGCGACAGAAGCAAGCAACCAGGCCACCATCAGGCAAAACGGCCAGCGGCTGAACGCCAGCATGACGCAAACCGGCGGCGGCAACCAAGGGGTCATCGCCCAGCAATAATTCCCCTTCCCATCCTGGCGGCCGCACTGTTGCAGCGGTCACCAGCACGTTTTCCATTTATATCGTAAGATCACGATATTGACATCGTAAAAAGACGATATGGATATCGACGCGATCCACAAAGCCCTGGCCAATCCCACGCGGCGCCAGATCCTGGCGTGGCTGAAGGACCCCGAGCAGTTCTTTCCGACCCAGTCGCATCCGTTCAGCAATGGCGTGTGCGCGGGCCAGATCGACCAGCGCGTGGGGCTGTCGCAGTCTACCGTGTCGGCCCACCTGGCGATCTTGCTCAAGGCGGGGCTGATTACGTCGCACCGCGTGGGCCAGTGGAATTATTTTCAACGTGATGAAGCCACGATCCGGGCTTTCATCGACCAAATGACCTTATAAAGGAAACACATGCCTACTCTCTTCGACCCGATCACCATTGGCGACCTGACCCTGAAAAACCGCATCGTCATGGCCCCGCTCACCCGCGCCCGCGCCGTTGGCGGCAACCGCGTGCCGAACGCCCTGATGGCCGAGTACTACGTGCAACGCTCCAGCGCCGGCCTGATACTGTCGGAGGCCACCTCGGTCACCCCGCAAGGCGTGGGCTATGCCGATACGCCGGGCCTGTGGTCCGACGAGCAGGTGGAAGGCTGGAAACAGGTAACTGCGGCCGTGCACGCCGCTGGCGGCGTGATCTTCGCCCAGCTGTGGCACGTGGGCCGCATCTCCGACCCGAGCCTGTTGAACGGCGACGCCCCGGTGGCGCCAAGCGCGATCGCGGCCGAAGGCCACGTCAGCCTGCTGCGCCCGATGCGCCCTTACCCGGTGCCGCGCGCGCTGGACACCGAAGAGCTGGCCGGCGTGGTGGCCGCCTATAAACTGGGCGCGGAAAACGCCAGGAAGGCCGGCTTCGACGGCGTGGAAATCCACGGCGCCAACGGCTACCTGCTCGACCAGTTCCTGCAAGACAAAACCAACCAGCGCACCGACAACTACGGCGGCCCGATTGAAAACCGCGCGCGCCTGATGCTGGAAGTGACCGACGCCTGCATCGCGGTGTGGGGCGCCGACCGCGTGGGCATGCACCTGGCGCCACGCCGCGACGCGCACGACATGGGCGACTCCGACCCGGCAGCCACCTTCGGCTACGTGGCGCGCGAGCTGGCCAAGCGCAAGATCGCTTTCATCTGCGCGCGTGAAGCCGTGGGCGAAGACAGCCTGGGCCCGCTGTTGAAGAAGGAATTCGGCGGCGTGTACATCGCCAACGAAAGCCTGGACAAGGCCGGCGCCCAGCAGTTGCTCGACAAAGGCACGGCTGACGCGGTGGCCTTCGGCAAGGACTTCATCGCCAACCCGGACCTGCCACGCCGCCTGGAAATCGATGCGCCACTGAACAAGTGGAATGCCGAGACGTTCTATGGTCCGTCGGCCGAAGGGTATACCGACTACCCCGCTTTGGCCGCTTAAACCCGCATCCCGGTGAAGGGGGCGGCCCCGTACGGGCGCTGTTTACCCCCGAAACCCATGGGGTCGGCCCCCATACGGGCGCTGTTTACCCCCGAGACCCATGGGGTCGGACCCCGTACGGG
>NZ_LROM01000048.1 GCF_001758785.1 Duganella phyllosphaerae
GGCCCTCGCCGCATAGCCTCTACTTCTGGTGCGCATCATTAAGGGGGGGATTACCGAACTACCGAATTTTTATGGTCCGAATTACTGGCCATCACCGAAGACGATATGGAAGTCAGGTATATGACTCCGCCTGCTACCCATTCGGGGCACCTGGAGCGAATTCATCGTCATCCGATCAGTGACCTTAGAGATTGGGTGTACATAAAAAACAAAGGTAACTATCGAGGTGGCTTCTCAATGCGCGTGATGTTCATCCGGGGTCGAGAGGCATGGGGCGAGTTGCCTTCACATCTCAAAGCCGAAGAAGCTAACTATGCGTAAGTAGGCCACGACCTTTGTCCGATGTCGGGCGGCAGCTGTCGACAGCGCCCCCTTACCGTAACCGTCGAGAACAATCGGCAGTGACCGGCCAAAACCAGACGGTCATTCATGCAGTAAATATTGAACACGTCGACAGAGGAATAAATGACACCGCACGACGCCTTCAAAGAAATTAAGCGACAGATACCTTCTGGAACTTCCCTCACAGATGCGCTCAGTGAGTTCGTAAAGTTCTATGCGTCGACCTCAATCGAGGGATGCCCGAAAGACGCTGAACAAGACATGCTTCTTTTCGAGTGGGGTGGCCCATATTCATGGGACCCGTGCGTCTCCTTGAGCCTGACTCGCCAGTTTTCTCTCAACGACGAAGATGGCGACTACGACCGGATGCAGCAATTACACATGCATTGCCGTTACGATGCGAACCACGTCGCGCTTGTAGCGGGAAATCATTGGTTATACGGTGAGAGCACTGATGCATTTCTTCAATATGTGTTGGATGCGCCGTCCACTCGAACTGTTATTCACCTGAATATGCTGTCGCTCGATTTCGAAATTCACGGTGTCTAGGAGAAGGTCTGCTTTGGGGCCAGGCTGTGTGAAAACTCCAAATCTCAAAATATTGGTGGGTAGGGTTACCATTCCCAATATAGAGAAAACCGCGTAGCGCGCGTTTTGAGAGGCCGTTTTTTGAAGGCTCCGAATTTTTCTGAGTTTTCACACAGCCTCGGGCGAAAGCGGACGCTAGCGAAACACCACATATTATCTCCTTTTCATGCTTCCTTTTATTACCTGTCGTGTAGAAATCTGTTTCTGGATTTCCGGCACTCGCCCACTAACGACTTGCGGTGCTGACTTACCAGCATTGTCCTTTAAGTGCACCGACGAGGTTTTATGATCAAACGAGAGGCTCACTCGGGCGGCATGGACTGATTCAGATGCTGCACGCCGAGCCCACGCCAGCTGCGTCGCTACCGTGCGAGCCAAAGCCATAATGCGCTCACGAGAAGTCCTGTGGTCAAGCCGGTCAGCACCGCCACCACCATGCCCCGCAGGGCGGCGTTCTCCTCCGCCCTGTCCATCTGGTCGGCCGCCGCCTTGGCTGCTGTTGCGGCCTGCTTCCACGACACCAGCGCTTTCTCCATCTGGACGTTGAACTGGCTGCTCTGATCGCGGCTGCGCTGCTCGATTCGCTCGATCTTTCTCAGGCTTGCTGCGGTCTCCTCGGTCAGCAGCGCCATGGCTTGCGCTAATGGCTCCAGCATGGCTGCCAGTTCTTCCACGTTGGTGAGCTTCGCCTGGCGCAAGGACTCGATCTGCTGGTTCAACGCCTGCACCCGCGCCGCGTTCGAGGCTGCGGCCAACTGCTGCACCGTCTCGGTCTTTGACATAGTCCACTCCCCGTTTTGCCAGCCCCATGGGGCTGTATCCTTTACCCAAGTCGCTGCCCTTCATCATCACGCCGTCCAGCAGGTACGACAGGCCCGATAGTTTTGTGCCGTCCAGCTGCGTCACCGGCACCAAGCGCACGCCCACCGCCGCCAACCGTTCTGCATATTCCGTAAAACCGTGGCAGCGCTGCGGTGCGCCGTCGCACAGCTGCTGCAAGCGCTGGCGCGTGGAGGGCATGCCCGTGCGCAGCCCCTCCTCGATCTCGCCTTTGGTCGGTGCATGGCGCTGCGCCTCGATGGACAGCCGTACCTGCTTGAGTTTGAATTCGCGCTCAATGGCGCGCATCAGCACCTCGTGGCGGCGGTAATCATGGCTGTCCGAGGTGACGCCGCCGTCGAGGCGGACCCGGTTGACCAGCAGGTGGACGTGGGGATGCGCGGTGTCCGTGTGACGCGTCACCAGGTACTGGTTGTTGTCGAGACCCATGCCGTGCAGGTAGCGCTGGGCCACCTGTTTCCACTGGTCTTCATTGAGTTGCTCGCCGGGCGCAGCGGCCAGTGACACGTGCAATACCGCCCTGCCCAGCCTGGGCCGCAGCTTGCGGACCTCGCCAAACTCTTTCGCCAGCGCGCGCGGCGTGTCGCCGCCCATGTTGGTGTCGATGACATGCCCCTTGCTGGCCGCCAGGTCGTATTCGAGCACGCCGCGAAAGCCGCGCCCCTTGATGGCTTTAGCGATCATCGACGTTGTCCTTGACGCCAAGGAGGAGCAGTCGCAGGCGCTGCGTTTCGGCCAGCAATTGCGCCAGTAAGGCAGGCGCGACGGTCACATGCTGCCCCTCGTTGGCCAGGCGAGTGAGCTGGTTGAGGTTTGCCGCAAGCCGCGCCAGTTCGGCGTACTGCTCGCGGTTGATTGCCGCCACGGGTGGTGGCGGCAGGCGACGCGATAGGGCAGCTGTGCGCAGCCACTGGGCAGGCTTCATCTGCATCGACGCGGCGCGCTCGCGCAGCACCGTGTATTCGGCAGCGGACACCCGCACGCCAATGGTTGCTGTGCGCAGGTCGGCAGGGTCGCCCTGGGGGCGACCTCCTTTGGCGTAACGTTTTGGCAGTTCGGCATGCATCGTGGACCTCGCCGGTGTGGCAAGCGCAGCGCGCCCGGCCCCGCAGGGCAAGCCACGTTTGAGCGAAGCGAAAACATGGCTTGCTCCCCACCGGCGGCGCGTAATGCTCCACTGTAGCCGGACGCTACCGATGGCAGCTGCGCGGGATCAAGCGCCGGCAGCATCGCACCGTTCGCCCACCGCCGGCGCCACGGCAGCGTGCTCCGGTGATGCGGTTGCTGCAACACAGGATTGCTGCGCCACACCGGTGCTGCCAGATTGCACGCGGGCTACTTTGCGTCCGATCAAATGCGCGCCGGAATTGTCGGCCTGCTGCTGCGCTCGCTCAAAGGTAGGCGGGTTCCCGCTTCCGAAAATGACTGGACCACCCCCGCCACGTTCCTCTTTCACGAGGCCATCAGATGAACACCTTGAACCTTCTCCAGGCCAGCGCCTTCCTGCACATCCACAAGGAAGAACTGCGCAAGCGTGCCAAGCAGGGCCTGATCCCCGGCGTCAAAATCGGGCGGGCGTGGATTTTTTTGGAAGAAGACCTTGTCGCCTACATCCGTGCGCACTACCCTGAACCTCGGCAAGCGATGCGGGTGACCCTTGGAAAGGAGTATCAATCATGTCACTCTACAAGCGCGGAAACACCTGGTGGGTCTGCTTCACGACACCGTCAGGAGAGCGCGTTAGACACTCTGCTCGCACCAGCGACAAAGCGTCGGCGCAGCGGTACCACGACGAATTAAAGGCCGAGACGTGGCGCATCGACACTCTCGGACAGAAACCGGCCTACACCTGGGACGATGCAGCCTATAAATGGATCATGGAAACGGAACATAAACGCACGCACCGGGACGACATCGCCAAGATCACGTGGCTGCACCAGTTTTTCCGGGGCAAGCCACTGGCGGCGATCACGCGCGACCAGCTCATCGCCGTGGCCGAACACAAGCGCAAGGAGGCCAGCGCCGCCACGGCCAACCGCTACCTGGCGCTGATCCGCGCCATCCTGCGGCGCGCCCGCGACGAATGGGAGTGGATCGAGAAGGTCCCCAAGGTCAAGCTGTACAAGGAGGTGCGGCGGCGCGTGCGCTGGATTACGCCAGCGGAGGTGCAGGCGCTGCTGGCCGAACTGATGCCCCACCAGCGCGATTTGACCTTGTTTGCGCTGGCGACCGGGTTGCGGCAGTCGAACGTGCACCGGCTGGCGTGGGACCAGGTCGATCTGGTGCGCAAGACCTTGTGGATACCGGCCGAGCAGTCGAAGAACGACGAAGACATCCACGTGTCGCTGAGCCAGTTTGCGGTCGATGTGTTACAGCGCCAGCTGGGCAAACACCCCGAGCGGGTGTTCACCCGGGCTGGCTACCCGGTCAGCCAGCTCAACACCAAGAGCTGGCGCGACGCGGTCAAGCGGGCGGGCATCCAGAATTTCCGCTGGCACGACCTGCGGCACACGTGGGCCAGCTGGCTGGTGCAAAGCGGGACCCCGGTGTACGACCTGCAGGAAATGGGGGCGTGGAAGTCGCTCGACATGGTGCGGCGGTACGCGCACCTGGGACCGGCGCAGATGTCGCGCCACGCGGAGACGGTGGGAAAATTGCTGGAGAAGGCGGTCTCGACCACAAATCTGTCACAAACGGACGAGGCGGCCGTCAATAACAAAGGGCTGGCACGCAGCCAACCCTTTGATATACAAGACAAATAATTGGTAGGCCTCCCCAGAGTCGAACTGGGCACCAACGGATTATGAGTCCGCTGCTCTAACCAAGCATGAGCTAGAGGCCCGAGGTGATACCTGTGCGCTGGAGGTCTTGCCGGCCCCGCTGACGCGCGTTCGCTTTTTGGGCGAACGCGCGAGGATAAGGGTTAGCGGCAGCGCACGTCAAGTCTTAGTTGGCTTCCAGGAAGCTTTTCAGCTTGTCCGAACGGCTCGGGTGGCGCAGCTTGCGCAGCGCTTTCGCTTCGATCTGGCGGATCCGTTCGCGGGTGACGTCGAACTGCTTGCCGACTTCTTCCAGCGTGTGGTCGGTCGACATTTCGATACCGAAACGCATGCGCAGCACCTTCGCTTCGCGTGGCGTGAGCGAATCCAGCACATCCTTCACCACGCCGCGCATCGAGGCGTGCAGCGCGGCGTCGGATGGCGCCAGCGTGTTGTTGTCCTCGATGAAGTCGCCCAGGTGCGAATCGTCGTCGTCGCCGATTGGCGTCTCCATCGATATCGGTTCCTTGGCGATCTTCATGATCTTGCGGATTTTGTCCTCCGGCATTTCCATCTTGATGGCCAAGGTGGCCGGATCGGGCTCGGCGCCGGTTTCCTGCAGAATCTGGCGCGAAATCCGGTTCATCTTGTTGATGGTCTCGATCATGTGCACCGGGATGCGGATGGTGCGCGCCTGGTCGGCGATCGAGCGCGTAATGGCCTGGCGAATCCACCAGGTGGCATACGTGGAGAACTTGTAGCCTCGACGGTATTCGAATTTATCGACCGCCTTCATCAGGCCGATATTGCCTTCCTGGATCAGGTCGAGGAATTGCAGGCCGCGGTTGGTGTACTTCTTGGCGATGGAAATGACCAGGCGCAAGTTGGCCTCGGTCATTTCGCGCTTGGCCTTGCGCGCCTTCATTTCGCCGGCTGCCATCTGGCGGTTGATGTTGCGCAGATCGGGCAGCGGCAGCACCACGCGCGCTTGCAGGTCGATCAGGCGCTGCTGCAATTCCTTGATGGTCGGGATATTGCGGCCCAGGATGGCGCTGTACGCGTGGCCGGCGGCCACTTCGCCATCGACCCAGTCCAGGTTGGTTTCATTGCCCGGAAAAACCTTGATGAAGTGGGCGCGCGGCATGCCGCACTTGTTCACGGCCACGTCGAGAATCTGCTTTTCGATGTGACGCACTTCGTCCACCTGGCCGCGCAGCGTGTCGCACAGCTTTTCGACGACCTTGGCGGTGAAGCGGATGCCCAGCAGTTCGTACGAGATCGCCTCCTGGGCCTTGACGTAGGCCTTGGAGTTGTAGCCCTCTTTTTCGAAGGCACGGCGCATCTTGTCGAACTGCAGCGAGATGGTGTCGAATTTTTCGAGCGCGGTGTTTTTCAGCGCTTCGAGCTGTTCGGCCGAGTAGCCGGCGGCGGCGCCTGCGGAGTTGCCCGCCTCTTCCTCTTCTTCGGCTTCTTCTTCCTCGGCTTCTTCATCTTCCTCGTCGTCATCGCTGGCGGCGGCCGGGGCAGGTGCTGCGGCGGCGCTGCCGTCGTCGCTCTCATCGACCAGGCCGTCGACGATTTCGTCGATCTTGATTTCGTCGGCGCGGATCCGGTCGGACGCGGCAATGATTTCGGCAATGGTGACCGGGCAGGCCGAGATAGCCTGGATCATGTCCTTCAGACCGTCTTCGATGCGCTTGGCGATTTCGATTTCGCCTTCGCGCGTGAGCAGCTCGACCGAGCCCATTTCGCGCATGTACATGCGCACCGGGTCGGTGGTGCGGCCGAAGTCGGAATCAACCGTGGACAGTGCGGCTTCCGCAGCGGCCTCGGCTTCGTCGTCGCTGGTGACGGTGGCGACGTTGTCCGACAGCAGCAGGGTCTCAGCGTCCGGCGCATGCTCGTAGACGGCAATGCCCATGTCGTTGAAGGTGCCGATAATGCCTTCGATCGCTTCGGGATCGATGATGTTTTCGGGCAGATGGTCGTTGATCTCGGCGTACGTGAGGAAACCGCGTTCCTTGCCGAACTTGATCAGGGTCTTGAGTTTCTGGCGGCGGCGCTCGAGCTCTTCTTCGGTCGCTTCAGTGTCCGAAGAGAACGCATCCTTGAGCAGCGCTTTTTCCTTGGCCTTGCGGTCCTTGGCCTTGGCCTTGTCCACGGCCTTGAGCTCGGCGCGTTCGACCGCGTTCAGCGCGGCGACTTCGTCGTTCTCAGGCTGGAATTCCTTCGGCTTGCGGCCGCGCCGGCCGGGCACTTTGACCGACGGCAGTACGTAGCCCGAAGTATCGATGGCAGCCAGCGTAGCCGCGTCGGTGGTCTGGCTGACCACCGGCGGGTTGTTGCTGGCGACACGCGTTTCCGCCTTATCCGCTGTTTTAGCGGATTTTGCGGTCGCTTTGCTCGGCTTTTCAGCCACATTGGATTCAGGTTTCTTGATTGGCACAGGCGCTTTCGATTACACAACGACTTGCTTATTTAGGATAAAGTTTCTTGCAGTTCCCTTGGAACCCACGTCTTCGAACTTGCCGACTTCACAAGTCCGACAACACTACGACTACTTATACCTGGTCAGGCTGTGACCGCAAAATTCTACTGCATCAAACTCATGCGTAGTGGCAAGAAACGATGACAGGGTTAGACAACAAACATAAGCGTAGGTTCACCTGCGTCTTATTTCTTTGCCTAGTACCCGATCGCGCTTTCTGCATGCTGCTCGACAACCTAACTCACTGAAAACAAACACACTCTGAACGGAAAAACGATGCCAAAACATACAACACTTAGCGTTTTATTATAGCACGTCACTTTTCAAACTCCAGAGGGAAGCACCCTCGCTGCCCCTCTGTAAACCTGCAAAAACATGACGGCGATCAACACTTGAACATTGATACAACATTAGCGGTTTGCAAATTCCGCTTGCTTCTCTCTTTCCAGCTGCGCCTGCTGCGCGGTGATCTCGCGAAAGCGCGCGATACTCTCCGGCGTCAGGCCTGCCGCCGACAGTTGCATCAGCTCCTGTTTGAGCGCATCTTCCTTGATCTGGCGGATGGCGCTGCGCAGGAACAGGCGGTCGGCATCGACATCGGACTCCGCTCCCCGGGCGATTTCGCTGATGATCTCGTCGTATTCGTCGCCCTGCGACTTCAGATGCTGGGCGAACGACGCAAACCCGCCGTTTGCGCCCAGCGCCTGGGCGCCGGCCACCAGTTGCACCAGCCGCTCCGCAGCCTCGGCGCCAAAGAACTGGAACGCCGATAGCGCCGCCTCGTCGATATCGAGCGCCAGCGGCGGATGGCCCACCAGCAGGCGCACGATCTGCAACTCCAGCCCCACCGGCGCCGGGCGGCCGCTGCGGCTCGGCGCCTTGCGCGACAGCGCCACCGGCTTGGCCAGCTCGAACAGCGATTCGATCTCGTGCGGCGTAGTTTGCGTCAGCTGCGCCAGGCCGCGCACGATCTGCAGCCGCAGCGCGGTCGGTGTCATCGATTGCAACAAGGGCTTGGCGTCGAACTGCACGCGCGCCCTGCCCTCCGGGCTTTGTAAATCATGCTCGCCCACCACTTCCTTGATCAGGAACTGCGACAGCGGCATCGCTTCGTGAATCTCCTGCTCGAACGCTTCGTTGCCGTAAGTGCGCACATAGCTGTCCGGATCGTGCTCGGTGGGCAGGAACAGGAACTTGATGGTCTTGTTATCGGCCACGTGCGGCAGGCACGCCTCCAGTGCGCGGCGGGCGGCGCGGCGGCCGGCCTTGTCGCCGTCGAAACTGAAGATCACGGTGTCGGTCTGGCGCATCAGTTTTTGCACGTGGTGCGGGGTGCAGGCGGTACCGAGGGTTGCCACCGCTTGCGGGAAACCCATCTGCGCCAGCGCCACCACGTCCATATAACCTTCCGTCACCAGCACGTAACCGGCATCGCGGATCGCCTGGCGTGCTTCGAACAGGCCGTACAGCTCGAATCCCTTAGAAAATAATGGCGTTTCGGGAGAATTCAAGTATTTCGGTTCGCCGCCATCGAGCACCCGTCCACCGAAGGCGATCACCTGGCCCTTGGTATTCTTGATGGGGAACATCACGCGTTCGCGGAAACGGTCGTACCGCTTGCGGTTGCCGCCGTCCTCATCGACGCGGTCGATCACCAGGCCGGCTTCGGCCAGGGCCACCACGTCGTAGTCGCGGAAGATGGCTTTCAAATTGTCCCAACCCGGCGGCGCGTAGCCGAGGCCGAAGCGCGCGGCCACTTCGCCAGTCAGGCCGCGCCCCTTGAGGTAGGCGATGGCGTCCGGCGCGGTGCGCAGCTGGGCGCGGTAAAAATCGCACGCCTGGGTCATGGCGTCGGACAGGGCCATGGTCTGGGCCTGCATCTGCGCGCGCTGGGCCGGGGGAATCTTGTCGTCCTGCTCGGGGACCACCATGCCGACGTTTTGCGCCAGATCCTTGACGGCGTCGACAAAGCCCATGCCCGAGTATTCCATCAGGAAGCCGATCGAGGTGCCATGCGCGCCGCAGCCGAAGCAGTGATAGAACTGCTTGGTGGGGCTGACCGTAAAACTCGGGGATTTTTCGTTATGGAATGGGCACAGGCCCATGAAATTGGCGCCGCCCTTCTTGAGCTGCACATAACGTCCGACAACGTCGACGATATCGACGCGATTGAGCAAATCGGCAATGAATGATTGAGGGATCACAGGGTTCGGTGCCAGGGTAATTATTCAGACTATACCGCCGTGCTGATCCGGTTTTGACACCGATCAAGCACGGCAGAGCAACACATCAGGCCGGTGCCAGCGCCTTTTTGACCAGGGCGGAAACCACCGTCATGTCGGCGCGGCCAGCCAGCTTGGGCTTGACGATGGCCATGACCTTGCCCATGTCCTGCGGACCGGCAGCGCCCGAGGCAGCCACGGCAGCAGTCACTTCAGCAGCGATTTCCTCGTCCGACAGGCCGGCTGGCATGTAGGCGGCCAGCACCACCAGTTCGGCTTTTTCGATGTCGGCCAGGTCGGCACGGCCACCGGCTTCGAACTGGGTGATCGAGTCCTTGCGCTGCTTGATCATTTTTTCGACGATGGCAACGGTTTGCTGGTCGTCGACTTCAATGCGCTCATCGACTTCCTTGCGCTTGATTTCGGCCAGGATCAGGCGAATCGTGGACAGGCGGCCGGCTTCCTTGGCGCGCATGGCGTTTTTCATGTCTTCAGTGATTTGTTCTCGCAGGCCCATGAGGATTTCCTTTTAAAATTTTGCAAAATAAAAACGCGTGCAGTATAAACGCGAAAACCCGCTGCGGCGAACCGGAGCGGGCATTCTCTAGATGCAGCAAGATCCGACCCGGGGCAATGGCGCAAGATACGCCGCACGACCGGATTGGTTTGAGCAGTCTTAGAAGAGTTTTTTCGGCAGCTGTTGGCTGCGGATGCGTTTGTAGTGACGCTTGACTGCAGCAGCCAGCTTGCGCTTGCGCTCAGCCGTTGGCTTTTCGTAGAACTCGCGTGCGCGCAGTTCGGTCAGCAGACCGGTTTTTTCGATGGTGCGTTTGAAGCGACGCATTGCGACTTCGAACGGCTCGTTTTCTTTAAGGCGAATAGTGGTCATGTAAAAATTCAAACCGTTTGAGGTTATAGGGAGACAGAGACTATAGCAGCTTTTGCAGGAAAATGGAAGTCCATGGACCATCGAGACGGTCCAAGCAGACGGCTTTGACTGCAAAAACAACAAGACGACGCTGAGTCAGCTCCCACATCAACTCTGACAATCTTTCTGCTCCCGAACTGATCGGGCGATTGGATTGCACCTGCGCCGTTACAACTAGAAGGCCAGTATATCAGACAGCTTGACCGGCTGCCACACCGGAAGCCCAGGCCCACTGGAAGTTGTAGCCGCCCAGCCAGCCGGTCACGTCCACCGCTTCGCCGATGAAATACAGGCCCGGCACCTTGGTGGCCATCATGGTCTGCTGCGACAGGTCGCGGGTATCGATGCCGCCGCGCGTCACTTCGGCCTTGCGGTAGCCTTCGGAGCCGTTCGGGGTCAGGGTCCACTGGTTGATGGCCGCGCCCAGTTCGCGCAGCCTGGCGTCCTGCATGTCGGCCAGGCGCGCGTCGAGCGCAAAGCCGTGCGCCAGCAGCAGGCCTTCGGCCAGGCGCGTGGGCAACCACTGGGCCAGCACGTTGCCGAGCTGCTTCTTGATGGTGCCCTTGCCTTCGATCAGCGTGGCAGCCACGTCCACACCCGGCAGCAGGTCGATCACGATCGGCGTGCCCGGGGTCCAGTAGCTCGAAATTTGCAGGATGGCCGGACCGGACAGGCCGCGGTGGGTGAACAGCAAATCTTCGCGGAAACGTCCACCGGTTGGATTGCGCCCCTTCAACGACCCGGTTGCCACTTCCACTTCCAGCGCAATGCCGGACAGTTCGGCAAACGGCGCCCACGCCTGCGGATCGAACGTCAGCGGCACCAGGGCCGGACGCGGTTCGACCATGCGCAGGCCGAACTGGCTGGCGACGCGGTAGCCGAAATCGGTGGCGCCAATTTTCGGGATCGACAAGCCGCCGGTGGCGATCACCAGCGCGTCGGCTTCGATGGTGCCGGTGTCGGTGTCCAGGATATAGACGCCATCGGTCTGCTCGACGCTGGCGATCTTGCACGGCATGCGCCAGTGGACATCGCCCGCTGCGCACTCGTCCTTGAGCATCTCGATGATCAGCTCGGCCGATTCGGTGCAGAACAGCTGGCCGCGATGTTTTTCGTGGTAGCCGATACGGTGCTTTTTCACCAGCGCGACGAAGTCGGCCGGGGTATAGCGCGACAGTGCACTCTTGCAGAAGTGCGGGTTCTCGGACAGGAAGTTGGCCGGCGTGGTGTTGATGTTGGTGAAGTTGCAGCGGCCGCCGCCCGAGATGCGGATTTTCTCGGCCAGCTTGCCGGCGTGGTCGATCAGCACCACGCGCTTGCCGCGCTGGGCCGCCGTGGCCGCGCACATCATGCCGGCGGCGCCAGCGCCGATTACTGCTACATCAAACTTTGCCATGCCAGTTCCAATTCAATAAGTTGCCCGCGAAGAAAGACGCGAGTCGCCGACCGCTAGCCATCCACAGTAAGTCATCAGCCGCCGAGTCGTCATCCCCGCGTACGCGAGGATGACGGTATAACGGCCAACAACATTTCAGCCGGGGGGGGCCGGGATTGTACAGCAGGATCCGCCCTACCCGCCTTTGCTACTCGATCGGCTCACTCACCCGCTGCCTTGACTGCAAGGTACGCGAGACCAGCAGGCATTGCGCCACCTGCTCGGCGATCGATGCCGGCACCGGCACTTCGCCTTTCAAAACCGCCGTGATCCAGGCCGCCGTGGTGGCGGCGTCCTTTTCTTCGGGCAGCAGCGGCAACTCGATCACTTGCGTCTGCTTAGGCACCAGCGTGCTGCGCAGGCCGCCGTGAAACCAGTCGATCTGCTGCGCCTTGTTGGCGTTGGCCACCGTCTCGCCCTCGGTACCGCGCATCAGGAAGGCGTCGCCGCGTTCGTGCAGGGCCGAAGTCGTGAAATATTCGCCGAGCATTTCCAGGTATTCGGGATGGGTGTACGACACCAGCCGCAAGGCCGGTCCCACGAACGGCTGCATGATTTTCACCAGGGTATGGGTGGAGTTGCGCACCCCGAGCCGGCGCCGCAGCGACAGCTGGTAGGCCAGCTTGGGCGCCAGCGCGTCGATGGTGATGAACGCCACGTGGCCCTGGGCCATCGCTTCCTCCGCTTCGGCGCGGTGGCGCGCGGCGGTGATGTCGAGCGCGGCAAACACTTCGGCCGAGGTGACGCGCCCCGGGTCGGTGGCCACGCCGTGCACCAGCACCGGCACGCCTTCGCGCGCCAGCAGCATGGCCAGCAGCGGCGTCAGGTTGGCCATCTTGCGCGCGCCGTTGTAGCTGGGAATGCACACCGGGGCGTACTGGCCCGGCGGCGCCGTCAGCGGTTCGAACGAGCCTTCGGCCGCATCGAGAAAGCCGGCGATTTCGTCGATCGACTCGCCCTTGATGCGCATCGAGAGCAGGATGCCGCCCAGCTCGAGGTCGGACACGCGGCCGTCGAGCATGGCCTGGTAAAGATCGTGGGCGTCATCGCGCGACATGCTGCGTGCGCCGTTTTTGCCGCGGCCGATCTCCTTGATGAGTCGGGCGGCCAGGAAGGGTTCGGATGTCGTCATAAGCATCTACCGGAAGAGTTGGGGCTGTAGCGAAAAACCTTACTGGCGAAGCCAGTATTGTTTACTTCGGCTACACTATACCTCCCCCGAATAAAATTCACGCAAAAAGCCATGATTTCCCCAGATATCGAAAACATCAACGTTACCTCGTTCGCGCCGATGCCGTCGCCGGAAGTCTTGCACCGCAAGCTGCCGCTCACCGACAGCGCCTCCGAGACCGTGATGAAGGGCCGCGAAGCCCTGCGCAACATTATCGACCGCGAAGACAAACGCCTGTTCGTGGTGGTCGGTCCGTGCTCGATCCACGACCCGGTCGCCGGCCTCGACTACGCGCGCCGCCTGAAGGCGCTGCAAGCGGAAGTGGCCGATACCATGCTGCTGGTCATGCGCGTGTATTTCGAAAAGCCGCGCACCACCACCGGCTGGAAGGGTTATATCAACGACCCGGATATGGACGATTCGTTCCGCGTCAACGAGGGCATGGAAAAAGCGCGCCAGTTCCTGCTCGACGTGTGCGAGCTGGGCCTGCCCACCGCCACCGAAGCGCTGGACCCGATCTCGCCGCAATACCTGGGCGACCTGATCGCCTGGACCGCCATCGGCGCCCGTACCACCGAGTCGCAGACCCACCGCGAAATGTCGTCGGGCCTGTCCACGCCGGTCGGTTTCAAGAACGGTACCGACGGCGACATCAGCATCGCCATCAATGCCATCCTGTCGTCGGCGCACCCGCACGCGTTCCTGGGCATCAATGCCCAAGGCAATGTAGCAATCGTGCGCACGCGCGGCAACGCCTACGGCCACGTCGTGCTGCGTGGCGGCGATGGCCGTCCGAACTACGATTCGGTGTCGATCGCGATTGCCGAACAGTCGCTGGCCAAGGCCAAGCTGCCAGCCAACCTGGTGGTCGATTGCTCGCACGCCAACAGCTATAAAAAGCCGGAACTGCAACCACTGGTGATGGCCGATGTCATCCACCAGATCGTGCAGGGCAACAAGTCGCTGGTGGGCGTGATGATCGAATCGAATATCGTCGGCGGCAACCAGAAGATTCCGGCGGACTTGAGCCAGCTGACTTACGGCTGCTCGGTCACCGATGGCTGCATCGACTGGGACACGACCGAGACCATGTTGCGCGATGCGCACAAGCAGTTGTTGCAGCGTCCTTAATGATTGGATTGCCGCCTGAGTGGCAATGACGGCTCATCGGCCTGCGGCGTAGTATGCGCCGCAGGCCGTTGGTTTTTCAGCCGAACACCATCACCCGCGTGGCCACGCCGAACGAACCCGCCAGCGCAGCTTCCGCCTTGCTGGCTGGCGCGCTCAGTTCGGCCAGGTCGAGATAGACCTTGAAATCCTCGATCTTGACCGTGTAGCGGCGCGCGCCGCTCTGGCGTGGCTCCACGTTGGCCGTCTCCAGCACGGCAAATACGCTTTCCTCGTCGGTACGGAACAGCGCCACACCGGGCAGTTCCTGCCACGCCAGGCCACGCGGCACGATGCGCGCGCCGTCCAGCGGTACATCCTTGAGTTTGCACACCTGTTTCCATTGCCCTGACATATTCCCCTCCCGCAGTCACTTCGTCGTTTTACTAAGCAAAACCGGTGCCACAGGCAAACGGTGTAAAACGCCATGCAATCCTGACCAAACGGCAAAATTACTCCCTTCGGCAGTGCGTGTTCGGGGCCCGGTGGTGCAACCGCTGGTGCACCGGCCGGAGGTGGAAGCGCCCGCTTTCCTTTACAATGGCGGACTTCCCCTTACCTTTGCAGCCCTTCCATGATTGTTCTCGGCGTTGAATCTTCCTGTGACGAAACCGGCCTGGCGCTCTACGATACCGAGCACGGCCTGCTGTCGCATGCCCTGTATTCGCAGGTCGCCATGCACGAGGAATACGGCGGCGTGGTGCCCGAGCTGGCCTCGCGCGACCATATTCGCCGCGCCATTCCGCTGCTGACGCAAACCCTGGAAGGCGCCGGCAAGACGCTGGCCGATATCGACGCCATCGCCTACACCCAGGGCCCCGGCCTGGCCGGCGCGCTGCTGGTGGGCTCGTCGGTGGCGTGCAGCCTGGGACTGGCGCTCGATCGGCCGGTGCTGGGCGTGCACCACCTGGAAGGCCACCTGCTCTCGCCGTTGCTGGCCTCGCAGCCGCCGGAGTTTCCGTTCATCGCGCTGCTGGTATCGGGCGGCCATACCCAGTTGATGCGCGTCGATGGCGTGGGCCAGTACACCCTGCTGGGCGAGACGCTCGACGACGCCGCCGGCGAAGCGTTCGACAAGTCGGCCAAGCTGCTGGGCCTCGGTTATCCGGGCGGCCCGGCGATTTCGCGCCTGGCCGAATTCGGCGACCCGGCAGCGTACAAGCTGCCGCGCCCGATGTTGCATTCCAAGGATTTCAATTTCAGCTTTTCCGGCCTGAAAACGGCGGTGCTGACAGTGGTGAAGAACCACGAAGAGAAGGTGATCGCCAATATCTGCGAGCAGGACAAGGCCAATATTGCGCGCGGCTTTGTCGATGCGATCGTGGAAGTGCTCACCGCCAAATGCGTCTCCGCACTCAAGCACACGGGCTTGAAAAGACTGGTGATCGCCGGCGGCGTGGGGGCCAACGCGCAGTTGCGCGCGGCGCTCAATGCGGCGGCAGCCAAGAAGAAGTTCAAGGTGTTTTACCCGGAACTGGAATTTTGCACTGACAACGGCGCGATGATCGCTTTCGCGGGCGCGATGCGGCTGATGATCAACCCCAACGCCGCCCAGCGCGACTACAGCTTCAATGTGCGGCCGCGCTGGCCGCTGGACGACATCAAAGTCGTTTAAGTTGTAGCGAAGGCCATCGAGGCCAGCACTGCCAGACCCACTAACGGAATCAGGTAACGTACCTTGCCCTTGCCCAGGCGAACGCCACGGGCAGCGATACGCTCGCTGCGCAGGCGGTGTTCGTCGGCTGCGGACTCGTGCACGGCGTGCGATTTTGGTTTGTCTTCGATTACATTCATAACGTCCTCCTCACTGTCCTGTTAAGTTCGATAATCTTCCTTTCTGAAGGGCACAGCAATTGTTGTGCCAAGGAGAATCAGCGATTACTGCGCCCACCGCACCATACTAGGTATAACTGTGGTTGTGATACCACACGTTACGGTGATGCATGGTCCGATTCGGTGCGTTACTGCGCTCCACCATGCAGCAAGTCGGCACGCGGATAACCCCAGCCCGGTACGCCGGTCGGACAAGGCTCTTGCGACGCCAGCGGCATGGTGGTGAAATTGCCGCGCGACGTGATGGCATAGCGGTAATCGGACACGGTGCCGCCGTCGACATCGAACGCTGGCGCACGACCGAATCGCAGCCAGGCGTTGACCCGGCAATTCTCGACGCTCAGCGTACGCAACCGCTTCAGGTCATCGTCTTCCCTGCCGAACTGGGCGATACCGGGCGCCAGCGTCACCGAGGCGCCATGCTCGACCAGCGCCACCGAACACGACAACGGCGCCACCCATTGCGGCGCCAGGCTGGCAATGCCGCGCCGCAGGCGATAGGTGCCAGCCGCCTCGTTGCTCTCCACGCTCACATAGGCCCAGCACAGCGGCTGCGACGGAAACGCCGTCATCGCCACATCCACCACCTTCGAAGCCGGATCGAGCTGCTGCAACGCGGCCGTGATCTGCGCCCGCCCCAGGTGCGAGGCCACGCCCTGCACCGCGATAAAGCCGATGCCGAGCAACAGGCCCAGCGCCACGCCGGCGCGGCTGTCACGGCCCGAACGCGACTGCACAGCGCCGCACAACACCGCTACCTTGAGCAGGATCGCCAGGGCGATCCAGCCCAGGTAACCCTTGATGGCAAACGCCACCAGCGCCGCCAGCAGGCCGGTCAGCGCCAGCCAGCGGGCCGCGCGCCAGCGCATGATCAGCGCCATCGGCACGCCGATCGCCACCCAGAACAGCGGCTCGATGATAAATACCATGTCGCCATACACCCAGCGGCCGTCGAACGGATACCAGGGGTGGACGCCGTACGAATTGGTGAAATCCATCGCCAGGTGCAACGTGAAGCCGAGGACGATGCTGGCCGCCAGGCCCCAGCGCGCGGTGGCGCTGGCCTTGAGCAGCGCCCGCGCCGACGGCCACAGCAGCCAGATCAATGCTGCCAGCAACAGCGCCTGCGGGATCGCCAGCAGCGCCGTGTGGGTGTGGCCGCGGTGGTGCAGCAGGTAGCCCAGCGGCGCCGGCAGCAAATTGTTGAGCACCAGGTCGAGATCCGGGAAGTTGCTGGCCAGCGCGCACGAGACCAGCAGCAGCCGGTGGCGCACGCGCTGGGCGCCGTCCTCAAGCTCGCGCGGCAGGCTGCGATGCAGTAATTCGCCGGCGCCGAAGCCGATGATGCTGTGGGTGAGATTATCCATGGGTCACTCAGGGGCGAACAGCTGCGCGAGCCGGCGCGGGTAATGGTTAAGAAAGTCGCGCGTGATGGCGTAATGTTCGGTGTCTTCGTACGCCACCTCGGTGATGCCGGTGTCGTCGAACAGTAAAATTTTGGCGTTGGGATACGCCAGCAGGATCGGCGAATGGGTGGCGATGATGAACTGCGACTGGTCCTGCACCAGTTGGTGGATCAGGCGCAGTGCCGCCAGTTGGCGGTTGGGGGAAAGCGCCGCTTCCGGCTCGTCCAGCAGGTACAGGCCTTTGCCGGTGAGCCTGCCGAGCATCACGTCCATGAACGCCTCCCCATGGGAACGTGTGTGCAGCGACGCCTTGCTTGACGATGTGCGGTCGTTGGCCGCGTCGAGAAAGCTGGCGACATGGTGAAAGGTCTCCGCCCGCAAAAAGTAGCGATCTTGAGGAAACTTGAAGCTTTTTTGCAAGCGCAGCGCACGCACCAGCGGCGCCTGCTCCTGTGCGCTGTTGAGGCGGCTGACATTGAAGTTGCCGCCGTCGAGAGAAAAACCCAGCGCCAGCGCAATGGCCTCCAGGACAGTGGACTTGCCGGCACCGTTCTCGCCAATGAAAAACGTCACGTCGGCATGGAAGTCGATCGATTCGAGCGCCTGCACGGCAGGCACATTGTACGGATGGCTGTCCCAGTCGACCTCGGCGCCAAACAGCGCCGTAATCCGCTGCAGATATGGTTTGGCCGCGAGCGCCATGCCCTTAGCGCTGCACTTCCACGCCGCGCCAGAAGGCGATGCGGTCCTGGATCTCCTTGGCGGCCTCGAACGGCGCCGGGTAGTACCAGGCAGCGTTTTCGCTGGTATGGCCGTCGGCAGACACGGTGTAGTAGCTGGCCAGGCCCTTCCACGGGCAGCGCGAAGTGTGGCTGCTCGGTTGCAGATAGTCGGGATTGACCGCGCTGCGCGGGAAATAGACGTTGTTTTCGACGATCACGACTTCATCGTCGGCCGCTTGCGCGATGACGACGCCGTTCAGGGTTGCGGTGGGCATGGCGATTCCTTATTTAGAGACGCTCGGTGGAGGGACCTTCGACGCGGTTGCGCCCGCCCCGCTTGGCACGGTACAGGGCGGCGTCGGCCTGGCGCAGCAAGCTTTCGGCGTCGGCCACGTCGAAGTGATCGAAGGTGCCCACGCCGAAGCTGGCTGTGACTGCCAGCATGCGCGGACCGATTTCGTGCGTCTGTGCGGCAATGCGCAATCGCAGCGACTCGGCAAAGTGCATGGCGCCGTCGAGCGCCGTGTTGGGCAGCACTACGCACAGCTCTTCGCCGCCATATCGGCCAGCAACGTCGATCTCGCGCACGTGGTCGCGCACCAGCTGGCCAATGGCAGCGAGCACCTGGTCGCCGGCTGCATGGCCGAATTCGTCGTTGATGCGCTTGAAGTAGTCGAGGTCAACCATCACCGCAGACACCGGCGCGCGGAAACGCTTGGCGCGCGCGGTCTCGAAGCGCAGCCGGTGCAACAGCGAGCGGCGGTTGTGCAGGCCGGTCAATTCGTCGGTGGTGGCCAGCTGTTCCAGTTCGCGCACGGTGGCGGCCAGGGTTTTTTCGCTGGCGCGCAATTCGATCAGCGCCATCACCTGGTGCGCCAGCTTGACCAGCATCGCGCGCTGCTGGCGGTCCAGGTAGCCGGGCTTGGTATCGAGCACGCACAGCGCGCCGATGGCAAAGCCGTCGGACGACATCAGCGCCACGCTGCTGTAGCGGCGCATGAACGGCGAGGTGACGGTGAGCGGCAGGTGAGCCGTGCGCGGATCGCCCTGCAGGTCGGGAATCTCGAGGTCGGGAGTGCCCAGCACGGCCAGCGAACAATAGCTGTCGTTGCGTGGCAACTGGCCCAGCTGCATGCCGGTGCAGGCTTTCACCCACACACGGTCGGCATCGACCAGCGAAACGAAGGCGTACGGCACGTTGCACAGGCGCGCCGCCAGCTCGGTGAGGAAACTGAAATCCTCGCAGGCGGGCGTATCGAGGATGTGATAGCGATGCAGCGCAGCCAGGCGGAAGTTGTCAACCACCGGGCGAGCGGTGGCGGGCGACGTGACATGTTCTGCGGCCTGCATGGGTTTCCTCGGGAACGGCGTAGATGTTAAGTTTAAAGCAAAAGCCGCGCCCCGGGGTCCTGCTTATTGGCGTCAGGCCTTGGAAATAATTTCGCGCAGCGCCCGCTCGAACACTTCGGCCGGCTGGCCGCCGGAAATCAGGTATTGCTCGTTGATGATCACGGCCGGCACCGAGTTGATGCCGTGGCGCTGGAAGAACTGTTCCCGCTCGCGTACTTCCTCGGCAAACTGGCTCGACTGCAGCACAGCCAGTGCACCGTCGCGGTCCAGGCCCACGCTGGCGGCTACGCGGGCCAGCACTTCGTGCGAGCTCGGGTCTTCGCCGTCGGTGAAATAGGCGCCCAGCAGCGCCAGTTTGAGTTCGGTCTGCTTGCCTTCCAGGCCGGCCCAGTGCAGCAGTCGGTGGGCATCAAAAGTGTTGTAGATGCGGCTGCGCTTGTCCATGGCGAAATCGAAACCGACTTCGGCGCCGCGCGAACGGATCATGGCGCGCGCCTGTTCCTGCTGCTCGGGGGACGAGCCGTATTTTTCGGTCAGGTGTTCGCCAATGTCCTGGCCTTCCGGGCCCATCTTGGAATTGAGTTCGAACGGCTGGAAATGCAGGTCGATCCGGGCAGCGTCACCGATGTTGTCGATGGCCTGCTGCAGGGACTTCAGGCCGATGGCGCACCATGGGCAGGAGACGTCGGAAACAAAATCGATCTTGATGGAACTGGACATGGCACGGCCTTTGCAAAACGTGATTTATGACAGATGGGGCTGTCATTGGCGGAATCAACCGCCATCCCGCAATTATTTTCCGGCCTTGGCTGCCGGCTTGCTCTTGCTGCCGATCCGGCTCTCCTTGCCTGCCATCAGGTTACCGATGTTTTTGCTGTGGCGGAAGATGAGCAAGCCGCTCATCACGAACACGGCCAGCAATTGCGGCTCCACGCCGAACAGCAAGCCATAGTAGAACGGCGCAAACAGCGCAGCGACCAGCGCCGCCAGCGACGAGTAGCGAAACGCAAACGCGATCACCAGCCAGGTGGCCAACGTGGCCAGGCCCAGCCAGGGGTCGAGACCGAGCAACACGCCCAGCGCGGTAGCCACGCCCTTGCCACCGACAAAACGGAAGAATACCGGCCACAGGTGGCCGAGGAACACGGCGATCGCCACCAGGGCGATGGTGGCGTCGCCCACCTGCAATTGCTGCTGGTAGCGGATCGCCAGCCACACGGCCAGCCAGCCCTTGGCGCCGTCGCCGATCAGGGTCACGATGGCAGCCGACTTGTTACCGCTTCGCAACACATTGGTGGCGCCGGGGTTTTTCGAGCCATAGGTGCGCGGGTCGGCGATGCCGAACAATTTACTGGTAATCACCGCAAATGAGATCGAGCCGATCAGGTAGGCGGCCACGGTCATCCAAACTGTATTCATTGTTTCCTCTAGTTATAGCGTCCCTCGGGGGCCGCAGAATATACACCGGCCCGGCTTACTCGGCCAGTGCGCAGTGCACTGGCTCGGCATTGAGCAGATCAGTGAGCACCTGCGGGGCGATGCCGACCAGGTATCCCCGCCTGCCGCCATTGATATAAATTGTTTCCAGCGCAAGGATGCTATGCTCGACATACACGGGCATGGCCTTGCGCGTGCCGAACGGCGAGGTGCCGCCGATCTGGTAGCCGCTGTGGCGCGTGGCAACATCCGGCTTGCACGGTTCCACCGACTTGCAGCCGATACCGCGCGCCAGGTTCTTGGTCGAGACCTTGCAGTCGCCATGCATGAGCACGATCATCGGTTTGGCGGCCTCGTCCTGCATCACCAGGGTCTTGACCACGTGGTGCTCGTCGACGCCGAGCGCGCGCGACGACACGCTGGTGCCGCCGTGGTCTTCGTAGTCGTACGGATGTTCGGAAAACACCACCTTGTGCTTGCGCAGCAGGCTGGTGGCCGGGGTCTCTGAGATGTGCTCTTTTTTAGCCATGCGTGATACGCTGTTTTTGCGTCAGTTTGTGAACGAGTTCGACTGGGAGTTTCTTATTATGCCGCAGGACATCCGCTTTGCCACTTTCAACGTTTGCAATCTTTCCCAGCCCGGGGCGAAATTGTACGACAATCTGGCGCCCCTCACGCCGGACGAATACGCGGCCAAAGTCGTGTGGACGGCGCAGCAGCTCGACCAGTTGAACGCCGACGTGATCGGCTTGCAGGAGATTTTCTCGATGGCCGCGCTGCGCGACGTGCTGGCCCACAGCAGCCGCTACCGCGACGCCACGCTGTGCGGCTTCGACCCCGCGCCCGATCCCGTCACCGGCGAACCACGCTTGACGCCCCAGGTGGCGCTGATCTCGCGGTTGCCGCTGGCCGGCCCCGCCACCGCCTACATGGTGTTCCCCGACGGCGCCACCCTGCCCGACGGTCACACCGACCTCGACCGCTTTGCCCGCGCGCCGCTGCACGCCCAGGTGGTGCTGCCCGACGAACGCATCGTCGACGTGCTGGTGATTCACCTGAAATCGAAGCGGCCCGATTACCGCCACGGCGACAGCAACGACAATCCTCTGTTATACGCCCAGGCCAACCTGCGCTCGCTGATCCGCCGTGGCACCGAGGCCGTGGCCCTGCGCGCCCTGCTCTCGGCCATGGACCGCGATGGCCGCCGCCCGCGCATCATCCTCGGCGACTTCAACGACACCATCGAGGCGGTCACCACCACCATCGTCATGGGATCGGGCTGCGCCGGCGTGGCCGGGGAGGAATTGAGCGGCCGGCTGTTCGACAGCAACCAGATCCAGCTGGGCCGCGACCGCCTGCGCCACGTCGGCTATACCCACATCCACGAAGGACACTACACCACCATCGACCACGTGCTGGTGTCGGAAGAATTCAACCCGGCGTCACCGAACGCGGTGGGCGAAGTGCTCGATGTAACGTACCTGAACGACCACCTGTTGCAGGACAAGCCGGAGGCGTCCGATCACGGGCAAGTGCTGGTGCGGCTGCGGCTATATCCCCTCCCTTCACCCCCGTCAACCCCATCAACCCCATCAATCCAATAAACCACCAAGCCCGTCAAGCTGCCCGCTCGCTCTCGCAAACCGCCCCTGGTACTGGTCACAGCCATGCAGCCGTAAAAATTCAAACTGCGTCCCGCTCTCCACCCCCTCGGCCAGCACGGTCAGCCCCAGGCTGTGGGCGATGGCAATGATGGCCGTGACCACCGCCACCTGCGCCACTTCCCCATCGAGTCCCCCGCTGACAAACGACAGGTCGATCTTCAATTTACTGAGCGCATAGTCGCGCAACTGCCCCACCCGGGTATAGCCGGTGCCGAAGTCGTCCAGCGCCAGCCGCACCCCGAGCGCGCCCAGGGCCGCCAGCGTGGACCGGGCGTTGCCGTCGTGGTGCATGATGACCGCTTCGGTCACTTCCAGCTCCAGCATGTGCGCCGGCAAGCCGGAGGCCGCCAGGGTGGCGGCCACCTTGTCGGCCAGGTTCTTCTGCATGAACTGGGTGCGCGATAGATTGACCGCCACCACCAGCGGATGGCCGGCCGCACGCCAGTGCGCAGCTTCAAGGCAGGCCTGCGCCAGCACCCAGTCGCCGATGGGTACCATCAGGCCGGCCTCCTCGGCCACGCCCATGAATTGTTCGGGCAACAGCAGCCCGCGCACCGGGTGGCGCCAGCGCAGCAGCGCTTCGGCTGCCAGCGGCTGGCCGCTGGCGATCTCGACTTGCGCATCGTAGATCAGCAGGAACTGGTCCTGCGCCAGGGCCAGGCGCAATTCGTCTTCGAGCGTGGCGCGCTGGCGGATCTGGCGGTTCATGGCGGGGCTGAAGAACGCGAAACCGTTGCGGCCATTGGTTTTGGCATGGTACATGGCCAGGTCGGCGTGTTGCATCAGGGTGTCGATGTCGTCGCCGTCGGCCGGGAAGATGGCCACGCCGATCGACGCGCTCACGTGCAGCCGGTGCGCGTCGATGCGAAATTCGCGGGCGATGGCCTTGCCGATGGTGGTGGCCACGTGCGCCGCCTGGTCGATGGCGCCGATGTCGGCCAAGATCACCACGAATTCGTCGCCGCCCTGGCGGCTCACGGTATCGACGCTGCGCACGCAGCGCACCAGCCGCGCGGCCGCCTCGCGCAGCAGCAGGTCGCCGATGTGGTGGCCCAGCGCATCGTTGATGCCCTTGAAGCGGTCGAGGTCGATGAACAGCAGCGCTACCAGGCGCCCGTTGCGGCGCGCCGCCGCCAGCGCCTGGCGCATGCGGTCGCGCAGCAGGATGCGGCTGGGCAGGCCGGTCAGAAAGTCGTGCTCGGCCAGGTGGCGCGCATGCGCGTCGAAGCGGCTGCGGACGGCCACATTCGCCATCAGCGCCAGGTAAATCGCCACCTGCTCGTCGTGGCGCGCGGTGGTCTCGCGCATCACCGCGCACAGCAACTGCCGGCCATCGTGCGGCACGCTGGTGAGCATGATGTCGACCCAGAACTCGCGGCCGTCGCGGCCCACGCAGCGCCAGTCGAAGCGCAGGTTGCCGAGCTGGCGCGCCCGCCAGCCCAGCGCGGTGAGAATGGGCGCCGACAGCACCCCGCCCACCTGCTGCAACGGTGAAAAATCGGCCAGCCGGTAGCCGAGCATGAGCGCAGGCGCGGCGCAGCCGAACATGCGCAGCGCACCGGGATTGATATCGACGAAGCGCTCACCGTCGATTACGGCCAGCGCGTCGCTGGTGTGCTGGTACACCGCCAAGTTTGGCCACATGGGTAACCTTTCAAAAGGCGCCCTGCCGGGCCTTCGCCATTCTTGCGGTACATCAAACTGCCGCGTTTGACCTCGCTCAATCGCGCTCCAATCGCTGTTTTCCGCAGTTCAGCCACGCTTTTATGCCAACCGTCGCACGGCGGTCGTCCGGCCTCTTGCAAATGACTACAGTGCCAACATGCGAAACCTTTGCACCTGAACCAGAACAGAAGACCGCCATGACCATGACCGCCGCGCACTCCATCCCCCTCCACCCTGCCCGCGCACGTGCGTCACGTGCATGGCGCAAGCCGGCGCTGGCCGCCGCTGTTGTGGCCATCGTCGCTGGCGGCGCCTGGTTCGCCCTGCACCAAGCAGCGGCGTCGACCCCGGCCCCGGCCAGCGCCCCTGCCACCAAGGTGGCGGAAAAGCCGCCGGTGCTGGAACTCGGCAGCGCGGACGTGGCCGCCATTTCCGCCAGATCACTGGCGCTCAGTTTGCCCTTGTCCGGCTCGCTGGCGCCCCTTTCATCGGCCACCATCAAGTCCAAGGTCTCGGGCGTGGTGCAGGCTACCACCGTGCAGGAAGGCATGGCCGTGTCCGCTGGCCAGGTGCTGGCGCGCATCGACCAGGCCGACCTGCGCGCGCGGCTGCAACAGCAGCAGGCGCAACTCGATGAGGCGCAGGCCCGCCTGGCAATGGCCACCAAGAACGAAGGCAACAGCGGCGCCCTGCTGGCGCAAAAATACATTTCGCAAAACGCCTACGACTCCACCCAGAACAGCGTGGAACTGGCGCGCGCCAGCGTCAAGTCGGCGCAGGCGATGGTCGCTATCGCGCGCATTGCACTCGAAGACGGCGTGATCCGCGCGCCGATTGCCGGCGTCATCAGCAAGCGCCACGTGCAGGCCGGCGAAAAGCTGGCGCCCGACATGCCGGTGTTCAGCATCGTCAACCTGTCCGAACTGACGCTCGAGGCGCAGGTACCGGCCTCGGAAATTCCACGCGTGCGGGTGGGCCAGGATGTGCGGTTCCGCGTCGATGGCTACCAGCAGCGCGAGTTCACCGGCAAGGTGGCGCGCATCAACCCGTCCACCGAGGCCGGTTCACGCGCGCTGCTGGTGTATATCGCTGTGCGCAACGACGACGCCGCGCTGCGCGCCGGCATGTTCGCCAAGGGCGCCATCGTCACCGACCGCGCCGAGGTGGCGCCCGTGGTGCCGCTGGCCGCGCTGCGCGACGACAAAGGCCGCCAGGTCGTGTACCGCATCACCGGCGGCAAGGTGGTAGCGCAACCGGTCACGCTGGGCCTGCGCAACGACGACGACGGCACGGCGCAGGTGCTGGCCGGCCTGGAAGATGGCGCGCGGGTGATTATCTCCAAGCTGCCTGCCGTGAAGCCAGGCGCGCAGGTCAGCCTGCCTGCCGACGCTGCGGCCACTGCCGCCACTGCCGCCGCCGCCCAGCCGAAGAAAGGCTAAGCCATGTGGATCACCAAAATCAGCATCGGCCACCCGGTATTTGCCACCATGGTCATGGTGGCCCTGATGGTGCTGGGCCTGTTTTCGTACCGCGAACTGGGCATGGAAGCGATGCCCAACGTGGAAATCCCGGGCGCGATGATCGAAGTGAATTATCCGGGCGCCTCGCCCGAGGCGGTCGAGAACGACATCACCCGGCCCATCGAAGAGTCGGTCAACACCGTCAGCGGCATCAAGACCCTGCGCGCCAACTCGTGGGAAGGCCGCGGCGCGGTGTATGTGGAATTCGAACTGTCCACCAATATGGACAAGGCCATGCAGGACATCCGCGACAAGGTCGCCATGGTGCGCCCGCGCTTCCCGCGCGAGGCGAAAGATCCGTTCATCGTACGCTTCGAGGGTGAGAACAGCCGGCCGGTGGCGCAGATCGGCTTGACTGCCACCGCGCACGACCTGCGCGACCTGTCGACCATGGCCGACCAGGTGATCGGCAAGCGCTTCCAGGGCGTGGCCGGCGTGGGCCAGGTCCGCCTGAACGGCATGGCCGCGCGCCAGATCCTGGTCAACCTGCGCCCGGCCGACATGACCGCGCAGGCGATCGGCGTCGATGAAGTGATCAATGCGATTACCGCCACCAACGCCAACCTGCCGGCCGGCTCGATCAGCCGGGGCGCCGACGAGCGCCTGGTGCGGGTGGAAGGCAAGATGAAGCAGGCGCGCGACTTCAACAAGATCATCGTGGCGCGCCGCGCCAACGGCCCGGTATACCTGGAACAGGTGGCCACCGTGGTCGATGGCGCCCAGGAAGAGATGTCGATCTCGCGCCTGAACGGCCAGCGCGCGGTCATCCTCGACATCACCAAGGTGCAGGACGCCAACGTGGTGGAAGTGGGCCAGCGCATCCAGAAAGTGGCGGCCGACCTGCGCAAGACACTGCCCGCCGACATCACCCTCACCGTCCTCAACGACGAATCGGTCAAAGTGCAGGCCCAGCTCGACAACGTCAAGCGCACCATCGTCGAAGGCGCGGTCTTGACCATGGTGATCGTGTTCTTCTTCCTGCACTCGTGGCGCTCGACCATCATCACCGGGCTGACCTTGCCGATCTCGGTACTGGCCAGCTTCATCGCCATGAAGTTCTTCGGCTTCACGCTCAATATGCTCACCCTGATGGCGCTGTCGCTGTGCATCGGCCTGCTGATCGACGACGCCATCGTGGTGCGTGAAAACATCGTGCGCCACCTCGGCATGGGCAAGAACCACCACCAGGCAGCCGAGGACGGCACCAACGAAATCGGCCTGGCGGTGATGGCCACCACCTTCGCCATCGTGGCCGTGTTCATCCCGGTGGCGTTCATGCAGGGCATTATCGGGCGCTTCTTCCTGCAGTTCGGCATCACGGTGGCAGTGGCCGTGCTGGTGTCGCTGTTCGTCAGCTTCACGCTCGACCCGATGCTCTCGTCGGTCTGGCCCGACCCGGTCAAGGACCGTTTCAAATATGCGCCGTGGCTGGGCCGCTTGATGCATTGGCTCGAAGGCGGCGTGGACCGGCTGCACGTGGTGTATGGCAAGGTGCTGGGGGGCGCGCTGCGCTGGCGCAAGCTCACCCTGGCCGCCGCTTTTGCCCTGTTTGCCGGCAGCCTGCTGCTGGTGCCGATGATCGGCGGCGAGATGATGCCCGAGCAGGACAACGGCTGGGTCAACCTGCAGATGAAAACCCCGGTCGGCTCGAGCCTGCAATACACGGACAGCAAGGTCAAGCAGGTGGAAGCGGCGTTGAAGGCGTTTCCGGAGATCGCCAGCGTGATCGCCGTGGTGGGTACGCAGGACGGCCGCAACACGGCGCAGATCGACATGAAGCTGCTCGACCGCGCGCACCACCAGCGGCCGTCGCAAAAGGAGATGGAGCGCCGCATCCGTGAGCGCCTGAATAAAATCGCCGGCATCACCATGTCGGTGGGCTGGAAGCCGATCTTTATCGCCATCCTCGGCACCGACGAAGCCAAGCTCGACAAGGTGGCCCATCAGCTGATGGACAAGATGCGGGCCATTCCCGGCGTGGTGGACCTGGAATACAGCCAGGAAGGCGCCAACCCGTCCACCAACATCAAGATCAACAACGAGCTCGCCAGCGACCTCGGTTTGACGGTGCAGCAGATCGGCACGGCGCTGCGCCCGTTCGTGGCCGGTGACACCACCAGCCACTTCCTTGCCGCCGACGGCCAGAACTACGAAGTCAATGTGCAACTGCCCAAGTCGGGCCGGCAGACGGTGGCCGACCTGGCCGACTTGTCGCTGGCGTCAAGCAAGCTGGGGCCGGACGGCGCGCCGCTGATGGTGCCGCTGCGCCAGGTGGTGGACTTCGTGCCAGCGTTCAGCCCGCAGGTGCTCAAGCGCCAGGCGCTGCAACGGCGGGTGGCGATTTACGCCAACACCCAGGGCCGCCCCGGCGGCGACATCGACAGCGACATCAAGAAGGCCATCGACAGCGTCACCCTGCCCGACGGCGTGCGCTTCGACGTCGGTGGCAATGCCCAGGAAATGCAGGAGAGCATGACCTCGGCCATGGTGGCGCTGGGCATCGCGGTGATCTTCATCTACCTGGTGCTGGCCTCGCAGTTCGGCAGCTTCCTGCAGCCGGTGGCAATCATGATGTCGCTGCCGCTCTCCTTGATCGGGGTGCTGGTGGCGCTCTTGGTCACCGGCAGCACGCTCAATATCTTCTCGGTGATCGGCTTCATCATGCTGATGGGCCTGGTGACCAAGAACGCCATCTTGCTGGTGGACTTTACCAACCAGGCGCAGCAGGAAGGCATGGGGCAGTTCGAAGCGATCATGCGCGCCGGCCAGGTACGGCTGCGGCCGATCGTGATGACGACGCTGGCGATGGTGTTCGGCATGCTGCCGATGGCAATCGGCATGGGGGAAGGCGGCGAGACGCAGGCGCCGATGGGCCGCGCCGTGATCGGCGGGGTGATCACGTCCACCATCCTGACCCTGGTGGTGGTACCGGTGGCGTACACCTACCTCGATAACCTGGGCAAGCGCTGCGTGCGGTACTTCAAGCGGCGCCACGACGTGGCGGACGTTGACTTGAGCACGGCAGCAACCCGGTAAGGCCGGGGTCGGACCCCGTACGGGGTCCGACCCCATATGTGCGGGGTTAAACTATTCTTTCGGCGCTTCAGCCTCATCCTCGTCAGCGCCGTCAGCACCGTCGGCGCCTTCGCTGCCCTCTTCCTGCCCCGAACTCTTCAGTTCTGCCTTGCGGCGCGCCTTTTCGTCGGCTTTCTTCTTTTTTTCCAGTTCACGCTGGCGTTTTTCGTACGAATAGTTTGTCTTTGCCATTTGCTACCTCTTCTAGTAAGTCATCTGACCACATTATGACGCACTTGAGCCAAACGCAAGTAATTCAGCCGCGAGGATGATGCGCCGCATGCAGTATCTTGAGTCGCTCACGGGCTACGTGGGTGTAAATCTGTGTGGTGGAAATGTCTGAATGGCCCAGCAGCAGCTGCACCACGCGCAGGTCGGCGCCGTGGTTGAGCAGGTGGGTGGCAAACGCGTGGCGCAAGGTGTGCGGCGATAGCGGCACGGTGATGCCGGCTTTTAATGCGTGTTTCTTGATCAACACCCAGAACATCTGCCGCGTCATCGCCGCGCCGCGCCCGGTAACGAACAGCGCATCATCGACCTGGCCGTTGAGGATTACGCCGCGCGCGCCCTTCACATAACGCTCGATCCACAACCGCGCCTGCTCGCCGAATGGCACCAGCCGCGTCTTGGCGCCCTTGCCGGTGATGCGCAGCACGCCGTCGTTCATGCTTAGCTCGAGCATTTTCAGGTCAACCAGTTCGGACACCCGCAAACCGCTCGCATACATCAGTTCCAGCATGGTGCGGTCGCGCAGGCCCAGCGGCGTGTTCAGGTCGGGGGCGCCCAGCAGGGCCTCCACTTGAATTTCGCTCAAGGTGTGGACGAAGCGCTGCGGCTGCTTGGCGGACGCCAGCTTGAGGCTGGGATCGTCCTTCAGGCGCCGCCGTTGCACCAGCATCTGGTAAAAGCGCTTGATCACCGACAACCGGCGGTTCGATGACGTCGCCTTGCCGCTGTCGGCATGGCGCGCCGCCAGGTAGGCCTCGATATCGTGGCCGGCCACGGCCAGCAAGCCGTCCACGCCAGGCCGCTGCGACTGCAGCCACTTGGCGAACAGGCGCATGTCGCGCCGGTAGGCGTCGAGCGTGTTCTTCGACAGGCCGTCTTCGAGCCACAGGCTGTCGCAGAACTCGTCGATCAGATCAGGGTTGTCTGTTGCCATGCGTATTCGCTCGATCCTTCGTGCGCCAGCAGCCAGCGCTTGATGCCCAGCAAGTAGCCGTTGGGGTCGTCGCTATTGGAAAAGCCGCCCAGGCCGCCGGCGGCGGTCACCCGGTGGCACGGGATCACGACCGGAAACCAGTTGGCGCCGCAGGCCTGGCCCACTGCGCGCGGCGCCGATCCGACATGCCTGGCCAGTTCGCCATAGGTGCGCATGCTGCCGGCAGGAATCGAGCTGATGGCGTCCCACACCTTGCGCTGGAACTCGGTGCCGGCCGGGCGCAGCGGCAGGTCGAAGACAAACGACGGGTCGGCGCAGTAGCGCTGTAACTGCTCGGCAGCCAGGCGCGCGGTGGCGTCAGCAGGTTCCTTTGCCTCAGCATGGGGCGGCAGATAACAGAGCTCGGTAATCTGCCCCGCCACGGTGCGGATGCCCATTTTGCCAAACGGCAGGGCCAGGACAGCAGAAAAATTTTCATACGCTTGTGGTATTTTCGTCACAGTTTTTCTATCCAAATGCACCAAAAAAGGTCGTGTCCGCTTGGGCTGATGCACCAATATGTTGCGTATTTACTACACGAAAGGGAGAGGTGGCGGCCTTGCGCACGCGGTTTTCGCGCACGCCCGGCAACATTGTAAGGGCGCGCACAAAAAAAAACGCACCCTGAGGTGCGTTTCCAAATCCTGCTTCACGTTCCCGGCCATTTACCTGCCTGTTTGTCTGCCCGGGTAACTACCCTAACGCACGCTTGTGGCGGCTTGCAGAGGCTAAGCAACGACATTCTGTAAAACGTGTGTCTCCTCAATTGATCGCCGGTTTTTGATCACCGATTCTATCTTCACTCCCCACTGACTATTCGGGGCTCTGGTGCAAGGTTCGCATTAACTTATGCGTAAATCCCTGAGAGCGGAGCAATCATAACGTATCTTTATCTCCGCAATACAGTTTTTTTATGACAACCTTGATCCGATACTTTAAGAATAAATTGAATTTCCTGAAGAGTGACTAATTTTATGGTATGCGTTTGATGCAGCTCAAATGTGCGATATTTTTGACTAAGACGCAATAATCTAGCGCCTGGCAGTGGGCTGTGCCGCTTCCCTGTTAATCGACGAAATCAGGTCCTTGCCGATCCGGCTCTCCATCGCCCGCTGCACCGGCACCATGGCCGCACGCCACTCGGCCTGCTCCTGCGCGGTCAGTGTGATCACCTGGGTCTTGCCGGTCTTGCGGATCGCTGCCAGCGCAGCGTCGTTGTCGCGCTGGGCGATGGCTTTCTCGTACACCGTCGCCTCCTTCATCGCGTTGTCGAGCGCGCGGCGGATGTCGGTGGGCAGGCCGTCCCAGAACTTCTTGTTGACGATGACCGCGTAGCCCAGGTAGCCGTGGTTGGAGACCGTCACGTACTTCTGCACCTCGTGCATCTTCTGGGTATACATATTCGATGGCGTATTCTCGGTGCCCTCCACCACCCCGCTCTGCAGTGCTTGGTACACGTCCGAGAACGCCAGCACCTGCGGGTTGGCGCCCAGCGCACGCATCTGGGCGTCGAGCACTTTCGACGACTGGATACGCATGCGCAGGTCGCGGAAGTCGGCCGGTCTGCGCAGCGGCTTGTTGGCAGACATGACCTTGAAGCCGTTGTCCCAGAACGCCAGGCCGGTAATGCCCTTGGTTTCGAGTTTTTTCAGCAGGCTGCGGCCGATCGGTCCTTCGGTCACGCTGTTGAGCATGGCCGTGGACGGGAAGATGTACGGCAAATCGAACGCCTCGAACTCCTTCACCCCCAGTGGGCCGAACTTGGCCAGCGACGGCGCCAGCATCTGCACCGCGCCCAGCTGCAAGGCTTCCAGCTCTTCTTTATCCTTGTAGAGCTGGCTGTTCGGATACACTTCGACCTTGACCCGGCCCTTCGTGGCCTGTTCCGCCAGCAGTTTGAAGCGTTCGGCCGCCTGTCCCTTGGGGGTGTCGCGCGCGACCACGTGGCTGAACTTGATGACGATGGGGGCCTGGGCGTAAGCATTCAGGCTCGACACCGCGCTGAATGCAACGGCGGCACCGACAGCGGCCAGGACGAGGCGCAGTTTCATGGAGTCTCCGGAATTTAACGATACACTTCGATACACTTGTGCCGGTAGTTTGACCGATTCTCCCGGACAAAGCCAATATTTGCCTTTTTATACAGACTCATACAGCCATCCCACGCCCCCGCATGAACCAGCCGCTCTCTTCTCCCTTTGCCGTGCCCCGTCCGCAACGGAGTACCGCGCTGCGCTGGCTGTTGCCGATTTTGCTGGTGCTGTTTTTCCTGGCGATCCTGATCTGGCTGCCGTGGCAGGCGCGCCAGATGGAGAGCAACGAGCGCCAGGAGCAACTGATCGCCGACACCCTGTGGGTGGAACAGACCATCCGCTTCCAGATGGCGCGCGACGAGGAAAGCCTGCGCCAGCTGGGGCAGGAGATCAATAGCGGACGCCTGCAGCACGACCAGCTGCACGACCGCATGGCGCGCATCCTCAAGAACGGCAACGAACTGCTGCGCGTGTTCTGGCTGCGCCCCGACGGCCACCTGGTTGCCACCAGCGATGCGCAACCGACCGCCGTGCCTCTGTCGCCGGCCTCGCAGGCGACCATGGAACTGACGCGCAAGACCCGCAGCGCCATGTACACCCAGCCCGAGGCGCGCCCCGGCGACCCCGGCGCCGATCCCACCGAGGTGCTGATGGATTACCACGTGCCGCTGTATCGCGGCAACGAGTACCTGGGCGACCTGGTGGCCACCTACCGCACCAGCGCCCTGCTCGACGAAATGGTGCCGTGGTGGTTCGCGCAAGACAACCAGGTCACGCTGGTGGACCGCGACGACAAGGTGCTGGCGCGGCGCGCCGCCGCCGGCCCCGGCCACGGCGTGTACACCCACAAGCGCGCGCTGGACCTGGCCGGCGCCTCGGTGCGGCTGGTGACCGACAGCGTCAAGAGCGCGCCCAAGCTGCTGCCCAATTTGCTGGTCGGCTCGGTGATCGTGCTCTCGCTCGGGCTGCTGTGGAGCCTGGTGGCGCTGTGGGGCCACATCTCCAAGCGGCTGGCGGCCGAAGGCGCGCTGCGCCAGCAGGTGTCGTTCCGCACCGCGATGGAAAACTCCCTGGTCACGGGCCTGCGCGCGCGTGACCTCGAGGGCCGCATCACGTACGTCAATCCCGCCTTCTGCGAAATCGTCGGCTACCCGGCCGAGGACATCGTGGGCAGGCTGCCGCCGATGCCCTACTGGGCGCCCGAGGCGATGGAGGAATACCAGAGCCGCTTCGCCTCCGTCCTGGCGGGCAAGGTCACGCCGCAGTTCGAGACCTTCTTCCAGCGCCCCGATGGCGAGCGCATACCGGTGCTGGTATTCGAGGCGCCGCTGGTGGACAACAACGGCAAGCAGACCGGCTGGATGGGCTCCATCCTCGATATCTCGGACCGCAAGCGGGTGGAGGAACTCAATCGCCAGCAGGAGGAAAAGCTGCAATCGAGCGCGCGCCTGGCCACCATGGGCGAACTGGCCTCGATGCTGGCGCACGAACTCAATCAGCCGCTGGCCGCCATTTCCAGCTACACCACGGGCGCCCTGAACGTGCTGGGCCGCGCCGCCGACAATGGCACGCCGGTCGATGGCGCCTTGTTAAAACCGGCGCTGGAACAGGCCAGCGCCCAGGCCCAGCGCGCCGGCCAGATCATCCGCAGCGTGCACGGTTTCGTCAAAAAGCGCGAGCCACGGCGCCAGGCCGTGGCCCTGCCCGCGCTGCTCGACGGCATCCGCACCCTGATCGAACTGCAGGCACGCCAGCGCTACGTGACGTTCCAGACCGAGCTGCCAGCGGGCTTGCTGCCGGTGCTGGCAGACCACGTGATGATCGAGCAGGTGCTGCTCAACCTCACCCGCAACGCCATCGACGCCATGCAGAACGTGCCGCCGCACCAGCGCCTGCTCACCGTGGTGGCGTCCCACGACGCCCAGGCCAACCAGGTCAGCGTGGCCGTGATCGACCGCGGCCACGGCATTTCCGAAGAAGTGGCGCAGCGTTTGTTCTCACCGTTTTTCTCCACCAAGTCCGAAGGCATGGGCATGGGGCTCAACATCTGCCGCACTGCGATAGAATTCCACGGCGGCGCGCTCACTTACAGCGCCAATCCGCAGGGCGGTACCATATTCACATTCGTATTGCCGGCAGCGCCGGTGGTGGCGACAGAGGAGATTTGAACATATGCTGCATATCGTCGATGACGAAGCGGTCGTACGCGACGCGCTGACCTGGCTGGCCACTTCGCGCGGCATCGTCTCGCGCGCCTACGAGGGCGCACTGCAATTTTTGCAGCAGGTCGACAGCGGCGATTTCGATCCCGGCGGCGACTGCGTGCTGCTCGACGTGCGCATGCCCGACATGAACGGCGTGGCCGTGTTCGACCACCTGGCCACGCGCAGCCTCACCGCGCGCATGCCGGTGATTTTCCTCACCGGCCACGGCGACGTACCGATGGCGGTGGATACGCTGAAACGCGGCGCCTTCGATTTCTTCGAGAAGCCGTTCAACGACAACCAGTTGATGGACCGGGTGCAGGAAGGCCTGGCCGGCTCGCGCCAGGCCGGCGAAATGGCGGCGGTGAACGCGCGCCTGGCCACGTTGTCCACCCGCGAGCGCGAAGTGCTGGACCTGATTTTGGCCGGCAAGATGAACAAGGTGGTGGCCGATGAACTGGGCATCAGCATGCGCACGGTGGAAGTGCACCGCGCGCATATCTTCGACAAGATGCAGGTCAAGACCGCCGTGGAGCTGGCGGGCTTGCTCAAGTAACTGTCAGGCGGCCTTCTGCCTGGCCACCCACTCGTCCACCGCCTGCTCCAGCACCGACAGCGGCACGTTGCCGAGATCGAGCACGGTGTTGTGGAAACCCTTGATCGAGAACTTGTCGCCCAGCGCCGCCTGCGCCTTGGCGCGCAAATCGAGAATGCGCAGCATGCCGATCTTGTAGGCGCAGGCCTGGCCCGGCATCACCACGTAGCGCTCCACTTCCGCTGCCGGAATGCCGTAGTCGATGCCCTGCTGGCGCGTCCACTTCATCGCGTGCAGGCCGGTATCGACCACCAGCCGCCGCGCGCGGAACAGTTCCGCGTCGAGCTGGCCGAGGCGGCCCACGGTGTCGCCCTCGTACCAGTTGTTTTCCGCCGCCAGCTGTTCGGCATACAGCGCCCAGCCCTCGGTAAAGGCCGATCCCGTGTTGAACACGCGGTCCTGGCGGTAGCGCGGCAAGCTGGTATTTTCCTGCTGCAGTGCGATCTGGAAGTGGTGGCCCGGCACCGCCTCGTGGTAGACCAGCGTGCGCATGCCAACGATGCGGAACTCGGGCCCCGGCAGCGGCGCCCAGAAAATGCCGGGCAAGGTGCCGTCGCGCGCCGGGCCGCTGTAGTGGGCCGCTGCCGTCTTCTCGGTAAACGGCGGCTCGCGGCGCACTTCCACCGGCGCTTTCGGTACGTGGTCGAACAGCGTTTTGGCGCGCGCTTCGGCGTCGCGCATGTAGGCCGTGTAGCGCTCGAGCAGCGCTGGCCGAGGGTCGGCTTGAGCGTCGGCCTTGGGCTGCGAGTCCTTTTCCAGTTTTTCCATGCGCTGCTTGATCGAGCCTTCCCGGTAGCCGATCGAGGCCAGCAAACCATCCATCTCTTTTTCGATGCGCGCCACTTCGCGCAGGCCGATGTCGTGCACCTGCTGCGGCGTGTAGTCCGATGACGTCATCTGGCGCAGCGCCACCGCGTACGCCTTGTCGCCGTCGGGCAGGCGCCACAGGCCGGCATCGTCGGTGGTGCGCGGCAGCTGCTCGCGCAGCAGCGCGCGGGTGCGCTCGAACGCCGGCAGCACCGACTGGGCCACGATGGCCCGTGCCTCGGCGGCAAACTTCGCCTGCTGCGCGGGCGTGACATCCTTGACCTTTTCCATGCGCTGGGCAAAAGTGGTGACGAATACGTTCTTGTCGGCGCCGCCGTCGAGGAAGCGATCGAGCTGGCCGATGGCCGAATTGGTGATAAAGGTGGGCATCAAAAAACCTCGGCCGGCGGCGTCGCGCGCGCGGACAATGCCGGTGTCGACCTTGCCCGAGACAGCCTTCAGGCGCGCGAGGTAGTTCTCGATGTCGCGGCGGTTGCGGATCGGGTGCGCTTGCGTGAGGAAATTCACCAGCTGCACGTGCAGGCCGGTGAACTGGTTGAACACGAAGCGGTGGTCCTCGAACGGCGCACCGTCGATGGTGCCTTGCAGGTTCCAGGCGATGGTAGCCATGCCGGCCCGTTCTTGCGGCGTCATGGTCTTCTGGTCCATCGCGTTCAGTTTGGCCAGCGTGGCCTTGGCGCTGGCCACTTCTGCCGCGCGGTACGCCTGGGTATTGGGCGTGAGCAGGCCATCGAGCTTATCCTGCTCGGCGCCCTTGAAGTACTGGATGCGCGTGGCTTGCTCGGGATCCTTGCGCACCTTGTCGCTGGCAACCTGGTTGGCCCAGTCGTCGAACTTGGCGGCGCTGGCCACGGGGGCTGCGACGGTGAACGCTGCGGCAAGATACAACGAAACTAATGAACGGGAAGTTTGCATCGGCACGGCCCTTATTTGAGAGGAAAACTCGAGAGGAAAACCGCACGAGTGTAGCCGAGTCAGGCGTGGCAGGCCAGCGCCCATTGCACGTGTTCGCGCACCAGCGGCGACGGGTCGTCACGCCGTGCTTCCAGCGCCGCGACGATCGCCGCATCGCCTTTGGCGCCGGCCGCTGCGGCGTTGCCGAGGCCCACCGCCAGGTTGCGCAACCAGCGCTCGTGGCCGATGCGGCGGATCGGACTGCCCTCCATCTTGCGGTTGAATTCCTCGGCGCTCCAGCCGAACAACTCGATCATCGACGCGTCGCCCAGCCCGTGGCGCTGGTCGAAGTCGGGCAGCACCGCGCGCTCGGCGAACTTGTTCCACGGGCAGGCGGTCTGGCAATCGTCGCAGCCGTACACGCGGTTGCCGATCAGCGGGCGCAGCTCGAGCGGGATGGCGTTTTTCAGTTCGATAGTCAGGTACGAAATGCAGCGCCGGGCGTCGAGCCGGCCCGGGCCCAGGATCGCCTGCGTGGGGCAGGTGACGATGCAGGCCTGGCACTGGCCGCAGTGGCCGCTGGTGGGGGCGTCCACCGGCAATGGCAGATCGACCAGGAACTCGCCCATGAAAAACATCGAGCCGGCCGTGCGGCTGAGCAGCAGCGTGTGCTTGCCACGCCAGCCCAGGCCCGCTTTTTCCGCCAATGGCAATTCCATCAACGGCGCCGAATCGGTAAACACCCGGTAGCCGAAGTCGCCGATCTCGGCCTTCACTTTATCGGCCAGCTGTTGCAGCCGGGCGCGCAGCACCTTGTGATAGTCGCGTCCGCGCGCATACACCGAGATCACGGCCGCGCCGGGGTCCGCCAGCCGGCGCGCTTCGCGCTCGCGCCAGTCGTTTTCGGTGTCCCTCGGCAGGTAGTTCATGCGGGCGCTGATCACCCGCACCGTACCCGGCACCAGCTCGGCCGGGCGCGCGCGCAGCATGCCGTGGGTGGCCATGTAGTCCATTTCGCCGTGCATGCCGGCGTCCAGCCACGCCTGCAGGCCAGCCTCCGCATGCGACAGGTCGATGTCGGTGATGCGGATCTCGGCAAAGCCCAGCGCGACGCCCCAGTGCTTGATGCGCTGGGCCAGTTCGGCTAAATTGGATTCGGACAGGGACATCGGCGTGGAAGGTAGACAATACAAGCGGGGACGCTGGCGGTTACAATGGCTGGCGATCTAACCCGCCATAACCTTACATTTTATTCGATGCAGGAGCTTGCAGCCCATATGTCCGACCAACACGCTCATTTTAAAGCCCATCTCGACGAGGAAGCGGCCACACTGGCCCTCGGCGCGGCGCTGGCGCGGGCGTTGGCGCCTGGCCTGACGATCTACCTGCACGGCGACCTGGGCGCGGGTAAAACCGCGCTCACCCGCGCCCTGCTGCACGCGGCCGGCCACGTGGGCACGGTCAAGAGTCCCACCTACACCTTGTCGGAACCGTACCAGGTGCAGCTGGACGGGCGCGCCGTGGGCGTGATCCATTTCGACCTGTACCGCATGGGCAGCGCCGAGGAATTCCTCGACGCCGGCTTCCGCGAAGATTTTAATGGTGACAACATCTGCATCGTCGAGTGGCCCGAAAAGGCCGAAGGCGTGCTGCCGCCAGCCGATATCGACCTGTATCTGAGCGTGGCCGGCACGGGCCGTGATGTAGAATTGCAGGCGTCTACCGCCTTGGGTACCTCATGCCTTCAACGCCTCAAATTCGCCCCCAAGCTGTGAGCGATCCACTCACGCCCGTGGTACGCAACCGCCGCACCGTCCTCAAGGCCGGCGCCACCCTGCTGCTCTCCGTGTTTGCGCCGCTGCCCGCCTACGCCGCGCAGATCCTGGCCGTGCGCGTGTGGCCGGCCGACGACTACACCCGCGTCACGCTGGAAAACGATAGCGAACTGAAAACCACGCACTTCATGGTCAAGGACCCCGAGCGCATGGTGGTCGATATCGAAGGGCTGGAACTGAACCCCACGCTCAAGGGCCTGGTGGCCAAGATCCAGTCCAACGACCCGTACATCAAGCAAGTGCGCGTGGGCCAGAACCGGCCCAACGTGGTGCGGCTGGTGTTCGACCTCAAGGAGGAAATCAAGCCGCAGGTGTTCACCCTGGCGCCGGCCGGCGCGTACAAGCACCGCCTGATTTTCGACCTGTACCCGGTCAAGGAAGTGGACCCGATTGCCGCCATGATCGAGGAAGGCAACTGGACCAGCGGGGCGCCGCAACCTACCGCACCTGGCCTGCCGCCCCAGCCCGCCCAGCCGCCGATCGCGGTGCAGCCCACGCCGCAGGCGCAGCTCGAAGCGCTCAAGCCCGACATCAAGGCCGAGCCGCGCGCCGAGCTGCGCGAGCAGGTCAAGACCGCCGAAGCGCAAGTGCGCCCGCCATCGAAAGGCGGCAAGGCCGATAAAATCGAGCGCATCATCACCATCGCGCTCGATCCCGGCCATGGCGGCGAAGACCCCGGCGCCTCCGGGCGCAACGGCAGCCGCGAGAAGGACATCGTATTGTCCATCGCCAAGCGCCTCAAGGGCAAACTCGAAGCCATCCCCAACATCCGCGTGATGCTCACCCGCGACGGCGATTATTTCGTCCCGCTGGGCAAGCGCGTGGAAAAGGCGCGCAAGGTGCAGGCCGACCTGTTCGTCTCGATCCACGCCGATGCCTTTGTCCAGCCCACCGCGCGCGGATCGTCGGTGTTCGCGCTGTCGGAAAAAGGCGCCAGCTCGTCGGCGGCGCGCTGGCTGGCGGACAAGGAAAACGAAGCCGACACCATCGGCGGCGTCAACGTCCGTTCGCACGACCGGCAACTGGCCAGCGTGCTGCTCGACCTCTCCACCACCGCGCAGATCAACGACAGCCTCAAGCTGGGCAAGTCGGTGCTGGCCGAAATCGGCGGCATCAACCGCCTGCACAAGGGTTCGGTCGAGCAGGCCGGCTTCGCGGTGTTGAAGGCGCCGGACATTCCGTCGATCCTGATCGAGACCGCTTTCATCTCCAACCCCGAAGAAGAAGCCAAGCTGCGCGACGAGAACTACCAGAACCAGATGGCCGACGCCATCGTCAAGGGCATCCGCACCTACTTTGCGCGCAATCCCCCGCTGGCCCGGAACCGGCTCACCTGAACCCACCTGAACCCACTTACACGGAAACCACATGGCTGTCACGATGACGCAATTTGGCGCGCTGCCCGCAGTGCAATTTACCGCGCCGGACGGCGCCCAGGCCACGGTCGCGCTGTTCGGCGCCCACCTGCTGTCCTGGAAAACCGCCGACGGCGTGGAACGCCTGTTCGTCAGCAGCCAGACGCCGCTCGACGGCAGCAAGGCCATCCGTGGCGGTGTGCCGGTCATCTTCCCGCAGTTTAATGTGCGTGGTCCCGGCCTGCGCCATGGTTTTGCGCGCGTGTCCACCTGGCGCCTGGCCGACAGCGGCGGCGACAACGGCAGCGCGTTCGTGGAGCTGGTGCTGGACCAGAGCGACCTGGCGCCGGAACACGCACAGGCCTGGCCGCACCAGTTTGCATTGACCCTGCGCTTCACCTTGCACGGCAATGCGCTCGAAGCCGGTTTCACCGTGCGTAACACGGGCGCGGCGCCGTTCCCGTTCGGCGTCGCGCTGCACACCTATTACGACGTCGGTCAGCTGAACGCCACGACGATCAGCGGCCTGCAGCACCAGCAATACACTGACCACGAGCTCAATACCCGCATCCAGGATTACCCGGCGCTGCACTTCAATGAAAAGCACGACCGCCTGTACCAGTCCACGTCCACGCTGATGCTCAACACGGCCAGCACCACGTTCAACCTGTCGCAGCAGGGCTTTACCGAATGGGTGGTGTGGAACCCGGGCCCGGTGGATGCGGCCGCACTGGTGGACCTGGCCGACGACGAATACCAGCGCTTCGTGTGCATCGAACCGGCGCGCGTGGACCAGCAGCCGCTGGCCGCCGGCGCGCAGTGGACCGGCCGCCACCGCATCGGCATCTGAACCCCGGAAGACGTGCGGGTTAGTTCGATTCCTTGACAATGCGCCCGGAACTCGGCTGCACCGGCCGCGCATTGTACGGATACAGGCGGCTGAAGAAGGCCATCTGCGCCGGCGACGCCGTGATCGGTTCCTTCATCACCAGCCACAGCACGCCCTCTTCGCAGGGCGGCGTGGTCATCGATCCCATGAAGGTGTAGTACTCGCGCCGCGCCGGCAGCAGGTCCATCGGATCGAGCGATTCGGCCGGGGCCATGGTCTCCATTTTTTCCAGCGGCAGGTTGTTCCACACCTGCTGGATCGCCGGCTGCACCTTGCCGCGTTCGAGCAGCAGCGCCAGCATGGCGATGCGGCCTTCGCTGTCCTTGTGCACCAGGTGCACCACCATCTCGTAACCCTTGCCGTTGATGCGTTCCTCCGACGGGCGGTGGAAGTGAAATTGCACCAGCTCGTACATGCGGTTGCCCACGTTGAGGAAATTGCCGCGCCCGACCATCACCTGCACGGTCTTGCCGTTGTCGGTGACGTTGAACGACGACGGGTGGTAGTCGAAATTGATCTGTTCCAGGTCCACCCGCATGCCGTCGCGGATATCGATCGGCGACTGGCGGTTGCCGGTGCCGCACTTGGCCCACGCCGGATTGGTCTTGGCCCAGTTGGCGGGACCGGCCTCGCCCTCGTATGACCAGACATTGCTGTAGACCTTGGGCGGCGGCGGGATCGCTGCCACGGCAGCCTTGGCGGCAGCGGCCTTTCTGACATTGGCCGCTGCGGCGGCCGCGCGGGCCTGCTGGGTGGCGCGCATGGCGGCAAGGCGTGCGGCGATCTTGGCCGACAGGTCCGCTTCCGGGTCGCTGGCCGGCTCGGCGCTCTTGCGTGCACCCGCTGCCGACGCGCCCCTGGCCTCTTTGGCATCCTGGGCCGGCGCCTCCTTGGCAGCCGCTTCCTTGCCGGCCGGCACCTTGCCCGGCGGCGTGCTCGTGGTCAAACCCACCGCACCGCCACCGTACGCGCGCGCGCCAGCCAGCGTCGACAAAGGCGTCTTCGACGAAGGCGATATCAGCGGATCGATCTGCTTGTCATTGGCCGACACGGCAGCGCAACAACAGCAGGCAATCAGGGAGAGAAGCAGGCGCATACGGTTCCAGAAGTAACATTTACTTTCTGGTTTACGGATGCATTTGGGAAAAACTTGAGGTCTGGCAACGGGATATATTTCTGCGGGGACACGCTACAGCGTTTTGCAGCGTGTCGAAAGCATAAGTTTGTGAAACGCGATTCAGCGTCCGATCACGCGTCTTCCGAGTCGCCATGCGCCGCCGAGCAGGATCGGAATCATCACCACGCCGATCGCCACCATCACGATTTCCGACAGGTGGTCGCGCACAACCGGGATGTTGCCGAAGAAGTAGCCAGCCGTGGTGAGCGACACCACCCACAGCAGCGCGCCGCTGATGTTGTACAGCTGGAACCGGCCATGCGGCATCTCGGACACGCCCGCCACCAGCGGCGCGAACGTGCGCACCACCGGCACAAAGCGCGCCAGCACGATGGTCTTGCCGCCATGCTTTTCGAAGAAATCGTGGGTTTTGCGCATGGCGTCCTTGTTGAGCCAGCGATAGTCGTGGGTGTACACGCGTTGCCCGATGGCCCCGCCAATCTTGTAATTGAGGGTATTGCCGGTGACGGCGGCGGTGACCAGTAGCACATTTAGCAACAGCAAATTCATGTCGCCCGTGGCGCAGAAAGCGCCGGCAATGAACAACAGGCTGTCGCCGGGGAAGAAGAACAGCACAACCAGCCCGGTTTCACAGAAAATAATTGCGAACAACACCACGTAAACCAGCGTGCCGTATTGTTGGATCACTACTGCCAATGACTTATCGACATGGAGCAGCATGTCGAAGAATTGCATAAAATCCATATTCTTCCTGTAAAGTGTGCGCCGGAATCATACACCACCGCTGCTGCTGCCGGTCTAAGTTTCCTCGGCCCCTCACGGCAGTTTACAATCGTCGGCACGCCCGCAGCAAGCGGGTTTGTTTCAAACCAGGAGATCAGGATGCTGTTTAACCCGTTGTTAAGTAAAGCTGTGCTGTTTTCGGCGTCTGCGTGCCTGCTGACCTCGGCCATGGCGGCCGAATTGCCGGTCAAGCCCACGGTGGCGGACCTGGTCAAGCAGTCCAAGGCCGACGACTGGCGCCCGCTCGATCCCACCAATACGCTCTACCTGGACTTGCCGGTGGGCCGCGTGGTGATCGAACTGGCGGCCGACTTCGCGCCGCAAAACGCCGCCAACATCAAGACCCTGGTGCGCGAAAAATACTTCGACGGCCTGTCCATGATGCGTTCGCAGGACAACTACGTGGCGCAGTGGGGCGACGCCAACGAAAAGAGCCCCAAGTCGCTCGGTTCGGCCAAGGCCAAGGTGCCGGGCGAGTTCACCGTGCCGATGAGCTTTGACAAACACTTTGTGCGCCAGCAGGACGCCGACGGCTATGCGCCCGAGATCGGCCACTCGCGCGGCTTCCCGGTCGGGCGCGATCCCAAGACCAATACCACCTGGGTAGCGCACTGCTACGCCACCGTGGGCGTGGCGCGCGACACCGACACCGACAGCGGCAACGGTTCGCAGCTGTACGCCATCACCGGCCACGCGCCGCGCCACCTCGACCGCAACATCACGGCCGTGGGCCGCGTGGTGTCGGGCATGGAGCTGCTGTCGTCGCTGCCGCGTGGATCGCAAACGATGGGCTTCTACGGTGCCGACGAAGCCAGGATGCCGATCACCCGCGTGCGGGTGGCGTCCGACGTGCCGGCCGCCGAGCGCGTGCAGCTGGAAGTGATGCGCAGCGAAGCGCCGATCTACCAGGAAGTGATCGAAGCGCAGCGCAATCGCGGCGGGCCGTGGAACAAGTACGCGGCCAACTACGTGGAGCTGTGCAATGCGCCGATTCCGGTGCGGGTGCGTCCGCCGGCGCACTAATCCTTACAGCCTGCCTGCGCCAGCAGCCAGGCTTTGAAAGCCAGCACGCGGGCGTCCTGCCCGCTGCTGGCCGCATGCACCAGGTGGTAGGCATACTGCGGCGCCATGCGCACGCCGATGTCGAACAGGCGCACCAGCCGGCCATCGGCCAGTTCGGCAGCCACCATGTCGCGCTCCACCAATCCCACCGCCCCGCCCTCGATCACCGCCTGCACCACGTGGCTTGAATCGGCAAAGGCCAGGCAACGGCGCTCGTCGAAGTTCTCGACACCGGCTGCCGCCAGCCACATGCCCCAGCCGGGCCACGGTACGCCATCGACCTGGCAATCGACGTGACACAGCGTGTGCGCGAGCAGGTCGCGCGGCGTGCGCAGCGGCAGCCCCTGCGCCAGCAGGCGCGGGCTGCACACCGGGATGATGGTCGCGTCGAACAGCCGGTGCGCCACCGCGCGCGGCCAGGCGCCGGCGCCGAAGCGCACCGCCACGTCGATAGCGTCGGCGTCGAAGTCGCGCACCTGGTCGGTGATGTCGAACGTCAGGTCGATGTGCGGTTGCGCCGCCCGCCACTGCGGCAAGCGCGGCAACAGCCAGTTGGTGGCGAACCGCGCACCCAGCGACACCCGCAACTGGCCGGCGCCGCGCGCCAGCTTTTGTGCCCGGCCCACGGCGCGGTGCAGGGTGCCCAGCGCCTCTACGCTCGCTTCCAGCAAAACCGCGCCGGCCGGCGTCAACGCGATGGTGCGACTGGTGCGCGCAAACAGCGCAAAGCCCAGCTGCTCTTCGATTTCGCGGATCTGGTAGCTGACGGCGGCCGGCGTCAGGCCCACCTCGGCCGCAGCGCGGGTGAAGTTGAGGTGGCGGGCGGCCGCCTCGAAGGTGCGCAAGGCGCGGGTGCCGGGCAGGATGCGGGACATGATCGTTAAGTTTTACTTGTAGATGCCAGCGATATTACTCGTTTCCCGGGGCGGCCGCGTGCTGGAATAATCATGGCACTTAATGATCGGAGCATGCCATGACCTTTTTTACCGTAGAACGCGACGGCCAGCCGGCAGCGGCCGGCCACCTGGCGTCGCTGGCGTTTGCCGGCTATGCGCATTTCACCGCCATGCAGGTGCGCGGCGGCCTGGTGCGCGGCCTGGACCTGCACCTGCAGCGCCTGCGCGACGCCTCGCTGGCGCTGTACGGCCAGGCGCTGCCTGAAGATCATATCCGCGCCTGCCTGCGCGCCGCCCTGCGCCAGGGGCCGGCCGAGGTGTCGCTTACCGCCACCGTGTACTCGCCCGCCGGCGAATTCACCGTGGCCGGGCCAGACGCCACGCCGGCACTGCTGGTGCGCACCAGCGCGCCAGCGGACGGCCCGGCAGGCCCGCTGCGGCTGGCGTCATTCCAGCACGAGCGCGTGCTGCCCGAGTTGAAACACGTGGGCGAGGTGGCCAAGACCTGGTACCTGCGCGCGGCCGCCGCACGCGGGTACGACGACGCGGTTTTCCGCGACCGCCACGGGCGCCTGACCGAGGGCTCGATCTGGAACCTGGCGTTCTGGGACGGCCGCTGCGTGGTCTGGCCGCGGGGATCGATGCTGGCCGGGACCACGATGCAGATCGTGCGGCGCCAGTTGCAACGGCTGGGCGTGCCGCAGCGCGAGCAGGACCTTACGCCGGCCGATGTCGCCGCCTTCACGGGCGCGGTGGTGATGAACTCGTGGACGCCCGCCATCGCGGTCCACGGCATCGACACCATCGCCGTGCCGCCCGCCCCGCCATTCCTGGCGCTGCTGCGCCAGGCTTGGAAGGCGGAGCCGCCAACCGCGCCCTGATCGGGCGAAGCCATGGCGCAAACAGTTATAATCGGGGCATGAACGCCCCCGATACCGCCCCCCGCCAGGCCGCTGCAGCGCGCCCGATCCAGGCCTTGCCAGACCAACTGATCTCCCAGATCGCCGCCGGCGAGGTGGTCGAGCGGCCGTCCGCCGTGGTCAAGGAACTACTGGAAAACGCGCTCGACGCCGGCGCCACGCAAATCAGCGTGCGGCTGGAGGAAGGCGGCGTCAAACGCATCGCCATCACCGACAACGGCCGTGGCATTCCCCCCGAGCAGATGCCGCTGGCCCTGGCGCGCCATGCCACGTCCAAGATCTCGTCGCTGCACGACCTGGAAAACGTGGGCACGCTCGGCTTTCGCGGCGAGGCGCTGGCCTCGATCGCCTCGGTGGCGGCCGTCACCCTCACCTCGCGCACGGCCGACGCGCCGCACGCATGGGAACTGGTCGGCTCGCACGAAGGCACGGTGGCGCCGTCGTCCGGCGCGCTGGGCACCACCATCGACGTGCAGGACCTGTATTTCAATACACCGGCGCGCCGCAAGTTTCTAAAATCCGAGCAGACCGAGTTTGGTCACTGCGCCGAGGTCGTGCGCCGCATTGCGCTGGCGCGCCCCGACGTCTCGTTCAGCCTCACCCACAACGGCCGCACCATCGACCACTGGAACGTGTGCGACATGGCCCGCCGCAGCGCGCAAATCCTCGGTGAAGGCTTTGCCGAGGCGCGCCTGCCCATCGACGAGACCGCAGGCCCGCTGCGCATCCATGGCTACACCGGCCTGCCGACGGCCTCCAAGGCGCGCGCCGACGGCCAGTTCTTTTACGTCAATGGCCGCTTCGTGCGCGACAAGGTGCTGGTGCACGCGGTCAAGGCCGCCTACCAGGACGTGCTGCACGGCGACCGCTTTCCGTCGTACGCGCTGGCGCTCGAACTCGACCCGGCGCTGGTGGACGTCAACGTCCACCCGTCGAAAATCGAAGTGCGCTTCCGCGACAGCCGCGCGGTGCACCAGTTCGTGTTCCACGCGGTGCAGCGCGCGCTGGCGCAAACCTCGGCCACGTCGCACGGCAGCGTGCCGTCGCCGCTGCCGGCGGCTGACACGCTGACCAGCGCCACCTGGCGCGGCGAGCAGACGTCGTTCGGGCCGTTGCTGGCGCCAGATTATTCGCCGACGTTTTCGCCTTCGCCGTTTGGCGGCTCGTCAGGGTCGTCCGGTGCGTTGTCCGGCACCGGCAATGACGGCGCTGGCAGCTTCGCCGGCGCCGGCTTCGGCGGCCAGCGCTACGGCCAGCCCGAGGGTGGCGTGGCGCAAAGCACTGAAAAGTATGGCGCCCTGTTCGGCGGCAACGGCCGCGTGGACAGCTACCGCGCAGAAACCGACATGGCCCTGCCGCAAAGCAGCCCGTTCACCGTCTCGGCTGCCGCCATGGCGCAGGAAGAATTCCCGCTCGGCTTCGCGCTGGCGCAGCTGCACGGCATCTACATCCTGGCGCAAAATGCGAAAGGCCTGGTGCTGGTGGACATGCACGCCGCCCACGAGCGCATCCTGTACGAACAATTGAAGACCGCGCTCGAGAGCCGCGTGGCAGGCGAAGCGATGCAGGTGCAGCCGCTGCTGATCCCCGTCACCTTCTATGCCGACGCGGTGGAAGTGGGCACCGCCCACGAACACCAGGAAACCTTGCAGGCATTGGGCTTCGACATTGCCGCACTCTCGCCCACCACGCTGGCGGTGCGCTCGGTGCCGGTGCTGCTCAAGAACGCCGACGCCCAAACGCTGGCGCGCGACGTGCTGCGCGACGTGCGCGAATTCGGCGGTTCGCGGGTGCTGATCGAGCGCCAGAACGAGCTGCTCGGCACCCTCGCCTGCCATACCGCCGTGCGCGCCAACCGCATCCTGGCGGTGCAGGAAATGAACGCGCTGCTGCGCCAGATGGAAAAGACCGAACGCGCCGACCAGTGCAACCACGGCCGCCCCACCTGGGTGCAGGTGGAAATCGGCGCGCTCGACAAGCTGTTTTTACGTGGCCAATAATGAGTGACATCGCAAGTAAACCGCTGGCGGTCGCCATCATGGGCCCGACCGCGTCGGGCAAGACCGCGTCCGCGCTGGCGATAGCCGCGCGCATTCCGTCCGAGATCATCTCGGTCGATTCGGCCCTGGTCTATCGCGGCATGGACATCGGCACCGCCAAGCCCACCCGCGCCGAACTGGCGGCCGTGCCGCACCACCTGATCGACATCATCGACCCGCTCGATTCGTACTCGGTGGCGCAGTTCCGCAAGGCGACCTTGCAGCTGGTGGACGACATCGTTGCGCGCGGCAAGCTGCCGCTGCTGGTCGGCGGCACCATGTTGTACTTCAAGGGACTGGCCGATGGCCTGGACGACCTGCCCGGCGCCGACCCTGCCCTGCGCGCCCAGCTCGAAGATGATGCCGCCCGCATCGGCTGGCCCGCCATGCACGCGCGGCTGGCAGCGCTGGACCCGGAAACCGCCGCGCGCCTGGCGCCGGCCGACGCCCAGCGCATCCAGCGCGCGCTGGAAATTTGCACGCTGGCCGGCAAGCCGATGTCGGAGCTGCTGGCCCTGCGCGACAAGACCGAGCTGCCGTTCGAGCTGCTGCCGCTGGCGCTGGAACCGTCGGACCGCGCCGTGCTGCACCAGCGCATCGAACGCCGTTTCGACATCATGCTCGACGAAGCAGCGGACGACAACCTGATCACGGAAACGCAACGGCTGCGCCGGCGCGGCGACCTGCACCCGGGCCTGCCCTCGATGCGCTGCGTGGGCTACCGCCAAGCGTGGGAATACCTCGATGGCGCGATCGACTACAAGACCATGCGCGAGACCGGCATCATCGCCACGCGCCAGCTGGCCAAGCGCCAACTGACGTGGCTGCGCTCGATGCCGGACCGGGTGGTGGTCGATTGCCTGGGGTCCGACCCGACCGCCGAGATCCTGGCGCACGTGGCAAACCAGCTCGGCTAGGTTCGGCCGGGTTCAGCCAGATTCAGCCAGATTCAGCCAGGGTCGGCTTTCAGGTGGTGGGCGGCGCCTTATCCATGTAAATGATTTCCCATAAATGGCCGTCCAGGTCCTGGAAACCGTGGCCGTACATGAAACCGTGGTCCTGCGGCGCCTTGTAGGTGCTGCCGCCGCCTTCGACCGCCTTGCCTACCAAGGCGGTGACGGCATCGCGCGACTCGACCTGCAAGCACACCAGCACCTCGGTGGACGTGCGCGCATCGACGATGGTCTTGGGCGTGAAGGTCTGGAAGCGCTGTTCGGTGAGCAGCATGACGAAGATGTTCTCGGCCACGATCATGCAGGTGGCGCCGTCGTCGGTGTAGTGCTGGTTGAAGGAATAGCCGAGGTGGGTAAAGAATTTGATCGACGCCGGCAAGTCGCGCACCGGCAGGTTGATAAAGATGTTGGTCGCCATGCAGCCCCCATTAGAAAACCATCGTGTCCCCGCAGCCAGAATACCAATATGCCAACCTTTTGACGACTGGTGTACGATAGAAGTTCCGCATTCACCGCGAAATTCACTTTTTTCAAAAAAATCGCTGGACCAGCGTTGACAGAAAAAGCGCCAACCCTCATAATGCTTCGCGTTGCAGGTGATATAGCTCAGTTGGTTAGAGCACAGCATTCATAATGCTGGGGTCGGTGGTTCAAGTCCACCTATCACCACCAAAATTCCAAGAGCCGCCGATTCGCAAGAGTCGGCGGCTTTTTCGTTTGGCACGCCCTCGCCTTCTTCAGTAATCAGTCAAACGATCATCGTATTTTCCCTCGAGTTCTATAATCAACTCCCACTTGCCGCTCCGGGAGAGCGCTTTGCGTAGAAAATCATATGGTTACGGCGCCGTGGTCCTGCTCTGGCTGGCCGTTGGCCTGCCGGGCGTCGTGTTTGCCCAGTCGCCCGTGTCGGCGCAGGAACCACAGCAATCGGGCACGGTTGTGGTGACTGCGCCGCGCCCAACCAGGCAGCCGATGGCGGCTGCCGAGGAGCGGTTGAGGAAAATCGTCAAACGCCAGGCCACCGGGTTCGCGAAGATTTTGAGCGACTGCCTGCGTGGTCCGGTCACGCATCCCGATTTGAAGATCACCTGTGCAAAGAGCCATATTCGAGCCAAGGACGAGAGCGTGGGTGCAGCGCTGGCAGCCTTCGAGAAGCATGACTACGCATCAGCGCTGAAGCAGTTCGAGGCTGCGTATGCGAAACTCGGCTACCACGATGCGGCCCTGATGCTGGCCCATATGCATCGCCAGGGGCTCGGTACGCCAAAGGACACTGTCCAGGGCATCCGCTGGCTGCGTGCTGTGGCCGAGGAGCGGTTCAATCCGTTCCGGGACACGCTGCGCTTCAACCCGCACCACCCGGAAGCGACGACTGCCCGCATCGATGCAGCCATGGAACTGGCACGCATTTACCTGCTCGGGGAACAAGCAGAGCCGGACTGGGCCGAGGCCGAAAGATGGTATGCCAAGGCTGCCGAGTTCGGGTTTATTCCGGCCTTGAATGCCTTGGGGGAAGCGTATGTATCTGCCGGGGGCGCGAACAGGAATGCCGACCAGGCGATCGGCTACTTTGCCAAAGCCGCCAAGGCCGGCTACGGACCGGCAGCTTACAACCTGGGCAATTTATACCTGGGACGCGATGGCGTGGTGCGCAATCACGATCTGGCACAGCGCTATTTCAGCATGGCTGCGGAGGCGAGCCATCCCGGCGCCCTGCCGGCAATTGGACGGATGTCTTCATCTGACGAGCAGCGCAACGGCAAGCCGGTAGTTGCCGGCAGCGCCAGTAGTACGCAAGCGCCTCAGGAAAATCCAGGCATCGCCATGGCCGCGCCAGAACTGGCAAAGCCGGCAGTGGCCGGCGCTGCTGCCGACGAGATCGTCGACGATACTGCCGACCTGGCCAGCGACACCCTCAACCTGGCCTTGTCCCGGCTGGACAGCAGCGCTGCGGACGCCGAGTCGCTGCGCAATGTGCGGCGCGCCGCAGACGCATTGCATATTGCCATCGCCCCTCCCGCAGAAAGCGCGGGCCATGCCGGCGACGTCATGTTCGTAGTCCGCGTCACCGGTTTGCGGGCGGTGCCATGGAAGAGCTATGGCGCCATGCGCGCGGCAGTCGCGGCCTACGAAAAACACAAAGCGCTCGCGCCCGACGCGGACTTCCGTTTCGCGGTGATGCCGCCTGCAGGAATGCAACTGCCGCCCAATTTTGCGCTGCGCGTGCGCACGGCGCAAGGACAGGAATTCCCGATACGCCTCGAGCATGGCGAATTGTTCACGCTGCCGCTGTTGCCCGATCTTGAAGGAGACGCCGACCTGGTCAGCAACTTCAAGGGAGGCCCCCTGCGGATCGGACTGCTGGTGCACACCCGCACCGTGGCGCCCGACCAGTTGCGCCTGGGCGACCTGCGCCTGCGCTATGAGATCAACGCCGCCATTGCGATGGTGGACGAGCCCGGGGAATACGACGCCAAATGCCGGGCGCCGGGGCGCTGGAACCGCTGCAAGCGGCCCAGCAAGGCCATATGGCATCGGCCATGGACCGCCACCAGCGGCGCGTGGATCGTCGAGGGAAGCCGGCGCGTGCCGCTGCAAGCAAGCGAAGAGTCGAAGGACCACCTGTACCGCATGCCCATCGCCAGCACGCAATGGGGCAACGATGCGCTGATCGAGTTCGAGTACGAGGCGCCGCAGCGTCGGCCGCGACAACTGTTCGAGGCAGCGATTTATAACGGCAACGACTAGCCTGGAAGGCCACCCCGCTCGTGCACTACCAGCGGCGCTACCAGCCGCAGCGCTGGCACGCGATACCACCCGCACGGCGTCTGTGCGCCTGCACCATCAGGGTGCCGTGAAGCATCGCGCCGGCCATGCCCTGGCCATCCCCATCACAGTTTCAGTTCCAGGTTCACCGACCACTCGCGCGCACTGTCGCTGCGGCGCCAGTTCTGGCTCACGCCATTGCGGTCGGCGTAACGCGAATACGTGGCGCCGTCGTGCGCCAGCAGGTTCTTGCCGGTGAAGCGCCACTGCACCGTGGGACTGACTTTGTACAACAGGTAGGCATCGAGGTCGCTGCGCGCCTGCAGGCGCGTGCTTTGTTCGGCCGAGATGCGCGCCGGTCCACCGGAGCGGTACGCCAGGCTGGCGCCGGTGGTGTAAGCGCCCTGCCTGTAATCGACGCCGAGGTTGGCGGTGAGCGGCACCTGCTGGTCGAGCCGGTTGTCCGGTCCCGGCACCGATTGCACCTGCGACCAGTTGCGGTTGACGCTGGCGCGCAGATCGAGCGCCGGCCAGGCCGGCCACACCAGCTTCGAGGGGAATTTCACCTCCAGGCCCAGGCCGCGCACATCGGCCTTGCCATCGTTGACCGGTTGATACAGCCAGCGCCCGCCGCTGTCCTGCGACAAGGTGGTGCGGATGTAATCGGTGATGTGGCGGGTCGAGGCGGTGGCCGAGAAGGTGGCGCCCGGCGCCCAGAAATGTTCGTAGGTCGCATCCACCCCGGTCGCCAGTTCGGGCTTGAGATCGGGGTTGCCGCTGCTGTCCGCGGTAAAGCGCGTGTTCAGATCGGCCTCGTTGCGGCGCGCCGTCAACTGGCCCACCGTCGGCGCCTTGAAGGTGCGCGTGAGGGCCAGGCGCAGCTGGCGGCCGCTCTTGTCCGGGAACTTGTAGAGCGTCTGGGCGATGGGGCTCAGCACGTGGTTGCGCGAGCTGGTGTCCGGCTGGCCGCTGACGGCGCTGTCGGTGCGGATGGTTTCCCAGCGCGCGCCCAGGTACATCGACCACTGCTTCGTGACATTCCACTCGTCCTGCGCAAAAGCGGCCACCTGCACCACCTGCGGCGCAAAGCGCTCGTCGAAGATCAGCGGCACGCTGCCGGTAAAGCCTTCCACCCGCTGGCGGTCTTCGCTTTGGCGCTGGCGACTCGCTTCCCAGCCGGTGGCCAGCGCGTGGTCGTCGAACACGGTGCGCGTGTACTTGCCGTTGCTGCGCACCGAGTTGCTGCGCGTGTCGCTGTCGGTGTCGCGTTGCAGCGTGCGCTGGCGGTTGGCCGTGCTCGACGCCCAGTCGCTGTCCGCGCGGCCATTGCTGTGGGTGGCGGTGAGCGTGGTATCGAGCTTGCCGCCGGCCAGTTGCGTGACCCAGTTCAGGTTGGTGGAAACGTACAACGACCGGTTCTCGCTGGCGCCATCGCGGAACACAAAATTCGGCGCCGGAAAGCTGCCGACCTGGTTGCCGTAGCGATAGGCCTGGTCGCTGTCGAAGCGGTTGACGCCCACCGAGGCGCTCCAGTTCAACTGGCCGTTGTTGGCGAGCTTCCAGTTCAGGCGCGGCTCCATCCCCAGCAAGGACAGCCGGGACTCGTTGGCGATGGTGCTGTCACGCTGTTGCAGCACCGCGCCATCGCCGGACGCCAGTTGCTCCGTGAACGTGGCGGGATTGCTGCTGTCATGGCGCAGCAGGAATACCGAGAGGTAATACGACAGGTCGCCGCTGCGGTCGGCCAGCGTACCGAGCGCGGAGGCGCGCTTGACCAGGCCCGAATGACCGACGCCCAGGCGCATGTCGCGCTGCGGCTTGCTCACCACTTTTTTCAGCACGATATTGATGGTGCCGGCGATCGCCTGGGTGGAAAACTCGGCAGTGGCGGCGCGCACCACCTCGATCCTCTCGATCTGCTCGGGCGCCACCGTCTGCAGGTTGAAGCCCGCTGGCGGGCGCTCGCCGTTGACGAGCACCTGCGTATAGCCGTTACCGAGGCCGCGCATGCGGATGCTTTCGCCGATCACGGTCACGCCGGGCGCGCGCTTGAGCACATCGAAGACATTGGTGTCGCCGTATTTAAGGATCTCGTCCTGGCGTATCACGGTCTTGCTGGCGGTGTCGTCGCGGCGCGGATCGTAGTCGGTGGCGCCGTTCACTTCCACCTCGATGATGTCCCTGGACGACGGCTTGTGCGGCTCGGCTTTCACGGCGGCTGCGGGCGCCGGTTGTGCGAGCACGGCGCCATGCAGGCCGAAGGCGGCGACTGCAACGATTTCGGCCGCCAGCAGCGGGATGGCTGTTTTCATTGAGATTTTCTTTATTGCAAAATCCGCAATTATCGATTAATTATCGCCTCGAAGAAAGTTTCTTCATGAAAATTAATGAAAAATCATGCAATTGATTGCCGTGACATTTACCCCACACCGGCTATAGAAAATTTGCGTTCACCTATACGAAGTCGTCATACCTCGGTGCGCAATTGCTCACGCCCTTGATTGTTTCGTGACGATACGATCAGCAGCGGTATGCGACTGCAAGTCACTATCCCAGTCAACGCCGCAGCTATGGGGCAATTACGCACTCAACAGCGCGCTCACGGTGCCACCATTTTTCACGCAACACCGTCGCCCTCGGCTGTTGCCGTATGTTCGGCAGGTGACTTAGTCTTGATAAAGCCGGGCACTGCCCAGGCAGCCCAGACGTCAAACACTGAGGATATAAAAATGAAAAAGAAAATACTGGAGACCGTGATACCGCTGGCCCTGGCGGCCATGTATGCGCCAACGGCGCTGGCGCAGCAAGCCGCGCCGGCAGCCCCCACCAGCGAGGCGACACCGCCGGCCGAAGCCAAGGTCGATACCGTGGTAGTGACCGGCTTTCGCTCCAGCCTGCAAAAGGCACTGAATCTGAAAGCCCAGTCGATCGGCGTGCGCGATTCGATCGTGGCCGAGGACATCGGCAAATTCCCCGAGGCGAACGTCGCCGAATCGCTGCAACGCGTGCCAGGTGTGATCCTCGAGCGCGACGACTCGTCGGGCGAAGGCCAGCGCGTGTCGATCCGTGGCCTGCCGTCCGATTACTCGGTCACCACCCTGAACGGCGCGCCGATCAACACCACCTCGACCTCCACCATCGGCAGTGCGCGGCGCGGCTTCAACTACGACGTGTTCGCGTCCGAACTGTTCGGCCGCGTGGACTTCTATAAATCGCCGCTGGCCGAACTGACCGAAGGTGGCCTGGGCGGCGTGGTGGACCTGCAAACTCCGCGCCCGTTCGACAACCCCAAGCGCACCATCCGCTACGGCCTGACCGACACCTACAACACCAACTCCAAGAACCACGATCCGAACGGCTTCGCGCTGTACTCGAACACCTGGGACAACCTGGGCTTTTTGGTGGGCGTGTCGCACTCGGGTAACGTCAACACCCGTTCCGGTTTCGAGGCCACCGGCGGCTATAACAGCTCGTTCAACGGCAGCCAGAATCCGGTCCAGGGCAACTTCGCATTAAAACTCGATTACGACGATCCGCGCGCCAACCTGTCGGGCTACACGCGCGAGCAGATCGACAAGGCGCTGCTGCCGCGCATCTACCGCTTCTACGGCTCGGAAAACGAGCGCACGCGTGACGGTCTGGTTTCGTCGCTGCAATACAAGACACCGACCGTCAACGTCAGCTTCGACACCATGTATTCCAAGCTCGAGAACACCCGCAAGGAAAACGTGTTCGGCATCCTGATCCGCAGCACCGCCACCACCAACCGCGCCCTGCCCGCCGGCGCCAACGGCAACAACGGTTTGATCCCGGTGAACGTCAAGATCGATCCATCGAGCAACCTGCTGACCGGCACCTTCGCCAACACCACCTACAACGGCGGCGCCATCTACACCGAAGATGAAACCGAGTTCGGTTACGGCGCCCTGAACGGCAGCTGGAAGGTCAGCGACAAGTTCACCCTGACCGGCCAGGCCAGCCTCAATCACAGCTCGGCCACCAGCGCCACCGGCCAGCTGGCCGGCTACATCTACGGCGCCCAGTCGACCATCGACTACGGCAGCGACCACGTGTATCCGTCGATCTCGTCGCCGACCAGCTACACCGATCCGAACAACTGGAGCGGTTTCACCATCGGCACCGGCTGGACCAAGGAAACCGACAAGGGCAAGCAGGCGCGCGTGGTGGCCGACTGGGACTACGACCTGCCCGGCGAGTGGACCGGCAAGCTCAAGGCGGGCCTGGTGTATGTCTCTACCGGCAAGGATGTCAACAAGCGTAACGGCACCGCGCTGGCCACCGCCCAGCTCAACCGCATCGGCGCGGCCGGCCTGCGCAGCGGCATGACCAGCCAGCTCCCGATCGACAACCTCGACATCGGCGGCGGCTGGCCCAAGGCCTGGAGCACATGGGACAGCAACTACTTCTACAACAACTTCAACCCGAACACCTACAACCCGGCATCGACCTTCACGCCGTCGCAAAGCTTCGCTGCCGAAGAAAACGTCAAGACCGGTTTCATCCAGTCCGACTTCAAGGGCAAGATCGGCGAGCGCGAACTGCGCTTCAACGCCGGCGTGCGCTACTCGAAAACCGACACCAAGATCGACAATTTCAAGCAGCAGGGCACCAGCCTGGTGTACGGCGCCAACCACGAGCAGGGTTCGTACAGCAATGTGCTGCCATCGGTCAGCGCAGCGTTCGACGTGACCGAGAACCTGATGTGGCGCGCGTCGTGGGGCAAGACCATCACCCGCGCCTCACTGTCGATCATCGCTGCGCAAACCGTGATCCCGAACCAGTTCGACAACTCGGCCACGTCGGGCAATCCCAACCTGCGCCCGCAGCAATCGAAGAACCTCGACACCGGCCTGGAATGGTATTTCAAGCCGGGCAGCCTGCTGTCGGCGGCGATCTTCCAGAAGGATTTGACCGACGCCACCGTGGCCAACACGCGCCTGGTCACCTTTGGCTCGCTGGGCCTGCCGGACACCGCGCTGGGACCGTTGTTCCAGGACGCCAGCGGCCGCGTGGACCCCAACCTGGCAATGACACTGCGCAGCTACACCAACGCCGGCAAGCAAAAGCTCAAGGGCTACGAGCTGGCCTACCAGCAGGCGTTCAGCTTCCTGCCCAAGCCGTTCGACGGCATGGGCGCGCTGGCCAGCTACACCCATATCGATCCCTTCAACAGCGCCAGGTGGGTGACCAACGCCGGCCGCGAGATCGAGGTCAACTCGGTGCCGAAGTACGCCTACAGCACCACGCTGTACTTCGAGCAGGGCCCGCTGGCCATGCGCATGTCCTATAACTACAAGGGCAAGGCGCTCAACGGCGACAACCCGCGCAACCTCGGCGACGACCTGATACGCTGGCGCGCGGCGCGTGGCTACCTCGATGCCAACATCAGCTACAAGATCAGCGAAAACCTGGAGTTCCGCGTCGACGCACTGAACCTGTCCAACACGCTGGCCTACGATTACTTCGAGGACGCCAGCGGCCAGTACGGCAGCGGCAAGAAAACCCGCATGGACTATGCAAAATATGATGGCCGCACCATCAAGTTCGGCATCCGGGGGAAACTGTGATCAGACGTTCATTCATTGCAGGCGCAGTCGCGCTGCCATTGACGCTGGCATTGGCCGGCTGCGCCACTGGCAATGCCAATGCGCCGGCCATCGACACTTCCGAGCAGGAGGTGCTCGCCATCATCACCAAGGTCAACGACTACTGGCAGGCGCGTGAAAAGCCGCAGCAGTGGGCATTCTGGGACATCGCCGCCTACCACACCGGCAACATGGAGGCCTACCAGGTCACCGGCAATGCGCGCTACCGCCAGTATTCGCAGGACTGGGCTGTGCACAATGCCTGGCAGGGCGCCAAGTCCACCGACAGGAGCAAGTGGAAGTACCAGTATGGCGAAACCGACGAACACGTGCTGTTCGGCGACTGGCAGATCGCCTTCCAGACCTACGCCGACCTGTATCAGCTCGACGCGCAAAAAGATCCGCGCAAGATCGCCCGCGCGCGCGAGGTGATGGAATACCAGATGAGCACTGCGCAGAACGATTACTGGTGGTGGTCGGACGGCCTGTACATGGTGATGCCGGTGATGACCAAGCTGTACAAAATCACCGGCAATCGGCTCTACCTGGACAAGCTGCACACGTACTTCGAGTATGCCAACAGCATCATGTACGACAGCGACGAAAAGCTGTACTACCGCGATGCGCGCTACGTGTACCCCAAGCACAAGAGCGCCAACGGCAAGAAGGACTTCTGGTCGCGCGGCGACGGCTGGGTGTTTGCCGGCCTGGCCAAGGTGCTGCAAGACCTGCCGCAGGACGACCCGCACCGAGCCGAATACGTCGCCAAGTACCGGGGCATGGCCGAGGCCTTGAAGAAAGCGCAAACGCCGGACGGCTACTGGACCCGCAGCCTGCTCGACGCCGCCCATGCACCGGGGCCCGAGACCAGCGGCACCGCGTTCTTCGTCTATGGCTACCTGTGGGGCATCAACCACGGCGTGCTCGATCGCGAAGAATACCTGCCGGTGGTGCGCCGTGGCTGGAATTACCTGTCCAAGGTTGCGCTGCAACCCGATGGCAAGATAGGCTATGTGCAGCCGATCGGCGAGCGGGCGATTCCGGGCCAGGTGGTGGACCAGAATTCGACCACGCCGTTCGGTGTGGGGGCCTATCTGCTGGCGTCGTCGGAGATGGTCCGCTTGCTCAGAAAATAAAACGGAGACACGATGGAACGACGTAATTTCATACAGACCCTGGCTGCCGGTTCGGCGGGCGCCATGCTGGGCGTGGCGCAGGTGGCCGGCGCCGCCACCAAGCCAGTACCGGCAGCAGCGGCCAAGCCGGTAACGGACAAGTCGCGTGCCGAACTGGCCGCGCTGGCGCAGAAAATGAGCGAGCCGGTGCTGTCAAACATGGCCGCCGGCACCCTGAAGAAAAACTTCGCGCTCGAAGTGAGCCCCACCTGGGATGGCCGCGACAAGGGCGTGGCCTACCTCGAATGCTTCGGCCGGCTGATCGCCGGCATCGCGCCGTGGCTGGCCCTGGCCGACGACGGCACGCCGGAAGGCCGCACCCGCAAGCGCCTGCAGCAAATGGCGCTGCAAAGCTATACCAACTCGGTCGATCCCGCCAACCCGGACTACCTGCTGTGGAAAGGCCCGGGCCAGACCCTGGTCGATTCGGCCTACTTCACCAATGCGCTGATGCGCGCGCCGAAAGCACTGTGGGAGCCGCTCGACGCTACCACAAAGCAGCGCATCATCGCCGAGATCAAGTCGCTGCGCCGCATCGAGCCGCCGTACATCAACTGGATGCTGTTTTCCGCCATGAACGAAGCGTGGCTGATGTCGATCGGCGAAGAATTCGATCCGCTGCGCATGAACGTGGCGATCCGCAAGATCAACGAGTGGTACGTGGGCGACGGCTGGATCAAGGACGGCGACGCCTTCCACTTCGACTACTACAACGCCTTTGTGATGCACCCGATGCTGGTCGAGATCCTCGATGTACTCGACGATAAAAAGGGCGCGTTCTGGAACGGCAAACCGGACGAGCTGCGCGCACAGGCGGTCAAGCGCATGCAGCGCTTCAGCGAGCACCTCGAGCGCTTCATTTCCACCGACGGCAGCTTCCCGCCGATCGGCCGCTCGCTCACCTACCGCACGGCGGCGTTCCAGCCACTGGCGCTACTGGCGCTGCGCAAGCAGCTGCCGCAAAGCCTGCCCGAAGGCCAGGTGCGCGCCGCGCTGCAGGCGGTGCACAAGGCGGTTTGGACCGCCCCCGGCAATTTCACCAGGGACGGCTACCTGACCATCGGCTTTGTCGGCCACCAGCCCGAACTGGGCGACTGGTACTCCAACAACGGCAGCATGTACATTGCCTCGGCCAGCCTGCTGCCGCTGGGCCTGGCGCCTACCGACACCTACTGGACTGCCCCTGCGCAGGACTGGACCCAGAAAAAAGCGTTCGCGGGCGCCCGCTTCCCCAAGGATTACCCGGTAAACTATTAAGATGACGACCTACACACCTATCACCTCCCCCGGCCGCCGCCGCGTGCTGCGCCGGGTGGCAGAACTCAGTGCCGCCGCCGGCGGCCTGCTGCTGCCGTTTGCCGCCACCGTGCATGCCGCCGGCTCGCCGCGCTTCGCGATTACCGACACCGACTTCACGCTCGACGGCCAGCGCCTGCAAATCCGCTGCGGCGAGATGCACTTTGCCCGCGTGCCGCGCGAGTACTGGGGCCATCGCCTCAAAGCCATCAAGGCCATGGGCCTGAACACCGTGTGCGCCTACCTGTTCTGGAACTACCACGAATGGCGCGAAGGCAAATACGACTGGGCCGGCCAGCGCGACGCCGCAGAGTTCTGCCGCCTGGCGCAGCAGGAAGGCCTGTGGGTAATCCTGCGCCCGGGTCCATACGCGTGCGCCGAGTGGGAGATGGGCGGCCTGCCATGGTGGTTGCTCAAGCACCCCGGCGACAGCTTCCTGCGCACCCGCGACGCTGCCTTCATGGCGCCGGCGCAGCGCTGGATGAAGGAAGTGGGCCGCGTGCTGGGCCAGCAGCAGATCACCCACGGCGGCCCGATCCTGATGGTGCAGGTCGAGAACGAATACGGTTTCTTCGGCGAAGACCTCGACTACATGCGCGCCATGCGCCAGGTGCTGATCGACGGCGGTTTCGATGTGCCGCTGTTCCAGTGCAATCCCACCAACGCCGTGGTCAAGACCCACATCAAGGAACTGTTCTCGGTGGCGAACTTCGGCAGCGATCCGGCGGCCGGCTTCAAGGCGCTGGACCAGGTGCAAAAAGGCCCGCGCATGTGCGGCGAATATTATTCCGGCTGGTTCGATACCTGGGGCTCGCCGCACAAGCGCGGTCCGGCCGACCGCGCCGTGGCCGACATCCAGAACATGCTCAAGATGAACGGCTCGTTCAGCCTGTACATGGCGCACGGCGGCACGTCGTTCGGCCTGTGGGGCGGTTGCGACCGGCCGTTCCGGCCCGATACCAGCAGCTACGACTACGACGCGCCGATCAGCGAGGCAGGCTGGATGGGCGAAAAGTTCCAGGCCTACCGCAACGGCATCAAGCCATTCCTGCTGCCTGGCGAGACGCTGCCGCCGGCCCCCGCCCACAACCCGGTGATCGCCATCGCGCCGTTTTCGTTCAAGCAGTCGGCGTCGGTGTTTGCCGCGCTGCCGCCAAAGGTGATCAAGGCGGTCTCGCCACAGCCGCTGGAGGCGTATGACATCAGCCGTGGCATCGTCTCGTACCGCATCACCCTGCCCGCCGGTCCGGCCGCCACGCTGGAAGCGGCCAAGGTGCGCGACCTGGCCTGGGTGTACGTCGACGGCAAGCTGGCAGGCACGCTCGATACGCGCTACCGCCGCTTCAAGGTCGATCTGCCCGCGCGCAGCAAGCCGGTCACGCTCGAGATCCTGCTCTACACCATCGCCCGGGTCAACTTCGGCGTGGAGATCCACGACCGCAAGGGCATGCACGGCCCGGTCACGCTGGCCGGCCAGCCCCTGGAAAACTGGGACATCCGCGCCATCGATTTCGACGCCGACGCGGTGCTGCCGCCGCTGGCCTGGAAAACCGGCCGCACCGCCGGCCCGGCCTTCTGGCGCGCCAGCGTCGACGTGGCTACCACCGGCGACACCTTCCTCGACATGTCCAGCTGGGGCCAGGGCATCGTGTGGGTCAATGGGCGCTGCCTGGGGCGCTACTGGAGCATCGGTCCCACGCAAACCATGTACCTGCCCGGCCCGTGGCTCAAGCGCGGCGCCAATGAAGTGATAGTACTCGACCTGACCGGCCCGCAGGTGGCGCGCAGCGCCGGCCTGAAAACCCCGGTACTCGACCAGTTGAAACCCGACCGCGACCTGCCACGGCCACCGAGCACCGCGCGCGCCCAGCTCGATGGCGTGAAACCGGTGCACGAGGGCGAGTTCCAGCGCGGCGCCGCCACCCAGGACGTGATGTTCGCGCAGCCCGCCACCGGCCGCCAGTTCTGCCTCGAGTCGCTCGACGCCTTCGACGGCAAGCAGTTCGCCGCGATTGCCGAACTGGCCTTGCTGGGCCCCGACGGCAAGACGCTCAACCAGTCCAACTGGACCATCGCCTTTGTCGATAGCGAAGAGGTGAGCAAGGAAGACGGCGGCGCCCTGAACGCCATCAACGGCCAGAACACCGACCACTGGCACACGGCGTACAGCGGTAAAGCCAGAACCACCGGCCACCCGCACCGCATCATCATCGACCTGGGCAAGACCGACACCGTGGCCGGCATGCGCTACACGCCGCGCCAGGGACCGGAGGGCGTCACGGGCCGCATCCGCCACTACCGCGCCTACGTTGGCGACAAGTTGGTAGTGGATCGATAGCCACAGGCGGCGCGACCGGAATTTGACACCGGTACGCCTGCCGGGCAATCATCGCACATGATGATTGCCCGTTCCTTACGCCGGGGGCAGCCGGGCTGGCTGGTTTGCCTGTTGCTACCCCTGTTCCACTTCGCCAGCGTCAAGCTGACGTTCTTTTGCGCCGTCACGCCGGAAAACGCGGTGGTGGTGTGGCTGCCCAACGCCGTGCTGCTGGCGGCGTTGCTGCGCTTTCGCGGCCGTCGCGCGCCGCTGCTGTGCGCCCTCACCTTCGCCTCCGACGTCGCCGCCAACCTTCCAGCGTTCGGCTGGCAGATGGCGCTGCTGCTCAGCCTTGTCAACCAGCTCGAAGTTCTCACCACGTATGCCCTCATGCGCCGGTATGAAGCCTCGCCGCGCCTGCAGCGGCTGCAAGATTTCGTCAAGTTCTTCGTGGCCGGCCCGGTGTTGGCGGCCATGCTGGCCGGGCTGGCCGCCGCGCTGGTGCTGCAGCAGTATGGTTCGACCACGCCCTACTTCACGCTGGCGCGCCTGTGGTGGTTCGGCGACGGCCTCGGCCTGCTGATCTACACGCCGCTGTTGCTGGCGCTCTCGGGCCGCCATTACCAGCGGCTGCGCCTGACCCGCCTTGATGGCGCCATCCTGGCCGGCGCCCTGCTGCTGGCGGCAGCCGTGCTGTCCGCCCATGGCGGCGCAATCGACGGCGTGTCGGTCACGCCCACGCTGCTGCTGCCGGCGGCCGCCGTCATCGCCTTCCGCTTCGGGATGCGCCTGACCACGCTGTTCGTGGCGCTGGTGTCGCTATCCACCGCCATGATGATGACCACCGGGCTGCAGCCGTTCGGCGCCGTGCCGGTGCACCTGGAAGTGGTGCGGGCGCAGGAATTCATCCTCACCCTGGCCATGATCGGCATCGGCTTCGCGGTCCTGATCAGCGAACTGCAGTCGCGCGAGCGCGAGCTGGAACGGCGGGTGCGCGAACGCACGCGCGAGCTTGAGCGATCGAACCACCGCCTGACGGCCATGAACGCCACCGACGGCCTGACGGGCATTGCCAACCGCCGCCACTTCGACGAGATGCTGGCCGCCGAATGGAGCCGCGCCCGCCGCACCGGGCAGCCGCTGGCATTGGCGATGCTGGACGTTGACCACTTCAAGCAGTACAACGACTACTACGGCCACCAGGCCGGCGACAACGTATTGCGCCAGGTGGCGGCCGAGCTGACGCGGCGCGTGCGCCGAACCGGCGACCTGGTGGCGCGCTACGGCGGCGAGGAATTCGCCATCATCGCCCAGGCCGGCAACGAGGAGCACGCGCTGGCGATGGGTGGCCTGATCTGCGAAGCCATCGCCGGCCTGAAACTGACGCACCCGCACTCCCCGTTCGGGGTGCTGACGGTCAGCCTGGGCGTGGCGATCATCGTCCCGCACGACAGGCACTGCATCGCCGACTTCCTCCGCGCGGCCGATACGGCGCTGTACCGCGCCAAGCAGCTGGGACGCAACCGGGTGGAGCTGGCGGATACAGCTATTTCCAAGAGCGCCTGCTCTACAGCTGGCGGAATTGGGTGGGAGTGAAGCCTGTCGTAGCCTTGAACTGGCGGGTAAATGCCGAATGATCGCCATAGCCGCATGCCTGGGCGATCTCGGCCACGCTGGCGTCTCCGGCCAGCAGGCGCGACGCCGCTTCCACCCGGGTCTTGATGATCATCTGGCGCGGCGTGAGGTGGAAGATGCGCAGGAAGTAACGCTCGATCTGCGCCACCGACATATGGGCCGTGCGCGCCAGCGCCGCCAGCGGCAGCGGCTCGCCGTAGGCCTCCTGGATCAGGTTCACCGCCGCCGCCACCTTGCGGTAGGCGGGATTTTTCTTGTCCGCCATCGCCAGGTCGCGCGAGATGCCGGTCAGGCCCACGATGCGGCCCGCCGCGTCGCGCAGGGCGGTCTTGCGGGTGAGGCACCAGCCGGGATCGCGGCTGGGATACAGGTGCAGTTCCAGCTGGTCTTCGATGTCGTGGCCGCCGGCCAGCACCGCCTGGTCCTGCGCCAGGAAGGTCTGGCCGAACGGCGCCCTGAACAGCTCATCCGCCGAGCGCCCCAGCAGCGCAGACTTGTGCCGCTGACCGCAACGCTGTACCAGCGTCTGGTTAACCACAACGTAACGGCCGCGTTCATCCTTGACGAAAAACACCACGTCCGGCAGCGCGTCGAACAGTGCTTCGGCAAAGAACGGATCGGCGATGGTCCCAGCTACCATGCGGCGTGCAGCGTCGTGGTGACGGTTTTCGATGTCGTGATTGTGCATGGTGCCGATTGTGCCAGCATCGCGCCACATCGTCCCGCGATTTTTGGCAATTTTTACCAGTTGTGCAGATTTCGTCATCCATCATGCTTAGCCGATGCAAGACAGCGCAGGCCCGCAAGCCTACCATCGCGGCATGAAACTTATCTCGATTATCGATTCCCATACGGGCGGCGAACCGACCCGCCTGATCACTGCCGGCGGTCCGCAACTGGGCGCCGGCCCGCTGGACGAACGCCTGGCGCGCTTTCGGCAAGACTACGACAAGTTCCGCACGGCGGTGGTGTGCGAGCCGCGCGGCTCCGACGTGCTGGTGGGCGCACTGCTGTGCGAACCGCATGCGCCCGACTGCGTGGCCGGCGTGATCTTCTTTAACAACGTCGGCTACCTGGGCATGTGCGGCCATGGCGCCATCGGCCTGGTGGCGTCGCTCTCGTTCATGGGCCGCATCGGCGCCGGCCGCCACCGCATCGACACGCCGGCCGGCGTGGTCGAAGCGGTGCTGCACGACGACGGCAGCGTCACCATCGAGAACGTGCCCGCCCGCCGCACGCACCAGGCGGTCACCGTCGAGGTGCCGGGCCACGGCGCCGTCACCGGCGACGTCGCGTACGGCGGCAACTGGTTCTTCCTGGCCGACGGTCATGGGCTCGACATTGATATCGGCAATATCGAGGCGCTCACCAGCTACAGCGTTGCCGTGGGCGCCGCCCTGGCCAACGCCGGCATCACCGGCGACAACGGCGCGGTGATCGACCATATCGAACTGTTCGGCCCTTCGCGCACCGGCGCCGACAGCCAGAGTTTCGTGCTGTGCCCCGGCAAGGCCTACGACCGCTCGCCATGCGGCACCGGCACCAGCGCCAAGCTGGCCTGCCTGGCGGCCGACGGCAAGCTGGCCGAAGGCGCTGTGTGGAAGCAGGAAAGCGTGATCGGCAGCGTGTTCGAAGCGTCGTACCGCCAGCTCGACGGCAAGCTGGTGCCGTCGATCCGGGGCCGGGCCTGGGTCACGTCGCAAGCGCACCTGGTGCTCGACCCGGACGATCCTTACGCCTGGGGCATTTGATGAACGTGATCGACGGCGATGTCGACGCCATCGTCATCGGCGCCGGCATCGTCGGCGCCGCCTGTGCCGATGCGCTGACCGAGCGCGGGCTGCGGGTGGCGGTCATCGAGCACGACACGGTCGGTGGCGGCGCCAGCGCCGCCGGCATGGGCCACCTGGTGGTCATGGACGACAACCTGCCCGAACTGGCGCTCACGTCCTACTCGGTGTCGCTGTGGCGCGACCTGGTGGGCGACCGTCCGCAACGCCACGAATACAGCGACTGCGGCACCATCTGGGTGGCCGCCGACGAAGAGGAACTGGCGGTCGCACGCACCAAGGCGCATACGCTGTCCACCTTCAACCTGGACTGCACCATGCTCTCGCCGGCCGAACTGTATGCGCGTGAGCCGCAATTGCGGCCGGGTCTTGCCGGCGGTCTGCTGGTGGCCGGCGACGGCCTGGTGTACGCCCCCAAGAGCACGCGCCTGCTGCTCGACCGCGCCATGCGCCGCGGCGCCGTGACCCGTCGCGCGCGCGTGACCGCCATCGAAGACCACGCGGTGGTGCTGGACGACGGCGCCCGCTGCGAGGCGCAGCACATCGTGCTGGCGGCCGGCACCGGTTCGCGCGCGCTGCTGCCCGAGCTGCCGGTGCAGCCTAAAAAGGGTCACCTGGCCATTACCGACCGCTATCCGGGTTTCGTGCGGCACCAGCTGGTGGAGCTGGGCTACATCAAGAGCGCACATGCAGCCAGTGGCGACTCGGTGGCCTTCAACCTGCAACCGCGTCCCACCGGCCAGATCCTGATCGGATCCTCGCGCCAGTTCGACACCGTCGATCCGGCGGTGGAGCCGGCCATGCTGGCGCGCATGCTGCGCCACGCCGCCACCCTGACACCGGCGCTGGCCGACCTCCACGTGCTGCGCTGCTGGACCGGTCTGCGCGCCGCCACCCCGGACGGCCTGCCGCTGATCGGCCCCTCCAGTGCGCGGCGCGGCCTGTGGCTGGCCACCGGCCACGAAGGTCTGGGCATCACCACCGCGCTGGCCACGGCGCAGCTGCTCGCCGCGCAAATGCAGGGCGAAAGTTCGCGCATTCCTTATCACCCCTATTTACCGCACCGCTTCCAATGACCGCCGCCAGCTCCAGTTTTGCCTTGACGATCAACGCGCGCACCATCGACGTGCCGGCCGGCGTGACCGTGGCCGCCGCCATTGCGCTGGCGTGCGACGGCGTGGCCTTGACCCGGCGCGCGGTGGGCGGCGCCGCGCGTGCTCCCCTGTGCGGCATGGGCGTGTGCCACGAATGCCGCGTGACCATCGACGGCCGCGCCCATCAACTGTCGTGCCAGACGCTATGCGCGCCCGGCATGCGGGTGCAAACCCTGGGGGGTGCGGCATGAAGCATTTCGATGTGCTGGTGGTGGGCGCGGGACCGGCGGGCCCGGCGG
>NZ_LROM01000049.1 GCF_001758785.1 Duganella phyllosphaerae
TACTTGGCTACGAACCAAGGGGTCGTGGGTTCGATTCCTGCCAGCCGCACCAAAATTCGTAAGATGAAAGGCCTGATGAGTGATCGTCGGGCCTTTTTTCTTTAAATGTAAGCCCTTGAAAGATAATGAGTATTCTTCTTTTGAGTGCTATACCGGACGACAAAACGCTGTTACAATGTTGTCTTTCGCGGCTGTAGCTCAGCTGGATAGAGTACTTGGCTACGAACCAAGGGGTCGTGGGTTCGATTCCTGCCAGCCGCACCAAAATTCGTAATATTCGTAATATTCGTAATATTCGTAAGAAGCGAGGCCTGATGAGTGATCATCAGGCCCTTTTTCTTTGCTCTTCAGCTTGCAGGCTGTAGCGGAGCTGCCTGCTTGGCGCAGCGGGCCGACAGGATCGAACGTTCAATCGGATCAGCCACCGCCCGGATCGCCTCCTGCGAACAATTGGCCGCTGTAGCGTCTGGCGCCTTGGGCTTCTTGCCCAGCTGGTGCCAGGCCCACGTTGACAACAGCACCACTGCAATCAAGGTCATCACGGTACTGGGCTGGATTTTCATGCCACCACCTGGCGCGGCGCGCCCGCCACCCACGCTTCCACGTTGTCGATCAGCTGGTCCGCCAGCACCTGCATGGCTTGCGTGCTGGCCCAGGCCGAGTGGGGCGTGAGGATGAAGTTCGGCAGTCGCAGGTTCAGCAGCGGGTTGTCGGCCGGCGGCGGCTCTTGCGTGAGCACGTCGACACCGGCGCCGCCGATCACGCCGGCGCGCAATGCATCGGCCAGCGCCTGCTCGTCCACCAGGCCGCCGCGCGCGGTGTTGATCAGCAGTGCGCTGCGCTTCATGCGCACCAGTTCCGCCGCGCCGATCAGGTTGCGGGTCTGGTCGTTGAGCGGCAGGTGCAAACTCAGGACGTCGGAGGTCTCCAGCAGTTCGTCCCACGATACCTGCGCCACACCTTCGTCGGTCACCGGCGAACGGTTGAATACCACCACCTCCATGCCGAACGCGCGCGCGATCGCGGCCACCGATTTACCCAGCGCGCCGTAGCCGGCCAGGCCGAGGCGGCTGCCGGCCAGGTCCTGGACCGGATGGCCGAACAGGCAGAACTGTTCGGCCTTCTGCCACAGGCCCGCTTCGATATCGGCGCGGTAGGCCACCAGTTGCCGCCGCAATGCCAGCATCAGCGCAAACGTATGCTCGGGCAGGGTGTGCACCGCGTAGTTGCGGATGTTGGAGACCACGATGCCGCGCGCGCGGCACGCAGCCAGGTCGATGATGTCGGTGCCGGTGGCCGACACCGCGATCATCTTCAACTCCGGCAGCTGGTCCAGCGTGTCCGCGCGCAGCGGCACCTTGTTGGTGATGGCGATGGTGGCGCGGGCATCGCGCAGGCGCGCGACCGCATCGGCAGCTTTCGTGGCCGGATACTCGGTCCACTCGTGTGGAAAGGACGGCTGGCGCACGTTGGCGATCAGGCTGTCGCGGTCAAGGAAGACGATGCGGTGGTTGTCATGGTTACTCATACGGCTGACTCCAATGGTGAGGGGGCCGCGCGCGCAGCAGGCGGGGGCGCCTTCGGCAGACGCATGCCCGGGTGGCTGGCAAACAGTTCGGCGATCCATTCCACGAACACGCGCACCTTGGCCGACAGGTGGCGGTTTTGCGGGTACACCACGTGCACCGGCAGCGGGTCGATCGACCAGTCGTCGAGGATGGTGGTCAGGCGGCCGTCCGCCAGCATGGCGTCGACCACGAAGCCGGCGGTCTGGATGATGCCCAGGCCCGCCACCCCGGCGGCGATGTAGGCGTTGGTATCGTTGACGGCGATCAGGCCGGGCAGGGCGACCTGCAGCCGTTCGCCGTCGCGGGTAAAGTCCCATTCGAGGATTTTACCGCTGCGCGAGGAAAAATAATTCACGCACCGGTGCTGCAGCAGTTCGCGGGGATGGGCAGGAATACCGTAGCGCCGCAGGTAGTCGGGCGCGGCGCAGCAGATAAAGTCGAGCATGCCCACCCGGCGCGCGATCAGGCTCGAATCGACCAGCACGCCGCCGCGCACCGCGCAATCGACGCCTTCCTCCACCAGGTCCACGCTGCGGTCGCTGCACCCCATCTCCACCTGGATGTCCGGGTAGCGCGTGAAAAAGTCGGGCATGGCGGGAATGATCACGTCGTGCGCCAGGCCGGTGGGCACGTCCACCCGCAGCCGCCCGCTGGGACTCAAGCGCGTGCGCGACAGCGATTCCTCCGCGTCGCGCACGTCGGACAGGATGCGCAGGCAGCGTTCATAATAGGCGGCGCCGTCAGCGGTTACGCTCACGTGGCGCGTGGTCCGGTGCAGCAGCTTGACCGACAACGCCGTCTCCAGCGAGGCGATCAGGGTCGACACCGTGGCCTTGGGCAGTTGCAGGTTGTCGGCCGCGCGCGTGAAGCCGCCGGTGTCCACCACCTCCACAAAAACTTCCATCGCTTGTAGTTTATTCATTTGTTCGCCTCATTGTTCAGGATCCTGAACAATCAATTCAGTTTTGCCGTCTTTATCGGATTGTAGAACATGTTTAAGATTGCTGTACTGCACAAAGAAAAAGAAATGATTCCGGTGGCAGGCTACAGTTGAGGAAGGGACCTATCATGAAAAATCTGGATGGAATGTTTGCCACGATCGCCATTGCGCTGACCACGGTCGCGCTGGCGGGCGTCATTTCCACCGATGCCTATCTGCAGACGGCCAAGGCCGAAGTGCAAGGCGTTCGTGCCCTGACCGAAGTCGCCAGCGGCGACGCGCTGGCCTGTGCCGACACCTCGCTGGTCGCCGGCGACGGCTTGACGGTGACCCGATGAACACCGGGGCCAGCACCAGCGCTAGCCAGCAGGAGCAACCGCTGCCGCAGCTGTCCGACCGCATCAAGGTGCGCGCGCTGGAAGTGGGCGGCGCCGAAGGCCCGCTCGCGGCGCGCCTGTACACCAGCGGCGATTCGGCTAGACGCGATGGGGGCAAGCGCGACACCTTGCTGGTGTTCTTCCACCCGGGCGGTTTTGTCGGCGGTGACCTCGATGGCGCCGACATCTTCCTGCGCCACCTGGCCGACGACAGCCCGCACATCGCCGTGCTGTCCTCGAGCTATACGCTGGCCACCGAACGCGCCTTCCCGGCAGCGGTGGAAGACGCCCATGCAGTGCTCAACTGGGCCAAGAAGAACAAGGCCAAGACTGCATGGACCGGCAAGCGCTTGCTGGTGTGCGGGATCGAAGCGGGAGCTAATCTGGCGGCAGTCTGCGCTTTGATGTCGCGCGACCGCGGCGGCCCGGCGCTGGCCGGCCAGATCCTGATCATGCCCATGCTCGACCCGGGCCTCACCACCTGCTCGATGCGCGAACTGCAGCAGGCGCCGGAACTGCTGGAGGTGGCCGATGCCTGCGCCGCCGCCTACGCCGGCTACCTGCCCAATTGCGCCGACCGCACCCACCCGTATGCTTCGCCGCTGCAATCGAGCCGCCTGAAAAACCTGGCCCCCGCACTGATCCTGTCCGCCGAGGACGATCCGCTGCGCGACGAGGCCGAACAGTATGGCGCCAAACTGATCGCCAACGGCGTCAAGACATCCGTGATCCGCATGGCCCCCGCGCTGCAGTCAGAAGCGGGTGAGCGTAACGAGTGCGCGTGCAAATGCGTCGCGCTCGGCGAGATCGCCACCTTCATCGCGGGCCTCGACCGGCCCGGTGCGGAGTCTCCTACTTAGCGGTACCGATTACCTGTTAGTCCAACAGTAACACCCACGTCCCCACTGGCTTGCCGGCGGGGCGCTCGACTCTTGTTGTCTGTTTTTCCGTGCATCGCCCTGGCTTTCGGCAGGCGCCGCCGTTTCTATTAATAATTTTCATGCATAAAGGGATAAAAAATGAAAACCATTAAACAAATGACCGCTTTGGCAGGGCCGCTGGCCGCTGCCATGGCGCTGGCGGGCCTGGCCACGATAGGCCTCACCGGTTGCGACGATGCCAATAGCAAGACCGCACAAGCGCAGGGCGCACCGCAAGGCGGACCGCCGGTGTCGGCAGCGGCCGTGGTCGAAAAGACCCTGACCGAAACCCAGGAATTCTCGGGCCGCCTGGAGGCGATCGAACAGGTGCAGATCCGTCCACGCGTGGCCGGCTTCATCACGGCGATTAACTTCAAGCCGGGCAGCCAGGTCAAAAAGGGCGACGTGCTGTTCGTGATCGACGCCCGTCCGTTCCAGGCCGAAGCCAACCGCGCCCAGGCCGCTGCCGGTTCGGCCCGTGCCAAGGCCGAACTGGCCAAGCTGGAATTCGATCGCGCTGAAAAGCTGCTGGCCGATAAAGCCATCGCCCAGCGCGAACTCGACGAACGCTCGTCGAACTTCAAGCAGCTCGACGCCGACGCCCGCGCCGCGCAAGCCCAGTACGAAGCAGCCAAGTTGAACCTTGACTACACCCGCGTGACGTCGCCGATCAGCGGCCGCGTCTCGAAAGCGGAAATCACGCTCGGTAACCTGGTCGATGCCTCGGCCGTGCTGACTTCCGTGGTCTCGCTGGAAAACATCTACGCCTCGTTCGACGGCGACGAAGAGACCTACCTGCGCGTGGGCGCCGCTGCCCACAAGGGCCAGCCGGCCGTGGTGCGTATTGGTCTGGCCAACGAAGAAGGCTTCCCGCACGAAGGCAAGCTCGAATTCGTCGACAACCAGCTCGACGCCCGCAGCGGCTCGGTGCGCATGCGCGCGCGCCTGGCCAACGACGACGGCGCCCTGGTGCCTGGCCTGTTCGCCCGCGTGCAACTGGCCGGTTCCACCGGCGCCAAGCCGGTCATGCTGATCAACGACCGCGCCGTGAGCACCGACCAGAATCGCAAATTCGTCTTCGTGGTCGGCGCCGGCAACAAGGCCGAGTACCGTCCGGTCACGCTCGGTCCGCAAGTCGATGGCCTGCGCGTGGTGCGCACCGGTCTGAAAGCCGGCGAGAAGATCGTCGTCAACGGCCTGCAGCGCGTGCGCCCCGGCGCGCCGATCACGCCGACCATCGTGGCGATGGACGCCGACCCGCTGGCCGCCAACGTGGCGCAGCCAGAAACCAAAAAAGATGAAAAAGTCGCTGCAGTTTCGACAGATGCCAAGGCTGGCGCTACCAAGGAATAATTACAATGAACATTTCCCGATTTTTTGTCGACAAGCCGATTTTCTCGGCCGTCCTGTCGATCATTATTTTTGTGGCCGGCCTGATCGCAATTTTCAAGCTGCCGATTTCCGAGTACCCGGACGTGGTGCCGCCATCGGTGGTGGTGCGCGCGCAGTACCCGGGCGCCAACCCCAAGATCATCGCCGAAACCGTGGCCGCGCCACTGGAAGAGCAGATCAACGGCGTCGAGAACATGCTGTACATGTCCTCGCAAAACACGTCCGACGGCGCGCTGGCGCTGACCGTGACCTTCAAGATCGGCACCAACGTCGAGCAGGCTGAAACGCAGGTGCAAAACCGCGTCCAGCGCGCCTTGCCGCGCCTGCCGGAAGAAGTGCGCCAGATCGGTGTCACGACCGTCAAGTCGTCGCCCAACCTGACCATGGTGGTCCACTTGCTGTCGCCGAACGGCCGCTACGACGACCTGTACCTGCGTAACTACGCGGTACTGAACGTCAAGGATCAACTGGCGCGCCTGCCCGGCATGGGCGAGGTGCAGCTGTTCGGTTCCGGCGACTACGCCATGCGCGTGTGGCTCGATCCGCAAAAAGTCGCTGCGCGCGGCATGACCGCCGGCGACATCGTCGACGCGATCCGCGAGCAGAACGTGCAGGTCGCTGCCGGTGTAATCGGCCAGGGCCCGAGCAAGGGCGCCGACTTCCAGCTGACCGTCAATACCCACGGTCGCCTGCAGAACGAAGAAGAATTCGGCAACATCATCGTCAAGGCCAGTGCCGACGGCGCTGTCACGCTGCTCAAGGACGTGGCGCGCCTGGAAATGGGCTCGAACTCGTACGCTTTGCGCTCGCTGCTGAACAACAAGTCGGCTGCCGCGATTCCGATTTTCGAAGCGCCGAACGCCAACGCGCTGCAACTGTCGGCCGACGTGCGCGCCACCATGGAACGCCTGTCGAAGGACTTCCCGGAAGGTGTCGCTTACGACATCGTTTATGACCCCACCCAGTTCGTGCGTGAGTCGATCAAGTCGGTGATCCACACCCTGATCGAAGCGATCGTGCTGGTCGCCCTGGTGGTGATCATCTTCCTGCAAACCTGGCGCGCCTCGATCATTCCGCTGCTGGCCGTGCCGGTGTCGGTGGTCGGTACCTTTGCGGTGATGCTGGCCTTCGGCTTCTCGATCAACACGCTGTCCCTGTTCGGCCTGGTGCTGGCCATCGGTATCGTGGTCGATGATGCGATCGTGGTGGTGGAAAACGTGGAACGTAACATCCACGACGGCCTGTCGCCGCATGACGCGACGATCCAGGCGATGAAGGAAGTCAGTGGCCCGATCATTGCGATCGCCCTGGTGCTGTGCGCCGTGTTCGTGCCGATCGCCTTTGTGTCCGGCCTGTCCGGCCAGTTCTACAAGCAGTTCGCGCTGACCATCGCCATTTCGACCGTGATTTCGGCATTCAGCTCGCTGACCCTGGCCCCGGCCCTGGCCGCAGCGCTGTTGAAGCCACACGACGCACCGAAAGACATCGTCACCCGTGGCATGGACAAGGTGTTCGGCGGCTTCTTCGGCTGGTTCAACCGTTTCTTCAACCGCGCGTCGAACAACTATGAAAAAGGCGTGACCGGCGTATTGAAGCGCAAGGGCGGTTCGCTGGTGGTGTACGCGGTGCTGGCCGTCGCTGCCGGTTTCATGTTCAAGGTGGTGCCACCGGGCTTCGTGCCGGCGCAGGACAAGCAGTACCTGATCGGCTTTGCGCAATTGCCGGACGCCGCTTCGCTCGACCGCACCGACGCCGTGATCCGCAAGATGTCGGACATCGCCAAGGACATTCCTGGCGTGGCCAACTCGATCGCGTTCCCTGGCCTGTCGATCAACGGTTTCACCAATGCGCCGAGTGCCGGTATCGTGTTCGTCGGCCTGTCGGACTTCCACCAGCGCACCAGCAAGTCGCAGTCGGCCGAAGCCATCGCCGGCGAGATCAACAAGCGCATGGGCGCCATCGAAGGCGCGTTCGTGATGGTGCTGCCACCACCGCCGGTAAATGGTCTCGGCACCACCGGTGGCTTCAAGCTGATGCTCGAAGACCGCGACAACCTCGGTTACGACGCGTTGTACAAAGCGGTGCAGGCAGTGCAGGCCAAGGCCGCGACCAACCCGAAGCTCGCTGGCGTGTTCTCGAGCTACCAGATCAACGTGCCGCAGCTGTTCGCCGACGTCGACCGTGTGAAAGCCAAGCAGCTCGGCGTGCCGCTCAACACGATCTACCAGACCTTGCAGATCAACCTCGGTTCGCTGTACGTCAACGACTTCAACCAGTTCGGCCGTACCTACCAGGTGCGGGTGCAGGCCGACCAGCAGTTCCGTTCGCACGCAGAAGACATGGGTCAGCTCAAGGTCCGCAACGACCGTGGCGAAATGATCCCGCTGTCGTCGCTGATGCGCGTGAAAGACAGCTATGGCCCTGACCGCGTACAGCGCTACAACGCTTTCGTCGCCGCCGAAATCAACGGTGCGCCGGCGCCTGGCGTATCGTCGGGCGAAGCACAGGCCGAGATGACGAAAATTGTCGAGGAAGTGCTGCCGAAGGGTATCTCGTACGAATGGACCGAACTGGTCTACCAGGACATCCTGTCCGGTAACACCATGATGTACGTGTTCCCGCTGTGCGTGCTGCTGGTGTTCCTGGTGCTGGCCGCCCAGTACGAAAGCTGGACCCTGCCGCTGGCCGTGATCCTGATCGTGCCGATGTCGATCCTGTGCGCACTGATTGGCGTGAAGCTGACCGCTGGCGACAACAACGTCTTCACCCAGATCGCGCTGTTCGTGCTGGTGGGGTTGGCGTCGAAGAACGCGATCCTGATCGTGGAGTTTGCCCGTGAACTGGAACTGCAAGGCCGCACCATCGTCGAAGCGGCGCTGGAATCGTGCCGCCTGCGTCTGCGTCCGATCCTGATGACGTCGATCGCCTTCATCATGGGTGTGCTGCCGCTGGTGTTCTCGAGCGGCGCCGGTTCGGAAATGCGTCATGCGATGGGTGTGGCGGTGTTTGCCGGCATGCTGGGCGTGACCTTCTTCGGCCTGTTCCTGACGCCCGTGTTCTACGTCCTGCTGCGCAACCTGTCGGTCCGGCTGGAGCGCAAGAAAACCGTGGTAGCCGGCGCACCTGTCGTCACCGCACCAAAACTGGAAGGGAACCATTAACATGGACACTAAGATGAACAAGCTGCAAATGATCGCCAAAGGCGTGGCTCCCGTCTTGGCCGCATTGCTGATGACCGCGTGCGCCGCCCCCGAGTTCAAACAACCTGCCATCGACGTGCCGACCGCCTTCAAGGAATCGCAGGCGCCGGTACCGTCGGAGGTCACCACCCACGTGCAGACCGCTGCCGACGGCAGCACCTGGAAACAGGCGCAGGCTGCCGAAGCGCAGCCGCGCGGCGAGTGGTGGCTGGCCTTCAACGATACGGCCTTGAATGAGCTGATCGCCGAAGCCACCCGCGCCAACGCCAACCTGGCCGTGGCAGCGGCCCGCGTCAAGCAGGCCCGCGCGATTGCCGGCGTGGCCGAAGCGGACCGCATTCCGCAAGTGGGCGCCAACGTCGGCGCCCAGCGCCAGCGCGCCTCGGCGCCGTCGCTCGGCCTGCCGGATGGCACGCCGGTCCGCCCCGGCAACGTGTATACCGCCAACCTGTCGGCCAGCTACGAAGTCGATTTGTTCGGCCGCGTATCGTCCAACGTGGCGGCAGCCCGCAACGATGCCGCCTCGGTCGAGGCGAACTACCGATCGGTGCTGCTGTCGGTGCAGGCCGACGTGGCGCAGACCTACTTCCGGCTGCGCGCCACCGACGCCGAACTGGAAACCCTGGCGCGCACCGTGCAGACGCGGGAAGAAGATGTGCAGGTCAACCAGCGCCGCTTCGACCTGGGCGACATCGGCGAATTCGACCTGTCGCGCGCGAAGACCGAACTGGCGACGGTGCGGTCCGAAGCGATCGGCCTGCAACGCCAGCGCGTCACGGCCGAACACGCACTGGCGGTCCTGCTGGGCAAACCGGCGGCCAGCTACACGGCCGGCGCCAGCCCGCTGCTCGATACCGCGCTGCTGCCGGTGATTCCTGCCGGCCTGCCGTCGTCGCTGCTCGAGCGCCGTCCCGACATCGCCGCCGCCCAGCGCACGATGGAAGCGGCCAACGCCCGCATCGGCGTGGCCCGCTCGGCCATGTTCCCGGCGCTGACCCTGAGCGCCACCGGTGGTGGTACCGCAGCGCAGTCGTTCTCCAACGTGTTCGAGTGGAGCAGCCGTTCGTGGATACTGGGTGCGCTGATGTCGATGCCGATCATCGACGGTGGCCGCAACAAGGCCAACATCACGCGCAGCGAAGGCGCGCTGGAAGAATCGGTCGGTACGTATCGCCAGAGCGTGCTGGTAGCCTTCGCCGAGGTAGAAGACAACCTGGCCGGCCTGCGCATCCTGGCCGGACAAACCGCGCAGATGGAAGCGGCGCTGGTGTCGGCCCGTCGTTCGGCCGACCTGGCGCAAAAGCTGTACTCGGCTGGCCGGTCGAGCTATATCGACTTGCTCGACGCGCAGCGCAACCTGGCGGCGGTGGAACGCACCGCAGTCCAGCTGCGCGGCACCCGCGCGGTGACCACGGTGGCGCTGATCCGTGCGCTGGGCGGGGGCTGGGATAGCCCGACCGCGCAGACGGTGGCGCAGCAGTAAATGAAAAACGGACCTCAAAGGTCCGTGTTTTTATTCCCCCGCACTGCCAGAGCCGGGGTCGGACCCCTCCGGGTCCGCCCCCCAAACCGGAGCGATCGCGCGCCACAGCACGCGATTCAGGGCTTACTTGGCTGGGGTAGCTGGCGTTGCTGGCATCGCCGCTGCATCAGCTTTCACGGTTTTTTCGTGGGCTTTGGCCTTGGTTTTGTGGGCCTTGGCGTGGGCGTCGGCCTTGTCGGCTTTGGCATCGGCCTGGGCTACGGCGACGTCCTTGTTGGCTTCGGCTTCTGCCTTGGCGGTTTTGGCGTCGGCCTTGATGTGGGCCTTGGTTTCCTTGGCGGTGGCTTTGGCATCAGCCTTGGCTTCTTTCGCTTCGGCCTTGGCTACAGCCGGTGCCGCTGGGGTGGTGGCTGGGGTTTGAGCGAAAGCTGCGGTAGCGAACAGGCCGGCGATCACGGTAGCGATAATTTTTTTCATGATGAAGTTTCCTCGTTTCGGTTGATAGGGCCCGGGACTATTCCCGTGTCTCTGAGCGTAAAAACGCGTGCCGATCAGTTGTCGTTGACGGCCTTTACAATCGCTTACATGTTCGCCATCGCACAGAAACACAGCGGCGTCGGGCCTACGCTGGAGCCATGACAGCCTCTCTCAAAACCTACAAATCCAAGCGCGACTTCACCATCACCCCCGAACCGGCCGAAGGCGGCGCCGAGGGCGGTGAACACCTGGCCTTCGTGATCCAGAAACACTGGGCCAGCCGCCTGCATTACGATTTTCGCATCGAGCTCGATGGCGTGATGATGAGCTGGGCCGTGCCGAAAGGCCCAAGCTACGACACCCACGACAAGCGCATGGCCGTGCACGTGGAAGACCATCCGATTTCCTATAACGACTTCGAAGGCACGATCCCGGCCAAACATTACGGGGCAGGGAAGGTCATCATCTGGGACAAGGGCAGCTGGCAGCCGCACGGCGATCCGCGCCAGGGCCTCGCCGCCGGCAACCTCAAGTTCACACTGCACGGCCACAAGCTGCGCGGGCGCTGGGTACTGGTGCGCATGCGCGGCAAGGGCGAGAAGCAGGAGCCGTGGCTCTTGATCAAGGAGAAGGACGATTACGCACGGCCTGCCACCGAGTTTTCCGTGATCGATGAGATGCCCGACAGCGTGAAGGCGCTGCCGATGCCCGATGGCGCCGGCAAGCTGACCAAGGCCGCCGCGAAGGCAGCCGATACCGCCAAAGCCACTGGCGGCGCCAGGGCTGCAAAAGCCGGAAGGTCCACGGGAGCTGCAAAGGGCGCCAAGCCAGCTGAAAAAACCACCACTGCCAAAGCTGCGAAGCCTGCCAAGGTCGCGCTGCCCGAAAAGCTGTCGCCCCAGCTGGCCACCCTGGTGGACGGCCCGCCGCCCGACCCCGAGAACTGGCTGTTCGAGATCAAGTTCGACGGCTACCGCATCCTGGCCCGGGTGGATGGCAAGGATATCCGCCTGATTACCCGCAACGGCAACGACTGGACCCACAAGCTCCAGCCATTGCAGAAAGCGCTGGCGAGCATGAAGCTGCCGCCCGGCTGGTACGACGGCGAAATCGTCGTCCATAACGAAGAGGGAAGGCCCGACTTCGGGCTGCTGCAAAACGCTTTTGACGCCAACTCGCCTGGCGAGATGGTGTACTTTATTTTCGACGCGCCGTTCCTCAATGGCCGCGACCTGCGCGACACGCCACTGGAAGAGCGCCGCGCGCAGCTCGAAGCGGTACTCGATAAGCGTCCCAACGACACGGTGCGCTACAGCGCCGCCTTGGCCGCCGCGCCCGAAGACATGATCGCCGCCGCGTGCAGCATGGGCCTGGAAGGCATCATCGGCAAGCGCCGTGATGCCAGCTATGCGGCGCGGCGCAACAGCAGCTGGATCAAGCTCAAATGCGGCCAGCGCCAGGAATTCGTCATCGGCGGCTATACCGACCCGCAGGGCGCGCGCAGCAGTTTCGGCTCGCTCCTGCTGGGTACCTACGATGCTGACGGCACGCTGCGCTACGCCGGCAACGTGGGCAGCGGCTTCAATGGCGCATCGCTGCGCGACCTGAAAGCGAAGATGGACAAGCTGGCAACGGGAAAAAGCCCGTTCGCGCCCAGCCGCGACATCGACCGCAAGGCGCACTGGCTCAAGCCCACGCTGGTGGCGGAGGTGGCGTTCGGTGAATGGACCAGCGCCGGCTCGATCCGTCATTCGGTCTTCAAGGGGCTGCGCAAGGATAAAAAGGCAACGTCCATCGTGCGCGAACTGCCCGCCCACCTGAAGGAGGAAAAATCCGTGAAAGAGTCCGAACCACTGCTAGCGGGCAAACTGCCCCCATCGTTCAAAGTCACCAATCCGGACCGGGTGATCGACAAGCAGAGCGGCGCCACCAAGATCGACCTGGTGCGGTACTACGCGCTGGTCGGCGCGCTGATGCTGCCGCACCTGAAGGGCCGCCCGGTCTCGCTGGTGCGTGCGCCGGCCGGCGTGGGGGGCGAACTGTTTTTCCAGAAGCACGCCGATACCGACAAGATGGACGGCGTGAAAAACCTCAAGCAGTCGCTCGATCCCGAACACGCGCCGATGCTGGAAGTGTCCACCCAAAAGGGGCTGCTGTCGGCAGCGCAGTGGAACGTCGTGGAGCTGCACACGCAAAACGCCAATGCGGCCACGTATGAAAAGCCCAACCGCATGGTGTTCGACCTCGACCCCGGCAAGGGCGTGGAATGGAAGCAGGTGCAGGAGGCGGCCATGCTGATGAAGGCTTTCCTCGACCAGCTGGGATTGCCGGCATTTTTAAAAACCAGCGGCGGCAAGGGGCTGCACGTGGTGGTGCCGATCAAGCCCGGTTATGGCTGGGATGACGTGAAGGCGTTTTCGCAGGCGATCGTGGCGCACATGGCGCACAATATTCCGGAGCGCTTCGTGCTCAAGAGCGGCCCGAGCAACCGGGTAGGGAAGATCTTCATCGATTACTTGCGCAATGGACGCGGCGCCACCACCGCCTGCGCCTGGTCGGCGCGTTCGCGTCTCGGCCTGGGCATTTCGGTGCCGGTGAGCTGGGAAGAGTTGGGCGAGCTCCATGGTGGCGACCACTGGACGGTGGCCACCGTGCACACCCGGCTCGATGTCGGCAATACGCCGTGGGATGGCTATGCCAAGGCCGCCAAGGGGCTGGCGCCGGCGATGAAGATGCTCGACTTCAAACCCCAAGGCCGCTAGGTTCAGCCGGACGTCTTATTTTGCCAGCCTGGAGATGTCGTCCCCGCGCAGGCGGGGACCCAATGGGCAGGCGTTGACGTCAAGCTGCCTTGCGCGCAGTGGACGACTTGGCGGCAGGCTTGCGTGCAGCCGCCGTTTTGGCCCTGGCGGGGGCAGTTTTGGCAGCGGCCCGCTTGCGCGGCGCCGGCGCCTCTTCCTCGGCTTCCTCGTCCTGCGCAGGCGTGGCCTTGGTTGCACCCTTGCCGGAGCGCTTGCCCAGGCTGTCCTGCAACAGTGCCACCAGGTCCACCACGTTCGACGACCTGGGCGCCTTGCGTTCCGGTTCCGGCGCAGTGAGGGTCTTGGTCTGGCCGGCCTTGATCTTCTTCTTGATCAGGGCCATCACGTCTTCCTTGTAGGTGTCGTGATATTGCGACGGATTCCATTCCTCGGCCATACCCTCGACCAGCGAGAGCGCCATTTTCATCTCCTTGTCGCTGATGCCAGCGCTTTTGAGTGACACCGGCGGGAGTTTGAGATCTTCGCTGTCGCGGATCTCGGTCTCGAAGCGCAAGGTGTTGAGCACGATCTTGTCGTCCATGCACACCAGCGCGCACAGGTGCTGCTTGGTGCGGATGACCACCGTGGCGATGCCGATCTTGCCGGCGCGGCGCAATGTTTCGCGCAGCAGCGCATACACCTTGGCGCCGCCTTTCGACGGCGCCAGGTAATACGGATGCTCGTAATAGGTGAGCGGCACGTCGGCCGCATCGACAAAGGCCTGAATGTCGATGGTGCCGGTGGCCTCCACGTTGGCACGCTTGAGGTCTTCGTCGGACAGCACCACGTATTCGCCGTCCTCGTACTCGTAGCCCTTGACGATGTCGTCCCAATCGACGTCCTTGCCGTTCTTCTTGTTATAGCGTTTGTAGCCCACGGGCGAAAAGTCGCGCCGGTCGAGCATCGACAGATCGAGGTCGTGCTCCTGTACCGCCGTGTACAAATCCACCGGGATGTGCACCAGGCCGAAGCTGATGGCGCCTTTCCACAACGCGCGGGCGGCCACTGTCAGCTCCCCACCGAGCCGGTTACCGGCAGCACGATGCCGGTGATGTAGCTGGCGCAGCTGGGCGCGGCCAGGAACACGTAGGCAGGCGAGAGCTCCTGCGGTTGCGCGGGCCGGCGCATGTCGGCCTGGGCGCCGAATTCGGTGATCTTGTCGGGCGACTGGTCGGCCGGGTTGAGCGGCGTCCAGACCGGGCCGGGCGCCACGGCATTGACGCGGATGCCAAGCTCGAGCAGATTCGACGCCAGCGACATGGTAAATGCGTGGATCGCGCCCTTGGTGGTCGAGTAGTCGATCAGTTTGGCAGAACCCTTGAGGCCGACGACCGAACCGGTATTGATGATCGCTCCGCCTTTTTTCAGGTACGGCACCACCGCCTTGGCCATGTGGAAGTAGCCATACACGTTGGTCTTCATGGTCATGTCGAACCGCTCCTCGGTGAGGTCGGTGATTTTTTCGGCATGTTCCTGGAAGGCGGCGTTGTTGACCAGGATGTCGAGCCGGCCGAAGCGCTGGTGCACCTGCTCGGCCACTTCGCGGCAGAACTGCGCTTCGCGCACGTCGCCGCGTATCAACAGGCAGCTGCGGCCTTCCGCTTCCACGTACCGCTTGGTGTCGATCGCGTCCTGGTCCTCGTCCAGGTAGACGATGGCGACGTCGGCCCCTTCGCGCGCATACAGTACCGCTACCGCGCGGCCAATGCCGGAGTCGCCGCCGGTGATGATGGCCGCCATGCCTTCGAGCTTGCCGCTGCCCTGGTAGTCGGGCGCCATGAATTCCGGCTTCAGGTCCATCTGCGCCTCGAGCCCCGGCTTGGCCAGGTGCTGCGCCGGCAGCGGTGTTCCCGGATAATCGTGGTCGGTGGTCTGCACCGGCCCCTTGCTTTCCCCGGACTGGCTGCCGCCCGATGGTGTTTTTTGCTGGTCATGCTGATCCTGGCGCTGCTGGATCTCGCGCTGTTCGCTGGCGGTGCTGCCGCCGCTGCTGTTGCCCTGGTTGCCTTGATTGTCCTGATTGTGCTGGTTGTCCATGGTGCCTCCGATTGCGATGAACTATCAGTATTGGCGCCGCCCCCATCGATGACGGTGCGCTCTTTCACACAAGCCCGGATTTATGACGACTTCGACACGGCCAACCTGGCTTCCTTATATGTTTTTCGCATTAACAAAGTCGAAAAACGCATTTGGCGCTGGACCGGCCAGGGTCAATCGCGTACCCTGTCGCTTTCCCCGATTTTTGTACCCAGCATGCTGCATTGGTTGAAGCACTACCGGCGCGCGCTCCTGCCCGGCGATATCAGCGCCGGCCTGGTCGTGGCCATGATGATGATCCCGCAGGGCATGGCCTACGCCATGGTGGCCGGCCTGCCGCCGGTGGTGGGCCTGTATGCCAGCATCATGCCGCCCGTGGTGTACGCGCTGTTCGGCAGCAGCATGACGCAATCGGTCGGCCCCATGGCCATCATCTCGCTGATGACCGCCGCCGCCATCGGTCCGCTGGCCGCTCCCGGTTCCGCGCTGGCTGGCGTGCTGGCCGCGCAGCTGGCGCTGGTGGCCGGCGCCACCTTGCTGCTGTGCGGCCTGCTGCGCATGGGCTTTCTCGCCAATTTCTTCTCGCGTCCCGTGATGAGCGGCTTTACCGTCGGTTCGGCCATCGTGATCGCCTTCGACCAGGTTCATACATTGCTGGGCGCGCCCATTGCCGACGTGCTCAAGCTGCATGTGCATGGTCCCAGCGCGCTGCTGGGCGTGGGATCGCTGCTGTTGCTGCTGCTGGCGCGCCGCTACCTGGCTGCCCTGTTGCGCGCCTGCGGCCTGCCGGCGATTGCCGCCGACATCGGCGCCAAGCTCGCGCCGATGCTGGTGGTACTGGGCGGGATCGCCCTGATGGCCACGACCAGCCTGCACGACCTGGGCGTGCGCACCACGGGCGCGGTGCCGGCCGGGCTGCCGGGGCTCAACCTGGCCACGTCCGGCGCCCACTGGCCCGCGCTGCTGCAACCGGGTCTCTTGATCGGCTTCATGGTGTTCCTGATGTCGATGTCGGCGGCGCAGTCGCTGGCCCTCAAGCGCAATGAAAAACTGGTGAGCAACCACGAGCTGATCGGCCTTGGCGCCGCCAACGTCGCCAGCGCGCTGTCGGGCGGCTTTCCCGTCACCGGCAGCCTGTCGCGCTCCGCCGTCAATTTCGCCGCCGGCGCCAACACCCCGCTGGCCAGCCTGATCACCGCCGCCTTGCTGGCCGGCGCACTGCTGGCGCCCACCGGCTGGCTCGCCTTGCTGCCGCTGCCGGTGCTGGCGGCCACCATCATTGTCGCCGTGCTGGGCATGCTGGAGCTGGGCATCGTGCGCACCGCCTGGTCGTACGACCGCAGCGACGTGCTGGCGTGGGCCGCCACCTGCCTGGGCGTGCTGGTGCTGGGCGTGGAGGCGGGCGTGATCGTCGGCGTGGCGCTGTCGATGGGTACCCTGATCTGGCGCGCCAGCCGGCCGCACATCGCGGTGCTGGGCCGCATCGCCGGCACCGAACATTTCCGCAATATCGAGCGCTATCCGGCCGCCACCCAGCCCGAGCTGCTGATCCTGCGCATCGACGCCAATCTGTTCTTCGGCAACGTCGAATCGGTCAGTGAACGGATCGAGTGCGAGCTGCGCACCCACCAGAGCGCGCGCGACCTGCTGCTGGTGATGACGGCGGTGAGCTCGATCGATACCACCGCCCTGTACGCGCTGGCGGAACTGAACCAGAGCCTCAAGCGGCGCAGCATCGGCCTGCACCTGGCCGAGGTGAAGGGGCCGGTGATGGACCGCCTGCGCCACAGCGACCTGCTGCGCGACCTGAACGGCAAGCTGTTTCTCAGTACTGCCATCGCCTGCGACCATATCCAGGCCGGCCAGCGCTAATACGCATGGACTTCCGGGCAGTTTGACAATATGATCAGGGGCAACGTTCCACATCCACCCACCGATGGCCCGCTGATACCGATGCTGCACCAACTTGCCCGCCGCGCGGGACGTATTTCGATCGCCGCCTTTGTCAGCGTCACGCTGACCGCCGTGGTCACCGTGGTGCTGGCCACCTTTGCGCTGTACTTCTACACGCTCGAACGCGAGCAGCGCTGGGAGCAGTTGCACAAAACCCTGGTCAACAGCGCCGACGAACTGGCTGCCGCCGTGGCGCTGCCGGCCTGGAATTTCGATGACAACCAGATCACCACCATCATCAAGAGCGGCTTGAGCAACCGCGACCTGTACGCCGGCGCTGTCACCCCGGCCCTCGGCGGCAAGACCTTCATCCTCACCCGCAACGCCCATGGGCAACTGACCGAAGCCACGCGCCTGCCCGACAATCCCGACCTGCTGTCGGCCCGGCGCGACATCGTCGCCGCCGGCCAGTCGATCGGCGCCATCACCGTGTATGCGTCGCCCGAGGCGATGACCGAGCAGCTGCGCCAGCGGCTCTACACCATCGCCGGCATGATCTTCGTGCTCGACGTAACGCTGGTGTTCTGCCTGTACCTGCTGCTGTCGCACCTGGTCTTCAAACCGATCACCACCATCGAGCGCTACGCCGCCAACGTCAAGGCCGGCCAGAACCCCGGCGCCTTGCCGCCGCGCGACTGGTACTTCGGCGAGCTGCGCACGCTCAACGCCTCGATCCGCGAAATGGTGCAGCTGATGGACAGCCGCTACAAGTCCATGCACGACAGCGAGGAGCGGCTGCAGATCGCCAGCAGCGCGGCCTCGATCGGTATCTGGGACTGGAATATCCACAGCGACAGGATGGTGTGGGACGACCAGATGCACCGCCTGTACGGCGTGGAAGACGGCCACACCGGACCGCACGTCTCGGCGGTGGACAACTGGATGCTGCTGGTCCATCCCGACGACGCGGTGCCATTGCGGACACTGCTCGGCAGGGCGCTGGGCGGTGGCGGGGATTTCGACAGCGAATACCGGGTGCTGTGGCCGGACGGCTCGCTGCATCACCTGCATGGCGAGGCGGTGATCTTCCGCGATGCGGACGGCAGCCCGGCGCGCATGGTGGGCGTGTGCTACGACGTCACCGAGCAGAAAACTGCGGAACAGGAGCTGCGCCGCCACCGCATCCACCTCGAAGAACTGGTGGCCGAGCGCACCAATGCGCTGTCGGTGGCGGTGCGCCAGGCGCAGGCGGCCAACCAGGCCAAGAGCATTTTCCTCGCCAATATGAGCCACGAGCTGCGCACACCGCTCAATTCCGTGATCGGCTTCTCGCGCCTGATGGCCGACTCCAAGCACATGCTGCCGGAAGAAAAGCGCAACCTCGCCATCATCCACCGCTCCGGCGGGCACCTGCTCACGCTGATCAACGCCATCCTCGAACTATCCCGCATCGAGGCGGGCCGCGCCACCCTGCAGACCGAGGCGGTACGCATCGACGACGTTCTGCAGGAAGTGATGGACATGGTGAGCATGCGCGCCGGCCAGACCGGCGTGCACCTGGCCCTGGAAGCGGCCGGCCTGCCGCCCGGCGCGCGGGTGGATGGCACCAAGCTGCGCCAAGTGCTGCTCAACCTGATGTCGAACGCGGTCAAGTTCACCGGCCAGGGCAACGTCACGCTGCGCGTGGCCGGCACGCTCGTGGGCGACGGCCAGTGCGAGCTGGCCTTTGCCGTGATCGACGACGGTCCCGGCATCTCGCCCATCGACCAGACCCGCATTTTCGAGCCGTTCATCCAGGCCCAGGGGCCCGGCGCCAAGGAGGGCACCGGCCTGGGTCTGACCATCTCGCGCGAGTTCGTGCAGTTGATGGGGGGCGTGCTGTCGGTGCAGTCGGCGCCTGGCGCCGGCGCCACGTTCCAGTTCACCATCCGGGCGCCGGTGGCCGACGCGGCGCAGCTGGCGGCTGCAGGCGGCATCAGCGCCCAGGAGATGCTGCGCGCGCGCCGCTTGCTGACCGCGCCGGCCGAGGGCCCCGGTCCGCGCAACGCCGCGCCGCTGGCCGCCGCCGACCTGGCGCAGCTGGCGCCGGACCTGCGCGCCCAGCTCAAGGCGGCATTGCAGGAACTGAACCTGGCCAGGGTGGCGCTGCTGCTCGAACCGCTGCCACCGGTATTGCACGCCGTGGTGGAGGGCATCGAACACATGGTGCGGCTGCACCAGTACCCGCAACTGTGCACGTTGCTGGACCAGGCTGGAGAACCGGGCCATTGAGGTATATGATGACGTTTGGATCACACGCAATATTGGCGCGATAGAGAGTATTCATGCACCGGGATTTATCGGAACCACATACCAAGGGTGAAGTGCTGATCGTGGAAGACACGCCGGCCTCGCTCAAGCTGCTCAGCGACCTGCTGACCGACGCCGGCTACGACGTGCGCCAGGCCCCCAACGGCGAACTGGCGCTATGGACCGCGCAATCGCGGCCACCGGAACTGATCCTGCTCGACATCCGCATGCCCGGCATCGACGGCTTCGAGGTGTGCCGGCGCCTGAAGCAGTCGCCCGAGCTGCGCCAGGTGCCGGTCATCTTTCTCTCGGCCCAGCATGACACCGACGACAAGGTGCGCGGCTTTGCGCTGGGCGCGGTGGACTTTATCGCCAAGCCGTTCCAGGCCGAGGAAATCCTGGCCCGCACCGACGCCCACGTGCGCCTGGGCCGCGCCCAGCACGCGTTGGCGCAGGAGCGCGCCACGCTGGAACAGCGGGTGGCGGAGCGCACGGCCGAACTGGCGCGCGAGATCGAGCAGCGCCGCGCCAACGAGGAATTCATGCGCCTGTCGAGCCAGGTGTTCGAGGCCACGCGCGACGCCATCGTCGTCACCGATCCCGAGGCGCGCATCGTCGCCACCAATCCCGCCTTCACGCAAATCTCCGGCTACAGCCGCGATGAAGTGCTGGGCAAGAACATCACCATGCTGCACGCGGGCGAGCAGGACGCCGCCAACCTGGCGGTGATGGCACAGGCCATGGGCAGGAGCGGCCACTGGTCGGGCGAGCTGCTGGCGCGCCGCAAGAATGGCGAAACCTATCCGGGCCTGCTCAGCGCCTCGTCGCTGCGCAACGGCGCGGGGGAGGTCACCAATCACGTCGCGCTGTTCCTCGATATTACGGAGCGCAAGGCCGAGCAGCACCTGATCGACTTCCTGTCCCACCACGATGCGCTCACCGGGCTGCCCAACCGCCTGCTGGCGCGCCAGCGCTTCGAACAGTCGCTGGCCAACGCCCGCCGCGAGGGGCGCTGCGTCGCGGTGATGTGCCTGGACCTGGACCGCTTCCGCAGCATCAACGACTCGTATGGCCACGAGGTGGGCGACAAGGCCTTGCAGGTGGTGTCGCACTTCCTTACCGATAGCGTGCGCGAGGGCGACATCGTCACCCGCCAGGGCGGCGACGAATTCCAGATCGTGGTGCAGGACGACGCCCAACTGGGCGCCACCATGGCCCTGGCGCAGAAAATCCTGGCCGGTTTGCGCCGCGAGCTGGTGATCGACGGCCAGCAGATCACCGTCACCGCCAGCATCGGCATCGCCGTCAGTCCGCTCGATGGCAACAGCTTCGACGAACTGCTGCGCAACGCTGATACTGCGCTGTACCGCGCCAAGGAAACCGGCCGCGATAACTACGCCTTCTTCACCGAACGGATGGACGCCGAGATCCGCGACAAGCTGGCGATCCAGAGCCAGCTGCGCGGGGCGATTGCCCGCGACGAATTCGAAGTCCACTACCAGCCGCAAATGTGCCTGCGCAGCGGTCGGCTGGCTGGCGCCGAGGCGCTGCTGCGCTGGAATAACGCGGTCCTGGGCCGGGTGCCGCCCAACCGCTTCATCCCCCTGGCCGAGGAATATGGCCTGGTCAACTCGATCGGCGACTGGGTGCTGGAAAGCGTGTGTGCGCAAATCCGCGTGTGGCAGGACCAGGGACTGGGCGACGTCAAGGTGTCGGTCAACCTGGCCGCCGGCCAGTTCGCCAACGACGCCACCGTGCCGTACGTGGAAAGCACGCTGCGCCGCTATGGCCTGGCGCCGTCGTGCCTGGGCCTGGAAATTACCGAAGGCACCGTGATGGGCGATCCGGACAAGGCGGTGGCCGCGCTGCACCGGCTCAAGGATATCGGCGTGTCGATCTCGCTCGACGACTTCGGCACCGGCTACTCCAGCCTTGGTTACCTGAAGCGCTTCCCGATCGACACCCTCAAGATCGACAAATCCTTCGTGGACGACGTCACCACCAGTGCCAACGACGCGGCGATTGCGCTGTCGGTGATCTCGCTGGCGCACAACCTCAATATGCAGGTGATCGCCGAGGGCGTGGAAACGCGCGAGCAGGTGCAGTTCCTCACCGAGCGCGGTTGCGACGAAATGCAGGGATACTTTTTCAGCCGACCGGTGAGCGCCGGCGAATTTACCGAATTGCTGCGCGAGCGGCGCAACCTGTTTGACGTTTAGGAGCCCTATGCACAAGAAGTTCAGCACTATCGCCGGCGTAGTCGCCGGCGCCTGCCTGGTCCTGTCGATCAACGCGCAAGCGGCAACCAGGCCCGGACCGGCCGACGCCCGCTTCAAGGCCATCTACACCGAAGAACTGAAATGGCGCCACACGCAGCAGCAGGAAAGCGATGAAGACGATGACAATGGCGTGACGTCCGCGCTGCCGCGCATCGACGCCGCCACCCAGGCCAGGCGGCTGGCGTACTGGCAGGGCGTGCTGAAAAAACTCGATGGCATCAAGCCGGCCAGCCTGTCGGGCGAGGAGAACATCAATTACCAGGTGTACAAGGCGCAGATCGCCGCGCTGGTGGCGGAGATCGCGTACCGCGAATACGAAAAGCCGCTCAATGCCGACACCGCGTTCTGGTCCAACCTGGCCTACAGCGCGCGCCGCCCGATGACCACCGAAAAGGACTACCGCGCCTACATCCGCCAGTTGCAGGATGTGCCGCGCTACTTCGACGAGGAGATCGTCAACATGCGCGCCGGCCTGGCGCGCGGCTTCACGCCGCCCAAGGTAACGCTGGTGGGACGCGATGCGTCGATTTCATCGGTGGCCGAAGCCAGGACGCCGCAGGACAGCATCTATTATGAACCGTTCAAGGCCATGCCGGCCACCATGCCGACGACCGTGCAGGAAGACCTGCGCGCGCAGGGTATAAAGGCCATCGCGACGGCGGTGCAGCCGTCGTTCGTCAAGCTGCTGGGCTTCATGCGCGACGAGTACGTGCCCAAGGCGCGCGAGGACCTCGCTGCCGAAAATCTCCCCGACGGCAAGGCCTATTACCAGTCGAAGATCGTCGAGTTTACGACCACCACCATGACTGCCGACGAGATCCACCAGGTGGGCGTGGCGGAAATGGCCAAGATCCGCGCCGAGATGCAGGACGTGATCAAGCAGACCGGCTTCAAGGGCGACTTGCCGGCGTTTTTGCACTTCCTGCGCACCGACTCGCAGTTCTACGCCAAGACCCCGGAAGAGCTGCTGATGCGCTCGGCCTGGGTGGCCAAGAAGTTCGACGGCAAGGTAGCCCAGTATTTCGGCTACCTGCCGCGCCGGCGCTTTGCCATCATCCCGGTGCCGGCTGACCAGGCGCCGTTCTACACGTCGGGCCGGGGCGGTCCGGGCGTGTACCTGGTCAATACGTACAACCTGCCGTCGCGCGCGCTCTACAGCATGCCGGCGCTGACGCTGCACGAATCGGCGCCGGGCCACGCATTCCAGATGCCGATCGCGATGGAGCAAAAGGGCCGGCCGTCGTTCCGCAACGCGTATATTTCGGCCTATGGCGAGGGATGGGCGCTGTACACCGAGCGCCTGGGCGCCGAGATGGGCATGTACGAAACCCCGTACGAAACCTTCGGCATGCTCAGTTACCAGGCCTGGCGCGCTTCGCGCCTGGTGGTCGATACCGGCATCCACAGCAAGGGCTGGACCCGCAAGCAGGCGCAGGACTACCTGCGCGCCAACACCGCGCTGTCGGACCACGAGATCGAGACCGAGGTCGATCGCTACATTTCCTGGCCGGGCCAGGCGCTGTCGTACTACCTGGGCCAGATGAGCATCATCAAGGCGCGCCGCAAGGCCGAAGCCGCGCTGGGCGAGAAGTTCGACATCCGCAATTTCCACGACACCGTGCTGCAACTCGGCTCGGTGCCGCTGCCGGTGCTGGAAGCGCGCATCGACCAGTTCATCAAGGACGGCGGCAAGAGCCCGTATCCTGCCCTGGAATAACGGCGGCAGTGACAATTTGCGTGTTTTTCAATGTGGCGGATGGAGTAATATTGTTCTTTTGGGCAAACTTATTTCATCCGTCTTTTGATAGGCATTCTCCGTGTATAAAAAATCCCTCGCGCTCGCCACGTCCACCCTGGTCTTGAGTCTCGCCGCCCATGCGCAACCGCCGGCCCCGGCGCCGGCTGCAGCCAATGTGCCAACGCCCGAGATCATCCAGGTCACCACTGCGGCCGCCAAAGAACTGGGCCTGCTCGATGCCAGAGAACCGAACATCAACAAGCGCATCGCCGCGTACGACAAGTTTTCATTCTCGCCCGAGCTGCGGCCGCGCCTGAAGGCGGTTTTCGGCACCGACAAGCCGTTCGCGCCGCAGCGCCTGCCAGACAGCGGTGGCCGCCAGCACTACCAGAGCATCCTCAAGGCTGGCGGCCACGCGGAAGCGCAGGCGTACGCCGCCTGGAGCGATGTCATCCTCAAGACCAATACCAGCCCGGCCGGCAACCAGATGGATTACACGGGCGAGGCGGCCTCGCTGACGTTTGGCGTGGTGACACGTGCGCAAGTGTCCGATCTGCGTTTCGCGGGCCGACAGTCGCGCGCCAGCGATGGCCTGTGGTACGGCGCCATGAACATGAGCGTGGCCAGCATCGCCGTCAAGGGCGCCGGCGGTCCGTTACTGGTCGAGGACTTGCGGCTCAAGACCGAAGTGCAGCGGCGCGGCAAAAATGTCGATCTCGCGTACGGCCTGTCGATGCGCTCGGCCGGCGTGGGTGAACACAAGATCGAACGTCTCAACATTGCCACGCGGGTACTGGGCATGGACGGCCAGGTGGTGGCCGACTTCACCCGGTTCGCCAGTTCGCCGCAGTTGCAGCAGCTGGCGCCCGAGGCGCAAATGCAGGTCATGCTGAGGAAGTTCAAGGAACTTGGCCGGGCACTGCTCAGGGGCGGCGTTACCGTCGTCATCGACGACATCAGCGCCGCCTGGCGTGGCCAGGTCGCCTCGCTCAAGGGCCGCGTCGGCTTTGCCAAGTCCACCGACGCGGAGCTCGATTCGATGCCGGCCTTGCTGAACAAGCTGCTGGTGCGCCTGGAAGTGCGGGTGCCGGTGGCGGCCTTCAGCGAATATGCGGGCATGATGGCTGCCCAGGCCATCAAAACCGAGGCCGGCAAAGACCGCCCACTCACGCCGGAGCAGCTGGCGACCATCGAGAAGCAGATGTCTGGCAAGATCATCGGCAATATCCGCCAGTCCGGTTACGCGGTGGTGGGCAAGGACGAAGTGAGCACTGTCATCGAGTTTAAAAACGGCGTGCTGACCTTGAATGGCAAGGGCCCTACCATGTTGGGCATGAAAGATGGCAAGCTGGCCTTGCCGCCCCAAGCGACCAAATAACCGGCAAGGACCAGCAATGACCGCACCCCACTTGGTTTTCCCCGGCCTGGTATTGCGGCCGTTCGCCGACACCGATGCCGACGCCTTTGCCGCCGCCGTGGTGGAATCGGTAGCATCGGTGTCGCCGTGGATGGGGTGGTGCACCAGCGACTACACCGCCGCCGATGCGCTGGAATGGTTTGCCATGTGCCGCGCTGGCCAGGCGGCGGGCACCGCCTTCGAGTTCGGCATCTTCGACCAGCAGTCGGGCGACTTCCTGGGCGGCGCTGGCCTCAACGACATCCGCATGTTGCACAGGTTCTGCAATCTCGGCTACTGGGTGCGGCAATCGCGCCAAGGGCAGGGCGTGGCCTCGCGCTGCGTGCAGGCGCTGGCCGCGCACGCATTCGGCGCGCTGGATTTGCACCGGGTGGAGATCGTGGTCGCCGTCGGCAACGCGGCCAGCCTGGCGGTGGCGGCGAAGTCGGGCGCGCTGGACGAGCGCATAGCGCGCAACCGGCTGTGCATCGATGGCCGGGCGGTGGATGCGCACGTGTTTTCGCTGATCTCAGCGCACGGTGCAGCCCCCGAATACCGCGTGCTGCCGCACTGACGGCGTAAACAGGCTGTAGAGCATCTTCATCTCCGGCGCGCTCACCGCATCGAGCGCGGCCCTGTGCTCGTCAGACAGGCGGACGTCGAGCGCGGCGATATTGTCGGCAACTTGCGCAGCGCTGCTCACACCCATCAACGTCGATGCAACACCCGCACGGCCGGTAATCCACCCCAGTGCGATGCTGGTCTGGCTCAATCCCGTCTCGGCCGAAATCCTTTGGAGCGTCGCCAGGATGCTCCAGTTCTTCTCGGTAAACAAGGTGTCGCCAAACGGATTGGCGCCGTCGAGCCGTTTGTCTCCGGGGGAGCGCTGCTCGCCGTCCCGCGCGGCATCGCGGGGCAAGCCGGCGCTGCGCGGGCCGCTGCGCTCCACCGTGGCGCGGTCGTATTTTCCGGTCAGCAAACCGAAGGCCAACGGGCTCCATGGCACGATACCCATGCCAAATTCCGCCGCCAGCGGTACGAATTCATCTTCGATATCGCGATTGGCCAGCGAATAAAAGTATTGCAGGGCAATGGGGCCGGGCAGCCCGCGCACCGACGCCAGGGTTGCCAGTTTGGCCACGTACCAGGCCGGGGTATTGGAGACGCCCCAGTAGCGGATCTTCCCGGTCCGGACCAGCGCGGACATGGTTTCGAGCAATTCCTCTGCCGGCGTGACAGCATCCCAGACGTGGATCCAGTACAGGTCGATGCAGTCGGTTTGCAGGCGGCGCAGCGAACCTTCCAGTGCGGCGCGAACATGCTTGGCGCCGTTGCCGCCCGCGTGCGGCCCCTGGCCGTCGGCAAAGCCCGACTTGGTGGCCAGCACGATGCTGTCGCGTAAGCCCCGTTCGGCGATAAAGGCGCCGAGCATTTCTTCGCTGCGCCCGCTGCCGTAGACGTCGGCGGTGTCGACAAAATTGCCGCCTGCAGCGACGTAGGCATCGAACACTGCGCGCGAGGCGTCGGTATCCGACCCCCAGCGCGCAGTGCCGAAGGTCATGGTGCCGAGGCAGAACGGGCTGACCGCCAGTCCCGAGCGTCCCAGCGTGCGATAGTCAGTGAGCGACATGTCTTTACTTTCCGAGTGATTGATAGGAAAATACTACCCGACATCAGCAGCCTATACAATCAATTTCCTATCGATCACTAGAAATAAATGACTGACACCACACGCAAAAAGGGCCGGCCGCTGTCGTTCGACCGCAACGCAGCGCTGCGCAAGGCCATGCTGCTGTTCTGGGAACATGGCTACGAGGCGACGTCGCTGAACGACCTCACGACTGCGCTGGACGTCAAACCGTCGAGTATTTACTCCGCCTTCGGCGACAAGAAGGGATTGTTTTTCGATGCCATCGGCCTGTACCTGTCAGGGCCCGTGAAGGCGGACACCATCATCGCGCAGGCCCCATCGGCGCACGCGGCGGCCAGCGAGTTGCTGCGGGTTTCGGCCATCGGCTTTACCGGCGCCACTACGCCTGCCGGGTGCTTGCTGGCCAGTTCCGCCATCAGCTGCTCGCACGCTGCGCGCGAGGTACGGCAGGCGCTGGGCGCGATCCGGGGCGCCATCGAGGAGCGTTTGCGGTTGAAGATCGTGCAGTCGATCGAAGACCGGCAGCTACCGCACGAAACCGACGCCGCTGCGCTGGCCGCGCTGACCATGGCCGTGATCCAGGGCATGTCCACGCTGGCGCGCGATGGGGCGCCGCGCGAGAAGCTGCTGCTGGTGGCAGAGGTAGCAATGCTCGGCTGGCCCAAGCCAGCTGCGGTTGCGGCTTAGCGCAGCATATCGCGGGCAATCCAGTCCAGTACCGACGGCCCGTGCGGCTGCCATCCGAGCACCTCGCGCGCCTTCTTGCCGCGCACGCGGCTGTTGGAGCCCAGGCCGTACGACGCCATCTCGTAGCCCCATTCTTCTTTCGCTTGTTCCAGCGGCCAGTCCTGCGGCGCACCAAGGCCCAGCGCCCTGGCCATTGCCGCGGTCATGTCGCGAAACGCCGCTTCGCCGCTTTCGACGAAATAAAACGCGCCTGCCGGGCTCTTTTCCAGCGCCAGCAAGTACAGGTCCACCACGTCGTCGATGTGGACGTTGGACCAGATGTTCAGGCCCGGACCGACGTGGCGCACGATGCCGCTCTTGTTGGCCTGCTTGAGCAGGCGTGGCAGCTGCACGCTGTCGCGCGGCAGGGCGCCGTGGCCGTAGATCAGGGTGTTGCACAGCACTGCCGAACGGACGCCCTGACCGGCGGCGGCCAGCACCAGCTTGTCGATGGCCACGCGCGCGGCCTTGTCGGCGGTCGGTTCCGGCAGCTGGTCTTCGTGGTAGATCTTGTCGGTGCCCAGGCCGCCCGAGGCGTCGCCGACGATGCTCGAGCCGCTGGTGTGCAGGAATGGTTTGCCCGAACCGGCCAGGCCTTCGATGATCGCTTCGACCGCCGCGCGGTTGTCGCTGCTGGCGGCGTTGACAACTGCGTCGGCGGCCTGGCTTTGCGCCACCAGCAGGGCGTGGTCATCGAGCGTGCCGACGATGCCGGCTACGCCGATCTTTGCCACTTCCGCCACCTGGTCCGGGCTGCGCACCAGGCCAACCACCTGGTGGCCAGCCTTGACCAGCCCCGCTGCGATCGAACCGCCGATAAAACCTGCCGCGCCTGTAACGAATACTTTCATGCCGTGCTCCCGTTCAATGAGGTGAAGCACCAAGTATGGGAGCGATCATCACGGACACCAAGGCACGCGCGGGCAAAGCTGTTTTGACGGCGGCGCAAGAATGCCGTTACGGCGCGGTCATCATCTGCTCCAGCAGCGGCTGCATCGCATCGGCCCACAGCTGGTAGCCGGCGGCGTTGGGATGCAGCTGGTCGGGCATCACCGCGTCCGGAATCTTGCCGTCCTGGTCGAGGAACACGCCGGTGATATCGAGGAAGCGCACCGTCTTGCCGTCGTCCAGCTGCGCCAGTTCCTTGTTGACGGCGCGGATGGTGTCCATGCGCTTTGCCGCTTCGGCCACAAAGGCCGGCGTCACCGGGCCGCCAAAGCGGTCGCGCGGTCCGCGCGGGAACACGCCCAGCAGCAGCACCTTGGTGCCCGGCAGCCTGGCGCGCACCATGTCGACGATCTTGCGGTTGGCTGCCGCGATATCGGCCGCGCTGTAATCGAGGCTGTTGTTGGTGCCGATCATGAGCACCGTGACCTTGGGCGCGATGCCATCGAGCTCGCCGTGCTCGATGCGCCAGATCACGTGCTGGGTGCGGTCGCCGCCGATGCCGAAGTTGGCCGGCTGGTACTTGCCGTAGTATTTATCCCAGATCTCCGGCGCCTTGCGCCAGTTGTCGGTGATCGAGTCACCGAGGAACAGCAGGCCCACCGGCCCGCTTTTGGCGCGCGCCAGGTTGATCTCGTGCTTCTTGAGGAACTTGCCGTCGTCCTTCTTGGGCGAGGCAATGGAGGCGCTTTCGTGCGGATTGGTTTGCGCAAACGCCGGGTTGGCCAGCAGGGCCGCCGCGAGCAGCAGGGTACGGAAAATGGGTGACATCATGGAGTCTCCTTGACTTGGATGGCGTGAGGGCGCACCGGTTCCACTGCGCCGCCGAGCCAGATCGACAGGTACACCAGCGGCACCAGCGCGGCGCCGAGGACAAAGAACAGCGTGTAGTTGCCGCCGGCGGTGAGCACCGGCACCAGCTGCATGCAGCCGATCACGCCCAGCACGGCGGCCGTACCGCTGACACCGGCCAGCGAACCGACCGTGCGGCCCGAAAAGAAGTCGCTGGGCAGGGTCTGGATATTGGTGATCGCCGCCTGGAAGCCGAACAGGATCACGGCAATCGACAGCACGGCGGCCAGCGGCGTGGCTGCGATGGCAGTGAGCAGCAGGGCCGGGAACATCACGATCAGGCCGAGGGCGATGACGAATTTACGGGCGCGGTTGACCGACCAGCCGCGCGCCAGCAGGCGGCCGCAAAACCAGCCCCCGGCCAAGGCGCCGATGCCAGCGCCCACGTACGGCACCCAGCCGAACAGACCGATCTGCTTGACGTCGAAGCCGAATTTTTCGTTCAGGTACAGCGGCAGCCAGCCCACGAACAGCCACCATACGGGATCGATGAAAAAGCGTGCGGCGATCACGCCCCAGCTCTGGCGGTGGCGCAGCAGTTCGCCCATGGTTGGCACGTATTCGTCTGCGACCGCTTGCGTGGTCTTCTGGCCGCCGAGGATGTAAGCGCGTTCGTCGGCGGTAATCCATGGATGCGAGTCGGGGCCGGATTTATACACGATCAGCCACGGCACGATCCAGATGAAGCCGAGTGCGCCGATCAGGATGAACGTGGTTTTCCATCCCACGTACGCATACAGAAAGGCGACCAGCGGCGGCGCGATGATCGAGCCGACCGAGGCGCCCGCGCCGAAGATGCCCTGGCCCAGCGCCCGTTCGCGCACCGGAAACCATTCGGCAATCGCCTTGGTGGCGCCGGGCCAGTTGCCTGCCTCGCCCACGCCGAGCATGGCGCGGAACAGTTCGAACGACAGGGCGCTGCGGGCGACGAAGTGCAGGCCGATCGACACCGACCACACCACGATCGACAGCAGGAAGCCGATGCGGGTGCCGAGTGCGTCGAAAATTTTGCCGAACAGCGACTGGCCGATCGCGTAACCGATCAGGAATACCGTGATGATGTTGGCGTAGTCGCGCTTGTCCAGCCCCAGCTCGGCGGCGATGCCGGGCCACATGACCGCCAGCGCCGAGCGGTCGATGTAATTGATGATGGTGGCGGCGGCGACCAGTGTGATCACCAGCCAGCGCAGCCCTTTTTTGGTTGTCATGCCCTTGTCTCCTTATTGGTTTATTTACGGGCGATGGCGGCTCATGGCGCAGGCGGCGCCATGGCCTCGGCCAGCTGCTCGCGCGTGGGCAGGCCGTCGCAGTCGCCACGGAACTGCACCTGGCGCGCACCGATGGCGTTGCCGCGCGTGGCGGCGTCGCGCAGCGAAAGACCCTCGAGCAGGGCGCTCAACACGCCCACCGCGAAGCCGTCGCCGGCGCCCACCGTGTCCACCACCTTTGCCACCGGCTGGCCGGGTACCGTGCCCCGGTTGGCGCCGTCGGCGTAGTAGGCGCCGTCCGGCCCCAGCTTGACCACCACCTGGCGCGCGCCGCGCTCCAGGTAAAAGTCGGCGATGCCGGCGGCGTCAGCGCGGCCGGTGAGCAGCTTGCCCTCGGACAGGCCCGGCATCACCACGTCGCTAAGTCCCGCCAGTTCGTTGATGGTGTCGACCATCGCCGCTTCGGACGGCCACAGGCGCGGTCGCAGGTTGGGGTCGAACGTGACCAGGCGGCCAGCCGCGCGGGCCTGGCGCGCCATGGCGAACACCAGTTCGCGGCAGCCGTTCGACAGCGCCGGCGAGATGCCGGTCACGTGCAGCAGGCGCGCCTGGCGCCAAGGATCGGGCTCGCGCAGGTCGGCCGGTGACAGCCGGCTGGCGGCCGAGCCGCGCCGGAAGTATTCCACTTGCGGGTCGCTGCCGTCGTCGGTCATGGCCTTGAGCATGAAGCCGGTGGGGTAGTCGTGGTCGATGCGCACGTGGCTGCGGTCGATGCCTTCGGCGTCCATGAAGGCAAGCAGGTTGGCGCCCAGGCTGTCATTGCCCAGCGCGGACAGGTAGCCCACGCGAAAGCCGAGCCGCGACAGGCCGACCGACACATTGAGTTCGGCGCCGGCGGTGGCGCGTTCGAAATCGCGCACGTCAGCCAACGGTTTTGCTTCGCGGGCGATGAACAGGGCCATCGCCTCGCCTACGGTGACTACATCGGGCTTATGTTCGTCCTTGCGTTCATCCTTGCGTTCATCCATTAACAGGCCTCATGGTGGTGATGATTGACGTTTCGCGCGCAGCTGGCATCGAGATGCGCAGCACGGAGCCGCGCTCCTCGCGCGGGCCCTTGTCCACGTTGCCCGGCGGGCCGGCAGCGGTCACCACGCCTTTTTCGACGACTGCCCTGGCGCCGGCGGTCTTGATGTCCACTTGCAACGCGGCAGGTTTGCCGGCTACAAGATAACGCTGCTGGCCTCTGGATGCAATCGTCGTGTCGCCGTGCACCTGCGCGGTGAGCACCACCGGGCGCGATGCGCGCAGGCGGTCGGTCGTGGTCCAGGCGCCCGCTTCGTACGTGAAGCGGCGTTCCAGCTTGTCCACGCCCAGCTCCTGCCGGAACGCGCCGGTGAGGTCGGCGACGATTTCGGCGCGGTCGGACGCCAGGTTGACGGTGGTGAGGCGGATCGTGTCGAGCCGCGCATACGGGTAGTCGGCAAACGCATCGTGGCCATGGCCTTCGTTGGCCTGGCCCTGGCCGTCGATCAGCACCGTGTTGCTGAGGTTGCTGCGCGGAATGCCGGCGTATCCCATCGGGCCCGATAAATAGGTGCCGTTGGCGTACAGGATAAAGCTGCCGGCGTCCGGGTGCGAGTGGCCCATCGACAGGTGCCAGTCGGGCAGCTTGTCGAACAAGGTGGCTGCGTGGTGACCCTCGGGCGGGCCGGCGCGGAAGGCGAACGCGGTGGCCTTGTCGGTCCAGTCGCTGCGCCAGTACACGGTGCCCAGGTCGTCGAAGTGGTGGTGCGGCGCCAGCGCGGTGATCGGTGCGGGCGTAATCGACGCGTCGCGCCATTGCAGGGTCCAGAAGTCTTCCGCACAGACATGGCCCAGGGACTTCATCCAGTCCGCCACGCCCTGCGCTTCGGCGCTCTTGAAGCGCGCAGCGAGGCGGTAGATCAGGTTGTAGTTGGAATGCAGCTTGCCGTTCGGGTGGGTGCGCGCCGCCTCGTCGCCGTGGCGCGAGCGCGTGAGCGGTCCCTCGAAGGCATCGCCGAAGTCGAAGATGTCCTGGCCGTTGGGCGTGAGTGAATGGGCCATGTACAGGTGGGCTTTTTGCAGCGCCGGGTGGTCGTACAGGTCGTCGCCGGCCGCGTGGGCAAAGGCGTCGAGCGCGTGGATAATCCACGGCATCGAGAACACCCAGTATTCCACGCCTTCGTAGAAATAGCCGTCGGGCGAGGCCACGTCCAGTACGCGCGAGAAGATCGCCCGCGACTGCGCGGCCCAGGTGGCAGCTTCCGGCACTTCGTCCCAGATCGCGTACGCGGCAATGGCCAGGCCGGCGATCGGGATGAAGCAGTGGTTCTGGCTGTACGAAAAGGTCTTGCCCGGCTTGGGCGCGAAGTGTGCAGCGAGCAGGCGCGCCTGGTGCGCCAGCTTGTCGCGGTAGCGTTTGCGCTCGTCTTCGGTCAGCACGTCGAACAGCAGATCGTAACCCATGCCCAGGCCATAGAGCAGGTGGCCGGCGGCCAGGTCCACGTTCGGCTTGCTGTAGGTGTAGCCCCAGACCGGGTAGCTGACCGCCGCTTCCATGTACTTGCGGGCAGCGGCCAGGTAACGCTCGTCGCCCTCGATGCGGTACGCCATGGCGGCGCCGGCGATGCCGATGGCCACCGTGTTCTGGGCGCGGCGCTTTTGCGCAGGCGAGGGCGCCGGGTCCTGCTTCATCGCTACCAGGCCGGCCAGGGCCTGCTGCCATTCGGCTTTATGGGTGGTAGTGGCCCGTTGTTTGAGGTCGGCCAGGCCGGCGCTGGTGATGAATACGCGTGGATGCACGCCGCGCAGTTCGGCGCGCAGCGGCGCCGGCTTGGCCTGCATCAGCGCCTGCAGCGGGTGCGGGCCGCCCTTGGCCTTGCCCTGCTTAGGGCCCAGCGCTTCGCGCGCATCCTGCGCCATCAGCTTGCCCGACGAAAGCACGGGCAAAGCAAGGGCTGCGGCGCCCAGAAAACGGCGTCGTGTGATCGATGGATTCATGGGGGTTCCTGGTTAGTCGCTTAGTAGAGGGCGAGGCCGCCGTTGACCTGGATGATTTCGCCGGCCAGGAAGGCGGCGCGTTCCGACGCCAGGAACACCACCACGTTGGCGACGTCTGCCGGCTGGCCTTCGCGCTTGGCCGGCGTGCGCTCGGCGATCGCCAGGCGGTTGGCGGGCGTATTGAAGGTATCGTGGAAGCGGGTGGCGATCAGGCCCGGCGCCACGCCGTTGACGCGGATGCCCAGCGGACCCACTTCCTTGGCCAGCGCGCGGGTGAACGTGGCCACCGCTGCCTTCGATGCCGCGTAGTGCGACGAACCGGGGCCGCCGCCGTCGAAGGCGGCCAGCGACGACATGGTGACGATGGTGCCGCGGCCGCGCGGCTCCATGCGCTTGAGCGCGGCCTGGCAGATCAAGAAGGTGCTGGTGAGGTTGAGGTTCATCGACTCGTTCCACAACGACAGCGGCATGTCGACCACGCGGCAGCGCTGGATCAGGCCACCGATGTTGGCGAACAGGGTGTCGATCTCGCCGATGGAGTGCTCCGCCTGGGCAAATACCTGTTCGGCCACGTCGGCATCGGCAACGTCGGCGCGGATGGCGTGGGCCTGGCGTCCCAGGGTGCGGATTTGCGTGACCACCTGCTCGGCTTCTTCGGCGCTGCTCCAGTAGGTGAGGACCACGTCGGCGCCGGCGGCGGCCAGTGCCAGCGACGTGGCCTTGCCGATGCCCGAGGCGCCGCCCATGACGAGGGCTTTTTTGCCGGTGAGTTCAGTGCTTTGCTTGAGTTCCATGTTTGTCTCCGTATAGATATGCAAGGTCAGGATTGCGGTGGTGTGGCGGTGGATGAACGGACGATCAGCTCGGGCGCGAACAGCGCGCCGTCAGCGGGTTCGTCCGGCGTCAGGATGCGTTGCAGCGCGGCGTCGGCCATGGCCTGGATCGGCTGGCGCAGCGTGGTCAATGGCGGATCGTGTGCGGCGCAGAAGAAAATATCGTCGATGCCGATCAGCGAGATATCGGCCGGAATGCGCCGTCCCAGTTGTTTCAGGCCCACGCCCACGCCGATGGCCATCATGTCATTGATCGCAATCGCCGCCGTGGGCCGCGCCGACGACGTGACGATGCGCGACGCCGCGCTGCGGCCAAGTTCGAACAGCCGGGTGTCGCCGTGCAGGTCGGTGGGACCGTCGGTGGCGTCGGCAATGATCAGCTCACCGACGATGCCGGCGGCGGCGGCCGCCTGCTGGAAGCCGCGGATACGCTCCTGGCGGTTCAGCGTGTACGGCGGCGGCGTCACCAGCGCGATGGCGCGGTGGCCCAGCATGGCCAGGTGTTCCACCGCCAGCGTGGTGGCGGCGGCGTTGTCCATCGAGACGGTGGCGATGCGCTGGTCCGAATCCTGGTCGCGCTTGATGTCGAAGGCGACCACCGGGCAGCGCGAGGTGACCGCCGCCAGGTGCTCGGTATCGCTCAGCGCCGAGCCGGTGATGATGCCCTTGACGCCATACGCCAGCAGGTCGGCCATCACGCCGCGTTCGCGTTCGGGATCGCGGAAGGTGCTGAAGGTCATCACGTGGCAGTGGTGGCGGGCGGCGGCCGCCTCCACGGCGCACGCCAGCGCACCGAAGAACTGGTTGGCCAGCGACGGCACCAGCAGGCCGACCATCGAGGCCACGCCGGTTTTGAGCTGGCGCGCGGCGTTGTTGGGCCGGTAGCCCAGCTGCTCGATCGCCTGCTGGATCTTGGCCTGCGTGTCCGGCCGCATCTGGCCCATGCGGTTGTTGAGGAAATTCGAGATGCTGGACGGGGAAACCCCCGCCAGGCGCGCGACATCCTGAATTTTTGGTTCGCTCATGGTGTCCTTGAGTTGAGCGGCTGGTCAGAAATTGACGTCCAGCCGGGCGGTGTAATAGCGGAATGCGTCGCGCGCAGGCTGCCAGCCATACGAGCGTATATCGGGGCCCGACGTCTGCTTGAAGTTCAGGAAGCTGCCGCCGTTGCCCACCGAGTAGTGGTGGTCGAACAGGTTCTTGATACCGACCGACAGCTTGTATTTTCCACTGCGGCCGGCGATCGAGGCGCCCAGGTCAACGATAGCATGGCCGGGCCGTTTCAGGCTCGGGTCCTGGCTGATCGCGCCCTGCACCTTGGACTGCGCGCGCACGTTGGCGTTGATCGCGGTCTTGAAGCTTTTGATCGGCAGCGTGTATTCGCCGCCCACATTGGTTTTCCACTTGGGCGAGTTGGGCATCAGGCCGCCGCTGGCGTCACGCAGGAAAGCGCCCGGCACCAGTTCGTTGGGCACGGTGCAATCCTTGGCGCCGCTGTAGCAGGGGCCCTGGCGCCAGTTCACTACCGTGGCGCGGGTAAAGGCGAGGTTGGCCGACAGCAGGAAGTCGCGCGTGAGCAGGGCCGAGGCGTCGGCCTCGAAACCCTGGGTCTGGATCTTCGGAATGCTGTACAACACGCTGGCCTGGCTGCCGTCCGAGAAGCGCTCGGTGGCCGACGTCTGGTAGTCGCGGAAGCGGGTCTTGAATACGGCCAGGTTGAGCGTGGCGCGGTTGTTCCACAGGTTGGCCTTGAAGCCGGCTTCGTAGCTGGTGGCTTCCTCGGGCGCCAGCGGCAGGCGCTTGAAGACGTTGACGTTGTTGGCGCCGCTGGTCATGTCGTAAGCGACGCCCTTGGTGCCGGTGGAGGCGGTGCCGTACACCATGGTGTTGGGCGTGAGCTTGTAGCCGTAACCGAGTTTGCCGGTCACGTAGTTTTCGTGGTGCTTGGGCGCGTTGTAGTAGTTCTCGCCGGTGTGCACATTGTTCGGCGCCGACGACAGCAGGCTGTCGATGGTGTGGAACATGTAGTCGTTCGACTCGCGCGTGAGACGCACGCCGCCGGTGAGCGTATGTTTGGGCACGAAGTCCCAGCTGCCGTTGAAATACAGCGCGCGGTTGAGCACCGACGACGAGGTCTCGTAGTTGGTCCAGCTGGTCTCCTTGACGAACGGATTGCCGCGCCGGTAGGTGCGGTCGATGCTGGTGCGGGCGATCCACAGGCCGGCCAGGTAGCGGAAGGCGCCGCTGTCCGGCGACGTCAGGCGAAACTCCTGGCTGGTCATCTTGGTGTCCATGGTGCCGTTGATCTCGGGCGACTCGTTGATGCCCGACGGTTTGCCGAAGTGATCGAGCTGGTAGAAAGTGGATACCAGGTCGATATTGTCGTTGTCGCGGAAGTCGTTGGACTTGTTGTTGTCCACCGACGTGATCGAGGTGAGCGCATGGCCGGCCATCGGTGAGCTGTCCGGGAACAGGTAGTTCACCCGCACGCCGATGCCGCGATCGGTCGCTTCCAGCCCGGTGGGCGAGTCGTTGCGGATGGTGGTGTTGAACTGCGAGACGTTAATGCCGCGCAGCACCTCGGTGTTCGACAGCGCCTTGTAGTTCTTGTTGTACAGGTAGCCGACGCCCGGGCCGATCGAATTGATCGCGGCGGTGTTCCCGGTGCGCAGCGTGTGGTCGTAGCGCGGCGCCAGCTGCACGTCGAGGTCCGGCGTGACCTGCCACTGCACCTTGGCGAAGAAGGTCTTGCCGCCGGAGCCGTTCTGCATGCTGTCGGTGGTGAGGTTGTAGAGCAGGCCCGGGAAATTGGTCTTGCTGGCGAACAGGCGCACGCCGACGGTATCGGACATGCGTCCGCTTACCGACGTCTGCACCCGGTACTCGTCGTCGCTGCTGCGAAACAGCGAGAGCTTGCCCTTCATCGGACCGGCGCCGATCGGTTTGGTGGTGATCACCACCGCGCCGGCAATCGCGCTCTTGCCGAACATGGTGCTCTGCGGGCCCTTGAGCACCTCGACCCGCGCCACGTCGGACTGGTCGCGGAAGGCCTGCTGCGCCTGGGCGTACGGCATGTCGTCGACGATCACGGCCACGTCGCCCTCGATGCCGATGTTGTTGGACGTGGTGCCGATGCCGCGCATATTGATGCTGTTGGTGCCCACCTGGGTGCCGGTGGAAATGGTCAGGGCAGGGGACAGGTTGACGATGTCGTCGAACTCGCGCACGTTGTTGCGCTCCAGCGCTTCGCCGGTGAGCACCGAGATCGATTGCGGCACGTCTTCGAGCTTTTCGATGCGGCGGTTGGCCGACACGACCACCTGTTCCAGCTGCGGCGCAGCAGCCTGGGCGGCCTCCTGGGCCTGAGTGATGGACGACAGTTGCAGCAGCGCCAGGGCGGCAGCCATGGGCTTCATGTTGGGATAGCGCGGCAGCTGGCTGCCGCAATGCGTTGTGACCATCGGTTGTCTCCGTTGTGGTTTTTATAAGTTCGCTCTGACTGCATCGATGCACCACAAAGACGATCCGTTCGGTCTGAGCCTTACTAAATCGATTTAGTGCAACGATTTAGTAAGGATATAGGAATCGATTTCGATGTCAATATTTATTTTTTAGCGTGAGAATTGCGCCACATTGGTGCGCACGCACTTTATTGGTGCGTGGCGTGTCTAAAACCGCTACGAATGTTTGTCGCTCGCTGGCACGCCGTTTGCATACGACACGACATTATTTGTCGATGAAACCCCCATGCCAGATTGCACCGCACCGAGCGAACGTCTCACCAGGCCAGCCAGCCAAGCCAGTGCCTGGCAGGCCAGCCTCACGCTCGGCTTTGCGGACGATGGCGGTACCACGCGCCTGTACAACAACCGCCACCACGGTCCGCTGCGCGTCCAGAAGGCCCTGTACCCGGAAGACGCAAAAGTCTGCCACGCCATCGTGGTCCATCCGCCGGGCGGGGTGGTGGGCGGCGACCAGCTGGCCATCGATATCGGCGTGGGCGACCGCGCGCACGCGTGCATCACCACGCCCGGCGCGGCGAAGTGGTACCAGGCCAACGGCAAGCGCTCACGCCAGACCGTGCACCTGCACGTCAACCAGGACGCGGCGCTCGAGTGGCTGCCGCAGGAGACCATCTTCTTCGACACCGCCGACGTGACCCTCGACCAGCACGTCGAGCTGGCGCTTGGCGCCACCTACATCGGCTGCGAGATCCTGTGCCTGGGCCGGCGCGGTTCGGGCGAGGTGTTCGAGACCGGCACCATCACCCAGCGCAGCAGCATCCGCCGCGAGGGCAAGCTGCTGTGGTGGGAGCAGGGCGCCATGCTCGGCGGGCAGCTCGATAGCCCGCTGGCGCTCGGTGGCCATACCGTGTGCGCCACGCTGATCGCGGCGGGCAAGGCGCTGCCGGCGGCGCAGATGAATCAACTGCTGGCCGACATCCGCGCCGACATCACGGCCGACGGTGCGGTCAACGGCGGGCATCGGTTCGGCGTTACCCATACCAGGGGCGTGCTGGTGGCGCGCCACCTGGGCGACGACAGCGAGACCGCGCGCCGCCTGATGCTGGCCGTGTGGCGCCGCGTGCGCCCGCAACTGCTCGATCGCGCAGCCATCACGCCGCGCATCTGGCAGACCTGAACAAGAATACGAATATGACTGGAAGCACATGGAACTGACACCAAGAGAAAAAGACAAGCTGCTGATCTTCACCGCCGGCATCGTGGCCGAACGGCGCCTCGCGCGCGGCCTGAAACTCAATTACCCGGAAGCGGTGGCGCTGATCACCTGCGCCATCATGGAAGGCGCGCGCGATGGCAAGACCGTGGCGCAGCTGATGTCCGAGGGGCAGACCATTTTGTCGCGCCAGGATGTCATGGAGGGCATCCCCGAGATGATCCCCGACATCCAGGTCGAAGCCACTTTCCCCGACGGCAGCAAGCTTGTCACCGTCCACAATCCCATACCCTGAACGAGGAGATCGCGATGATTCCCGGTGAATATCGACTCAAGGACGGCGAGATCGGTCTCAATGAAGGCCGCGAGACCGCCACCGTGGTGGTGACCAACCAGGGCGACCGTCCGGTGCAGATCGGCTCGCACTTCCACTTTTTCGAAGTGAACACGGAGCTCAAGTTCGAGCGCTGGAAGGCTTACGGCAAGCGCCTCAACATCGCCGCCGGCACCGCCGTCCGCTTCGAACCGGGCCAGCAGCGCACGGTGGAACTGGTGACGCTGTCGGGTGACATGGAAGTCTATGGCTTCAGCGGCAAAGTCATGGGAAAACTCGATCCAAATCCCCCTAAAAAATAAAAAAGGCAGACATGGCTACAATCTCGCGCCGCGCTTATTCGGAGATGTTCGGTCCCACCACTGGCGACCGTATCCGCCTGGCCGACACCGAACTGTTTATCGAAATCGAAAAAGACTACGCCATCTACGGCGAAGAAGTGAAATTTGGCGGCGGCAAGGTGATCCGCGATGGGATGGGCCAGTCGCAGCGCTGCCGCACCGACCCGCTGGTGATGGATACGGTGATTACCAACGCCGTCATCGTCGATCACTGGGGTATCGTCAAGGCCGACATCGGCCTGCGCGACGGCATGATCGCCGCCATCGGCAAGGCTGGCAACCCTGACATCCAGCCCGGCGTGGACATGATCATCGCGGCCGCCACCGAGATCATCGCCGGCGAAGGCAAGATCGTCACCGCCGGCGGCGTCGATACCCACATCCACTTCATCTGCCCGCAGCAGATCGAAGAAGCCCTGATGAGCGGCGTGACCACCATGATCGGCGGCGGCACCGGGCCCTCGGCCGGTACCTCGGCCACCACCTGCACGCCGGGTCCTTGGCATTTGCACTCGATGCTGCAGGCGGCCGACGCATTCCCGATGAACCTCGGCTTCCTCGGCAAGGGCAATGTGAGCTTGCCCGCGCCACTGGAGGAGCAGGTCCGGGCCGGCGCCATCGGCTTGAAACTGCACGAGGACTGGGGCAGCACCCCGGCCGCCATCGACAACTGCCTGACGGTAGCCGACGAGATGGACGTGCAGGTAGCGATTCACAGCGACACCCTCAACGAAGGCGGCTACCTGGCCGACACCATCGCCGCCTTCAAGGACCGCACCATCCACACCTTCCACACCGAAGGGGCGGGGGGCGGCCACGCGCCCGACATCATCGCGGCGGTGGGCGAATCGAACGTGCTGCCATCTTCCACCAATCCCACCCGGCCGTTCACCGTCAACACGCTCGACGAACACCTCGACATGCTGATGGTGTGCCACCACCTCGACCCGGCCATCGTGGAAGACGTGGCCTTTGCCGAATCGCGCATCCGCCGCGAGACCATCGCCGCCGAAGACATCCTGCACGACATCGGCGCCATCTCGATGATGTCGTCCGACTCGCAGGCCATGGGCCGGGTGGGCGAAGTAGTGCTGCGCACCTGGCAGACCGCGCACAAGATGAAAGTGCAGCGCGGCCCGCTGCCGCAGGACTCGTCCGACAACGACAACTTCCGCGTCAAGCGCTACGTCGCCAAGTACACGATCAACCCGGCCATCACCCACGGTATCGCGCATGCAGTGGGCTCGGTCGAAGTGGGCAAGATCGCCGACCTGGTGCTGTGGAAGCCGGCGTTCTTCGGCGTCAAGCCATCGACCATCATCAAGGGCGGCATGATCGCCGCCGCGCCGATGGGCGACCCGAACGCCTCGATCCCCACGCCGCAGCCGGTGCACTACCGGATGATGTTCGGCGCCTTTGGCGGCGGCCTGAAAAAGTCGTTTACGTTCGTCTCGCAGTCGGCCTACGACGACGGCATCGGCGAACGGCTCAAGCTCAATAAAACGCTGATCGTGGCGAAGAATATGCGCGCGCTGCGCAAGTCCGACATGATCCACAACGACCTGGCGCCAAAAATGGACGTCAACCCCGAAACCTACGAAGTGCGCGCCAATGGCGAACTGCTGGTCTGCGAAGCGGCCAGCGTGCTGCCGATGGCGCAGCGTTACTTCCTGTTCTAATCCTGTTCCAAGTAAGCGATATGTTCACTTTCCATACCAAGATTTCCCCGGCCGAAGCCGGCCCCATTGCAGCCCGGCTGGTGCTGCCGTACGAACTGCGCGAAAAATGCCGGCTGCGCGCCACGCTCGACAACGGTGAAGACGTGGCCGTGTTCACCACGCGCGGCACCGTGCTGCGCGACGGCGACCTGCTCACCGGCGAAGACCAGCGCGTGATCGCGGTGGTGGCGGCCTTTGAGCCGACCTACAAGGTCACCTGTGTGGATGCCCACACGCTGCTGCGCTGCGCCTTCCACCTCGGTAACCGCCACACCCAGGCGCAGGTGGGCGACGGCTTCCTGCGCATCCGGGCGGATGCAGTGCTGAAGGAGATGCTGGCGGGGCTGGGCGCTGCGGTGGTCGAAGAGATGGCCGCGTTCGAGCCGGAGTCGGGCGCCTATGGTGGCGGCCATGGACATCACCACGACAACCATCCGCTGGCGCCGATACCGGTGCGTCAAAAAATCCATCGCCCCGGTGATGCCAATTGACAGCCCCAAATCCGTCGTCCTGCATCAAAGGGAATCCAATTGACATGCGGACCGCAGATCCGTCATCCTCGCGAACGCGGGGATCCATGCTGAGCCGGAATGCACGTGGTCTATGGGGCCCCGCTTGCGCGAGGACGACGGATCTGAAGGCGGCCAAATAATGCAAGCATCAGCACTGCTCAACCTCCTGCAATTCGCCAGCCCCGCGCTACCGATCGGCGCCTACAGCTACTCGCAAGGCCTCGAAGCGGCGCTGGAAAACGGCACGGTCCACAACGCTCCTACCGCGCGTGCCTGGATTTTGCGGCACCTGCACGAAGTGGTGGCGCAGTGGGAGGCGCCGATTGCCTGGCGCCTGATGCAGGCATGGACCAACCGCGACTGGCAGGGCGTGGACGACTGGAGCGAGCGCTTCATCGCCTCGCGCGACAGCGCGGAGTTTCGCGCCGAAACCATCCAGATGGGCTACTCGCTAACCAAGCTGCTGGCCGAACTCGATATCCTCGACGCCGAAGCGAAAGCCCGCCTGCAGCGCGAGCCCGAAGTGGCGCTGCCAACGGCATTCGCGTGCGCCGTGGCGGCGCTGAAGATTCCGCACGACGCGGCGCTCCTGGCCATGCTGTTCGCGTGGGCCGAAAACCAGGTACTGGTGTGCGTCAAATCGGTGCCGCTGGGGCAGGTGGCGGGGCAGCGCATGCTGCTTTCCTTGCGGGAAGATATCGAGACGGCCGCCCGCTACGCGCAATCCGTGCAGGATGACGCCATGTGCAACTGGGCGCCCGGCCTGTCGCTGCTGTCGATGCAGCACGAGGTCCAATACAGCCGGCTTTACCGATCATAAATTTTAAAAAACGAGATAAACGATATGAGTCAAATCACCTCCAATCCCCTGCGCGTCGGCATCGGCGGCCCGGTCGGTTCCGGCAAAACGGCGCTGTGCGAAATGCTGTGCAAGGGCATGCGCGATCATTACGACATGGCGGTCATCACCAATGACATCTACACCAAGGAAGACATGGAGATCCTGTTGCGCGCCGACGCGCTGCCGGCCGAGCGCCTGATGGGCGTGGAGACGGGCGGCTGCCCTCATACTGCAATCCGCGAGGATGCGTCGATCAACCTGGAAGCGATCGCCCGCATGCAGGCCGATTTTCCCAACCTCGACCTGATCCTGGTGGAGTCGGGCGGCGACAACCTGGCCGCCACATTCAGCCCCGAACTGTCCGATCTGACCATTTACGTGATCGACGTGGCCGGCGGCGAAAAAATCCCGCGCAAGGGCGGCCCCGGCATCACCCGCTCCGACCTCCTGATCATCAACAAGACCGACCTGGCGCCGCACGTGGGCGCGGACCTGGACGTGATGGCGCGCGACGCCAGGCAACAGCGCGGCAGCCGGCCGTTCATCTTCACCAATTTGCGCAGCGGCGACGGCGTGACCGCCGTGATCGACTTTATCCGTGAACAGGGCCTGCTCGGCCAGACACCACACTTTGCCCAGGAGATCCAATGAAACGCACCGTCAAGATACTCGTTCCAGCGTTGACGCTGGCGCTGGCAAGCACCGCTGCCGTCGCCCATCCACAGGCCGGCGCGCACGCGCACGGCTTCCTCGATGGCTTTACGCATCCGTTTTCCGGCATCGACCACTTGCTGGCGATGCTGGCGGTCGGTGTCTGGAGCGCGCGCCAGTCGACTGCGCAGTGGCTGCCGCCGACGTTTGTCGGCATGGTGATGGCCGGTATGTTGGCTGGTGCGCTGGGCATGGCGCTGCCGGGCCTGGAACTGGGCATCGCGCTGACGGTGGCGGCGCTGGGGGCGCTGATCGCCCTTGCCGCGCGCTTGCCGGCTGCGGTGGGCGTGGCGATGGTGGGCGCGTTCGCTTTCCTGCACGGCAATGCGCACGGGCTGGAACTGCCGACTGTGCCGGCGGCATTTGGCTTGCTGGCAGCGAGCGCGCTGCTGGTCTACGGCGGGCGCCTGCTGGGT
>NZ_LROM01000050.1 GCF_001758785.1 Duganella phyllosphaerae
CGTGCGCGTAGTGACGGGCAGCGGTTTCGTACTCGACGTGGGCGGTGTTGATGGTGATGCCGCGTGCTTTTTCTTCTGGTGCAGCGTCGATCTGGTCGTAGGCTTTAGCTTCGCCGCCGAATTTCTTCGACAGAACGGTAGCGATTGCAGCGGTCAGGGTGGTCTTGCCGTGGTCAACGTGACCAATGGTGCCGACGTTGACGTGCGGCTTGGTCCGCTCGAATTTCTCTTTTGCCATTTTAGACTCCTAACGATGTGGGGTGATTGCCCGGGCCTACGCCCGACTGCTGACTTGATACTTGTATACTTTGGAAAAACTGATGGCTGCGCAAGGCAGCCAATACTGCGTACTGCGAATTCTGGTGCCCTTTACGTGGATTGAACACGTGGCCTCTCCCTTACCAAGGGAGTGCTCTACCACTGAGCTAAAAGGGCTGATTGGGTACTGCTTTATTGTGTACTACGGTGATGCCCTGATTGCGCATCGGCATTGCAACAACACTGGAGCGGGTGAAGGGAATCGAACCCTCGTCGTAAGCTTGGAAGGCTTCTGCTCTACCATTGAGCTACACCCGCGAGGTATCGTTCATTTCACTACTATCAGTCTCACTGCAACAACTTGGTGGAGGGGGCTGGATTCGAACCAGCGTACTCATAGAGAACGGATTTACAGTCCGTCGCCTTTAACCACTCGGCCACCCCTCCGCGAGGAACCGCAGAGTATGAAGCAACTTCTTTGACCTGTCAACTGCGTCTGACATTATTTCGTGTCGTTGCAATTAACTGTCTGCTTCGGGGCGAGATTGTAACTGCTCGAACTGCAAATGTGCAAGTGTTGTTTTTAAGTTGAATGGGATGCCGAAATTTCAGGCAGCCGGCGTGTGGCCGATCGACGGATCGCGCTCGATCAGGTCGAACAGCGCCGCCACCACCTCCGGGTCGAACTGGGCGCCGGACCGCTCGCGGATGTACTGCACCACTTCGCTGTGCGGCCACGGGTCCTTGTACGGCCGCTCGTGCAGCAGCGAGTCGAACACATCGACCACCGCCACCACGCGCGCAGCAAACGGAATGGCGCGGCCCTTGAGGCCCTGCGGGTAGCCGTTGCCGTCGAAGTGCTCGTGGTGGCCGCCGGCGATCTGGGCGCCGTAGGTCAGGTAGCTGACACCATCGACCATGTTGGCCGCGCGCTCGAGAATCGCCTGCCCCACGCCCGCGTGCTCGCGCATGCGCACGCGCTCCTCCGGTGTGTGCGGACCGGGCTTGAGCAGCACGGCGTCGGGCGTGGCCACCTTGCCGACGTCGTGCAGGATGCTGGCCAGGCCGATCATTTCCAGCAACTGCGGGGTGATCTCGTCGGCATACGCGCCGCGCTCGGCCACCCGCTGCGCCAGCGCCGTGGACAGTTGCTGTACCCGCCGCACATGGCCGCCGGTGGTGTCGTCGCGGAACTCGGCCAGGTCAGCCAGCGCCACCACCGTGGCTTCCTGCGCCTTGCGCAACTGGCCGAACATGTACAGGTTGTCGAACGCCGCCGCAATGCGCTGGCAGAACACCTCCAGCAGGTCGCGCTGGATCTGCGCCAGCGGCCACGGCGGCGAGACCGAAATGGCCACTTCGCGGTTTTCCTGCGTGTGGATGAACAGCACGTTGGCCGGGTGGTCGAACTGGCTTTTCTTTTCAGCGAAGGCCTTGGCAATGGCCGGCCACAGTGGGTGCTCGAAGGGCATGGCTTCGGACTCGGCCAGCGCCGCATAGCCGCCGGTGGCAGCCACCACGCTGGTGGCGCCGGTGCCGCCCTGCATCACGCACAGCACGCCGTCGGCGCCCACGTCGAGGATGGCGCTGACCTGGTGGAGCACGCCGGAGGCGAATTCACGCAGCGAATGGATCTGGTACAGGTTAGTGGCGCCCGACAGGATCTTGCCCAGGCCGGCGCGGCTGCGCTCGAGCATATTGAGGCTCTCGTACGCGCGCAGCGACGAGATCACCGTAGTGAACAGCTTTTGCGTGGTCAGCTCGGTCTTGGCCTTGTAGTCGTTGATGTCGTATTCGATGATCACGCGCTGCTCGGGCGCCTGGCCCGGCTGGCCGGTGCGCAGCACCACCCGCACGATCTGGTTGTCGAGTTCCTCGCGGATGCGGCGCGCCAGGATCAGCCCGGCGTCGTCGGTTTCCATCACCACGTCGAGCAGCACCAGCGCAATGTCGGGCGTGTCGCGCAGGATGGCGTAGCCTTCACGGCCGCTGTAGGCCGAAAACAGCTCCAGCTCGCGTCCCTTAAAGCTCACATTGCGCAGCGCCAGCCGCGTGACCGCATGTACATCGACGTCGTCATCGACGATCAGCACGCGCCAGTGGCGCGGTTCCGGGCCGCCGGCGACTGGCGGGGGAAGCTCCTCGTCTTCCTCGATCAGCCAGTCGTCCTCGGTGGCGTGGGAATCGGTCATGCGGACTATCTCCTGTAGTGTCACGTGCGGATGATATTGCCTAGCATAATCAGAATCCTACGTGGTGACAAGCCCGATGGAAGTCGGCAAACCGGCGCGCAACAACCGCGTCTGGCGGCGCTGCAGGCAAGCTTGCGACTTGCTTAATGGAAAACCTATAGCAGCGAGCCAGGGCGTGAGTTGGCGTCGCCCGCGTGGCTCGAGACGGGCGTGACGGACGCCGCGCAGGAGGCGGCATTGTCGAGGTTCTGGTAGCGGATTTCGTACTTGCCATTGGCCAGCTGATCGACCATGTACTTGTCGTGCGCCTGCACGTACGCGTAGCGCACGTTGGCACGGCGATCGACATCGTAGACCTTGATGAACACGGCCGAGGCGTTGTTGGCGTTGTCGAGCATGAGCTGCATGTCGTCACCGCGGTTGCCAACCGAAAAACCGTCGAGATAGCCGGACTGGCGCGGCCAGGGTTCGCCATTGGGCGCCAGCCCGGTTTGCGCCAGGGTGGCGGTGTCGTTATTGTCGCAGTCGCCGCGCGGCAGCACCACCTGCGACATGGCCACCACCTTGACGCCGGCCGGCCGGTCGGACAGGCCGATGCGGTCGGCCGCAGCCAGGGCGTCGTGCGGTTCGGACGGTGCCTCCGGCTCGGCGGCGCGGGCCTGCGAAATGCCCGGCGGCGCTTTACCGCCCCAGGCTTTCTCCAGCCAGCGTGGCTCGGACGTTACCGTGCCGCCCACCCAGCCCGCCGCCAGGCAGCCGAACAGCATGCAGCCCCACTTCCAGCGCGCCAGCGGCTTGCGCTTGCGCGGCGCGCGGTCCACCGTCTCGGGCTGCCAATGGTCGGCGTCGGGACGCCCCTTGTCGCCGCGATGGTCTTCGTGGCGGGTGCTTTCCACCCAGTCCACTTCCCATTCCTCGGCCGCGATCCACTCGTCGTGCTCCTTGCGGCGCTGGGGGTCGGACAAGGTGGTGTAAGCGCCATTGACGATGGCCATGATGCGCGCGGCTTTTTCATCGCCCGGGTTCTTGTCCGGGTGATATTTCTGACTGAGCGCCTTGTAGGCCGCACGTATGACCTCCTGCGGCGCCATGCGCGACACCTTCAGGTTGTCATAGTGAGTATGTACTTTGCCCATCTGTGCAATGCTGGCCGCGGCGGTAAAGGAGGTTGAAAGGAGGTTGACGAATCATTCATGATAGCCGATCTTGCGCCGCACGCAGCAGCAATCAACCGTGCTGGGCGGTCAGATCACTTGCTTGATCGATCATCGTGCTTTTTTGACTACACTTCTATTTATAAACGATGGCTGCGGTCCTGCGCCAGGATCGCCTCTGGCAATGCGACATTCTTGCCGATCGCCAAAACCTTGAACAATTCGCCCATCTCCGCCGGCGACACCAGCTTCTGCACCGCCTTCGACTGCGGGATGTAGGCGATGACGTGCTCCGGATCGGTGCGCAGCAGCAGATCCCCTACCCCGGCGCCCAGCAAAAAGCCGGCCTGGTTGAAGTAGCCGAGGATGTCGATGCCCGCATCCTGCGCGGCCAGCGCCATCGCCGTGAAATCGACGTGGGCGGTAATGTCCTGCAAGCCCGGGTGGAAAAACGGCTCGGCGTGGGCATGGTGGCGGTAGTGGCACATCAACGTGCCGGTGGCGCGCAGGTCGAGATAAAACTCGTGCGCCGGAAAACCGTAGTCGAACAGGAACGCGGCGTTGGCGCGCCCGGCCAGCAGCATGCGACTGAGGCTGGCCATGAAGCCGCAGGCCACGCCATGCACCTCGGTCACGTAACCGACCGGCAGTTCGGCGTGGTGGGCGATCTGGCGCTGCACCTGCGCCAGCAGCTCGGCGCTGATCGGCGCTTCCAGGTAATCAAAGCGGCCGCCGTTGACGGTCACTTGTAGTTCGCGCCAGCCGTCCGGGTGTTTGGTGACCAGGTGCACCGGCATCGCATCGAGCACCTCGTTGCCGAATACCACGCCGTCAAAGGCGTCGGGCATGGCATCGAGCCACTGCACTTGCGGGAAGTCGCGCAGCTGGTGCTGCTGGCGCGCGCGCAGCTCGCCCGACAGTTCGACGATCAGGTAGCGCTCGACGTGGACGCCGGACGCCGCCAGTTCGGTCAGGATATCGAACGCCAGCTTGCCGGTGCCGGCGCCGAATTCGAGGATGTACGGCGCGCTTTGGGCGATAATAGCGGCTGCCACCCGCGCCAGGGTCGCGCCGAACAGCGGCGTGAGCTCGGGCGCAGTGGTGAAATCGCCATCTTTTCCCAGCTTGGCGGAGCCGCCGCTGTAGTAGCCCAGGCCGGGCGCGTACAGGGCCAGCTCCATGTAGCGGGCAAAGGAAATGGCGCCTGCGTTGCGTTCGATCTCGGCGGCAATCAGGTGCTGCAGGGCGTGGGACGCGGCCAGCGCGTCACTGGAAGGTTCGGGTAGGGACATCCCGATATTGTAGCGAATCGGCACGCCCAGCCTCTTTTTAAACGATCAGACCATCATGACAACCAACCAATCTGCCACTGCCATTGCTCCCGTTGCCCTCGTCACCGGCGCCGCGCGCCGCCTGGGCCGCGCCATTGCGCTGGGCCTGGCGCGCGCCGGCTGGGACGTGGCAGTGCACTATCGTGGCTCGCAAACCGAAGCAATCGAGGTAGCCGCCGAGATCACGGCCCTGGGGCGGCGCGCGGTCACGCTGCAATGCGACCTGGCCGATGAAGCGGCCGTGCGCGCGCTGCTGCCGCAGGCGATTGCCGCCCTAGGCCCGGTGCGCTGCGTGGTCAACAACGCCTCGCTGTTCGACTTCGACACCGCTGAAGATTTCACGCTGGCCCGGCTCGACGCCCATATGCACGCCAACGTCGCCGCACCGATCCTGCTGGCGCAGGCGCTGCACGCGGCCACGCCGGCCGACGCGCCTCCCGGCCAGGCCGTGGTGATCAACCTGCTGGACCAGAAACTGTACAATCTGAACCCCGATTTTTTGTCGTACACGCTGTCGAAGGCGGCGCTGCACACGGCCACCACCATGCTGGCGCAGCAACTGGCGCCCACGGTGCGGGTGGTGGGTGTGGCGCCCGGCATCAGCATGGTGTCCGGCGACCAGACCGAAGAAGCATTCAAAAGCGCCCACCGCAAGACCCCGCTGGGGCGCTCGAGCACCCCCGACGACATCGCCGACAGCGTGGTGTACGTGGCGTCGGCGCGCGCGCTCACCGGCACCACCTTGCTCGTCGATGGCGGCCAGCACCTGGTGCCGCTGCAGCGCGACGTGATGTTCGTGGCCAAATAACTCAGCAAATTTAGCAAGACACTATTCAACCGAAAGAAGGTAACGCCCATGTTGTCCTCCCTGATGCACCCCAGTCTGACCGACTGCCGCCGCCTGTTCCTGCGCAATTACGAAGTGATGATCAACATCGGCGTGTACGAGTTCGAGAAGAAGGGCGAGCAGCGCCTCCTGATCAACGTCGACCTGTACATCCCGCTGGCCGAATCGACGCCGTCCCACGATCAGCTCGACGAAGTGGTGGACTACGATTTCATCCGCGACACCATCGCCAAGCTGATGGCGCGCGGCCACGTGCAGCTGCAGGAAACCCTGTGCGACGACATCGTACGCGCCATGCTGGCCCACCCGCGCGTGCGCGCGGCCAATGTGTCCACCATGAAGCCGGACGTCTACCCGGACTGCGAAGGCGTGGGCGTGGAAGTGTTCAAGACCAAGGAGACCGTATGAACGCCGTGATGGACACCATCGAGGCCCCGCTGGGCAAGTCGGCCGAGAAGATCGCCCACGAGAACAACAAGCTGCACAAGCGTTTGTGCCGGCTGGTGGGCCAGGCCATCGGTGACTTCAACATGATCGAAGAAGGCGACAAGGTGATGGTGTGCCTGTCCGGCGGCAAAGACAGCTACGCCCTGCTCGACATCCTGATGACCTTGCGCGAACGCGCGCCGATCAATTTCGAGATCATCGCCGTCAACCTGGATCAGAAGCAGCCCAACTTCCCCGACCACATCCTGCCGGCGTACCTGGAAAAACTGGGCATCCCGTACCACATCGAAAACCAGGACACGTACAGCATCGTCAAGCGCCTGATCCCGGAAGGTAAAACCACCTGCTCACTGTGCTCGCGCCTGCGCCGGGGCATCCTGTACCGCGTGGCCGACGAGCTGGGAGCGACCAAGATCGCGCTGGGCCACCACCGCGACGACATCCTCGAGACCTTCTTCCTGAATATGTTCTTCGGCGGTAAACTCAAGGGCATGCCGGCCAAGCTGATGTCCGACGACGGCAAGCACATGGTGATCCGTCCGCTGGCGTACGTGAAGGAAGAAGACACCGAGCGCTATGCCGAAGTCAAAGGCTTCCCGATCATTCCGTGCGACCTGTGCGGCTCACAGGAAAACCTGCAGCGCAAGCAGATCAAGGCCATGATGCGCGACTGGGAAAAGAAATTCCCGGGCCGCGTGGAGAGCATCTTCTCGTCGCTCTCCACGGTGGTGCCATCGCACCTGATGGACCGCGACCTGTTCGGCTTCGCCGAACTGAAGGCCGATGGCCAGGCCAACCCGCTCGGCGATATCGCCTTCGACGAAGAACCGTGTTCGACGCCGACCACGGGGCTCGGCGTGATTTCCTTGCAGCGGGAAGATTAGTTAGCATTAAATCCGTCATCCTCGCGTACGCGAGGATGACGGCATACGCTGGCGGTCAGTACTTCACCGCCGTGCGCATCACCGGATACAGGTTGAAGCGCTCGTCCCACGACGAATGGCGGCGCGCGAAGAATTCCAGCCGCGCCTGCGGGCTCTTGTTGAAGTCCGCATCGGTGTCGAGCTTCTTGCGGAATTCTTCGCGCAGTGCCGGGTTGGTTTCCAGCTGCTCGCGCGCCACCTCTTCCGCCACGTAGTCCTCCATGTACTCCTTGCGCTCGAACCAGTTGTTGAACGCGCCCCAGGCCAGCAGCGAATCGGGGCCGCGCGGCTCGAGCATGGTCATCACCAGTTGCGACTTCGGCTGCGCGATCGGCACGAACAGCGCGCCCTTGGCCAGGCTGCGACGCTCACGCGCCCACTCGCCTTCTACCGCCAGCGCCTGGTGGCCTTCGAACGACTTGGCGCCGAAGGTGGTCTTGGTGGCGCGGAAGGTTTCCACTTCGGCCGACATCTCGTCGGCGCCCAGCACCTTGTACGTGATGCCGTGCTGTTTGAGCTTGGCCGCCACGCGCGCCGCTTCCGCCAGCGGCACCAGGTAGCCGCCCTGCGGCGCCCTCACCTTCAGTTCCGGCACGATCTCGTCGCGCAGCGGCACGGTCCAGGTTTGGGGGATGGCTGCGTCGTACTGCGTCATCAAGGCGCCCGAGATTTCCGAATGGCCGCGCGTGTAGGCGTAGCCGGGGAAGTCGATGGTCTTGGCGTTGAACGTGGTGCGGTACGTAAGCGTGAAATCGGTGCCGCCCAGCGCAGCGGCGCGCGCGTCGGCATCCTTGGCAATGCGCGCCCACTCCTTGCCGTGCTGGCCTACCTGCGAGAGCAGCGAGACGATGGTGTTGCGGGTGATGCGCACGCGGGTGCGGTAATCCTTCCACGAGTGGGTTTCCACCAGCACGCCGAAGCGGTTGCGCATGACGAAGTAGCCGTGCGAAAAGCGCGGCGTGGGCATGCTGTCGACAAAGCCCGACATCGGGTCGTCTTCCTTGGCAAACGAGATGTAATACGGCTTGGGATCGGAACCCTGGGCCTTCAGATCGGCCAGGATCCCTTGTTGCAGCGCGCTACCGGCTACGCGCAGCGGCGCGTCGCCGCCGTGCACCGGTTCCACCTGGATCGAGATATCGGGCTGGAACTTGGCGCCGTCGGTGACGTGCAGATCGACGTACGCCAGCGGATCCCAGGCGTTGACCAGCGCCAGCATGGCCTGCATCTCGGTGGTGTCGGCTTTGACGTAGTCGCGATTGAGGTTGTAGTTCTGCGCCGTGGTGCGCCAGCCCATTTCCTCCGGGCCGACCTGGTTGGGACGATTGTAGGGGCCGAAGCGCTCGTGGCCATCGACGTTGAAGACAGGGACGAACAGCAGCACCTGCTGGTCCAGCGCGCCGGGCGCGGCGCGCCCTTCCAGTACCTCGCGCAGGGCCAGGAAGCCGGCGTCCTTGCCGTCGATTTCACCGGCGTGGATGCCGCCCTGGATCAGCAGCACGGGCACGCCCTTCTTTTTCGCCTGCTCGGCGGTCAGTGCGCCGGTGCGGGTGACGGCCAGCGCCAGCATCGGCCGGTTTTCCGGCGTGCGGCCAAATTCGAAGCAGCGCACCTGCTTCGGATACGCTTTTTGAAAGCGCGCGCACAAGTCCACCACCTCGGCATAACGGCCGGTGCTCTTGAAGCCCGAACGTTCGGAGACGGTGGTCAGTGGCGATGTGGAGGATGTAGCAGAAGGTGCTGCACTGGCACTGGCGGCCAGCGTGGCAAGGGCAAGCGAGACGGCGAAACGGATCATGGAGGAGCTTCCAGGTGGGCCGACGCCGGAACGGCGTCGTAACCTGGAAAATTATAATCCGCTTCGGCGCCTGGAGCCTACTTGAGGATGGCGACCTGCTTGGCCAGCGGGCGTACCAGTTTCAGCGGGGTGGCGTCGCCAGCGGCAAAACGCGACGCCGAGGCGGGACAGATGCCGTTGGCGCGGTAGCTGAGCGCCGCCGACAGCATGCCTTCGCCGGTGTCGCCCACGGGGCGCGACAGGTCGTCGCTGATACGGCAGGTTGGCTGGAAGCCGTTGGCGTAGTCACCGAAGCCCTTGTTGTTCACGCCCTGGAACTGCACCGCGAAATACGTGGTGCCGCAGTTGTCCTCGGGGTAGAAACCATAGGGCTTGCCGCAGGTTTCGCCGCCGATCAGGTTTACTTCCACATCGACGCCGCGCAAGCCGTTGACCACCGCCTCGCTGGCCGAGCAGGTGCCCGGCGTGGTCAGCATGGTCACCCGGCGCAGGCCCAGGTAAGGCAGCGCGGTGCCGGCCGCCGTCGGCACCGGCGACGCCAGGCCGCTTGCGCTGGTCAGGAAACTGAGCGGTGGCGGCGTCGACGCGGCCGAAACCTTGTCGTTGAACTGCAGGCGCTCGAACACCTTGCCGGCCGTCGGTACCGGACCGGCGATCATGTAGGCCAGTTCGCTGGCGATGTTCAGGTAACCGCCGCCGTTGTAGCGCATGTCGAGCACCACGTCGGTGACGTTGGCCGCCTTCAGGGTGTTGATGGCGGCGATCAGCTGGGTTTCGGCCACCGCGTTATGGTCGTTGAACAGCAGGTAGCCGACCTTGCCGGTCGGGGTGTCGATGACCTTGACGTTGGCCACCGGCTGCAGCGACAGCCGGGTGGCTGTCAGTTGCACATTGACCGGGAAACCGTTGCGGCTCAGGCCAAGGCGGTGCACGCTGCCAGCCGACTGCGGGAACAGGCCGGCATTGAGCGTATTGGCGCCCGCTTGCGTGGTGTCGGCCAGCGATACGCTATCGACGGTCAGCAGCGAGTCGCCACGCTGCACGCCGGCGACGGCGGCCGGCGAACCCGGCTCCACCAGCGCCACGCGCCACACGCGCGGGAACACGTCGGGGGCACTGGACGACCAGCTGATGCCATAGCCGAGTTCAATGCCGCTGGTGGACGATGCTTCCCACTCGTCGGTGGCATAGGTAAAGTGGAACTGGTCCTTGGGACGGCCCGAGGACGTGATGGCGGTGGTCTTGAGTACGTCGAAGTAATCGATCGGATTACTGTAGTTTTCCTGGCGCAGGCCGGTGGGCACCTCGCGGTACCACAGGTAGCTCTCGTCGATGAACGAGCGTACCCATTTCAGTTCGTCGCTCAGGCTGCCCTGGCGGTCGGGGAAGCGCACGCCGGCCGCCGAGACGCCGCTGCGCGGACGTTGGCATGAAGCAGCCAGCTTGACGTAGTCGCTGCGCGTGTCGGTAGACCCGGTGGCGCCGCCGGAGCCAGTGGAGCCGGTGCCCGTGCTGGCGCCGTTGCCGGCGGTCGTGCCGGCGGAGCCGCCGCCACCACCGCAGCCGGACAACACGGCCACGGCAGCGAGCGCAGCCATGAATGCAGGAGATAATTTAATGTTCATGTGCAACATTATAGCTGGCAGTACATGCAGAGGTGCAAATTAAGCTACCTAAATTTGCAATCGATCGCCGTTATGCCTGCAAGTCGGGGTCGCTACGCAACAGCTCGCCCAGCCAGGCCGCGAACACTCCCAGGCGCGGCGACGCCATGCGGCCCTGCGGGTACAGCAGCGAGATCGGCATGGGCGCCGGCGGCGTGGCGGCCAGCACTTCCACCAGCGCGCCGCTGGCCAGGTGCGCGCGCACCTGGTAGCGCGCGGCCTGGATCAGGCCCATGCCCTGCAACGCACAGCTGATATACGCATCGGGTTCGTTGACGGCAATCGCGCCGCGGATGGGCACCACTACCGGGCGGCCATCGACCATGAAGTCCCAGTCGAACACGCGCCCGGTGCGCCCGGAAAAATGCAGCACGCCGCGATGGCCGGGCAGGTCGTCGAGCGTTTGCGGCGCCCCGTGCTGCGCCAGGTACCACGGCGAGGCGCAGGTGAGAAAGCCCATATTGCCCAGGCGCCGCCCCACCAGCGACGAATCCTGCAGTTCGCCCACGCGCAGCGAACAGTCCAGGCCCTCCTGCGTCAGGTCCACCACGCGCTCGGTCATGCTGACCACCAGTTCGATCTCGGGATAGGCGCGAGTGAAGTCTGCAATGCGCGGCATGACCAGGTGGCGGCCCACCGCACCTGGCAAATCCACCCGCAATTTGCCGCGCGGACGCTGCGCATCCTGCCCCCGAAAAGTACTTTCGGCGTCTTCCACCGCCTCCAATATGTCCAGGCACTTCTTGAAGTATTCGGCGCCGTCGGGCGTGAGCGAGAGCCGGCGCGTGGTCCGGTGCAGCAGCCGCGTACCGAGGAACGCCTCGAGCTTCTTGATGGTGGCGGTGAGCGCCGCGCGCGGCAAATCGAGCGTGGCGGCAGCCTTGGTATAGCTGTTGGCTTCGACGATGCGCACAAAGGTCTGCATGGCCTTCAATCTATCCATGATTGTTCACATTAAATGAATGGTATATGACCATTATGCCCTGATTATCTTTACACGCAATCGGCCTACACTGAGTCATCGTTATCCCCACCGGAGTTCATCATGAGTTCATCGCAACACGTCGCAGAAAAAGACGCCCCCGACATCAGCAATGGCATGGTCATGCTGCTGGCCGTGGCCACCGGCCTGATCGTCGCCAACCTGTACTACGCGCAAACCCTGGTCGGTCCGATCAGCGCCGCCACCGGCCTGTCGGCCGAAGCGGCCGGCCTGATCGTCACCCTCACGCAGATCGGTTACACCATCGGCCTGCTGTTTATCGTGCCCTTGGGCGACCTGCTGGAAAACCGCCGCCTGATCTTCACCGGCCTGCTGTTTACGTCCGCGATGCTGATCGTCGCGGCGTTCAGCACCAGCGCCTGGCTGTTCCTGGTCGCCGCGCTCGGCATTGGTCTGGGTTCGGTGGCGGCGCAGATCATCGTGCCGTTTGCCGCCCACCTCTCGAAAGAGGCCACGCGCGGCCACACGGTCGGCAAAGTGGTCAGCGGCCTGCTGCTGGGGATCATGCTGGCGCGCCCGGTCGCCAGCCTGGTGGCCGACGCCACCAACTGGCACGTGGTCTTCGGCGGCGCCGCAGTGATCGTGCTGGCCGTGGCCATCATCCTGCGCGCCAAGCTGCCGGAACGCGTGCCGGTGTCGGAGATTACGTACCCAGCCCTGCTGGCATCGCTGTGGCACCTGTTTGCGACCACGCCGGTCCTGCGTCGCCGCGCCGCTTACCACGCTGGCCTGTTCGGTTCGTTCAGCCTGTTCTGGACCGTGGCGCCGCTGATGCTGGCCGGCCCGCAGTTCCACCTGTCGCAAACCGGCATCGCCATTTTTGCGCTGGTGGGTATGGCTGGTGCAGTGGCCTCGCCAATCGCCGGCCGCCTGGCCGATGCCGGCCACACGCTGATGGCGACCGCAGCGGCCCTGGCGCTGGGCGTTATCGCGTTTGCCTTGCCGATGCTGGCGCCTGAATCGGCTGCCATGCGCAATGTGTCGCTGGGGATCCTGGTGGTGGCGTCGATCGTACTGGACATGGGTGTGGCGGCCAACCTGGTGCTGGGCCAGCGCGCCATCTTCTCGCTGGGCGCCCATGTGCGCAGCCGTCTCAATGGCGTGTACTTCGCGCTGTTCTTCGCCGGTGGCGCCCTCGGTTCGGCTTTGGGCGGCTGGGTGTACGCCGAACATGGCTGGCATGCGGCGCTGCTGACCGGGATGGCCTTCCCCGGCCTGGCGCTGATTTACTGGATGACCGAGTACGCCGGCGCTACTTCCACGCAGCGCAACCCAGCCTAACACGATCTCCAGAGCGGCGTTGCCGCTCCTCGCCGTACAGTCGTACTGTCTTCGTCACGGCGCCTTGCTCTGAAGGTCGTGAAAAAATGTGTCAGAAGTGGTAGTTCACTTCCAGCCAGCCCTGTCGCCCGACAGGGCTGTAGTTGCCTATCGGGTAGTAAGGCCAGCCGTCGCTGCCATCCTGCTTGACCTTGTTGAACAGGTTGTTCACCGATACCGACACCGTGGTGCGCTCGTCAAAGCGATAGACCACGCTGGCATTGACCAGCACCGTCGGCGTCAGGTACGCATCCGACGCCGCATTCGGCACCTTGCCGTAGCGTTGCAGGAATACCGTGTTGGACCAGTCGCCCTTGTTCCACGCCAGGCTGACATTGAGCTTGTCGCGCCAGTCGTGGTTCTCCAGGTCGGCCTTGTCGTCGTTGAGCGGATCGCCGGCAAACTGGCGCGAGTGCTTGTCGAGCGTCTTCGAGTAGTTCACCCGCGTGGTAAACGTGCCCAGGTTTTGCGTGCGCAAAGCGTAGCGGCCGCTGATGTCGATGCCATCCACACTGGTGGACGCGGCGTTGATCGGGTTCACCAGGATGGTGTTGATCTCGCCCGGCTTGTTCAGCGCCGTCAGCGGATTGCGCACGATGCGGCGGATGGTGTCGGCGCAGGTCGGCGACGCCAGGTCGCCGGCCATGCGGCAGTCCGACTCGTCGCGCAGCAGTTTATCCGCATTCAGGTTGGTCACCAGGTCGTCGATCTTGATGTTCCAGTAGTCGACCGTCACGTCGAAATCCGCGCTGGGCGACCAGACCAGGCCCAGGCCCGTCGAGCGGCCCTTTTCCGAGCGCAGGTCGCGGCTGCCGGTTTGCACGTAGTCGGCGCCCGGCGCATATTTGCACGTGGACGCCGGCTGGCCGCTCTGGGCGCAGCGGTAGTAATCGGTGGTGGACTCGTAATAGCCGGTGCCGCGCGCCTTGTAGATGTAGTTCATGTCCGGTGCGCGGAAGCTGGTGCCGTACGTGGCGCGCACCAGCAGCTGCTTGACCGGGCGCCATTCGAGGCCGCCGTTGTACGTGGCCTTGCCGTCGTGGCGGTCGGCAAAGCTGTAGCGGTCGTAGCGGCCGGCCAGCGTGGCCGACAGCGTGTCGATGATCGGCACGTTCGCTTCCAGGCCCAGCGCGTAGCGCTCACGGGTGCCGGACGTCACGTCCGAGCCGGCCAGGTTGAAGTAGCCTTGATTGAGTCGGCCGTCGGGACGGTTCGAGAAACCCTGCTTGCCCGCTTCGGCCACTGTAGCCAGGCGCACCGGGCCGGCCGGCAGCGAGAACGCCTCGCCATTGGCCGACAGGCTCACGGTATTGGTCCACGACTTGTCGTTGCTCACCGCCGTGCCGTAGATGCTGTTGAACTCCGTGGGCGTGAGGCGCTGCGCCAGGCGCGCCGCATCGGGCGCGTAGATTGCCACGCCGTTGGCGTCCACGCCCTGCTGCGGTCCCAGGAAGAAGCTGTCGATGGTGGACAGTGCGCGCGGCGTAAAGCTCTGGCTCTTGTACAGCGACGCCGTGTAGCCGGCCTCGTACTGCCAGCTGGTGCCCGGAATGTCGCCGCGCGCGCCGAGCGACAGCGACGTCGCTTCGTCGTCCCAGCGGCGATTGAAGCGGTCCACGCCGCCCATTTCTTCGGGCGAGATGTAGCGGTTCCAGTTTTCGTAGCTGCCGCTGTTCTGGTTCAGGAACGCCTTGTCGGACAGTGAACGCGATTCCCAGATCGGGCCGCGCGTGTTGTTGATGCTGCGGTTCTTGCCGAACAGCGCCTCCGCAAACAGGGTGGTGGTGGGCGAGAGCGCGTAGTTGGCGCCGCCAAACACGTTCTGGCTGCTGTTCCTGGTCTGCGTGGTCCAGAAGGTAGGACGTACCTTCTCGCTGCCGCAATAGCTGCCGGTGCTGCCGGTACGCTTGACGGTGGTGCCGCCAAACAGGTCGCCCAGGTTGGCGCAGGTGTCGCCCGGATCGACATAGCGGCCCGTGCCCAGGTCGCGCCGGCCCAGCACCGACGTGTACGTGCCCCGGTTGACGCTCATGAAATCGCGGTCGGCGCTCGAGAGCGGATCGCGCTCGAGCAGCTCCACGCTGAACAGCGTATTGAGCTTGCCGAAGGTCTGGCCGCCGGAGAACTGCAAACGCTGGTTGGCAGCGCCGCCACGCGAGGTGCCGCCGGCCTTCAGGTTGATGTCGTAACCGTCGTATTTTTTCTTCAGGATGATGTTGACCACGCCCGCAATCGCGTCCGAGCCATAGATGGCGGACGCGCCGCCGCTGAGGATCTCGATGCGTTCGACCACGCTCGACGGAATATTGGCCAGGTTGGTGAAGTTGACGGCGCCGTCATAGGCGACCGGGAAGTCCGCCATGCGGCGGCCGTTGAGCAGCACCAGCGTGTGATTGGGACCGAGGCCGCGCAGGCTGATGGCATTGGCCGACGGCGTAAACGTGTTGCCGTAGTCGGCGCCCTGGGTAAAGCCGCTGTTTTGCGACTGGTTCGACAGCGCGTCGAACACGTTGGTGAAGCCCTGTTTGGTCAGATCGGCAGCCGTGATCACGGTGACGGCCGAGGGGCCTTCCAGGGTGGCGCGCGGAATGCGCGAGCCGGTGACGACGACGGTGGCCGGGGCGGCGCCCTGGTCCTGGGTTTGCGCCACGGCCAGCGACGGGTCGGCCACGCTGCACAGCAGCGCGATGGCGCCAGCGGCCAGCGGCGTCAATTCGAATTTTGTTGTCATTGAGTTGTCCGGAAAGCAAATAGGGTACGGGGGCGGAACTTTACCAAAATTTACTTCATGAGTGAAATACCGTTTGCGTACAAGCTTATGCATAAATCGACGGCTTGAGGGGACCTCGAAAAACCGTGGCGATAGCGGATCGCGCAGCAGGTTTTTCGAGGTTCCCTTGATGCGGCACTTTTGAGGCAGGTCGAGGGATGGCTTGACGGCGCTGCTACGGTGGTTACTCGTCCGTCCACTTTATCGCTGAAACCATGGCAACCTCGCTGCGTCACGATCTACTGCAAATGGGCATCGCCCCTGGCGACGTGGTGCTGGCGCGCGCCGCCTACCGCGCCGTCGGTCGCGCAGGCGATGGCGGCGGCGACTTCCTGGCCGAGCTGCTCGACCTGGTGGGTGACCAGGGCACGGTGGCCTGCCTGGCGTTTACCAAAGGCGGGTGGTGGTGGCAGGCCGGGCAACTGCCTCCCTTCACGCCGGCCACCCCCTCGTACGCCGGCGCCCTGCCCAATGCCATGCTGGCCCACCCGGGCGTCCACCGCAGCACGCATCCGCAATGCTCGTTCGTGGCCATCGGCCGTCATGCCCGCGCCCTCACCGCAGGCCACGGCCCTGGCGATGGCGCCTACGAACCGATGCGCAAGCTGATCGCGCTGGACGCCAAGATGCTGGTGGCCGGCTGCGTGGCGGTCAATCCGGGCTTTACCACCACCCACCTGGCCGAAGTGGACCTGGGCCTGCACCGGCGCCGCATCTTGCCCTGGCTGTCGGTCAGCCGCTACCTGGACGACCAGGGCCAGGTGCGCGTGTTCCACCGCCGCGATCCCGGCTGCTGCTCGAGCGCGTACTGGAAGTTTTACGGCGCCTACGTGCGGGCAGGCATCCTCACCACCGGCAAGGTCGGCAACGCCTACGCCATCTGCGCGCCGGCCGCGCAGTGCTACGCCATCGAGCGTGACATCCTGGCGCGCGACAGCCGCTTCAACCTGTGCGACTCGCCCGACTGCCTGACCTGCAATGCCCTGCGCTGGGACCGCCTCCACCGCTGGCCGCTGTGGCTGTGGCGGCGGGCGCGGCGCCAATCCCCAACCTGGTTCCGGAGGCCCGATGGATAACGCTCTCGAGATTTTTGTCCCGGCCGCGTGCCGCCAGCCGGCGCAGTGGGTGCTGCGCTGGATCTTCGACGACGTGCTGGGCGTGCCGGCGCGCGTGGTGGAACACACTGGCGACCAGTTCGAGATCCGCTGGCGCGGCCGGGTGCTGACGCTGGAAAACGACTTCTTGCGCCGGCACCTGCCCCTGTGGCGGCAACCGGGAACGTTGCTGATCGCGCCGCCGCGCCAGTGGATTCACGTGCGCGCCATGCTCGACGTGGAACTGGAAGACCCATCGATCCCGGTACTGTGGGGCGAGCCGGGCCTGGTCCGTACGCCGCAGGGCGCATACCTGAAACTTGACGTGATCGGGTCGATCTTCTTCCTGCTCTCGCGCTACGAGGAAGTGATCGATCCCGCGCGCGACCAGTACGACCGTTTTCCGGCAGCGGCGTCACTGGCGGTGCAGCGCGGCTTTTTGCAGCGGCCGCTGGTGGACGAATACATCGAAATCCTGTGGGCGGCGCTGCGCAGCGTCTGGCCCGGCCTGACCCGCAAGACCGCGCGAGGCACGATGCGCGTCAGTTGCGACGTCGATGAACCGTACGAGCGCTGGATACGCAACCCGTGGCTGCTGGCGCAGGGCGTGGCCGGCGCGCTGCTGCGCAAGCGCTCGCTCGCGGGCGCTGCCACCCGCGTAAAAAACGCCTGGCACAGTCGCCGGGGCGACTATTTCTACGATCCGCACTGGACCTTCGACTGGTACATGACGCAGCTCGAACTGTGCGGCAGCCGGGGCGCGTTCTACTTCATCGCCACGCCGGGACGCACGCGCTACGACTGCGCCTATGCGCTGGAAGAACCGAGGATGCAGGCGCTGCTGGCGCAAGTTGCCGCGCGCGGCCACGAGATCGGGCTGCATGGCAGTTTCAACACCTACCGCGATGGCGCGCAGTTGGGCCGGGATCGCGAGCGCCTGCGCGCCGCTTTGGTACGCGCACGCGCCGAGGCCAGGTCTGGCACGGATGCCGGTGCCGGTGGCAGCACTGGTGCGAAGGCGGGGCCAGGTGCCAGCGACGATCCCCTGGTACGCGGCAACCGCCAGCACTATCTGCGCTGGGATGCGGCCACCACGCCGGACCTGCTCGAGCAGGCCGGCTTCGACTACGACGCCAGCGGAGGCTTTCCGTACGATCCCGGCTTTCGCCACGGCACCGCGCGCGAGTTCCCGATGTGGAGCTGGAAAAAACAAGGGCCGCTGCGTTTGCGGCAGCGGCCCTTGATGCTGATGGAAAGTGCGGTGCTCGGCGATCCCGGTTCGGCGCTGGAGCACATGGCGCGGATGAAACACACCGCGCTGCGCTACGGCGACTTCAACCTGCTATGGCATAACTCGCGCTTTACGGAGCCTGGCGACCGCGAGCTGTTTCGCCAGATCCTCGCAGCATAGCCTGGCCCACCGTCAGGCCACGTGCGCCTGGCGCACCAGTTCTATCACCTTTTCAGCTGGCTGATCGAAAGCAGCGATCAAGCCCGCCTCCTTCAGTTTCGCCGCTTTCAGGTGACGTTCCTTGACGTGGCCATAACCGCGAATGTCTTCCGGAATGCTGGCAATCGCCACCGCCTGCGCCAGGTTCTCTGCCGTCAGCTTGGGCAACAGCGCCCGCACCGTCTCGCGGTACTGTTTGACCAGCGCGCGCTCGGTCTTGCGCTCTTCGGTGTAGCCAAAGATGTCAAACGCGGTGCCACGCAGGCCTTTAAATTTGGCCAGCACGCCGAAGGCCTTCATCATCCACGGGCCGAACTCTTTTTTCACCAGCTGGCCGCTGGCGTCATGCTTGGCCATGATCGGCGGCGCCAGGTGGAACTTGAGCGTGATGTCGCCCTCGAACATAGCGGCGATCTTTTTCTGGAACGCGCCGTCGGTGTACAGGCGGGCCACTTCGTACTCGTCCTTGTAGGCCATCAGCTTGTAGTAGTAGCGCGCCACGGCTTCGGCCAGGCGCGTGCCCTTGCCCAGTTTCGCTTCGGCGGCGCGCACTTCCTCCACCAGCGTCACGTACTGCTGCGCGTAGCCCACGTTCTGGTACGCGGTGAGCAGATCGACGCGCTTGGCGATGATGTCGTCGAGCGTCTGGTTGCGCTTGAATTCGATCACCTTCGACGGCGCGGTCAGGCGCGTGACCGAACCCAGGTCGTGCGCGGCCGTGCGGCCCCAGGTAAATGCGGCCTGGTTGAATGCCACCGACACGCCATTGAGTTCGATCGCACGCACGATCGAGGACTCCGAGAGCGGCACATGGCCCTTCTGGAACGCGTAGCCGAGCATGAACATATTGGTGGCGATCGAGTCGCCCATCAGCGCGGTGGCGATGTGACCGGCATCGACGAAGTCGGTCATGCTCTCGCCGCAGGCGCGCACGATCTCGCTGCGCGAACTGGCGTCCGGGAACTGCCAGTCCGGGTTCTTCACGAACGCCGCCGTGGACGAACCGGTGCTGTTGATCATGGCGCGGGTGCGGTTTTCGCCCATGCGCGACAGGGCGTCGCGGCTGGCAGTGACGATCAGGTCGCAGCCGATCACCAGGTCGGCGCTGCCGGTGCCCACGCGGGTGGAATGCAGGTCGGCCTGGCGGTCGGCCAGGCGTACGTGCGACATCACCGGGCCGCCTTTTTGCGCCAGGCCACTCATGTCGAGCACGATGGCGCCCTTGCCTTCCACGTGCGCGGCCACGGCCAGGATCTGGCCAACCGTCACCACGCCGGTGCCGCCGATGCCGGTGATCAGGATGCCGTACGGTTGCGCGGTCGAAGGCAATACGGGCGCTGGCAGCGCGGCAGGCGGCGCGGCATCCTTGCCCGCAGCGGCCTTCTTCGGCTTTTTCAGCGCCCCGCCTTCCACCGTCACAAAGCTCGGGCAGAAACCGGTGGTGCACGAGAAGTCCTTGTTGCACGACGACTGGTTGATCTGGCGCTTGCGGCCCAGTTCCGTCTCCAGCGGCTCGACCGACAGGCAGTTCGACTGTACCGAACAGTCGCCGCAGCCTTCGCACACGGCCTCGTTGATCACGGCGCGCTTGGCCGGATCCGGGTACTCGTTGCGTTTCCGGCGGCGGCGTTTTTCCGACGCACAGGTCTGGTCGTAAATCATGGCCGACACGCCCGGCTGGTCGCGCAGCTCGCGCTGCACGTCCATCAGTTCCGACCGGTGGCGCACGATCACGCCTTCGGCCCACTTGTAATCGGCCGGGTATTTATCGGGTTCGTCGGTGACCACGATGATCGGCGTGACGCCTTCGGCGGCGATCTGGCGCGAGATCATGCCGGGATCGAGCGGACCGTCGAACGACTGGCCGCCGGTCATGGCCACCGCGTCGTTGAACAGGATCTTGTAGGTGATGTTGACCTTGGCCGCCACTGCGGCGCGGATCGCCAGGATGCCGGAGTGGAAATAGGTGCCGTCACCGAGATTGGTAAACACGTGCTTCTCGTTGGTGAACGGCGCCTGACCTACCCAGGTCACGCCTTCGGCGCCCATGTGGGTAAAGGTGGACGTTTCGCGGTCCATCCACAGCACCATGTAGTGGCAGCCGATGCCGGCCAGCGCGCGCGAGCCTTCCGGCACCTTGGTCGAGCTGTTGTGCGGGCAGCCGGAGCAGAAGAACGGCGTGCGGTCGGTCTGCGGATTCGGTTTGGCCGGCAGCGTGGTCAGCGCCAGCTCTTTCGCTTCGAGGAAGGCGATGCGCTGCTTGACGCGCTCGGCCACCGGGTGGCCGTCGCAGTAGTGGGCGATGCGCGAGGCAATCGCGCGGGCGATCTGCGCGGGATTGAGTTCGTACGTGGCTGGCAGCAGCCAGTCGCCGTGCCCGGTCTTGCCCTTGTTGCTCCACTCGCCCGTATCGTCGAACTTGCCCACCACGCGCGGCCGCTGGCCGTCGGGCAGGTTATACAACTCTTCCTTCAACGCGTATTCGAGGATCTGGCGTTTTTCTTCGACCACCAGGATCTCGTCGAGGCCCTTGGCAAATTCGTGCACGCCGTCGGCTTCCAGCGGCCAGGTCATGCCGATTTTATACAGGCGGATGCCGATGTCGGCAGCCGACTGTTCGTCGATGCCCAGATCGGCCAGCGCCTGGCGCGTGTCGAGGTACGACTTGCCGGCGGTGATGATGCCGATCTTGGGCTTGGGACTGTCCCAGATGATTTTATTGAGCTTGTTGGCGCGGCAGTACGCCAGCGCGGCGTACCACTTGTAGGTATTCATCCGCACTTCCATGTCGAGAACGGTGTCGGGCCAGCGGATATTCAAGCCGCCGGCTGGCAGTTCGAAGTCGGTTGGCAGTTCGATCTTGACGCGGTCCGGGTCGAAATCGACCACAGCGCCCGACTCGATGATGTCGGTCACGCACTTCATCGACACCCACAGCCCGGTATAGCGGCTCATCGCCCACGCGTGCAGGCCGTAGTCGATGTACTCCTGCACCGACGCCGGGTACAGCACCGGGATGCCGCAGGCATTCAAGATATGGTCGGACTGGTGGGCGGTGGACGACGACTTGGCGGCGTGGTCGTCGCCAGCCAGCACCAGTACGCCGCCGTGCTGGGCGGAGCCGGCGTTGTTGGCGTGCTTGAAGACGTCGCCGCAGCGATCGACGCCCGGTCCCTTGCCGTACCACATCGAGAACACGCCGTCGTACTTGGCGTCCTTGAACAGGTTGGTTTGCTGGGTGCCCCAGACGGCAGTGGCGGCCAGGTCTTCGTTCATGCCGGGATGGAACTTGACGTGGTGGGCGTCGAGGTATTTCTTGGCCTTCATGGCCGTCATGTCGACGCTGGTGACTGGCGAGCCGCGATAGCCGGTGATGTAGCCGGCGGTGTTCAGGCCAGCTTTGAGGTCGCGTTCACGCTGCATCATCGGCAGGCGGATCAGCGCCTGGGTGCCGGTCATGAAGGCGCGGCCGCGCTCGAGCGTCCACTTGTCGTCGAGCGAGAATTCAGGCGCTGCCGGCGGGATGGCCGGGTCCAATAGCAAACCCTTTTGAGGTGCGTTCATTTTGTCTCCACTATTCTTTGCAATACGCTCCTCGTGAGAGCGCATGGAATGTGTTTCTGTTACGAGTGCCGGCGCGCCAATCTGTGAGGCGCTGCCGGCGAAGATAACGATTATGCGGTCAAGACGCGGTCAATACTCCCCGCTTGATTTGATCGAGTTCAATCGATTCGAACAGCGCGCGGAAATTGCCCTCGCCGAAGCCCTGGTCGCCCTTGCGCTGGATGATCTCGAAGAAGATCGGGCCGATCACGTTTTGCGTGAAAATCTGCAGCAGCAGTTCACGTTCCGTCTCGTTGCTCTGGCCATCGATCAGGATGCGCAGGCGGCGCAGGTCTTCCAGCCGCTCACCGTGGCTCGGCAGGCGGCGGTTGACCAGTTCGTAATACGTTTCGATGGTGTCCTGGAAGGCGATGCCGGCCGTCTTCATGCCCTCGATCGACGTGTAGATGTCGTCGGTGCCCAGCGCAATGTGCTGGATGCCCTCGCCGTGGTACTGGTCCAGGTATTCGGCGATCTGCGACTTGTCGTCCGACGATTCGTTGATCGGAATCCGTACCTTGCCGCATGGCGACGTCATCGCCTTCGATTTCAGGCCGGTGTGCTTGCCTTCGATGTCGAAGTAGCGCACTTCGCGGAAGTTGAACATCTTCTCGTAGAAGTCGGCCCATTCCTTCATGCGGCCGCGATGGACGTTGTTGGTCAGGTGATCGATATAGGTGAGGCCATGGCCGACCGGGTTGGCTTCGGCGCCGGGAATGGCGACAAAATCGACGTCATAGATGCTGATGTCGCCGATGGTGCCCTGCTGGCCGCCATTTTTGCCGCGCCAGCGATCGACCAGGTAGATCAGCGAGTCGCCCACACCCTTGATGGCGGGGATGTTGAGTTCCATCGGGCCGGTGCGGTTGTCGAAACCCCAGGCGCCCTGCTCGAGCGCGCGCTGGTAGGCAAACGCGGCGTCCTTGACCCGGATCGCGATCGCGCACACGGACGGGCCATGCTGGCGCGCGAAGCGCTGCGCGAACGAATCCTGCTCGGCGTTGATGAGGAAGTTGATGTCGCCCTGGCGGTAGAGCGTGACGTTCTTGTGGCGGTGGCGCGCGATGGCGGTAAAGCCCATGCTCTCGAACAGGGCGCCGAGCGCTTGCGGGTCCGGGGCGGCATATTCGACGAACTCGAAGCCGTCGGTGCCCATCGGGTTATCCCATGGCTGGAATTGCATGTGTGTCTCCTGGGTTTGTTATGCGAATTTATCGCCCAGTATAGACCCGCCCACCCGGCATTTAATTGCAAACAATTCCCCGGCATCGCCGATGTGCGCAATAATATTGCCTTAACGCTGATTTATTGAGGGATTTATGACCAAAGTTGCGCTGGACAAAACCGACCGCAAAATTCTGTCCATTTTGCAAGCCGACGGCCGGCTGTCCAACCAGGACGTCGCCGAGATGGTGGCGCTGTCGCCATCGCCCTGCCTGCGCCGCATCAAGCGGCTCGAGGAAGCGGGCGTGATCCGCCAGTACGTGGCGCTGCTCGACCCCGACAAGATCGGCCTGGGCCTCTTGGCCTATGTGAACGTGCGGCTGGAAAAGCACAGCGACGCCGGCGCCCACAGCAACGCCCGCGCGCTGGGTGCGCCCAACGCCCCGCCCTCGCCGCGCGCCGACTTTGCCGACTCGGTGGGCCAGTGGCCCGAGGTGGTGGCCTGCTACGCGATGACGGGCGAGATGGACTACCTGCTGCGCGTGCACGTGGAAGACATGGAACACTTCTCGCGCTTCATGATGGCGACCCTGCTGCGCCACCCGGCGGTGCTCGACGTGAAATCGAGCTTCGCCCTGCAGCGCATCAAGGACACCACCGCCCTGCCGCTGACCAGCCAGCCGTAAAGCCGTTATGGGAAGTGGCGGTTCAAATGCGCCAGGAATGGGTCAGCTTTCATGAAGCCGATCACGCGGCTACCCGGCACTTCCTCGCCGTCCTTGAACAGGATCATGCCCGGTGGGCCGAACAGGCCGAAGCGCTTCATCAGCGCCTTGTCGTCGGCGTTATTGGCGGTCACGTCCACTTGCAGCACGCGGATCCTGGCCATCTTGTCCTTGACCGGCTGCTGGGAAAACGTGAAACGCTCCATCTCCTTGCACGACACGCACCAGTCGGCGTAGAAGTCCAGCATCACCGGAGTCTTGGTGGTGGCCAGGATCTGGTCCAGCTCCGCCACCGTTTTGATGCGCGGGAAGTGCGCGTCGGCGGCGGCAGGCGCACTACCTTCTGCATTGCCACGGCCGCCAGTCAGGTGACCGAGCGGCTGCAGCACGTCGCGGCCACCGCTGGCGGCGCCCGTCAATTCCAGCACGCCGACCAGCAGCAGCGCCATGCCCAGCGCCTTGCCGACATAGGTACCCAGCCCTGCACCCTTGGCGGCCGACTCGAACACGTTGAGGAAGGCTGCGCACAGCAGCGCAAACACACCCCACAACACCATGCCGGTGGTGGCCGAGAACACCGGCGTGATCATCCAGATCGCGGTGGCGATCAGCAGCAGGCCAAACAGCTTTTTCACGCCGTTCATCCAGCCGCCGGCACGCGGCAGCAGGCTGCCGGCCGAGATCCCGGTCAGCAGCAGCGGCACGCTCATGCCCACTGCCATCGAGAACAGCGCCCAGCCGCCGGTCCACACGTTGCGGGTCTGGCTGATGTAGAGCAGCGCGCCAGCCAGCGGGCCTGCCACGCAGGGGCCGACGATCAGGGCCGACAGCGCACCCATGATGAATACGCCGGCGAACTTGCCGCCGCCCATATTGCCGCTGGCGGAACTGAGTTTGCTTTGCAGGCTGCTCGGCAGCTGCAACTGGTAGACGTCGAACATCGACAAGGAGAGCACGAACAGCAGCGCGCCAAAGGTCAGCAGCACGGCCGGCTTTTGCAGCGCCGCCGCCAGGCCTTCGCCGGCCAGGCCGGCAGCCACGCCCAGCGAGGTGTACACCAGCGCCATGCCCAGGCTGTAGGCCAGCGCCAGTGCAAAGCCACGGCCACGCGACGGGTTGCCTTCACCGACGATAATCGACGACAGGATCGGCACCATCGGCAGCACGCAGGGTGTGAACGACAGCAGCAGGCCGAAGACCAGGAACGCCAGGCCGATGCGCCAGGCGCTGCCGCTCTCCAGGGTGCGCTGGGCAATCGAGCTGTCGTCTTCGTGCACCGCTGGTGCGGCTGCCGCTGCCGCTGCAGCGGTTGATGGCACAGTGGTTGATGGCGCAGCGGTGGGCGGCGCCGCCAGTGCCGGCGCTTCGCCATCAGCCGGCAACGCCGTTAGCACGCCGGTCCTGGCCGGGTCGATCGCGTAGGTGGCCGAGGCCGGGGAATAGCACAGGCCCGCATCGGCGCAACCCTGGTAGTTCACCGTCAGCTTGATCGGCTTGTTCGATGCCAGCGGCAGGTCAACCACCAGCTGGTCCTGGTAAGTCTCCATCTCCTTGTTGAAGTTGGTGTCGAACTTGCGGATGCCGTCCGGCAGGCGCGGGGTGGCCAGCGCCACGCCGTCGGCCTGGAAGCCCAGGCGTTCCCGGTACAGGTGGTATTCGGGGGCGATCTTCCACGCCAGGCGCACGGTGTGGGGGTCGGTTTGCGTTGCGGTGAGCTTGAATGCCTGCTCGGGTTCCAAAAAGTCGGCGGCGCGCGCCGGGTTGGCCATGCTGATGACCAGCGTGATCAGCATGGTCATCATGGCGAGGGCGGCCACCATCATGGCGGCCGACATGTGCATGCGGCGCCACAGCAGTTGTTGTGTTTTCATGTCAGAGATTCCTGTAAAGCGTCTGTCCGTGCTCGTCGATGGCGAGGTAGCCCATATCGGAGGTCTTGAGAAAATTGTGTCCATCGTGTTGCTTGAGCATGGCGATGGTGGAGCAGCTGCCCGCCGCCACCGCCATCGGCGCCATCACGCTCACCGAGCGCCAGTACCGCACCGGCATGCCGGTGCGCGGATCGAGGATGTGGCAATAGCGCACGCCATCGAGCTCGAAAAACCGCTCGTAGTCGCCGCTGGTGGTCAGCGCCCCGGAACTGATCGGGATGCTGGCGATGGTCGCGGTGGGGTCGCGTGGATCCTGGATGCCGATGCTCCACGGCCGCCCGTCCAGGCGCGGACCGATGAAGCGCATGTCGCCGCCCAGGTTCACATAGCCATGCCGCACGCCGGCGTCGATCAGCACCGCTGCCGCGCGGTCGGCCGCGTATTCCTTGCCGAAGCCGCCGAAGTCGATCTCCATTCCCGGTTGCAGCAGGTGCACCTGCTGCCGCTCGCAATGGACATGGCGCCAGCCCACCAGCGCCAGCAACGGCGCCAGGGTGTCGGCATCGGGCACGCGTGGATTGCTGAAGTCCCACGCACGGCGCAATACGCCCGAGGTGATGTCGAACAGGCCGCCGCTGGCCGCGAACAGCGCGGCGGCGTAGTCGATCAGCGCCATGGTCTCGTTGTCGCACGCCACCGGCGCCTGGCCGGCGGCGGCGTTGATGCGCGAGACGATGCTGTCGGCGCGGTAGCGCGAGTACTTGTATTCGATGCGCCTTACCTCGGCGATTGCCCGAGCTGCCAGGACTTCGGCCGCCGCCACGTTCGGCGCCGCCAGGCGCAGCTCGCAGCGGCTGCCCATGGCGTCGAACTGCTGGCGGTGGATGGCCGTTACCATGTGCGATTGACCGCCAGCTGGATGGTGCGTGCCCGTACCGCGTCCAGGCCAGGACTGCCGGAGCCGAACACGCGCCAGCTGCCGCGCTGCTGGTAGGCCGAGACCTTGGCATCGACCGACCAGTTCTTGTCGATCTGCTTGCTCACCTTGAGCCCCAGCGTGACCGCGCCAAAACCCGAGAGCCGGTAATCGGCCGACGCAAAGTTGTTCGGGTTGTAGCCCGGCGGGAACGGCTGGCCCAGCGTCTGGTCGTACACGGGATCGAAGTAGAAGTCGGCCGCGCGCTGGGTGTACAGCCGCACTTCCGGCGTGACGGTCCAGCCATCGGCCAGCGGCTGCACGTACTCCTGGCCCAGCGTGTGGCCGCGCACGCCGAAGCTGTCGCGGTAGTAGCGGTACGACGTGCGGCTGGTGCCACCGGTCGCTTCCACGTAGTGGTTCCAGCGCAGCAGCAGCGTGCTTTCGTCGCGGGTGCGCGGGCGGTTGTCGGGGAACTTGTACGGATCGTTGAAGTAACCCTTGCCGGTGTCGTGCGCCAGCGTGACCTGCACCACGTCGGCCTTGCCCAGCACTTGCGTCACACCGAGCAGGAAATTGGTGCTTTGCTTGCGCTCGTTGCGCACGATCTGGTTGGTCGGGTTGATGTGGTCATTGGCGCGGCCGATGCCGGCCGACCAGGTGGTATTGCGGTCTTCGCTCTCGAAGGTGCCCGACACCGAGAGAGCGCGCGACAGGTAATCGTCCTCGGACGAATACGCCGCGCCCACGGAGAGGCTGCCGCGGTCGAAGTAGCGTTTGACGGACACGTCGCCGGCAGTGCGGTGGTCGCTCATGCGCGAGGCGCCCGAAATGGCGCTGTGATAGCGCGGCGTGGCGCCCGAGACGTCGTCGTTCACGGCCGAGGCGCTGATGCTCCACACGCCGGCCACCGGCGCCATGACAGACACCGACGGCGCCTTGACGTGGATGCGGTCGAGGCCCGACTGGCTGTCCTTGTAATCGAGGTAGCCGACGCTGATCACGCCATTGGTGGGTGGCGCCTCGGCATGGGCCTGCACGCCCGGCAGCAGCAGCGCGGCGGCCAGGATGGCGGAAGCCGCGACAGCTGACGGCGAAGGCGGGGCCGCCCCGGAAGAAGTTTCGGTCTTGATAGGTTCCATGTACTGTTCCTAGTTGCAGCCGCAGCCGCCGCCACCGACGCCGGCGCCGCCCGAAGACGATTCGCGGCTGGTGTAGATATGGTCGTCATAGCGGTTGAACAAACCGCCGTCGTTGAAAGTCATTTCGGGCTTGGCCAGGTTGCCCTTTTCCCACGGCTGCACCTGGCCGAAGCCTGCGCAGCCGGTCAGCGTAGTGAGGCCGGCGGCGATCAGCATTGCTGACAGAAGCTTCATTTGGCCGCTCCCAGCGCGGCGACGATCTGCGCTTCCAGTGCGGCGCGGTCGCTGTCGCGGAAGCCCGAGTGCTCGGCGATCACCTTGCCGTCGGTGCCCACCAGCACGCTGCTGGGCATGCCCTTGATGCCGTACTGGCGCGGGGTGGCGCCCTTGGGATCGAAAGCGATGGTAAACTTGGCCGGCGTGGTGGCGAGGAACTTGCGTGCCTCTTCGCTGGTGCCGTCCACGTTGACGCCGACGATCTGCAAACCGCGCGTACCGTACTTGGCCTGCATCTCGTTCATCCACGGGAACGACTGGCGGCACGGACCGCACCACGACGCCCAGAAATCCACGTACACGACCTTGCCCTGCAGGCTGGCCAGTTTGACTTCGCCGTCGGCGCCAGGCAGCGTGAACTGCGGCGCCGGTGCGCCCTTGTCCAGGGCCAGCACCAGCGCGGGCGCTGCGGCCAGCGTAACGGCCAGTGCGGCCGCCGATACCATCGATAACATTTTCATCACTTAACTCCTCGGTGGGTTTATTGAACGTTGCGCTTGCGGCGCCAGAAGATGACCCCACCGGCCAGCAAGACCAGGAAGGCCAGCATCGGGTCATTGACGTCTTTCGATGCCGAGCAACCGCCGCCGCCGGTGTTCTGCGGCGTGGCGTTCGCTGGAGCTGCGGCGCTGGCCTGGCCGGTCAGGGCGATGGTCGAGCTGCCGCCGGCCACGTTCGAATTGAGCACGACGGAGCCGCTGTTATTGCCCGGGTTGACCGGGGTGTAGCGCACCACCAGCTCGCACGTGGCGCCGGGGTTGAGCGTGAGCGGGAAGGCGGCGCAGCCGGTGCTGTCGGTGGCCTGGGCGAACGGGCCGCTGAAGGTGGCGCCAGACAGCGTGAGCGCAGCCGAACCGCTGTTGGTCAGGGTAAAGCGACGGGTCGGCGTGGCGCCGATGGTCACCGCGCCGAAGTCGAAGTTTTGCGGGTTGACGCCGAGTGCCGGTGCACCAGCTGCCACGGCCACGCCATTGCCGGTCAACGCCAGCGAGAACTGCGCACCGCCGTCGGTGACGACCATCAGCGTGGCGCTGCGGGCGCCGGCTGCCGTCGGACGCAGCGCGGTGGTCAGTGTGCAATTGGCGCCGGCGCCAACTGCCGCATTGGCCACGCAGGTGCCGCCGAGAACGAAGTCGCCCGGATTGGCGCCGGCCAGGGTGAGCGTGGAGATACGCAGCGCGGCAGTGCCGGCGTTATTGAACGTGGTCGTGTGCACGGCAGCCGTGGCGCCCACCTGGGTGTCGGCAAACGTGATCGGGCCGGTTTCGGACAATACCGGCACGCCAACTGCCTGGGCGCTGCCGGTGCCGGTGATCGCCACTTGCAGCGGCGCCGCGTTCGAGATCACGGCCAGCGTGGCGGCAACCGCGCCGGCGGTGGTCGGTGCAAAGCGCAGCGGCACCGAGCACCGCGCGCCCACGGCCAGCGTGCTGCCGCAATCGCTGCCGGCGATGGTTACGCTGGCCGCGCCGGTCACGCCGATATTGGAGAGATTGAGCACCACGTTGCCGGTATTGGCCAGCACCACGGTTTGCGCGGCGGCCGGGGTATTGACGGTCTGGGCGCCGAAGGCGATGGCCGACGGCGTGGCGGTCACCGCTGGTGCGGCGGCGCTGGCGGTGCCGGAGAGGCCCACGCCGGCGCTGCCATTGGCTGCGTTCGAGGCCAGCGTCAAGGTACCGGCAAAGGCGCCGGCAGCAGTGGGCGTGGCGCGCACGGTGACGGTGCAGCTGGCGCCGGCGGCGACCGGGGTGGTGGTGGCGCAGGTGCCGCCAATGGTGAAGATGCCGGCGTTGGCGCCTCCCACGGCGATGCTGCTGAACGTGAGCGCGGCCTGGCCGCTATTGGTGACGGTGACGGTGGACGGTGCGGACGCGGCGCCGGTCAGCTGGGCGCCGAAATTGACGGTGGCGGCCGACAGGCCGATGGTGGCCTGCGGCGTGCTGTTGCCGGTGCCTGCCAGCGCCACGGTGCTGCTGCCGCCGGTGGCATTGTGGGTGATGGTGAGGGTGGCGGCGCGGCTGCCAGCGGCGGTGGGACGGAAGCTGGTTTGCACGGTGCAGCTGGCGCCGGCGGCAATTGCCGCGCCGTTGGCGCAAGAGCCGCCGCCGATGCTGTAGTCGCCGGCGGCAGCGCCGCCCAGGGCGATGGTGCCGATATTGAGCGCGGCGCTGCCGGTGTTGCTCAGCGTAGCGGACAGCGGGCCGCTGGTCTGTCCGATGGCGGTGCCGGTAAACGTCAGGCTGGCCGGGGCCAGGGTGGCGGCCGGCGCAGCGGTCACGGTGGGGTTGCCGATGAAGGCGGCCAGGTCATCGAGCTCGGTGGACGAGAACCGGCCGGCGAACAGGCTGCCCATGCCGCCGCGATTATTGGCAATCGCATTGGCGATCACGGACGGCTGGTTGGCCGCGCGGGTGATGCCGTTGACATTGGCTGCCGGCGAGGCGCCGTGGCACGAGGCGCAACTGGCGCCGCCGGTCACCGGACCGTTCAGGTACAGGTTCCTGCCGTTGAGCGCATCGGCGGCGCCTGCATGCGGTACGACCACCGCCGCACCGATCATCAATACTGCGCCGGCAGCCTGCTGCCAGCGCCCTGCCTTGGTCCTGCCCGTCCACATTGTCCCGCCCATGCCTGTTCTCCTGAAGTGAATTTAAATACTGCAAACGGAGATCGCAAAGGCATTCATGCCGCTGTGCGCTAGCACGCACCAGCGCCAGCTGCGGGTGCGCGCATACAGCATCGCCAGCACCAGTCCCGGCCCCAGCACCGCCAGCGCCACGTGCCAGCCGCTGCCGAGGTGCAGCAGGCTGAAAGCGCCGGCCGACACCAGTACCGGCCACACCGACCCTGGCCGGCGCCGCATCAGCCACTCCTGCAAGCCGGCGCGAATCACCAGTTCTTCCAGCAGTGGCGACAGCAGTAGCAGGCGTAACCAGTCCCACGCCGAAGGGGCGTACAGGTGCGCGCCGCAGGCGGCGTCCCAGGTCCAGGGCAGGATCGATGAAATCAGCGACACGGTAAAAGTAAGCCTCGCTGCCAGTTGCGTATCTTGTCGAACCGTTCATTCCGGTTCGGGCAGCAAAGGTTCTAAGAGAGCACTACTTTTTTTTCGGCTTGTGGAGCGTCAGGCGTTCGAGCCACTTGAGGGCAGCTCTTTTATTAGCCTTGAAGGTGTAATCGAGGGTGGCGAATTGTTCGTCCAGCGCTTCCTGCATCACGCTGGAAGGGTCGGCCGGCAGCAGCTTGAGGTAGGCGTCGGCTTCGCCGTATTCGCGGTGGATTTCCATGCCTGCCTTTTTGGCGATGTGCATCATGGTCTTGTTCGACGACAGGCAGTGCATATACAGGGTATCGACGTCGTTGTTGCGGCAGTGGATGGCGGCGCGCTCGAACATCTTGGAGCCCACGCCGATACCGCGTGCGCTGCGGCTGACCGACACGCCGAATTCCGCCACCCGCGCCTTGTCGGTCACCGCTTCTCTGGCGGCGTCGCGCGGGGCGAAAGCCAGGTGACCTACGGCCACCAGCCGGAACACGCGGTTGTACACGCCGAAGACAATGTCGCGCGAAAAATCGATGCCTGCCACGTAGCGCTCGATCTGCTCGTCGGGTAATTCTGTGCCGAAGCGCAGCAGGCGGTCGGCCGGTTCCAGGTCGAGGAAGTGGCGGCGCATGCGGCGCCGGTCACGTGGGTGCAGCTGCTTGACCAGCACGCGCGGACCATATTTGCCGTCGGTGGTTTTATGGCGCGCGCGCAGCGGATTCTGGAACAGGTCGATCGGCGGCATGCTCAGTTTACCCCCGAACCCGGTCCCGGTTGGCTTTGCGGGTCAGGCCTCGTCGTCGGCATCATCGACGCTCAGTGCCAGCTTGACCGCATTGACCCGTGCGCGATGCACAAGTTCAGGGATGCGTTGCGGTTTGTCCAGGCACGCTTGCGCAATTTCGCCGGCGTTCACCGCGCGTGCGGCAGCCATGGCCGTTTCCAGGTACGGCCCTTGCGGGAATGGCGCGTCGCTGTAACTGGCCGACGGTCCGCTGCGTCCGCGCGAATCGCATTCGGTTGCCAGCAGCATTTGCGAAAACCGTGCCGGCTTGCGGAAGGCGTCGCAGCGCTCGAGCAGCTTGACGATGGTATTGGGCCGCAGCTGCAGCGCGCGGCCCACGTTGCCGTGTTCGCGCGCGGTCATCACGGCCAGGTCGCGGCAGTCGGTGGGCACGCGCAGGCGCTTGCACACCTGCTCCACCAGTTTCACGCCCAGCTCCTCGTGGCCGTGGTGCGCGGGCCAGTTGTTCGACGGCGTCACGCCCTTGCCCAGGTCGTGCATCAGGCAGGCCACGCGCGTGGGCAGCTCCAGGTTCGCCTTGGCGGCGCAGTCGATCACTTGCAGGATGTGGGCGCCGGTGTCGATCTCCGGATGCCATTTTTCCGGCTGCGGTACTCCCCACAGAACGTCGAGTTCCGGCAGAATGCGCGCCAGCGCGCCGCAGTCGCGCAGCACCTCCAGCATGCGCGACGGCTGTTGTTCCATCAGCCCGCGCGACAGTTCCTGCCATACGCGTTCGGCCACCAGGGCATCGACCTCGCCCTGCTCGACCATCTGCCGCATCAGTTGATTGGTTTCCGGCGCCACCCGAAAGTCGGGATAGCGCGCAGCAAAGCGCGCCACGCGCAGGATGCGCACCGGGTCCTCGGCAAAGGCGTCGGATACGTGGCGGAAGATGCGCGCGGCGATGTCGCGCTGGCCGCCGAACGGATCGGTGAGCGTGCCGTCGTCGGCGCGGGCAATCGCATTGATGGTCAGGTCGCGCCGCACCAGGTCTTCTTCCAGCGTGACCTCGGTGGAGGTGTGGAAAACGAATCCCTTGTAGCCGGGTGCGGTCTTGCGCTCGGTGCGCGCCAGTGCGTATTCCTCCTGCGTCTGCGGGTGCAGGAACACCGGGAAGTCTTTACCGACCGGGCGATAGCCCTGCGCCACCATGTCGTCGGGCGTGGCGCCGACCACCACGTGATCGTGGTCCTTGACCGGCAGGCCAAGCAGCGCATCGCGCACGGCGCCGCCTACAACGTAACTCTTCATGGTCAGTCCGCAGCGTCGGCGTGGGGTGCGGCCTGAGTTTCGGCCAGCGCTTCGGTGACCCAGCGCGCCACCGCAGGATGGGCCAGCACACGCTGGCAGTAGGCGTCCAGCGCGGGCGCGAGCGAGACGCCATAGGTGCGGAAACGCGACACCACCGGCGCGAAATACGCGTCGGCGATGGAAAAGTCGCCGAACAGGAACTGGTGGTGGCCGAAGCGCGACAGGCATTCTTCCCAGATCTCGCTGATGCGGCCGATATCGGCCTGCGCGCCGTTGGTGCGGCCCTTGCCCGGCAGGCTGGCGCTGATGTTCATCGGCATCGCATTGCGCAGGTCGGTGAAGCCGCAGTGCATCTCGGCGCAGATCGACCGCGCCATCGCGCGCGCGGCCACGTCCTGCGGCCACAGGTGCTGCTCCGGGAACTGCTCGGCCAGGTATTCGACGATGGCCAGGCTGTCCCAGATCGTGATCTCGCCCGCCAGCAGCACCGGCACCCGGCCGCAGGCCGAGTAGCTGCAGATGCGGTTGGCGGTGTCGGGCTTGTCGAGTTCAACCCGCACTTCCTGGAAAGGGATGCCGAACGCGGTCATCGCCACCCACGCCCGCATCGACCACGACGACAGGTTCTTGGTGCCGATGACGAGGGTCAGGCCGGGCGAGCGCGCGGCGGCCAGGGCGTTGGACAGGCTGGGATCGAGTTGGGTGGTCTGCATGGTGGCTTAGTAGTATGAGTAAATCTGATCAGCGGGCGAAAGTGGCTTCCTGCTCTTCCTGCAAGGTGTAACCCTTGGGGGTGACCACGCCGATGCGCGCCTTGAGCGACTGCGGCCGCCCCTCGAACAGCGCGGCGTAGTAGTTCGCATTGGACATGACGTTCTTGACGTAAGTTCGGGTCTCGAAGAACGGAATCGATTCGATGAACACGGCCGACTCCATCGGCTTGTCGAGCGAGGCGCGCCAGGTGCGCGAGCGTCCCGGGCCGGCGTTGTAGGCGGCGGTGGCCAGCACCTGCGAACCGTCCATGTTCCCGAGCACCATGTTCAGGTAGTTCGTGCCCAGCATGATGTTGGTCTTGACGTCCGAGAGCATGTCCGCGGCGAAGTCGGTCAGGCCCAGTTTTTTCGCCACCCAGCGGCCGGTGGACGGCATCACCTGCATCAGGCCCGACGCGCCCACGTGCGATTGCGCGTCCATGATGAAGCGCGACTCTTGCCGGATCAGGCCATACACCCAGGCCTTGTCCAGGCCCAGCGTCTTGGTCGCCGGGTGCATGATGTCGTCGTGCGGCGACGGGAAGCGCTGGGTGTAATCGACCAGCACCCGGGTGCGGTCCGACGTGTTGACCATGCGGTCGAGGATGTGGTTCTGGCGCGCGAATTCGGCGGCGGCCAGGTGTTCGCGTTCGCTCAGGCCGCGCAGGCCCCAGTTCCATTCGCGCGTGCCTTCGAAGCGCAGGCGCATGCCGAAAAATTTCAGTGCGCGCTGGAAGTTGGGGTTGGCGGCGATCGGCGCGATTTCGGCAGCGGTGATCGGCGCGCCCGGCGGCGGGATCGACACCAGGCGGCCGGTTTCCTCGCGCGCCAGCTGGCCATAGAAGTTGGGCTGGTCGGCGATGCTGTTGAACAGCCGCAGCGCCTCGCCCGACGGCGGGCTGGTGTCGCTGCCGTCGGCCATCAGGGCGCGGCCCTTCCAGTAGATCCAGGTCGGGTCTTCACGCAGGATGGCCGGCATGGCGTCGATATTCTTGTGCACCTGGCGCCAGTCACCGTTGCGCAGCGCGATGCGGGTGCTCCACTGGGCCTGGTCGATCGACAGCGGCGCGCCATCGGCACGCTTCCAGTAGTTGGTGGTGTCATCCGACAGCGAGTACGACGACTGCAGCGCGATCGCGGCCCAGCCTTCGCGCTGCTCCTGGGTCGAGAGGCTTGACGATGCCTTGTTCAAGGCCAGCGTGGCCAGCTTGATGCTGGTCTTGGCCAGGCGGCCCACGGCGACGATGAAGATTTCGTGTTCGGTGCGGCCCTCGCCCGGGCCCTTGGCCACGGCCACTGCCGGCAGGTCAACCGCCTGCACCACTTTTTTATCGGGACCGCCCAGCAGCGCGACAATGCGCCGCGCCTGGCCGGTGGAGTTGAATTCGCCGGACAGGCGCAGTTGCGTGTACAGGTCTTCGGCGTCGAACTGGCGCGACTGGTACAGGGTGCCGATCAGGCCCGCGCACGGCTCACCGTAGCCGTTGGGGGAAATCAGCAGCGCGCGCGCTTCGTTGGCCACGTTCTGGCCCTTGATCGCGCGCGACTGCAGCGCGTAGCATTTTACTTGCGTGTCGTCGTTGAGCACGAACAGCGGCAATTGTTCGTCGAAGGTGGTCCAGTCGCGCGTGCGTCCCAGTTCCAGCAGCCAGTCGTTGCGAAGCCGGTCGACGATGGCCTGGCCCTGGTAGCGCTGCATGAAGCCGCGAATTTCGGCCTGCGAGGCATCGCGCAGGCGCGCTTTGAGCCGATAATAGTCGACGTACGATGGAATCGAATAATTGGCCAGGCGCGCCGCGTAGAAATCGACCTTGGACGCATCGTCCTTGCGCACGGCGTCGCGCATGAGCAAAAAGGCATCGTCCTCGCGCCGGGTTTCAGCGCCGAACTCCTCGGATTGGGCAAAGGCGGTGACGGCCACCATGGCGACGACTGCGCCGGCGATCCATTTCGAAACGGAAATCAATGTGCAACTCTCTATTAGTCTTGAACCTGTAAACCAACCATGCCAACCACGCCAACCACGCCAACCATGACCAGCGACCCTAGAATACCACGCAGCGAGAACGAAGCAATAGCCCCGTCCGCACCTGGCAAGGCAGAATTAAGACAGCAGTTGCTCACTGCGCGGCGCGCCTTCGATGTGGACACGCGAGCGCAGTGGGACCAGGCGATAGGGCGCCAGGTGGTGGCGTGGTGGCGCGAGACGCGGCCAGCTACCCTGGCTGTGTACTGGCCGCTGCGCGGCGAGCCCGATCTGGCGGCGGCGTACGCGGAGCTGGCGGCGCTGGGGGCACGGCTGCTGCTGCCGGTGGTGGTGGCCCGCGATGCGCCGCTGGAATTTGCCGACTGGCGCATCGGCGAAGCGATGGTCAAGGATGGGATGGGGGTGGCAGTGCCGGCCGACTTGCGCGTGCAGGATTATCCGGCGGCGTTGCTGGTGCCCTGCCTGGGGTTTAATGCGCAGGGGTACCGGCTCGGGTATGGCGGCGGGTTTTATGACCGCACCCTGGCGCGGGCGCCACGGCCGGTGACGCTGGGGATTGCCTATTCGGCGTTGCAGGTGGCGTTTGAGGCGGGTGGGTACGACGTGGCGCTGGATCGGATCGTTACCGAAACAACGCCCGCGTCAATTGGATTCCCGCCTGCGCGGGAATGACGGCTTTTCGGCTAGCTGACGATGTCTGCTCCGTCATCCCCGCGCAGGCGGGGTTCCAATTTTCACACCAGCCGTTGCCACAACGCCGTCGTCGCCGCCGCCTGGTTCATGCTGTAAAAATGCAGCCCCGGCGCGCCGCCGGCCAGCAAACGCTGGCCCAGCTGCGTCACCACGTCCAGCCCGAACGCCTTGATCGAGGCCGAGTCGTCGCCGAAGCTGGCCAGCTTCAGGCGCACCCAGCGCGGAATCTCGGCGCCGCACATGTCGGAAAAACGCATCAGCTGCGTGTAGTTTAAAATCGGCATGATGCCCGGCACGATCGGTACGTCGATGCCCAGCTTGCGGGTTTGCTCGACGAACTGGAAGTACGCGTCCGCATTGTAGAAATACTGGGTGATCGCGGCGTTGGCGCCAGCCTTGATCTTGCGCTCGAACGCCAGCAGGTCATCCTGCGGCGATTTGGCCTGCGGATGCACCTCGGGATAGGCCGCCACTTCGATGTGGAACCAGTCGCCGGTTTCCTGGCGGATGAACTCGACCAGCTCGTTGGCGTAGCGGAATTCACCGGCGGCGCCGTAGCCGCTGGGCAGGTCGCCGCGCAGCGCCACGATGCGGCGGATGTTGTGCGACTTGAACTCGTTGAGAATCTCGCGGATCGATGCGCGGGTGCCGCCCACGCACGACAGGTGCGGTGCGGCGTCTTCGCCGGCGGCCAGGATTTCCACCACCGTGTCGAGCGTGCCGCGCTGGGTGCTGCCGCCGGCGCCGAAGGTCACCGAAAAATACTTGGGTTTCAGCTCGGACAGCTTGGCGCGCGTGGCGCGCAGCTTTTCCGCTCCTTCCACCGTCTTGGGCGGAAAGAATTCAATACTGAAATTATGATGTGCCATCTGCGTTCTTCAAAAGTAAGGTAGACAGGGCCCAGGAAATAATGCTGTACAACAGCGCGCCACCGACGGCCGACAGGAAGCTGTCCACGCTAAAGCCGGGCACGAATTGCGCCGCCAGCCAGAACGAAAAACCATTGATGATGAAGATAAACAGGCCCAGCGACACCACGGTCACGGGCAAGGTCAGGATCAGGAGCACGGGGCGGATCAGCGTATTGACCAGGGCCAGTACGAGAGCGGCAAAGAGAGCGGCGCTAATGCTTGTGACATTGACGGAATGCATCAGGTAAGGGATCGCCAGCAAGGCAACCGCATTGATTAACCAGGTAAGGACCAAACGCATAATAAATTCTCGCTGCAGTAAAAAATGTCGATAAAAAACAGGGCCGGCAAACTTCTGCCGACCCCGCTTGGATACCGTTAATTAATAGCGGTACGTGTCAGGCTTGTACGGGCCTTCGACGGACACGTTGATGTAGGCCGCCTGCTCCGGGGTCAGTTCCGACAGTTGCGCGTTGAGCTTTTTGAGTTGCAGGCGCGCGACTTTTTCGTCCAGGTGCTTCGGCAGCACGTACACGCCGACCGGGTATTTGCCGGTGTTGGCAAACAGTTCGATCTGGGCGATGGTCTGGTTCGCGAACGACGAGCTCATCACGTACGACGGGTGGCCGGTACCGCAACCGAGGTTCACCAGGCGGCCTTCGGCCAGCAGGATGATGCGCTTGCCCGACGGGAAGATCACGTGATCGACCTGTGGCTTGATGTTTTCCCAGGTGTATTTCTTGAGCGCGGCGACATCGATTTCGTTGTCGAAGTGGCCGATGTTGCAGACAATCGCCTGGTCCTTCATCTTGAGCATGTGCGCTTCGGTCAGGATGTGATAGTTGCCGGTGCAGGTGACAAAGATGTCGCCGTGTTCGGCAGCGTAATCCATGGTCACCACGCGGTAGCCTTCCATCGCCGCTTGCAGGGCGCAGATCGGGTCGATCTCGGTCACCCATACTTGCGCCGACAGCGCGCGCATGGCCTGGGCCGAGCCCTTGCCGACGTCGCCGTAACCGGCGATGACAGCCACTTTACCGGCGATCATGACGTCGGTGGCGCGCTTGATGCCGTCAACCAGCGATTCGCGGCAACCGTACAGGTTGTCGAACTTCGACTTGGTGACCGAATCGTTGACGTTGATTGCCGGGAAGGCCAGCTTGCCGTCCTTGTGCATCTGGTACAGGCGGTGCACGCCGGTGGTGGTTTCCTCGGTCACGCCCAGGATGTGCGGCAGGCGCTTGGAGTACCAGGTCGGGTCGATCGCCAGCTTGGCCTTGATGGCGTTGAACAGGCAGATTTCTTCTTCCGAGGTCGGGTTGCCGACCACCGAGATGTCCTGCTCGGCGCGGGCGCCGAGGTGCAGCAGCAGGGTGGCGTCGCCGCCGTCATCGAGGATCATGTTCGAGTACACGGCATTGCCGGCAGCGTCCGCTGGCCACTCGAAGATGCGGTGGGTGTAGTCCCAGTATTCGTCCAGGGTTTCGCCCTTGATGGCAAACACTGGCGTGCCGGCGGCAGCGATGGCGGCGGCGGCATGGTCCTGGGTCGAGTAAATATTGCACGAAGCCCAACGCACGGTGGCGCCCAGCGCTTCCAGCGTCTGGATCAGCACAGCGGTCTGGATGGTCATGTGCAGCGAACCGGTAATGCGCGCGCCCTTCAACGGCTGGGCTGCCGCGAATTCTTCGCGGATGGCCATCAGGCCCGGCATTTCGGTTTCAGCGATCTTGATTTCCTTGTCGCCCCACGGGGACAGGGAGATATCGGCGACCAGGTAGTCTTGCAGAGGTTTGAGTACGGCGTTCATCACGCCCTCCTTTCAGTTAGAAAAAAGTAACGTGAGCGCGGTTGCAGATTCCGAGCCTGGCGAAAAGGATTCGTCGCAGCGCTCCTCGGAACATGCATTTTAGCACCGTAGCGCCGAACATCGCCAAAAAAAGCGGCGTGGCGGGTATGCCACGTCGCTATACTGGCGCAAAAGACAAGTTCACCAAGGAGCGCACTTGATACGATTCGGCCCCTGGAGCACCACGCTGGGCCTGGCGGCGGGATTCGGCGCGCTGGTGGCGTTTCTGCTGTGGCGCGCACCCGGCAACCGGGCTGCGCACCGCCTGCTGGCGGCCTTGTTGCTGGTGGCGGTGCTGCGGTTGATGCCCTACGTGCTCGGCTTTGCCGGCGCCTATGACGCCTGGCCGTGGCTGTCGTTCGCACCGTTCCAGCTGGGCCTGGCCATCGGGCCGCTGTTGTATTTGTACTTGCTGCGCCTGGCCACGCCGGCGCTGCCGCCGCGCTGGGGCTGGCATTTGCTGCCCGCGGCGCTGGAACTGGCCTACCTGCTGGGCGCGTTCGCGCTGCCGCTCGGCCGCAAGATGGCCTGGAACAACCACGTGCACGAGCCGTGGATCGCGCCGCTGCTGGACGTGGCCGGTGCGGTATCGCTGGCCGCGTACCTGGTGTTGGCGGTGCAGCTGCGGCGGCGCTACCTGCAATGGTTGCGCGAACACGTCAGCGACCAGGATGCCCGGCGCCAGCCGTGGATCGGCACCACGCTGGCGGCGCTGGGACTGTGGCTGCTGGTGTCCACCGGGTTCGACCTGTACAGCAGCGTGGTCGACAAGCTCAACTATTACGACCGCTTTCCGCAATACCTGGCGTTTTCCGCGATCGTGCTGTGGCTGGGACTCGAAGGCTGGCGTTACGCCGGGCACCCGTTTGTGCAGATGGCCACTGCGGTGGTGGCACCCCCGGCCATACCAGCACCTGCTCCTTCAGCCGCCACGCGCGACTGGCATGCCACGGCGGCCAACTGGCGCGCACAAATCCGCGACCAGGGCTGGTGGCGCCAGCCGGGGCTCACCCTGGCCGATGTGGCCCGCCACCTGGGCACCAACGAAAACTATGTTTCGCGCGCCTTCAACCTCGGCACGGGCCAGAATTTCAACGCTGTCATTAACGCGATGCGGGTGGAAGCGGTTCAAAGCCGGATGCTGGCAGACCATGGCGCCGAGTTGCTCACCCTGGCGCTCGACTGTGGATTCTCGTCCAAGGCCAGCTTCAACCGGGTATTTCGCGCACAGGCAGGTGCCAGCCCCAGCGCCTGGCGTGCGGCTCATATCACGAAAATCAGCGCAATGGCGCCTTTCGAGGCGACGTCGCCCGGTCCCCGCACCTAGTCTGGGGGCACGTGGCGGGACCGTCCCGCCCCGATTCACCAGGGAAGATCGATGCTGAAATTTTGTGCACTATTGGGAATGGGTTGCCTGGCGCTGTGCCTGCAAGCGCAGGCGCAGGAGGCTGACTGGGCCGCGCTGGCCGAACTGCCGCCAGCGACCGCGACAGCCGACCTGGCTGCCGGCGCCACGCCGGCACGACTGGGCGCCGCACTGGCAGGCGCCTGGCGCGGCAGCCTCACCTACCGCGATTACGGCTCGGGCAAAAGGGTGGTGCTGCCGACCAGCGCCAGCGTCACTGTCGCAGCGGACGCGACATTGGAGGTCGGCTTCATCTACGACGACGGCCCGGGCAAGACGGTGCGCTCCAACGATACCTGGGCGTTGAGTGCGGACGGTCACAGCTTGCGCATGAAGCGCGACCAACTGGACGTGAGTGATTACAGGGCGGGAACAGGAGCGGACTTGTTGCTGGTGGTACTGGGCACCGGCACAGAGAACGGCACGCCGGTGCAGGTACGCATGGTGGTGCTGCGCCGTGGCGACGCCTTGACTATCAGCCGCGCCACGCAGCAGCCGGATCAGGCCTGGCTGCTGCGCCACCGCTATGCGTTCACGCTGGAACGCCCTGGCGCTTCAGACCGGTAATGCCGGCTGGACGCCTGCTGGCGCCCGGCACGACAGGTACAACGGCGACGGTATTACGCCGGCTTCAAGCCAGCCGCATCGCGCAAAATCGCGGCCTTGTCGGTGTGCTCCCACGTGAATTCCGGCTCTTCGCGGCCAAAGTGGCCGTAAGCGGCGGTCTTGGCGTAGATCGGGCGCAACAGGTCGAGCATCTGCACGATGCCTTTCGGACGCAGGTCGAAGTGCTCCATCACCAGCTTGGCGATTTGCTCGTCCGGAATCACGCCGGTGCCTTCGGTGTACACGGTGATGTTGATCGGACGGGCCACGCCGATCGCGTACGATACCTGCACCTGGCACTGGCGCGCCAGGCCGGCAGCGACCACGTTCTTGGCCACGTAGCGGGCGGCGTACGCTGCCGAGCGGTCAACCTTGGTTGGATCCTTGCCCGAGAAAGCGCCGCCGCCGTGCGGGCTGGCGCCGCCGTAGGTGTCGACGATGATCTTGCGGCCGGTCAGGCCGCAGTCGCCCTGCGGGCCGCCGATGACGAAGCGACCGGTCGGGTTGACCAGGTACTTGGTGTCGGTCAGCCATTCGCGCGGCAGCACCTGCTTGATGATCTCTTCGATCACCGCTTCTTCGATCTGCTTGTGCTGCATTTCCGGCGCGTGCTGGGTGGACAGCACGACGGTGTCCACGGCCACCGGGCGGCCGTTGACGTAGCGCAGTGTCACCTGCGACTTGGCGTCCGGGCGCAGCCATGGCAGACGGCCGTCCTTGCGCAGCTGCGACTGGCGCTCGACCAGGCGGTGGGCGTAGTGGATGGCCGCTGGCATCAGTTCCGGGGTTTCGTCGCAGGCGTAGCCGAACATCAGGCCCTGGTCGCCGGCGCCCTGGTCGAGGTCGATACCTGCGCCTTCATCGACGCCTTGCGCGATGTCCGGCGACTGCTTGTCGTAGGCCACCAGCACGGCGCAACCACGGTAGTCGATACCGAAGTCGGTATTGTCGTAACCGATGCGCTTGATGGTTTCGCGGGCAACTTGAATATAATCCACATTGGCGTGGGTGGTGATCTCACCCGCGAGCACGACCAGGCCGGTATTGCACAGGGTTTCGGCGGCAACGCGCGCTTTCGGATCCTGGGTCAGGATGGCGTCCAGGATCGCATCGGAGATCTGGTCCGCAACTTTGTCGGGGTGGCCTTCCGAGACGGATTCGGAAGTGAAAAGGTAGTCATTAGACATCGCAAGCTCCTGATAGTGACTAAAAATTGGTTGTCGCATACCAGTACGGCTTGCGACGCTTTAGCGATATTTATATCCCGCATCGCAAGTTGTCATTAACTCAGCGGTCCCTACTAACGTGTTATTTTACGCTTTTTTAAAAAAACTTGCTTCTCGTCCAGTACCAAAGCAGTCATCAACACAGGCACACAACACTTTCATGCTCGTACCCATTTTTCGTTTCCTTTCCATATTCCCCTTGTCCTTCCTGCACGCCGCCGGCAGCGCCCTGGGATGGGTGGTGTACCTGGCGTCACCGTCGTACCGGCGCCGCATGCGCACCAACATGGCCCAGGCCGGCTACTCGCAACACCTGTCCGCCGCCATTGCCGAGGCCGGTAAAAGCATCATCGAGTTGCCGTTCATCTGGTGCGCCGATCCGGCGCGCGTCTCGCGCCACGCCACGCTCGAGAACTGGCAACTGGTGCAAACCGAGCTCGACGCCGGTCGTGGTATCGTCTTCCTCACGCCCCACCTGGGCTGCTTTGAAATCGTGGCGCAGGAAATCGCCCTGCGCACCGAGCTGATGGTGATGTACCGGCCGCCGAAAAAAGAAGCGCTGAAACCGCTGATCGAAGGCGCGCGCGCGCGCAAGAACCTGCTGCTGGCGCCGGCCAATATGAGCGGCGTGCGCATGCTTGCCAAGTTTCTCAAGAAGGGCCAGCCGATCGGCCTGCTGCCCGACCAGGTGCCGCAGGAAGGCGAAGGCGTATGGGCCAGGTTCTTCGGCCGCGACGCCTACAGCATGACCCTGCCCGCCAAGCTGGCGCAGATGGGCAATGCCACCGTGATCGTCACGTATGCGGAGCGCCTGCCGGGCGGCAAGGGTTACGTGATCCACTTCGTGCCGTTTTCCGAATCACTGGCGGGCGACACCGCCAGCCAGGCGCAAGCGATCAACACCGCGATGGAACACCTGATCGCGCGTAACCCCACCCAGTACTACTGGAGCTACAACCGCTACAAGGTGCCACACGGCATCGATGCGCCACAGACTGGAGAAGCAGCATGAAGCTCGTATTAGGATTGATGTGGCTGCTGCACTGGCTGCCCTTGCCCGTGCTGGGCCGCTTTGGCAAATTCACCGGCAGCCTGCTGTTCATCGCCCTGCGCGCACGGCGCGAGATTACGCTGACCAACTTGCGCCTGTGCATGCCTGAGCTGACCGAGGCCGAACGCGTCACGCTGGCGCGCCAGCACTTCCAGGCCTATGCGCGCAGCATCTGGGAGCGCGGCATCCTGTGGTGGGCGTCGGAAGCACGGCTGAACCGCCTGATCAAGGTGGAACCGGGCCCGGTGCCGGTGGCCGAAATGACCGCCAAACCCACGATTTTGCTGTGTCCACACTTCGTGTGCCTGGACGTGGCCGGCGCCTCGATCGCGATGGTGGCCAGTGCGTCGTCGATGTACGTGACACAAAAAAACGCCGCCTTCGACCAGGTGCTGCGCGCCGGCCGGGCACGCTTCAAACCGGTCAAGCTGTTTACCCGCCAGGACGGCATCAAGCCGATCCTGCGCGCGCTGCGCGACAAGCTGCCGTACTTCATGCTGCCCGACATGGACTTCGGCGAAAAGGATGCCGAGTTCGTGCCGTTCTTCGGCATCGACGCCGCCACCCTGACCGCCACCGCGCGCATCGCCGCCACCACCGGCGCCCAGGTCATGCCGGTGATCGCCACCTTCCTGCCGAATTACCAGGGCTGGCGTGTGAAGTTCTACCCGGTGTGGGACAATTACCCGGGGCCCGACATGGTGGCCGCCACCCGCCGCATGAACGAATTCATCGAGGAGCGTGTACGCGAGGCGCCAGCTGAATATTTCTGGACGCACAAGCGCTTCAAAACCCGCCCCAATGGCGAACCATCGTTGTATCCACGTCGTAAATAATTATGAAACTCAAATTCACCAAGATGCACGGCGCCGGCAACGACTTCGTGGTTATCGACGGCATCAACCAGCACATCGACTTCACCCCGGCGCAGTGGCAATTGCTGGGCGACCGCCGCTTTGGCGTGGGCGCCGACCAGATCCTGCTGGTGGAAAAGCCAACCCAGCCCGGCTGCGACTTCCGCTACCGCATCTTCAACGCCGACGGCGGTGAAGTGGAGCAATGCGGCAACGGCTCGCGCGCGTTCGTCAAGTTCGTGGCCGAAAAAGGCCTGACCGACCAGCGCAGCATCACGGTCGAAACCAAAGCGGGCGTGATCGCCCCGCGCCTGGAACCGGACGGCAGCATCACGGTGGACATGGGTGCGCCGGTGCTGGAAACGGCCAAAGTACCGTTCGACGCCGATGGCCTGCAGGGCCAGGCCCAGGCCCAAGACACGCTGTGGCCGCTGCTGCTGGAACTGGGTGGCGCGCGCGAGACGGTCTGGATCTCGGCGGTCTCGATGGGCAATCCGCACGCGGTGCAGATCGTCGACGACGTGGAAACAGCGCCGGTGGAACTGACCGGCCCGCTGATCGAGCACCACCTGCGTTTCCCCAACCGCGTCAATGCCGGCTTCATGCAGGTGATCGACCGCCAGCACGTCAAGCTGCGCGTATTCGAGCGCGGCGTGGGCGAAACCCTGGCTTGCGGCACCGGCGCCTGCGCGGCAGCGGTGGCCGGTATCCGTCGTGGTGTGCTCGACAGCCCGGTGCGGGTCGATGCGCGCGGCGGGCAGTTGTCGATCAGCTGGGCTGGCGAAGGCGAGCCGGTGTTGTTGACGGGACCGGCGGTGACGGTGTTCGAAGGCGAGATCGAGATTTAAAGGCAGGTCTTCAGGCGGTACAGCCGCTGGCGGTAATTCCCTTCCACGCAACCGCCCAGCAGGTCGAACTGCGCCACCACCTGGTCGAGCAGTTGCCGTTCCTGCGCCGTGCGCAGCGCGACCAGGCGCCGCTTGCTGCGCCCGTAACTGGCGCGGATATCGATCACCACGCAATGGCCGTGATCGGCTGCTTTCACATCGAGTAACAACGCTTCGGCCCGGTTCAAGCCGAAGGCCCGCGCCAATGTCAGGCGCGCCGCCAGCAGCGGCTGGCGCACGGCCAGCGCCTGCAATGCTGCCGGCGCCAGTGCCTGAAGCCACGGCGCCTGGCGTGGCTTCAATGCAATGCGGTCCAGCTGCTGCTGCGCCTGTTCGCAACCCTGCGCTGCCGCCTTCTGCAACCAGTACACCGCGCGCACGTCGCCATCCGCTTGGTGGCGGCGGTGGCGCCACGCCACCATGCCGCACTCGCATTGCGCAACGCGATGACCGAGCTCGGCTGCGCGCTCCAGGCAGACTTGCGCCTCGACTACGCTGCGCTGCGAAAACTCCGGCTTGCCATAAATGCGCGAGAGCGCGAACCAGGCATCGGGGTCGCCCTGCTCGCCGGCCAGCGTGAGCCAGCGAATCGCACGCTTGAAGTTGACGGTGGCGATGCCGTCCGGCTGCCGACTGCCATCGCGCTGCATGCGCGCAAACCACAAACCGAGGGCCAGTTGCGCCGCGCGGTCGCCTGCCTGCGCAGCCTGTTCGCTACTGTCTTCCACGTACGCGCGGCAATGCAGCGGAACCGGCCCGCTCAAGGCAGTCTCAGCTGTAATCGCTTCAAAGCGCCCCTGCTGCAGCAAGCCCTCCTGCATTTCCCCATCACTCGGTGGTGCCAGTTGCGCCAGCACCAGCCCCGCCTGTTCGACCCCGGCCGCAAACGCGCGCTCATACCACGGCAACACTTCGTCCACGCAATGCCGCGCATGTTCGAACGGCACGTGGCTGCCGATCAGCATCCACGCTTCCGCCTGCTGCTGACGGGCGGCGCGGTTGAGCCAGTGCAGCGCGGTAGGCATATTGCGCGGCAGGCTGGTGCCGCCGAACAGGTACAGCTTGCCCAGGGCCAGCTGGCAAGCGGGATCACCGGCGCGCGCGCCGCGAATGACGCCTAGTTCAGCTCGATTGACCATTATTTAACCGGGGGAAGATTGATCAGGGACAGAGGGTTGGGAACTGCGCAGTTGTCGTCCAGTGTAGCGTGCGATCCACGCCACATCCTAGGGAAACCGCGCCACGGCTTGATCTCCCACAAATCGCGCACCCCGCCCGCGCTTGTAGCCTAGAGCTGTTTTAGTGCCTGATTGAAAGGATTTAGCGTCAACCCTTGCAAAGAAGGCGTGATCTGGCGGGCGTACACCCGCGTTTCAAAAAAACCACAAGCAGCCGTCGTTCCGGGGCTTTCAACCAAGACTAGCCTCTCCAATCGACCACTCCCGCGCATTTTGCCCGGCGAGCCATTAAGGTTCCGAACCAAGGACCTACCAGTACCGATACAGCGGCGGACGCTTGTTCGATCTACTTAAAAAAGGAACCTATCAATGAAGAAATCTCTCGTGGCCCTGGCACTTACCGGCGCGGTACTCGGCGCGCATTCCGGCGCGCAAGCGCAATCGTCGGTTTCCATCTACGGCACGCTCGACGCGGGCATTGCCAACCGCAGCGGCCCCAACACGCCCACCGTAGTGGGCAAGCGCGACAACAACAAGCTGGGCTTTCGCGGCGTCGAAGACCTGGGCAATGGCCTGAAAGCCTTGTTCCAGCTCGAGATCCGCTACGAGCCCGATACCGGCACGCTCGAAAGCAACACCCGGCCGCTGTTCCAGGGCCAGTCGCGGGTTGGCCTGCAAGGTAACTTCGGCACCGTGCGTCTCGGTCGCGGCCTGACCGCGTTCCAGGAAACCAGCACCGCCTACGAACCCTGGAGCGGCATGCCGGCCGTGGCCGGTTACCAGACCGACCTGCAAGTGGCCGGCTACACCAGCGATCCGCTCAGCGCCGCCGGCAACTCGCTCAACCGCTTCTCCAACGCGGTGTTCTACAACACGCCGCTGATTGCCGGCATCTTCCAGCTCAATGCCACGGTGGCATCAAAAGAGGCCAACAACAACCCGGCCATTATCGGGCGGGGCACCGCGCTGGCGCCGCAGTTCCCGGCCAACAGCCAGGCTGCCGTGGTGCCTTACTCGGTCAGCGCCACGGCCACGCAGGGCAAGTTCTCCGCGTATGCCGCCTACGAGCGTAACGCGGTGGACACCACGCTGTGGTCGGTGGGCGCCTGGTTCAAGCCGATCGAACCGCTCAAGCTGATGGCCACGTACCAGAAGCAGGACCAGGAAGAAACCGTGTTCGTCAATCCCGAAACCAAGGCCTGGGTGTTGGGCGCCAACTACACCCTGGGTGCCGGCCTGATCCGCGCTGGCTACGGCCAGAAGCGCCCGGATAACCAGTTCAACGATCCGGGCATCGCCAAGACGCGCCAGTATTCGCTCGGCTACGACTACAACCTGTCGCCACGCACGTACCTGTACGTCGATGCGGCCCGCAAGAAGGCCGTCACCGCGTTCAACTTCGTCAGCGTCGGTATCCACCACAACTTCTGACCGCCAGGCGTGGCCAGCACGGACAAGGGCAACCTTGTCCGTTTTTTTTGTCCGCGTCGGGTAAAATGGCTGGTTAGTCCCAACCCCGATTTCGATAGAGCAGCCATGACCGTCCAACTGGATTCCACACTTGTCGCGCAGTACATCACCGAGCACCCGAACTTCTTCGACGAACACGCCGATTTGCTCGGTGAAATCAAGCTCGCCAGCCCTATCACCGGTCGCGCGGTCTCGCTGCAAGAGCGGCAAATGGAAGTCATGCGCGAGAAATACAAGACCTTGGAATTGCGCATGAGCAATCTGATGCGCCTCGCTTCTGAGAACGAAGCCATCGCCAACAAGTTCCACCGCTGGACCAAGGTGCTGCTCGAAGCGGAAGATGTGGGTTCCATGCCACACTCTGTGGTCAGCGGCCTCAAGTCCGCTTTCGATGTGCCGCAAGTAACGGTGCGCCTGTGGAATACCGCACCCGACTACGCCGGCGAATGGTTCACCAAGGACGTGACCGACGATGTGCGCATCTTCGCCAACAGCCTGCTGTCGCCTTACTGCGGCAGCAACAAAGATTTCGAAGCCGTGCGCTGGCTCGACGATTCCGCCAGCGTGGTGTCCACCGTGATCATCCCGCTGCGCAAGGCCGGCGACAAGCAGGCCTTCGGTTTGCTGGTGATGGGTTCGGCCGACGCCAACCGCTTCACCTCGCTGATGGCTACCGATTTCCTGGTCCACATGGGCGAAACCAGCAGCACCGCCCTGGCCTGGCTGCTGGCCTGACCATGGCAGGCGCGGGCGCCGGGGTGACCGCTGCCACGACGGCGACAGTGGCGACCGAGCCTGCGACCGACTTCCCAGCCGGCTCGACTGCCAGCGGCGACTGGATCGCCGATTACCTGGCGCACCTGCGCCACGGTCGGCAATTATCGAGTAATACCACGGCCGCCTACGGCCGCGACCTGGTCGAGCTGCGCACGCTGGCCGATGGCCGCGACTGGGCCGACATCGATCACTTCCTGATCCGCCGCCTGACGTCCAAGCTGCATGCACGCGAACTCGATCCGCGCTCGATCGCCCGCAAGCTCTCGAGCTGGCGCGGCTTTTTCGACTGGCTCGGCACCCAGACCACGCTAGCCGCCAACCCGGTGCAAGGCGTGCGCGCGCCCAAGCGCGCCAAGACCCTGCCACGGGCGCTGTCGGTGGACGACGCCATGCAACTGGTGGCGCCGGCCCAGATGAAGCTGCGCGCCGGCACTGGCGAAGGTCACGGCGCCGAGCCGGCCGAGCTGTGCAACCGCGCCATGTTCGAGTTGCTCTATTCGAGCGGCTTGCGGGTGTCGGAGCTGGCCGGCCTGGACGCCATCGCGGGCAAGGACGCGCTCGGCTGGGTGGTGATGGAAAACCGCGAAGTCATCGTCACCGGCAAGGGCAACAAGCGCCGCGTGGTGCCGGTGGGCCGTGCCGCGATGGACGCGCTGGCCGCCTGGCTGGCGGTGCGCCCGGCCCCGTCCGACGGCAGCGCTGCCTTGTTTTTAAGCACGCGCGGCACCCGCGTCTCGCCGCGCGTGATCCAGCAGCGCCTGCAGGCGCACGGCGTGGCCAGCGGTGCACCGGTGCACGTGCATCCGCACATGTTGCGCCACTCGTTTGCCTCGCACGTGCTGCAATCGTCGGGCGACTTGCGGGCGGTGCAGGAAATGCTCGGTCACTCCAGCATCAGTTCCACCCAGGTGTATACGTCGCTCGACTTTCAGCGCCTGTCCGAGGTGTATGACAAGGCGCATCCGCGCGCAAAAATCAAGTAACTACGCAGCGCAGATAGTACTGACGCGCCTCAATCGGACGAAACATGGCTCCCATTGATTTTCCGGCATAATCTGCGATTGCATTTTTGCACTTGATCCCCATCTAGGGGACCCACACACCAGACTGGCGCGCATATGATACCTACCACGATCCTGACCGGCTTTCTTGGCGCCGGCAAGACCACGCTGCTCAACCGCATCCTGCAGGAACCGCACGGCATGCGCATTGCCGTGATCGAAAACGAGTTTGGCCAGGAAAACATCGACAATGAGATCCTGGTCCAGGACAGCGGCGAACAGATCGTCGAGATGAATAATGGCTGCATCTGCTGCACCGTGCGCGGCGACCTGATCGTGGCACTGTCGAGCCTGGCGCAAAAGCGCGAAGCCGGCGAACTGACCTTTGACCGCGTGGTGATCGAAACCACCGGCCTGGCCAACCCGGGCCCGGTGGCGCAAACCTTCTTCGTGGACGAGGAAGTAGGCGCTCACTTCATGCTCGACGCCGTGGTCACGGTGGTCGATGCGCGTCACGCCATGGACCAGCTGGACCAGCACGAGGAAGCCCAGCGCCAGGTGGGGTTTGCCGACAAGCTGCTGCTGTCGAAAACCGATTTGGTCACGCCGGAAGAACTGGCCACGCTGACCGCGCGCCTGAAACGCATCAACCCGCGCGCGCCGATCAGCACCGCCGACTTCGGCCGCGCGCCGCTGGCCGAGGTGATGGACCTGAAAGGTTTCAATCTCAACGACAAGCTCGAACTCGACCCGGACTTTTTGGAAACCGACCAGGTCCACGACGACGACCACGTGCATGACGAGCACTGCGGCCACGGCCATGGTCACCAGCATGACCACGCCCATGAGCACGGCCACGAGCACAACCACCACCAGGGCCACCACAGCGACGACATTGCCGCGTTTGTGTTCAAAAGCACACGTCCGTTCGACACCGCCAAACTGGACGAATTCCTCGGCGGCCTAGTCAATGTCTACGGTCCTCGCATGCTGCGCTATAAAGGGGTATTGTTAATGCAGGACGCCGATCGCAAGGTCGTGTTCCAGGGCGTGCACCAGATCATGGGCAGCGACCTGGGCGCCAAGTGGGGCGAGAATGAAGTTCGTGGCAGCAAAATGGTATTTATAGGTAAAAATCTGCCAAAAGATATCTTTATTAGCGGATTAGAACAATGTCTGGTATAAACTATCCGGGTTTTGTGGGGATAGCATAAACACCACACCATCTGCAAGCTGGCAAGCCACTGGCGGATACCGGTGCAGCGTAACGGCCTGGGGCCCTTCTGCTGATCAATTTGAAAACTCTGTCGTATCGAAGGTAAGCGAAGTTATGACCACTAAAACTAATAAATCGACCGCAGCCGAGCGCATCCTGACCGAAGAAGAAATTCTCAAGATGGATGAGAAGGACTACATGAACCCGGCGCAGATGGCTTTTTTCAAGGCGAAACTGCAACAGCTTGAAAAAGAGCTGCTCAAGAACGCCGGCGAAACCACCGAGCACCTGCGCGAAACCGTGCTGGTCCCCGATCCAGCCGACCGCGCCACCATCGAGGAAGAGCATGCGCTGGAACTGCGCACCCGCGACCGCGAGCGCAAGCTGCTGAAAAAAGTCCAGCAGTCAATCGTGGCCATCGACGGCGGCGACTACGGCTGGTGCGAAGAGACCGGCGAGCCGATCGGCATCCCGCGCCTGATCGCCCGCCCGACCGCCACGTTGTCGCTCGAAGCGCAGCAGCGCCGCGAACTGAAGCAAAAGCTGTACGGCGACTAAGCCCGGCAGCAACCCTCCCCAAGCACGCGCCTCACCCCGCGTGCTTTTTTTTGTCCTGTCGCCGTGTCCGGCTCAGGGATTGCAATTGCGTTTTCCGTCCCCATTTCCACCTTCAAGACGCAGTGCGGCATCAACCAACTGAATATTTGAGGTCAACATGGAACAATTTCACGGCACCACCATCTTGTGCGTGCGACGCGGCAAGGATGTCGCGCTCGGCGGCGATGGCCAGGTCACGCTCGGCAACATCGTCATGAAGGGCACGGCCCGCAAGGTGCGCAAGGTTTATAACGGCAAGGTCCTGGTCGGTTTCGCCGGCGGCACTGCCGACGCCTTCACCCTGCTCGACCGCTTCGAAGGCAAGCTGGAAAAGCACCAGGGCAACCTGCTGCGCGCCTCCGTCGAGCTGGCCAAGGACTGGCGCACCGACCGCGTGCTGCGCCGCCTGGAAGCGATGCTGCTGGTGGCCGACAGCGAGTCGACTTTGGTGATCACCGGTAACGGTGACGTGCTCGAGCCCGAAGACGGCGTGGGCGCGATCGGCTCGGGCGGCACGTATGCCCAGTCGGCCGCCAAGGCGCTGGTGGAAAACACGGAACTCTCGCCTGCGGAAGTGGTCAAAAAATCACTGACGATTGCCGGCCAGTTGTGCATCTACACCAACTTGAACCACATCATCGAAACACTGGAACCCGCATGAATATGACTCCCCAGGAAATCGTCGGCGAACTCGACAAACACGTGGTCGGCCAGGGCAAGGCCAAGAAGGCCGTCGCCATCGCGCTGCGCAACCGCTGGCGCCGTCAGCAGGTGGAAGAACCGCTGCGCCACGAAATCACGCCCAAGAACATCCTCATGATCGGTCCGACCGGCGTCGGTAAAACCGAGATCGCCCGTCGCCTTGCCAAGCTGGCCGATGCGCCGTTCATCAAGATCGAGGCCACCAAGTTTACCGAAGTCGGTTACGTCGGCCGCGACGTGGATACCATCATCCGCGACCTGATCGACATCGGCATCAAGCAAACCCGCCTGGCCGAAATGGCCAAGGTACGCGCCCGCGCCGAAGATGCCGCCGAAGACCGCGTGCTCGACATCCTGCTGCCGCCACCGCGCGACTTCGGCTTCCAGCCGAACAATGCCGCGCCGGCCGATGCGCCGAAGGAAGGCGACAGCACGCGCCAGACCTTCCGCAAACGCCTGCGCCAGGGTGAGCTCGACGACAAGGAAATCGAGATCGACATCGCCGACGCCGGCCCGCAAATGGAAATCATGGCGCCGCCGGGCATGGAAGAGATGACGGAACAGATCAAGACCATGTTCTCGGGCATCGGCAACACCCGTAAAAAGGCGCGCAAGGTCAAGATCAAGGAAGCGATGAAGTTCCTGGTCGACGAGGAAGCCGCCAAGCTGATCAACGACGAGGAAATGAAGCAGAAGGCGATCCAGAACGTCGAGCAGAACGGCATCGTGTTCCTCGACGAGATCGACAAGATCGCCACCCGTTCCGAGATGGGCGGCGGCGACGTCTCGCGCGCCGGCGTGCAGCGCGACCTGTTGCCGCTGGTGGAAGGCACCACCGTCAACACCAAGTACGGCATGATACGCACCGACCACATCCTGTTCATTGCGTCCGGCGCGTTCCACCTGGCCAAGCCATCGGACCTGATTCCCGAGCTGCAGGGCCGCTTCCCGATCCGGGTGGAACTGGAATCGTTGTCGATCGCCGATTTCGAGCGCATTCTCACCAGCACCGATGCCTGTCTGACCAAGCAGTACGAGGCACTGCTGGCGACCGAAGACGTCAAAGTGGAATTCTCGCAGGAAGGCATTACGCGCCTGGCCGAAATCGCCTTCTCGGTCAACGAGCGCACCGAAAACATCGGCGCGCGCCGGCTGTACACGGTGATGGAAAAGCTGCTGGAGGAAGTGTCGTTCAGCGCCAGCGAAACCAGCGGCAAGGTCGTCACGATCGACGCCGCGTATGTCAACGAGCGGCTCGATGCGCTGGCGGTCAACGAGGACCTGTCGCGCTACGTGCTTTAATATGAAAGCTCGCAAACCTACTGCGCGGCCTGCTATCGCCTCTCCGTTGCTCAGCGTACCTTCGTACGCTTCCGCTACTCAAGACGACAGCAAGCCGCTCGCTACGGTTTTCAAGCTTCCATAGGAGAACAGCGATGGCGAATAAAGCATTGGCAACGCGGCAAAAGAAACAGGTCGCACCTACCAGGGTGCCGCCATCGCCGCCACCGCGCAACCCGGTGGCGGTCGCTGCCAAGGCACGCGCTGGGGGCGCCGGACCGCATGCCAAGCCGCCGTCTACCGAGCGCCAGGCCGCCAAGCGACAACTGGCAAAAATTGCGCTCAAGCCCGATCCCGACGAGTCATAAAAAAGGCCTCGAACATCGCTGCGGTGTTCGAGGCCTTTTGCTGGAATTGGTTTGGATCTTTGGCGGACACCGGTGATGGCGTCCGCTCCGAATCCATGCAAGCAGTGTGCGCCACTTACGGCGCCAGTCCTAGCGTGTTGTCCCAGGCATCACTTCTCGCCACGCCTGGTATCGTGATACGATACCTTTCGACTCTCCACCAGGCGTATCATGAGCTCTCCCGAATTGCTGTTGCAGGTGCTGCGCACGCAAATGCGCACTGCCGGCGTCACCTATAAAATGCTGGCCGAGCGCATCGGCATGAGCGAATCGAGCGTCAAGCGCATGTTCGGGCAGCAAGACATGTCGCTCTCGCGGCTGGCCCAGATCTGCAAGGCGGCCGGCGTGCCGATGGAAGACGTGCTGCGCGGCGCCGCCGACGCCACCCCGCAAACCGACGCCCTCACCCTCACCCAGGAAAAAGCGCTGCTGGCGCATCCGCACCTGCTGCTGATGGCGATTTGCTGCCTCGGCCACTGGACCGTGGAGCAGGTACTGGAAACCTACAATCTCACCGAACCCGAATGCATCATGCTGCTGGCCGAACTCGACCGACTGGGCGTGATCGAACTAAAGCCGTTGAATCGTTACCGGCTGCGCGTATCGAACGCGTTTCGCTGGCTGCCGGACGGCCCGGTGCAGCAATTCTTCCGCGATCACGCGGTCAGCGATTACTTCAGCGGCAGCTTCGCCGGCGCCGGCGAGACCCTGCTGTGCCTGCCGGCCCGGCTGTCGCTGCCCAGCGCCCAGGAACTGGTCGGCCGTATCCAGCAACTGGCCGGCGAACTGGCGCGCCTGCACCAGGGCGACCGCAAACTCGCCCCCGGCGACCGCGACGGCTTTACGCTGCTGGTCGGTTTCCGGTCATGGGAGTTCGCCGCCTTCACCGCCCTGCGCCGCGCCGAAACCCGCTGATATACCCAAGGTTCGGGGTCAGTGCCGACATTTAGACACGGCCTCAAGCGCTATAAGCTGGGCTCGTGTCCGAATGTCGGCACTGACCCCGAAGTTCACCACACCGGGCCCAGGAACAGGTAGCCGCTGGTGCTGCCGTCGCGGGTCTTGCCGGCGCCGAAGTACAGTGGGCCGAACCGCGTATCGACCGAGATGAAGGCGCTGGCTGCCTGGCGCAGGGTGTTGCGGTGCAGGGAGGCGCTGTCGCTGTAGGCGCCGCCAGTTTCCAGCGAGAAGCCTACTCGCACGTCGCCGCCCAAGGCGGCTGGCATGCTGCCGATGCTGCGCGCAGTCACCACCCGCGCCAGCACGGTGCGGGCGCCGGCCACCGATTCGGGCATGGTGCCCGACAGGCGCAGGAAGCCGCCCAGGTTCGACGTGGACGACGCGCCCCGGTTGCGCGACCATTCGCCGTACAGGTGGCCGGCCCAGCGCTCGAGGTGGAATGCTTCGAGCCATTGCACGCGCTGCTGGGTGGCCACGGCGGCATTGGCATCGCCGTTCTGGCGTCCCTGCCATTCGATGTTGAACAGCCGGCCGCGGGTGGGGAAGGCGATGGTGTCGAGGCTATCGACGTTGTAGGAGACTGCGCGCACGGTCTCGCGGTCGCTGATCACCTCGGGCTGGTAGGGAATGCTCTGCTGCGAGTTGGCGCGCTGACGCGACACGCTGTAGCGCAGGTCGCCCCAGCGGCCCAGCTGGCGCCCGATCGCAAAGGTCGCGCTGTGGGCGTTGTAGCCGTAGCGGGCCTGGCGAAAGCCGCCCGTATCGAAGATGTCGCGCGTGACGATGCCGTGTTGCAGCGACGGCGCCACATACCATTGCGAGCCCGCGCCCAGCGGTTGCCAGAACTGGGTGCCGAAGGTGCGCTGGGTACCGAGGTTGACCACCGTGCGCAATTCGGCGCCCCAATCGTTGACCGACGACAGCACGTGCATGAACTTGAACTGGAAGGTGTTGTTGTCGTGCGAGTCGCTGCTGAACTCGAGCCCCACGCGCAGGCGGCTGCGGGCCCAGTCGGCCTCGGTCGGCTTGATCAGCACGCTGCGGCCATCGCCGTCGTCGCGCACCTCGGTTTCCACCCGCGCCAGGTCGCCGCGGCCGAACAGCGAATTGCCGGCACGCTGGGCCTGCTCACCGGTGACCATCTGCCCCACTTTCAGGCCCGATTGCACGGCCAGTTCTTGCGGATTGATGTGGCCGCTCGGCGCGACGTCGAGCCTGGCCAGGCGCATCGGCTGGTCGATCGGCACCGGCGCCGACAGCCGGCTCAATTCGTACGACGCATACTGCGCCTCGGGCAGCGCCAGGCCAACCAGCTTGTCGCTCATGGCGCGCACCGCCGCCTCGCCCGCCCGCATGGCGCGGTCGTGGCGGCCAAAATCGAGAAAGCCGATCCCGCCCAGGTCAGGCGCCAGCAGGATGTCGCCGGGCCGCAGTTCCTTGAGCGAGCGCTGGACGTTCTGCTCGGTGAGGATTTGCAGCATCTGCTGCGCCACGCTCACCGCACTGACCAGTTCCTTCTCCTGCGCCAGCGGCGTGCCCACGTTGACGGCAATGATGATGTCGGCGCCCATTTCGCGCGCCACGTCCACCGGCAGATTGCGCACCAGGCCGCCATCGACCAGCAGCCGGTCCTTGATGCGCACCGGCGCAAACACGCCCGGCACCGCCAGCGACGCGCGCATGGCCAGGAACAGCGGCGTATCGGACAACTCCACCAGTTCGCCGGTGACGAGGTCGGAAGCGACCGAGCGGAACGGCAGTTGCAGCAGGTTGACCGGCTTGTCGCGCGCGCCGTGCGGCAGCACGCGCGTGAGCGCCAGTTCCAGCGCCTCGTTGCCGGCAGCGGCCGGCGGCAGGGTCACGCCATCCCATTGCGCGCCCAGTTCGATGCGCGAGGGCAGCAATAAATCCTCTTCGCGGCGGCGGAACACCAGCTCGTCACGTGGCGGACGGTCGGCCACCACCGCCGCCCAGTCGGTGCGCCGCACCAGCAGTTCCAGTTGTTCGACCGAACTGCCGGCCGCGTACGCGCCGCCGACCACGCTGCCCATGCTGGTGCCCACCACGATATCGACCGGCACCCGCAATTCCTGCAATGCCCTGAGCACGCCGATATGGGCGAAGCCGCGCGCACCACCGCCCGAGAGCACCAGCGCCACCTTGGGACGCGGCTTCGATTGCACCTCGGGCGTGACCGGGGAGACAGGTTGGGCAATTGCTGCCGCGGACAAGAAAAAGCCGCAGCACAGGGCTGCGGCCAGGAGACGGAAACCTGTCATGGGCTGGACCCGGTTCATTGTTGGCGGCCGAAGCCGGGGACCGGGCCGATCGCGTTGGGGTTGCTGGGGTTGTTGGCGTTGTTCGGATTGTTGCCATTGCCGTTACCGTTGCCGTTGCCGTTGCTGGGCACACCGGGATTATTCTGCGGCCGCGGATTTTGCTGGCCGGCAGCCGGCGGCACCGTGCCGGCCGGTTGCATGGCCGGCGCCGGCTGCATCTGCACCTGCGGCGCGGGCATCGCAGGTGGTGGCGGTGGCGGCTGCACCGGCTGGACCGCCGACAGCGCAGGTGCGGTGCTGGTGGCGCCGGCATCGCTGGGCAAGTCCAGGCGCTTGATGGCGCCGCCTTCGGACAGCAGCACGAACTTCGGATAAATTTCCTTGACGATCACGCCGGGCACCAGTTCGCGCCCCAGTCCATAGGCCTGGGCCGGCTGGTTGTCCACCACCACGATGGCGGCGCTGTCGCGGTCGCTGCCGCTGGCGCCGGCGGCCACCACGCCCTTCAATTGGTAGTTGCTGGCGGCAGCCACCGTGATCTGGCCGCCGAACAGGCCCTTGGCGGCGTCGAGGTTGAGGACGGCCGGCGGCGCCGGGGGCGGCGCGGCAATCGCGCGCTGGCGGGGCTGGTTGAACTGCAGCACCCAATAGGCCAGCGACGCGCACAACAGCGCCACGGCCAGGACGGTAACAAACAGGGGCAAACGCTTCATAACGGTCTTTCCGGGTCAGCGCACAAGCTGGTTGATTTCGATAATGGGCATCAGCACCGCCAGCACGATCAGCAGCACCACCACGCCCATGGCGAGGATCAGTGCGGGTTCGAGCAGGCCGGCGATGGTGAGCGTGCGACGTTCGAGGTCGGCTTCCTGGGCAGACGCGGCGCGGTCCAGCATGGCCGGCAGCTCGCCGGTGATTTCGCCGGCGCGGATCATGTGCACCAGCATCGGCGGGAAGTGGCGCTGGGCCGACAGCGACCGCGCCAGGCTCACGCCTTCGCGCACGGCGTCGCTGGCCTCTTCCACCAGTTCGCGCATGGCGACGTTGGACAAGGTGTCGCGGCTGGTTTCCAGCGCGCGCAGGATCGGCACGCCGGAGCCGGTGGTGATCGCCAGGGTGCTGGCAAAGCGTGCGGTGTTCAAGCTGCGCTCGAACTTGCCGTACAGCGGCGCCGTGAGCAGCCAGGTGTGCCAGCGGCGCTTGAGCGACGGATTTTCCAGCGCCCGCCGCCAGGCAAACCAGGCGCCGATCAGCGCGATCGCCACCACGATGCCGTAATTGCGCACGAAGTCGGAAATGGCCAGCATGATGACGGTGAGCAGCGGCAGTTTTTGCTTGGTGTTGGCAAACACCGAGACGATCTGCGGCACCACGTACGTGAGCAGGAAGATCACGATGGCAAACGCCACCACGGTGACGATGGCCGGATAGGTGAACGCCAGGCGCACCTTTTGCACCAGCGCGTTGCGGCGCTCGATGTAGTCGGCCAGGCGCGAGAGCACGCGCGACAGCTGGCCGATCTGCTCGCCGGACGCCACCAGCGCACGGTAAATTTCGGCAAAATCGCGCGGGTGGCGCGAGAGTGCGTCCGACAGCGCGGCGCCGCCGATCACCTCGGCGCGGATCGAGGCGATCAGGTCGCGCAGGTAGGCGCGCTCGGCCTGTTCCAGCAGCGCGGTAAACGCCTGTTCCAGCGGCAGGCCGGCCTCGAGCAGGCTGGCCATCTGGCGCGTAAACAGCGCCAGCTCGGTGGTGGACAGGCGCTCGCCGAAGCCGCGCCGCTTGGCCACGCCGGCCGCGTCAAGCTGGGCGGCAATGGCGTCCACCTTGAGCGGCACCAGGCCCAGCGTGCGCAACTCGGCGCGCGCCGAACGGGCGCTGTCGGAGTTGAGCACACCTTTCCTGGTGGCGCCGCCGGCATCGACGGCTTCGTAACGGAATGCTGGCATCTTGGTCCCTAGTCCTTAATCCTTGGTCACGCGCAGCAACTCGGCCTGGGTGGTCACGCCGCTTGCCAACCAGCGCTCACCGTCCTCGCGCATGGTGATCATGCCGCTGGCCACGGCCGCCGCCTTGACTTCCGCTTCCGAGGCGCGGTTGTGGATCTGCGCGCGGATCTGCTCGGTCGTCTCGAGGAATTCGTACACGCCCACCCGGCCGGTATAGCCGGTATGGCCGCAATGTTCGCAGCCGACCGGCTGCCACAGCTGGCCGTCGAAACTCTTGCAGTGACCGCACAGCTTGCGCACCAGGCGCTGCGCCAGCACGCCGAGCAGCGACGACGACAGCAGGAACGGTTCGATTCCCATGTCCAGCAACCGCGTGACAGCGGCGGCAGCGTCGTTGGTGTGCAGGGTGGCCAGCACCAGGTGGCCGGTGAGCGACGCTTGCACGGCGATCTGCGCCGTTTCCAGGTCGCGGATCTCGCCGATCATGATCACGTCCGGGTCTTGCCGCAAGATCGCGCGCAGGGCCTTGGCGAAGGTCATGTCGATGCGGGCGTTGACCTGGGTCTGGCCGACGCCATTCAAGTCGTACTCGATCGGGTCTTCCACCGTCATGATGTTGGTGGTGGTGGCGTTGAGCAACGACAGCGCCGCGTACAGCGTGGTGGTTTTACCGGAGCCGGTCGGGCCGGTGACGAGCACGATGCCGTGCGGCTGGTTGATCAGCGCGTCGAACTTGGGCAGCATGGTCGCGCTCATGCCCAGGTGGTTCAGGTCGAGCCGCCCCGCTTCCTTGTCGAGCAAACGCAGCACGGCGCGCTCGCCGTGGCCGGTGGGCAAGGTGGAGACGCGCACATCGACCGGCTTGCCGCCGATGCGCAAGGTGATGCGGCCATCCTGCGGCAGGCGTTTCTCGGCGATGTCGAGCTGAGCCATGATCTTGATACGCGAAATCAAGGAGCCGTGGATCGCCTTGCGCGGGCGCACCACGTCGCGTAGCGCACCATCGACGCGGAACCGCACGACCGAGGTCTGCTCGAACGGTTCGATGTGGATGTCGGACGCGCTGTCGCGCAGCGCCTGCGTGAGCAACGCATTGATCATGCGGATCACCGGGGCGTCGTCGGACGATTCGAGCAAGTCTTCGATGGCCGGCACGTCCTGCAGCAGCTTGGTCAGATCGAGGTTGGCGTCGAACTCGTCGGCCACCATCGAGGCGTTGCCGCCAGCGCCGGCGTAGGCCGAGGCGATGGCGATTTCGAGGTCGGCGCGGGCCAGGTTCTTGAGCTGGATGCGGCCGAACCGGCGCGACACCTCGGCAATGGCGGCCGGCGCGGTGGCGCCGCACACCAGCACGTCCACCGTGTTCTCGGCGGTATCGCTTGGCTGCGCCAGCACCACGTAATCGCGGGCAAAGGCGAAGGGCAGAAGATTGTTCATTGCAGGCGTTCCATCATTATTGCTGCTGTGGCTGTTGTTGCGGCTGTGGTTGATACAGCGGTGGTGGCAGCTGCGGTTGCTGCGGCTGCGCAGAAGGCAGTGGCGCGATGTTCTCGGCCCGGCCCGGCACGGTTTGCGACGGCACGGTCTGGATCGGCCGCGCCATGGTGCCGCTGGCGGTCGGCTGGCCGCTCTGCATATTCGGCAACATCGGCTGGCCCAGGTCCTTGACCAGGATGCTGTCCGGCGGTTTGATCGCCTCCTGGGCGCCGCGCATGTAGTCGTAGCGGTCGGTGGCCAGGCTGGTGCTTTGATCCTTGCTGCGGATCACGACCGGGCGCAGGAACACCATCAGGTTGGTTTTCTTGCGCGAGCGTTTCTGGTACTTGAACAGGTTGCCCAGGATCGGGATGTCACCGAGGCCACGGGTCTTGTCCACGCTGTCACCCTCGGTGTCTTCGATCAACCCGCCCAGCACGATGATCTGGCCGTCGTCGGCCACCACGTTGTTTTCGATCACGCGCTTGTTGATGGTGATGCCGGCCGGCGCCGACAGGGTGGACTGGTCCACGCTCGAGGTCTCGTGGTAAATCGCCAGCTTGATGGTGCCACCCTCGGAAATTTGCGGCCGCACCTTGAGCGTCAGGCCCACTTCCTTGCGGTCGATGGTCTGGAACGGGTTGGTGTTGGTGCCCGAGGTAGTGGTGAACTGGCCGGTCAGGATCGGCACGTTCTGGCCCACCGAAATGGTGGCCAGCTCGTTGTCGAGCGTGATCATGTTCGGCGTGGACAGCACGTTGGCGTTGCCGTCCGATTCCAGCGAACGGGCCAGCACACCGAGGCCCAGGCCGCCCGCAACCTGCTTGAAGATGCCCACGGTCAAACCAGCGCCAGGCAGGCTGGCGGCGGTGGCGGTGGCCGAGCCGCTGAGCGCCTGTGCCACGCCGAGGATGTTGTTGTTGGCGCCGGCCACGCCGGACGACTGCACGCCACCGAGGCGGTACTTGCTGTTGGCGTCGCCGGTGGCGCCCAGCCACTGCACACCGAATTCGGACGCCTTGTCGGACGACACTTCGACGATCAGCGATTCGATGTACACCTGGGCGCGGCGCACGTCGAGCTGGTCGATCACGGCGCGCAGGTTGCGGTAAATCGATTCCGGTGCGGTGATGATCAGCGTGTTGGTGGTGGCGTCGGCCTGGATGAAGCCGGCCTGGCCGCCGCCGCCCTGTTGCTGCTGGTTGTTATTGCCGGTCAGCAGAGGGTTGGTGGGACCGTTGGTGCCGCCGGTATTGCTGCCCGAGCCCGAATTCATGCCGGTATTGCTGCTCTGGCCGCCGAACGAATTGTTGTTCATGCCCTGGCCACCGTTGTTGCTGGTGCCGCCGCTGTTCTGGTTCGGGTTGGACGTGTCGCCCGACACCAGCGAGCGCAGGGTTTGCGCCAGCTTGGTCGCTTCGGCATTTTTCAGGTACACGACGTGGACGTTGCCCAGTTCCTGGGTCGGCTGGTCGAGCTTGGCGATCAGCGACTTGGCCAGGTTGGCGCGCGCCTGCGACGGCGCCCGCAGCACCAGCGAGTTGGTGCGCGGATCGGCCAGCACGTTGACCCGGCCGGCATCGCCGCCGGCGCCACCGGCAGCTCCGCCGCCACCGCTGGCATCCATCAGCTTGTTAATCATGGCGGCCATGTCGCTGGCGATCGCGTAGCGCACCGGGATCACGTCGAGGTCGGCCGTGGCGGGCGCGTCGAGCGCGGCGATGATTTTCGCCAGGCGCTTGAGGTTGTCCGCGTAATCGGTAATCACCACCGTGTTGTTGCCGGGGTTGGCGTTGATGGTGTTGTTGGGCGAGATCAGCGGGCGCAGCACGGTGACCACGTTGTTGGCCGACTCGTAATTGAGCTGGAAGATCTGGCTGACGATCTGGTCGCCCTTGATCTGGGTAGGCGCCGAGCCCACTTGCGTGGGCGACGACTGCAGCTTGGCGTCCGCTTCCGGCACCACCTTGGCGTAGCCGTCGCCGCTCACCACCGCAAAGCCCTGCAGGCGCAGCGCCGAGGTCAGCAAACTGAACGCCTGCGACTTGGTGATCGATTTTTCCGACACCAGGGTCAAGGTGCCCTTCACGCGCGGGTCGATCACGAAGGTGATATTGGTGTAATGGCCCACGGCCTTGATCACCGATTCGATGTCGGCGCCGACGAAATTGAGCGCGGCGGCGTCATCGGCAGGCGCGGCCTTGGCAGCGGCGTGCGCGACGCCCGGCAGCAGCGCCGTGGCGGCAGGCGCCACCAGCGCGCAGCACAGCATCGCAGCAGCGTTCAGGCGGCGCAGCGCGGGAAGTTGGGTTGGGCTCTGTTTTTTCATGGGGCTGAACTTTTAAGAATGGAACTCTAAAGCGATGATGGTGCGGTCGGTGCCGGGACGGCGCTGGCCTAGCAAGGTCAGCAGGTTGGCCAGTACGTCGTCGTATCCTTGTGCTGCTTCGGCCTGCCCGGAAAAATTCAGGCGGCCACGGTTGAGGTTACCGCTGCCGCTGAGCAGCAGGGGTCCCTTGACGGAACTCAGCGTGAGCGCCGCCTGCTGGCCGCGCCAGTCGAGCGCCAGCGCATAACTGCCGAGCGGGCGCACCGGCGCCAGCCGCGACGACATGTCGGTCATCTCCAGCGTGGTGCGGCCGTTGACGCCGATCTGTTTCTGGTCGAGCGCCAGCTCGAGGCCGGTCCACGACAGGCGCATGGTGCCGCTCGGCGCCAGCGTGTTCAGCGGCGCGCCCAGCCCGGCCAGGCCCTCGGCCGGCAGCAGCAGTGCCGACGGACTCAGTTGCCACTGCGACCAGCTGCCCTTGAAGGTGACCGGCTGCGCCAGCGCCTGCGGGTTTTCCAGCCGCAGATCGACCATGCCGATCAGCGCCAGCGGCGACACGGTCCAGGTAAAGCGCCCCGGCAGCAGCGGCGTGACCGGGCCATTGCCGCCGGCCGCGCCGCCGATAAAGGCGGAGCCGCGCCACAGCGTACCCTGCGCGTCGCCCAGGGTCAAACGCCCGCCCGTGCGCTGCTCGACCAGCGCGCCGAGCCAGGCGGCGGGAAAGAAGATGGCCAGCGTTAACAGCACGCTGAGCACGCAGGTGCTTACCCACAGCAGGGCGCGCTTCACGGACGGGCTTTCAGGATCATCTGGGCTGTTGTCATTGCTGGCTCTGGCGCAAGGTGATATTGCCGTTGACCATGCCGGCCACGTCCTGCGCGACAAAATTGGCGTCCTGCACGGCGATGCGGCTGTCCACCCGCGCCGCTTCGAGCCAGGTCACCACGGCCGCGAACGGCACGTTGGTGAGCTGGATCCTGGCGTATTCGCCGGTGATGTTGACGGTGGGCGAACCCAGGCCTTGCGCGGCCAGGCTGGCGGCCAGGCTTTCGCGCGTCATTGGTGGCGGCGCGATATTGTTCTGGCCGCGCAGGGCGATCGCTTCGCGCGCCAGCGCCTGCATTTCAGCTGCCTGCTGGCGTTTGAGCGGCAATTCGGTTGCCAGCCGGGCGCGTCCGGACAGCGCCGGGTCGAGCAGCACGCCGTAGAACAGGCCGAGGACCAGCACCACGCCGCCCACGCCCAGGAACTTGCGTTCCTGCTCGGTGCGCGCCATCCAGAAGGTGGTGGCGCGGCCACGCAGGTCTTGTATTTTTTGATCGAACTTGCTCATGCCACTGATGCCTTCGCCGATGGTTTAGGGGTGGCCTGGCGGCGAATCTGCCAGGTGCCCGGCGTCGCTTCCGTCAGCTCCAGCTGGCGCGCCTGCAAGGCGGTGCGCAGCAGCGCCATGGCGGCGCCGTCCACCGTATTGGGTTTGACCTTGACCTGCAAGGCGCGTTCGCGGTAATCGATGCTGGCGACCACGTCGCGCTTGGGCAAGGTGGCCAGCACCTCGCCCACGTCGATCGACAGCGCCAGGAAGCTATCGGTCGGCGCCTGGCCGTCGCCGCCCTTGGCGCGCTCCACGTTCTGGCGCATTTGCCGGATCGGGTCGGTACTGACAGGCTGGTTCGGGTACGCCGACTGGAACGCCTGCGTCATCGATTGCTCGACTGCAGCCATTTCGCGCTTCTGACCGAAGTAGTCGATATTGAGGCCCACCACGTTGACCAGCAGCGCCAGCGCGGCAAAGCGCAGCGGCCAGCGCCAGCGGCGCCATTCGCGCGCGGCAGCACCAGAAGTGCCGAGCGCCGGCGCCAGGTCGAGGCCGGCGGCGCGGGCCGCAGCCACCCAGTGTTCCCAGCGGTCTTCTTCCAGCGTCAGGCTGTCGCCGTTCTGGTTCACTTCGGCCAGGTGCGGCGCGAACAGCTTGGCGTCGTCGGCCGGTACATACAGCGTAACCGGCTCGGCGCCGGCCAGCGCGCGCACCGTCTGCAGCGCGGCCAGCGGCTGCGCCGGCAGGGTCAGGCCCAGACCGTCGAACTGGTCGCGGCGCATGGTCAGTTCGAAACCGGCATCGTTGGTGTGCAGGCTGGCCGAGACCGAACCGGGCTGGAACGGCAGGCATAGCTGCGCCGGCACCGCCGACACGCTATGCGCGCCCTGGGCGATCAGCGCCTGCACCAGCACCTCGAGCCAGGCGCGCTGCGCCACGGCCACCGTGCGCAGGCCGTCGGGGGCCGTGGCGGCCGCAGCCAGCACGCAGTCGGCCACATCGCCCAGCACATGTTCTTCCACCAGCGCCGGCAGCGCCGCCTTCAGGCGCGCCGGCGCCAGCGGCGGCGTCTTTACGCGCAGCAGCGTCACGTCGGAGGCGGCCAGCAACAGGGTCACGCGGCGGGCCGAGGCCACCATCGCGCCGAGGTTGCCCAGCGGCGCGTTGCCCTGTTGTTGCACAGCGCCGCCGTCGGCCACGAGGGCAAACGCGCAGGTTTGCGCGGCGCCGCTGTCGACGCTGGCCTTGGCCGGGTAGCGGATAAATAAAGTAGTCAAAGTTCTCGCTTTCGTTGATCGCCGTTCTCGTTTTCGCGTATCCACAACACCTTGCTCTGCCCCGCGTTATCGCGCTGCAGCAGCGACACCGCGTCCAGCGCGGCCCGGTCCAGCCGCACCCGGCTGTAGACCAGGAAGAAATCGCTCTTCACACCGAAAAGCAGCCCTTGCACAGGCAGACGGTTGGCCGCCCCCAGTTGCGACTGGCCCGTATAATCTGTCGTAGTACGGTAAAAACCACCGCGCTTGCGCGCGTTCACCATCACGTTGGCGTCGGCCAACGGCAGGCTCGGCGACAGCGCCGCCAGCAATTCCGGCGCTGCCGTGTTCAGGTTAAGCTCGGTGCGCTGCGGCAGAATGATCAAAAAGTCCCGCAACCGCTCCACCGCCGGCTGCGTAAAGCCGCTCACCGTCAGCAGATCGTCCACCCGCACCAGTCCCATCGGCTCCCCCCCCTGCTGCTGTTGCTGTTGCTGCTGTTGCAGGGGCGGCGTCACCGTGCCCGCCCCCGCCTGCGGCGGAGCCGGCGGCTGGCTGCTGGCGACCTGCCTGGCCAGCGGCAAAGCCAGGGCGGGATCGAGCTGCAAGACGGTCAGCAGGCGTTGGAACATCGCGACATCGACCTGGCTCACCGTATTGCCGGTGGTCAGATTGGTCAGATTGTAACGCGACTGCGCATCGACAATCCGGCCCGACAGCGTGGCATTGAAATTCTCGTTCTCGCGCTGCTCGCGTTCGATGTAATCGTCGATCCTGGTTTCCTCGAGCGGCTGGGCCCAGATGCCGTTTTCGATCGTCAAGCCGCCCTTGCTGAAAAAGTCGGTCTGCAAGATCAGCCGGCTCAGGCTGAGCGCGCCGCGCACGATCCAGCGCGTCTGGAATTGCAGGCGCTGGTTTTCCATCGAACGCACCTGCACCTGCTGCTGCCAGAACAGGCTGGCCACGATGGTCACCGCCAGCGTGGTCAGCAGCAAGGCGGTCACCACCGCCACGCCGCGCTGGCGCAGCAGTGTGCGGGGCTGCCGGTGCCTGCTTTGCCCGGCCATCACAATTCCCCCAGCAGATAGGATTTCACCAGCGGCGCTTCCTGTCCCTGCACCGCCAACGTCACTTCCAGCCCGGTGGGCACGCCGGTACCGCTGACCGGCGCGGTGCCGTTGGCCGGCAGCCACTGGTTGTCGGCCCAGTAGCGCATGGCCATCGCCTGCACGCCCGATTGCAAGACCACGCTGGCCGACGTATCGGTGTCGCCCAGTGCGGCCTGCCACAGCGTGTCGAGCTCGCGCAGGTCGCGGGTGGGATTCGACTCGCGCCGTACCAGCACGCCATCGTCGCGCACCCGGTATGAGACCACCAGCAGCCGGGTTGGTTCATTTTCCAGCATCGACATGCGCACCAGCGTGATGCGGTTATTGTCGGCCGCGATCATCGGGCGGCGATTCAGGTACGCGGTGCCGGCCAGGTTGGACGTGTCGCTTTGCAGCTGCGCGAACGCCAGTTGCAGGCCGCGCGTGTAGGCCATTTCGGCGGTCAGCTTGTCGCGCGAGCGGATGATGCCGTCGAGGCCGCGCCAGCCGAGCACCGCCACGAAGGCCAGGATGGTAATTGCCACCAGCAACTCGATCAGCGTAAAGCCGCGCGGGCGCGGACGGTGGTTCAGCGGGGACTGCGCCATCATGGACTGAGCACCTGCGCCAGCTTGATGATGCGGCGTTCCGGGTTGGCCTGGTCGTACACGCTCACCTCCACCCGGCGAAAGCGCGGATTGGCGGTGGCGATCACGGCTTCCTCGCACATCAGCTTGATGTCGCCTTGCGGGCATTCGTAGGTTTGCTTGCCGATGGCCGGGTACACGCGGGCCAGGCTCAGTTGCACCAGGCGGTTCTCGGCCGACCAGGTGGCCATCATGGACGCGCGCAGACCGGCGCTGTTCTGGGTCAGGCTGCCCACGGCGCGCAGCGACGCACCGAGCGCCGTGCCCACGATCACCAGGGCGACCAGCACTTCGAGCAGGGTAAAGCCGGAGGATGAAGAGCGGCGCATGGTCAATCCACGGTAAAGTGACCGACGCCATCGGCGCGGATGGCGACGCTGCTGCCGTTGTTGCTGGCCATGGTCAGCACGAACGGCTTGTCCACCGGTTCGCGGCCGAACACGATGCGCATCACGCCGTCCTGCACATTCGGTTGCGGGTCGAGCAGCAAGGTGTAGGGGCCGCGCTTGAACTCGCGCGCGCGCAGCAGGTCGTCCTGCACCGCCACGTCCCACTGGCGGCCGTTGCGGATCAAAAAGCGGTAGCCGTCGCTGCTGGCCTCGAACGCCACTTGCCGGTTGCGCACAATGGCTTCGTCGCGCGCCATTTGCAGCAGCAGCGCGATGCGCTGCGCCTCCTGGTGCACGGTCTGGCGCTGGTCGGGCATGGCGTTGAGCGAGACTAGCCCCAGGGTGATGCCCAGGATGACCATCACCACCAGCAATTCAATCAGCGTGAAACCACGCGCGCGGCCCGCTACCATGGGCGTTGTCCTTAAAATAATACCGGGTGCTTACTCGTCCCAGGAACCGATGTCGGCATCGTCGCCGGTGCCGCCCGGCTGGCCGTCGGCGCCCAGCGAGTACACATCGACCTCGCCCTTGACGCCCGGCGACAGGTACTGGTACGGCGCGCCCCATGGATCTTTCGGGGTTTTCTCGATGTAGCCGCCCGCTTTCCAGCCGTTGGCGGCCGGGCCGCTGGTCGGTTTTTCGCGCAGCGCCTGCAGGCCCTGCTCGGTGGTCGGGTAGCGCTGGTTGTCGAGCTTGTACAGTTTGAGCGCCTGCATGATGGTGGCGATGTCCACCTTGGCGGCAGCCACCTTCGATTCGCCGGTACGGCTGAGCAACTTGGGCACGACCAGCGCGGCCAGTACGCCCATGATGACCACCACCACCATGATCTCGATCAGGGTGAAGCCACGGGCGGCGCGTCGGGAAAGAGATAACTTTTTCATAATCTGGTGCAATAATTAGTGAGTGCAGAGTATAAGGCCGAAACACGTTCATCGAACCAGTCGCGACCATGATTTTTGCGCGCCGGTGCTGAAGAATGGCTTAATTGGCGCCGGACTTTGCATGGTTTTACTGCTTGCCCGCTGCCTGTCACACGGCGGTCACAGCGCTGTCACGCGGTTGTCACATGCGTTGTTACATGCGCTGCCATCAATCATGCTTGCGCGCGCTGCCTTCGATGCGTTGCAGCGCGCCATCGTTGCCACCGCCACCGACGGCCTGCCCCGAGCTTGCGGCCAGCGCAGATTGCTGCACCACCGGCGGCGGCGTTTCGACAAACGACTTGATGCCCAGCGCGGCGTCGATCTGGTTCGGGTAGATGATGAAGCCGCGCGTAATCACGGCCGAGACCTTGCGCACGTCACGGATATCCGTGGTCGGATCGCCATCGACCAGCACCAGGTCGGCCAGCTTGCCCGCCACGATGCTGCCGCGGTCGTTGCTGGTGCGCGTATAGCGGGCGCCGTTGCGGGTAGCCACTTGCAGCGCCTGCGCCGGCGTCAACCCGGCCTTGACCAGCAGCGCCAGTTCCGAGTGCAGGGTAAAGCCCGGCACGTCGTCGGTGCCAGCGACGATCGGCACACCAGCGCGGTACATCACGCCGACGAAATCGACCATCCTGGCATACGATTTTTCGTAGCGCTTTTCCTTGTCGGCCGGGATCTTCATGGTGCCGACCGAGAAGCTTCGTTTGACGTCGGGCGGCATGTAGTCGGCGAAGTCGGCATACGGCTCGTTGACGTCGCCGTCGCGCTGCTTCAGGAAGGCGAACGCCGACAGGGTCGGGTCGATCGAAATCTGCTTCTTGGCCAACTGCGCCAGGAAATCCTTGACCGGTTTCGAATTGAGGTCGAGGTCTGCCACTTTTTCGGCCGGCAGCACGAAGCGGTTCAGGTTGCGGGTTTCGGTGTCGGGCTTGACGAAGAAATTGAGCATCACCTGGTTGATGTGCTGGATTTCGTCGTAGCCGGCGTCGAGCGCCTGTTGGGCGCGCAGGCCGGCCGGCACGTGGCCGGAAACGCGCATGCCACGGCTGTGGGCGTACGCCACGGTGTCCTTCAGGATGTCTTTCGGGAACGAGTTATAGATCTTCAGTTGCGGATAGCCGCGCTGGGCATACCAGTCGATCGCATTTTTGGCGCCTTCGAGATCCTTGACCAGGAAGCCGCCGTTGGCGCTGTACGGGCTTTCCCCCTCCAGGAAGCCGGTCGGTACCACTTGCGGCGCCAGCAGCTTGCCGGCGGCGGTTTCGTCGAGCATTGCCTGCAGCTGGGCATTGTCGTTGCCCATGTCGCGCACGCTGGTCACGCCGGTGGAGATGTTGAGCGCGCCCGACCAGCGATCGACGTGGCCGTGCATGTCGAACAGGCCCGGCAGCACGATGCGGCCGCCGGCGTCGACGACGTTGTTGGCAGCACGCGTGGGCGAGCCGGCCGGCATGACTGCGGTGATGCGTCCGCGCAGCAGGTAGATGTCCGATGGCTGGCCGACGGTGGCCTTGTCGCTGTCGAAGATGCGGGCGTTGCGCACCACGGTCAAGCCGTCAAGCGGGTGTTGCAACTTGGCCGCCACGTCGGTCAGCATCTGCGCCTCGGCAGCCTTTTGGCGGCGGGCCAGGTCGGGGATGGCGTCCTGCCAGCCCTGCTCGAGCATCGACAAAAAGCCGGGAATCACCACCGCGAACAGGCGCGGCTTGTCGCCGGTGGTGGCCCAGTAAAACGATGGCGACAGGCCGATGCCGGTCAGCGCCAGCAACTGCACCGTCTGCTTCTCGCCCTTGGCATTGGTCACTTCCGCCGTTTCCAGCTTGGTCTGCGACAGCGTGCCGGTCGGTAGCAGCGCGATCTTGCCATCCCTGGAGGCGGCCAGCGCGGTAATCGCATTCGATACCACTTCGAACGAGCTGTTCAGTGGCACATAGCTGGCCGGCGCGTCCACGGTGGCACGGCCCTGGTCGGACGTGGTGGTCCACTCGGCCAGGTTGCCCTGGCGCGTAAAGCGCTCGTCCACCACCGCGCCAAAGGTGGAATTGCCCTTGACCTGGTATTCGGTCATCAACAGGTCGGGGCCGAGGCGGAATTGCTCGGTCAGCTCGGGGCCCCGACCGTTGTTCTTGTACGTGAAACGCACGGTGGTGCGGCCGTCGTCCTGGCGCTCGACCACCTGCTCGCCCATCTGCTTGTTGCTCTCGTTGAGGATGAGGAAAGTGGTCGTGGTGGCGGCATGGGCGCCGTGGGCCAGCAGCACGAATGTAGCAGCCAGGGCCAGCGGAAGTGCGCGTTTCAGCATGAGGGGTCTCTCCGGGTAATCGTTATTGTGCGTGCCCACAGACCGGGCAGTGGTCGTTGCGGGCCACGGCGATGCTGGTCCACTCCATGTGCAGGCCGTCGAGCATCAGCAGGCGGCCGGCCAGCGACTGGCCCACGTCCATCAACAGTTTCAAGGCTTCGGCCGCCTGCATGGCGCCGACCACGCCCACCAGCGGCGCGAACACGCCCATGGTGGAGCACGCCACGTCTTCGAAATGTTGATCCTGCGGGAACAGGCACGAGTAGCACGGCTGGTCGCCGCCGCGCGGATCGAACACGCTGACCTGGCCATCGAAACGGATCGCCGCGCCCGACACCAGCGGCTTGCACTGCGCCACGCAGGCGCGGTTGACGGCATGGCGGGTAGCGAAGTTGTCGGTGCAGTCGAGCACGACGTCGGCGGCCGCCACCAGCTGCAACAGGCGCGCATCATCGACCCGCTCGGTGAGCGCGGTAATCGTGATCTCTGGATTGATCCGCGCCATGGTATCGCGGGCCGAGTGCGCCTTGGGCTGGCCGACGCGGCCGGTGGTGTGGGCGATTTGCCGTTGCAGGTTGGTCAGATCGACCACGTCGTCATCGACGATGGTGATGTGCCCTACCCCGGCCGAGGCCAGGTACATGGCTGCCGGCGAGCCGAGGCCGCCGGCGCCGATCACCAGCGCGTGCGACGCCAGCAGGCGCTGCTGGCCCTCGATGCCGATCTGGTCCAGAAGGATGTGGCGCGAATAGCGCAGCAGTTGCTCGTCGTTCATGTGGCAGCCGCCAGCCGATTATTGCGCGGCCGGCTGGGGTTGCGTTGGTTGCGGGGCGGCAGCTTCCGGCTTGGGCTTGGGCAGCTGCAGGGGTTTGTCGGTTGGCTTGGTGGCAGGCTTGGCTGGCTTGTCGCCGGCCTTGCCGCCGGGCTCGCCGTCAGGCTTGAGATCCGACTTGGACGCGCCGCTGGCCGCGCCAGGCGCCTCCTTCGGCTCCACCTTGGACAGTTGGACCGGCAAACCCTTGAAATGGTTCAATGCCTGGGTCAACTGGAAGTCTTCCTTGGTGCCAAATTCCACCGGCTTGATTTTTTTGGCCAGCGCGATCAGGCGCTGTTCTTCTTCCAGGCTGTCGCGGCGGGCGTTCAGGGCTTTTTGCTCGGCAGCTTCGGCGGCCGGGTCCTTGTCGTTGCCCAGGTGTTTTTGCAGGTCCGATTCGCGCATGCGCAGGCTGTTCAAGCCGTCGCCGTCGGCGGTTTCATCGACCATCAGGTCGGGCACGATGCCACGCGCCTGGATTGCCCGGTTCTTCGGCGTGTAGTAGCGCGCGGTGGTGATCTTGACGGCGGTGTCGGCGGTAAGCTGGCGCAGGGTTTGCACCGAGCCCTTGCCGAAGGTCTGGGTGCCCATGATGGTGGCGCGCTTGTAATCCTGCAGGGCGCCGGCGACGATTTCGGACGCCGATGCCGAGCCGGCATTGACCAGCACCACAATCGGCACATCCTTGACGCCGGCCGGCAGCCTGGCCAGCGGGTCGCCCTTGCCGCCCTGGGCATAGAACTCGGGGCGCGCATAAAAGGTTTCCTTGGCGCTGGCCAGCTGGCCGTTGGTGGACACCACCGCCGCATCGCGCGGCAGGAACGCGGCCGAGACGCCGATGGCGCCCGGCACCACGCCGCCCGGATCGTTGCGCAAGTCCAGCACCAGGCCCTTGAGGTTCGGCTCCTTGGCGTACAGCTCGTTGATCTTCTTGACCATGTCGTCGAGCGTCGGTTCCTGGAACTGCGAGATGCGCAGCCAGGCGTAACCGGGCTCGATGATCTTGCCCTTGACGCTCTGCACGCGGATTTCCTGGCGCACGATGGTCATCGTCAGCGGCTTGTCCTCGTCCTTGCGGCTCAAGGTCAGCGTGACCTTGGAGCCGGGCTCGCCGCGCATCTTTTTCACACTCTCGTCGAGGTTCATGCCCTTGATGGGCGTGCCGTCGATGCGGGTGATCAGGTCGCCGGCCTTGATGCCGGCCTTGAAGGCGGGCGTATCTTCGATCGGCGACACCACCTTGATATAACCGTCCTCGGCGCTCACTTCCACGCCGATGCCGACGAACTTGCCAGCCACGGTGTCGCGCATGTCGCGGAATGCCCGCTTGTCGAGGTACACCGAGTGCGGATCGAGCGAGGAGACCATGCCGGCGATGGCGTCGGTGACGAGCTTCTTGTCATCGACCGCTTCCACGTAGTCGGTCTTGATCAGCCCGAACACATCGGACAACTGGCGCAATTCGGCCAGCGGCAACGGCGCGCCGGTGACTTTTTGTGCAATGGCGGAAAATTGCATGGAAGCGGCAACGCCTGCCACCATGCCGATACCGATCAGACTGATACTCTTGAACTTGTTTGCCATTGGTTTCCGCATGTGTGTAGAACTAGAACTTCACCCAGCCCGACGGATCGAAGGCCGCGCCGCGCAGGCGAAGCTCAAAGTATAGCCCCGATTCCTCGTTGCCACCGCTGTTGCCCACGCTGGCAATGGCGTCGCCGGCCTTGACCACGTCGCCGGGACGCTTGAGCAGCGACTGGTTGTTACCGTAAATACTCATGTACTGGCCGCCATGATCGACAATGATCAGGTTGCCGAAGCCGCGCAACCACTCGGCAAACACCACCCGGCCACCGGCCACGGCGTGGATCTCGGCGCCTTCGGCAGCCTTGATGAACACGCCCTTCCAGGCCGGGCCGTCGCCGCGCTTGCTGCCGTACTTGGCCGCCACGCGACCGTTGACCGGCGCCCGCATCTGTCCCTTGAGGCTGGCAAAGGCGCCGGCCGGCGCGGCGGGAGCGAGCGCAATATCGGCGGCCTTGGCAGGCGGCTCTTTCGGTTCCTTGACTTCCGGCGGGGCCGGCGTGGCAGCGACTTTCGGTTCGTCGGCGTCGATCGGGTCGAGCTTGACCGGTGGCGCCGGCGACGTGACCGGCGCTGGTGTTTGCGGTTTGATGGTGCCCGATTTGCCGGCATTGGCCATGGCGGCAGCCCTGGCGGCGGCCTCCCTGGCTGCGGCGGCGCGCGCCAGGCGCTGGCGCTCGGCTTCGGCCGCCCGGGCCTTGGCCAGCGCGCGTTGTTCCGCTTCGGCCTTGGCCTTGGCGGCGGCGCGGGCGGCGGCCAGTTGTTCCTGGCGGCGCTTTTCGGCGGCAGCTGCAGCGGCTTGTTCCTCGATCAGCTTGTTCAGGCGCGTGACCAGGCCGCCAAGGCGCTGCTCGTCGCGCTCGACATTGCCCACTTCCTTGCGCTGCGCCACCAGCTTGTTCGACAGCTGCGATAGCAGCGCCGCGCGGCGCGCCTTTTCCTGCTCCAGCTTGTTCTTTTGCTGCAACTGTTCCTGGGCGATCTCGCCCAGTTCGTCCTTGGCGTTCTGGGTGGCGGCCTGGTTGTCTTCTACCGCCTTGAGACTGGCGCGCAGGCCTTCCAGCAACTTGGCCTGGGCTTGCGAGACGTACGACAGCATTTGCAGGTCGCGGTTGATGCGGTTCGGGTTATCGCCCGAGAGCAGCAGCTTGATGCGGTCCTCGTTGCCGGCCACGTAGTGCTGGCGCAGCATTTGCGCCAGTTGCTGCTGCTGGTCCTTGACGGTCGCACTCAGGCGCTCGCGCTCGGTACCGAGCGCGGTCAGCTTGCTGTTGGTGTCTTGTTGTTCCTGTTGCAGGTCGCGCAAGGCGCGGTTGGCGTCCGAAATCGCCGCCTCGGATTCGGCCAGGGTGTCGGCCGCATCTTCCTTGGCGCTCTCGGTCTTGCCGATATCTTTCTTGAGGGCGGTGAGTTTTTGCTGCAAGCCGGCTCGTTCGGCCTCGGCCAGCGCCTTTTGCTTGCTGCGTTCGGTCGGCTTGCCCGGCGCGGCGTGCGCAACCGGGACCGCCATCGAAGTTGCCAACGAGGCAGTCACCAGCAGCGCGGCGGACATGCCGCGCCAGTTAAGAGAAAAAGAAGACAAATTACTTGGCCTTGCCCTGGTTGGCGACCGCAGCTTGCGCTGCCGCGATGGCGTCGGCGTCGCCGAGGTAGTAGTGACGGATCGGTTTCAGGTCGGCATCGAGTTCATACACCAGCGGCTGGCCGTTGGGGATGTTGAGGCCCACGATGTCGTTGTCGCTGATGCCGTCGAGCATCTTGATCAGGGCGCGCAGGCTGTTGCCGTGGGCCGAGATGATGATTTTCTTGCCGGCGCGGATGGCCGGGGCGATTTCCTCGTCCCACACCGGCACCACGCGCGCCACGGTGTCTTTCAGGCATTCGGTCAGCGGAATCTGTTCTTTCGACAGGCCGGCGTAGCGCGGATCGTTGAACGACACGCGGTCGTCGGATGCTTCCAGTGCCGGTGGCGGGGTATCGTAGCTGCGGCGCCATACCAGCACCTGCTCGTCGCCGTACTTGGCGGCGGTTTCGCCCTTGTCCAGGCCTTGCAGGGCGCCGTAGTGACGCTCGTTCAGGCGCCAGTCGTTCTTGATCGGCAGGTACATCATGTCCATTTCGTCCAGCGCCAGCCACAGCGTGCGCACCGCGCGCTTGAGCACCGAGGTGTAGGCCAGGTCGAAGGTGAAACCCGATTCCTTGAGCACCTTGCCCGCAGCCTTGGCTTCGTTGCAGCCTTTTTCGGTCAGATCGACATCGGTCCAGCCGGTGAAGCGGTTCGACAGGTTCCAGGTGGATTCGCCATGGCGCATGAATACGATTTTGTACATGTGAATATCTTCAAAGAAAGGTGAGTAAAGAAGTGAATGAGTAAGTGGGTAAGTTCGATCGCTGCTTCTATTTTATAATGCGCGGATTCATTTAAACCATTGGAACCCTGTGAAATTCTTCATTGACAATATTTTCCTGATCGCCGTGGTGCTCGTTTCCGGTGGCGCCCTGCTGTTCCCGATGCTGACCCAGCGCGGCAGGCGCGCCACCCCGGCCGACGTCACGCTCTTGATTAATCGCAGCAAGGCCACCATTGTAGATGTACGCGAGGCGAAAGACTTCGCGCTTGGCCACCTGCCGGACGCGAAGAACATCCCGTTTGCCGAATTCGACCAGCGCATCGGCGAACTGGACAAGTTCAAAAGCCGTACCATGGTCGTTGTATGCCAGACTGGCGGCATGCGCGCGTCCACCGCTGCGAACAAGCTCACCAAGGCCGGTTTCACCGACGTGGTGACGCTCGACGGCGGCATTGCCGCGTGGAAAAAAGCCAACCTGCCGCTGGCAAAACCGTCGGCGGCCAAGCCATCGCTGGCGAAATCGCCGGTGAAACAAGCCAAATAACTGGAAGGAAGCATGATGACTGCCGAAGTGACGATGTACACCACCGCCGTATGCCCCTATTGCATCCGCGCCGAGCGCCTGCTCGAAGCGAAGGGCGTGACCGACCTGAAAAAAGTCCGCGTGGACCTCGATCCGCAGCAACGCATGCTGATGATGGAAAAAACCGGTCGCCGCACCGTGCCGCAGATTTACATCGGCGACACCCATGTGGGCGGCTTCGACGACCTGTATGCGCTGGACCAGGCCGGCAAATTGATGCCGATGCTCAACGGTTGATGGAACTTTCCGGTCAATTGCAAGACCAAATACAACGTCGGCCCAGAAAGTCTTGGTTGCCATGATGGTTTTGATACAATTGCCTTCGCGTTGATTTGAGCTGTAGCATTGCCCATACCAAGCACAACTTATACTGAACGGCCACGGCCGTTCTTGTTCACCATAACGAAAGCGCTCCATGTCTGAAGAAAATCTGCAACCAGTATTCCAAATCCAACGCGTCTACCTGAAAGACATGTCGCTGGAACAACCGAACTCGCCAGCTATCTTCCTGGAACAGGAAGCGCCAAGCATCGAAGTCGCCCTGGACGTCGGCGCCGAGCCACTGGCTGACGGCATCTTCGAATCGACCGTGACCATCACCGTCACCGCCAAGGTCAACGACAAGGTCGCTTTCCTGGTCGAAGGCAAGCAAGCCGGTATCTTCGAAGCCCGCAACATTCCAGCCGACCAGCTGGATCCGCTGCTGGGCATCGGCTGCCCGAACATCGTGTACCCTTACCTGCGCGCCAACATCGCCGACGTGATCACCCGTGCCGGCTTCCCGCCAGTGCACCTGGCCGAGATCAACTTCGAAGTGTTCTACCAGCAGCGCCTGCAAGCCGTGGCCGAAGCCGCCGCTGCCGCACCAGCCGACAGCACCACCACGCACTAAGCATTAGCCAGTAGTAGCATCCGCCGCCGGTGGATCTTTTCCCCGGCGGCAGTTTCACCAGACAAGGTAAGCAATGACAATTCCCCGTTTGATCGCCGCCCTGGCCATGACGCTGGCCGCTGCCGCCAGCCAGGCATACGATTTCAAAACGGTGGGCGCCGCACCAGCGGTGCTGTACGACGCGCCTTCCACCAAGGGTGGCAAACTGTTCGTGGTGCCGCGCGGCGCCCCGCTCGAAGTAGTGCTCACCTATGGCGAATGGATCAAGGTCCGCGATATCAACGGCGACATGGCCTGGACTGAAGCGCGCAATCTCACCGGCAAGCGCAACGTCATCGTGCGCGCCGCCAACTTGAAAATCCGCAGCACCCCGGACGACGCCGCCACTGCGGCCTTTACCGCCGACAAGGGCGTGCTGCTCGAAGTACTCGATACCGCCGCCGGCGGCTGGCTCAAGGTCCGCCATAAAGACGGCGTGACCGGCTACGTCAAGAACGCCGACATCTGGGGCGTATGATCCCCGCTCCACACACCGCAGTGGCCGGTACCCGCAAGGTGACCGTGCTGGGCGCTGGCGCCTGGGGCACGGCCGTGGCCATGGCATTGGCCCAGCGCCACGACGTGCTGCTGTGGGGCCGCAACGCCGCCGCCCTGCGCGCCATGGGCGAGGCCCGCGAAAATACCGATTACCTGCCCGGCCACCCGTTTCCCGAGCGGCTGCACGTGGCCGGCAGTTTTGAAGCAGCCCTGGCCCATGCAGCCGGCCTTGATGGCCTGCTGATCGCCGCCTGCCCGGTGGCCGGCCTGCGGCCCCTGCTCAAACAACTGAAACCCCACAACGTCGCCCACGTGGTATGGCTGTGCAAGGGGTTCGAATACGATACCGGCTTGCTGCCGCACCAGATCGTGCGCGAAGAGCTTGGCGACGGTGTTGCCGGCGGCGCCCTGTCCGGCCCATCGTTCGCGCAGGAAGTGGCGCGCGGCCTGCCGTGCGCGCTGACCATCGCTTCCACTGACTGCAAGCTGCGCGAGAGCGTGGTGGCCGCTGTTCACGGCGGCAACGTGCGCGTGTACTCGAGCGAAGACCTGGTGGGCGTGGAAGTGGGCGGCGCGGTCAAGAATGTGCTGGCCATCGCTACCGGCGTGGCCGACGGCCTGGGCCTGGGCTTGAATGCCCGCGCCGCACTGATCACGCGCGGCCTGGCCGAAATCACCCGCCTCGGCACCGCCCTGGGCGGCCAGGCCGAGACCTTCATGGGCCTGACCGGCATGGGCGACCTGATTCTGACCTGCACCGGCGACCTGTCGCGCAACCGCCGCGTCGGTCTGGCGCTGGCGCAAAACAAAGCATTGGACACCATCGTGCAGGAGCTGGGCCACGTGGCCGAGGGCGTGCCGTGCGCAAAAGCCGTGCGCGAGCTGGCGACGCGCATCGGCGTCGAGATGCCGATCACCAACGCGGTGGCAGGCGTGCTGTTCGACGGCGACCAGCCGCAGGCGATGGTACTGCGCCTGCTGGCGCGCGATCCGCGCGACGAGAAGGTGCTGCGCTAAGAAAGGTGCAGCACTCAGCGTTAGCAACAGATCCGTCATTCCCGCGCCGGCGGGAATCCAGGTTCCATGCGTTACCGCGACGCGGCACAATTGGGTCCCCGCCTACGCGGGGATGACGGAGCAAAGTTTAGCGTCACCGGTCACTCCTCTACAATCTCCTCCTTCGCACCCCGCATCCACTCCACCAGCGGCAACGCATCCTTCAAGCCACTGGCAATCATCGGCACCAGCAGCTCCGGCTGGTTGAGCGGCAAGTCGATCTCGGTCCACACGAAGAAGCTCTTGAGCTTGATGTATTCGATGTGCTCATGCGCCGGATCGAAACCCTTGGGCGGACGCATCAGCTTGCCTTCGTCGCGGATATCGCCAAACGTCAGTTTCAGCTTTTTATTCTTCAGCACCTTCTTGAACCCGGCCGCATCATCGACCATGTGCTGGCGCAGCGCTTTCAGGCGTCCGGCCGGCGGCATGTATTCGCCGGCGCCGAACAGCAGCCGGCCCGAACCGTCGATCTGCATGTAGTAGGTGGGGCCGCCGGCCTTGCTGGGACGGCGCATGTCGTTGGGAGCCACGGCCGCCGAAAAGCGCGTTTTATACGGGCTTTTATCGTGCGCGAAGCGGACGTCGCGGTTGATGCGAAACATCGCCTTCTTCGGATTGCTGAACTTGACCGCCGGATCGAACTTGCCCAGCTCGGCAATCATGCCGGTGACCACTTGCAGGAATTCTTCGCGCAGGATGTCGTAGCGCGGCTTGTTCATCACGAACCAGGGACGGTTGTTGTTCTCCGCCAGTTCGCGCAAAAATTGCGTCAGATCGCGTAAATGCATGAGTGTTACTGAACCTTATTTGGGGGGCGGGCGCTTGCCGACGGTAACGTCGAGCGTGGTCTCGCGGCTCTTGCGCAGGACCTTCATTTTAGCTTTTTCCCCTGGAACCAGTTGAGCGATCTGATTGAGCATGCCGGTGGTGTCGCTGACCGGCTTGTCGTCCACCGACAGCAGGATGTCGCCGGGCCGCACGCCGCCCTTGTAGGCCGGGCCGTTGCGCACCACGCCGGCGATCATGGCGCCGTTCTGGCGCGGCAGGCTGAAGCTGCGCGCCAGTTCCGGCGTGATGTCCTGCGTCTCCACGCCGATCCAGCCGCGCACCACGTGACCGGACTTGATGATCGCTTCCATCACGGTCTTGGCCGTGCTCATCGGAATGGCAAAACCGATCCCCACCGAGCCGCCCGACTGCGAATAAATCGCCGAATTAATCCCCAGCAAATTGCCGTGGGTATCGACCAGTGCGCCACCCGAGTTGCCGAAGTTGATCGCGGCATCGGTCTGGATGAAATTTTCGAAATGGTTGATGTGCAGGTTGTTGCGGCCCAGCGCGGAGATGATGCCCATGGTCACCGTCTGACCGACGCCGAACGGATTGCCGATCGCCAGCACCACGTCCCCTACCTGGGCCTGCTCGGCCTGGCCCAGCACGATCACCGGCAACTTTTCCAGCTTGATCTTGATCACCGCCAGGTCGGTCTCGGGATCGGTACCGACGACCTTGGCGGCAGCCTTGCGGCCATCGGCCAGCATCACTTCGATCTCGTCGGCCGCTTCCACCACGTGGTTGTTGGTCAGGATATAACCTTCGGCCGAGACGATCACGCCCGAGCCGAGGCTCGAATCCTCCTCGTCGCCTTCATCGCCGAAGAAGCGCTTGAAGAACGGATCTTTCATTAACGGATGCTTGCTGCGCTTGGGCCGCTTGCTGGTGACGATGTTGACCACGGCCGGCATGGCGCGCGCGGCGGCGTTGCGGTACGAGCCGCCCGCCAGCGCCGGCGGCTTCGATGGACCGGCCTCGAGCATCGGCGCGGGACGCTCGGCGCTGCCCATTTGCTGCAGGCGCACGGGTACCCCACGGTCGGTGACAACCGCGGTGTAGACAAAATACAGTGCCAGCGCGACGGTGACCGTTTGCGCAAACAACAACCAGAGTCGTCGCATAATTCAACCCGCCGGAAGCGGGCGTCCTCTTAATTCTTGAGTGGATCGTTGCTGTGCTTGAGCGAATCGCGGATCTCGCGCAGCAGTACGATATCTTCCGGCGTCGGGGCCGGTGCGGCAGGTGTGGCCGGCTTTTCCAAACGTTGGCGTGCGCGGTTCATCAGGCGTACCATCTGGAAGATGATAAAGGCCAGGATGATGAAGTTCAGCAGGATGGTGATGAAGTTACCGTAGGCGAACACTGCGCCGAGTTTCTTGGCTTCTTCCAGGGGCAGACTGTGGGCTTGGCCATTGAGCGGAATGTAGTAGCTGGCGAAGTCCAGGCCGCCGAACAGGATACCGATCGGGGGCATGATGATGTCCTTCACCAAGGAATCGACGATCTTGCCGAAGGCGCCGCCGATGATCACACCGACTGCCAGATCGACGACGTTGCCCTTCATCGCGAATTCTTTGAATTCTTGCATCATTGCCATATTTTTATCCCTCGACGTGTGGTCTTTTGTTTACAAAACTGCCCAAGGATCATACTATTTTTTCAATTGGATTCCAAACACCCTTGCCGTTTGCACACATTGACAAGGAATTGGTTTAAGTTTGACCTATATCAATAAAATAAAAAACAGGGGACGATTCAATAGCGCACCGTACGCGGAAAACTGGCGCAAATCGGCGGAAGCTGCTCGTGTTACTTTCGAGAAAGTTTTTCCCGCCTTGTGGAACTCCCCTTCCCTTATAATTTTTGAGGTTGCAAGAAGCACACAAGTGCTCGGGACTTGGTCGGTTCTCCGGAGCATACGCGCTTTACGGCAGGCAGATTTTTGTTGGCACTTTGACAGATTGGGGTAAGAATGGGTAACGAAAAACACATCGATTCAGGTCGTCGCAGCTTGCTCGTCGCGACGGGCGCGGCGGGTGGCGTGGTAGGACTGTGCACGGCGGGGGCGCTGGTCTCCACCTTCCAGCCGTCTGAACGGGCCAAGGCGGCCGGTGCGCCGGTCGAGGTCGACATCGCCGCCCTCAATCCGGGCGAAATGGTCACCGTCGAGTGGCGCGGCAAGCCGGTCTGGGTGCTCAAGCGCACGCCCGAAATGGTGGCCTCGCTCAAGAAAACCGACGGCAAGGTGGCCGATGCCGAATCGAAACGCAATCCCGACGAATTCACGCCCGAATACGCCCGCAACGAATGGCGCTCGCGCAAGCCCGAAATCCTGGTCGCGGTCGGCATTTGCACCCACCTCGGCTGTTCACCGTCCTCCAAGTTCCAGCCCGGTCCGCAGCCATCGCTGCCCGACGACTGGGAAGGCGGCTTCCTGTGCCCGTGCCACGGCTCCACCTTCGACATGGCCGGCCGCGTCTTCAAGAACAAACCGGCGCCGGACAACCTCCAGGTGCCACGCTATATGTACCTCACCGACACCAAGCTCGTGATCGGCAAAGACGAGAAAGGCGAGGCATAACATGGCGTTCAAGGAGACCAAACTGCCGGCCAATGCACCGGCCGCAAAAAAGGCGCTGGGCTGGGTCGATGACCGCTTCCCGCTGACCAAGCTGTGGAACGATCAATGGGGCAAGTACTACGCCCCGAAAAACTTCAATTTCTGGTACATCTTCGGCTCGCTGGCGATGTTGGTGCTGGTGCTGCAAATTGTCACCGGCATCTTCCTGACCATGCACTACAAGCCGGACGCCACGTTGGCGTTCGCTTCGGTCGAGTACATCATGCGCGAAGTGCCGTCGGGCTGGCTGGTGCGGTATATGCACTCCACCGGCGCCTCGGCCTTCTTCATCATCATCTACCTGCACATGACACGGGCGCTGCTGTACGGTTCGTACCGCAAGCCGCGCGAGCTGATCTGGCTGTTCGGCTTTGCCATCTTCCTGTGCCTGATGGCCGAAGCGTTCTTCGGCTACCTGCTGCCATGGGGCCAGATGTCGTACTGGGGCGCGCAGGTGATCGTCAACCTGTTCGGCGCCATTCCCGTGATCGGCCCCGACCTGTCGTTGTGGATCCGTGGCGACTACGTAGTATCGGACGCCACCCTGAACCGCTTCTTCGCCTTCCACGTGATCGCCATTCCGCTGGTGCTGCTGGGACTGGTGGCGGCCCACCTGATCGCGCTGCACGAAATCGGTTCGAGCAACCCGGACGGCATCGAAGTGAAGGAAAACCTCGGACCGGACGGCCATCCTCTCGACTCCATCCCGTCGCACCCGTACTACACGGTGCACGACCTGTTCGGCGTGTCGATATTCCTGCTGATCTTCAGTTGCGTGGTGTTCTTCGCGCCGGAAATGGGCGGTTACTTCCTCGAGTACAACAACTTCCTGCCCGGGGACTCGCTCAAAACCCCGCTGCACATCGCTCCAACCTGGTACTTCACGCCGTTCTACTCGGTGCTGCGCGCCACCACGGCCGACTTCATGTGGGTGCTGATGTGCTTTGTGGCCGCTTACACCGTGTTCATCTGGCTCAAGTCGCGCCTGTCGTTCATCACCAAGATCGTCATTGCCGTGATCGCCCTGCTGGCGATTATCGGCATGCTGCCGCAGGTGCTGGACGCCAAGTTCTGGGGTGTGGTGTTCTTCGGCGGCTCGGTGGTGATCCTGGCTTTCATGCCGTGGCTCGACCATTCGCCGGTGAAGTCGATCCGCTACCGCCCGACCTGGCACAAGTATGTGTACGCTGTGTTCTTCCTGTCGTTCCTGACCCTGGGCGTGCTCGGTACGCTGCCGCCGACCGAGGGCCGCACCATCATTTCGCAAGTGTGCACCCTGTTGTACTTCAGCTTTTTCCTGTTCATGCCGTGGTGGAGCACGATGGGCACGTTCAAGAAAGTGCCCGACCGCGTGGTTTTCCATCCGCACTGAGCCGCTGAAACCCGTACATAAAGGACAAGACATGAATTTTGCGAAGAAACTGCTGGCTGCGCTGGCCCTGGTGCCGGCGCTGGTACTGGCGAATGAAGCCGGTTTCCCTTACGATAAGGCCCCTGACCGTTCGAATAACATGGCAGCACTGCAACATGGTGCAAAATTATTCGTCAATTACTGTTTGAACTGTCACAATGCGTCCTCGATGCGGTACAACCGCCTCAAGGACCTGGGACTGACGGATGCGCAGATCCGCGATAACCTGTTGTTTACGGCAGATAAAGTGGGCGCCCTGATGACCACCTCCATGAATCCGAAGGACGCCAAGGCGTGGTTTGGCGCGGTGCCGCCGGATTTGTCGGTGATCGCGCGGGCCAAGGCGTCGGGTTCGGGCAGCGGTTCGGATTACCTGTACACGTATCTGCGCACGTTTTACAAGGACGATACCCGCCCGAACGGCTGGAACAACCGGGTGCTGGAAAACGCCGCGATGCCGCATGTGTTGTGGGAATTGCAAGGCATCCAGAAGATCAAGATGAAGGACGTGCCTGATCCGCACGAGCACGGCAAGACGATCCACCAGTTCGACGGTTTCGAACAAGTCGCGCCGGGCACCATGAGTAAGTTAGAATTCGATAACGCGGTGGCCGACCTGGTTGGCTACATGCAATGGATGGCGGAGCCGGCGGCGCAAACCCGCAAGAAACTGGGCGTGGTGGTGGTCTTGTTCCTGTCCCTGTTTGTCTTGCTGGCCTGGCGTTTGAACGCGTCGTACTGGAAAGAAGTGAAATAATCGAGAGCGCCGGAGCAGACTTCGGCGCTTGTTTTTGCGATGCCCGCCTGAGCGGGCAATCGGTTCTGGGGTGATCCGTTCGACGGCTCGCCCCCTTTGTTTCTAAGGAACTATAACAAATGATGGTTCTCTACTCGGGCACTACCTGCCCATTCTCGCAACGTTGCCGCCTGGTGCTGTTTGAAAAAGGCATGGACTTCGAAGTACGCGACGTCGACCTGTTCAACAAGCCGGAAGACATTTCGACCATGAACCCGTATGGTCAGGTGCCGATCCTGGTCGAGCGCGAATTGATCCTGTACGAATCGAACATCATCAACGAGTACATCGACGAGCGCTTCCCGCACCCGCAACTGATGCCGGCCGATCCGCTGATGCGCGCGCGCGCCCGCCTGATGCTGTTCAACTTCGAGAAAGAGCTGTTCGTCCACGTGCACGTGCTCGAGAGCGAACGCGCCAAGGGCAACGACAAGAGCCACGACAAGGCCCGCGCCGAAATCCGCGACCGCCTGACCACGCTCGCGCCACTGTTCCTGAAGAACAAGTACATGCTCGGCGACGAATTCTCGATGCTGGACGTGGCCGTCGCGCCGCTGCTGTGGCGCCTGGACCACTACGGTATCGAGCTGTCGAAGACCGCCGCGCCGCTGATGAAATACGCCGAGCGTATCTTCTCGCGCCCGGCCTACATCGAAGCGCTGACCCCGTCCGAAAAAGTGATGCGTCGTTAATCACAGGGCGCAGCCGCGCCCCGTGTTAAATGCTGCAATAGTTGATCATCGGCGCGCCGCCGTACGTTTTACAGCGGCAGCGCGCCGAGTGTTACCGTAGTCTGGAAGACCATGTCCGAAATCTCTACCAAGCCATACATGCTGCGCGCCATCTACGAATGGTGCACCGATAGCGGCTATACGCCCTACCTGGCCGTCAAGGTCGATGCTTCGACCACGGTCCCGATGGAATACGTGAAAAAAGGCGAAATCGTCCTCAACATCAGCTTCGGCGCCACGTCCGGCCTGAAAATGGACAACGACGCCATCCGCTTCCACGCCCGCTTCGGCGGCGTCTCGCGCGAAATCTACGTGCCGGTCAACAACGTGATGGCGATCTACGCCAACGAAAACGGCCAGGGCATGGCGTTCGAGCCACAACTGGGCGGCGAAGCTGGCGCAGGCCAGTCGTCGCCAGTGGTGGACGAGCCGGCCGCACCGGTACTCGCGTCCGTGCCGTCGATCGCCCCGGCGCCAGCGCCGGTGTCGACCGCCAAACCGGACACCGAAACGTCGCCCGACGACGACAACGAACCGCCACGCAAGGGCGGCCGCCCGACCCTGACGCGGATTAAATAGCGTATAATCTGCCCCGTACAAGTTTCGCCGACTTAGCTCATTTGGTAGAGCAGTTGATTTGTAATCATCAGGTGGCCAGTTCGAAACCGGCAGTCGGCACCAATAAAATCAAGCACTTAGCCCAATCCTCAGGATTGGGCTTTTTGCTTTCTGGATGCCATGTAACCCCTGTGTAACCCGGCTTGATCAATCAAGCCGGAAGGGCCAGCGGCCTGTCGCACCATGCACGGGCGATCAAAGAGCCAAAAAGGGCTCTTATCGAATACATCGCATGCACAGGTGCGACGCCCTTCTCTCAAGCACCAAGAATGCGCCGGATAGCCTCTACCGGCCAGGCCAGCCGGCCGTTCACCCGAACCGGTCGCAGAGGTCCATTTTCGGCGGACGCCCATACCCGCAATGTCTGCGGTTTTCTCCCCAAGTGGTAAGCAGCACATGCGGTATCGACATGTGTCCGCCGTTCCAGGTCAAGCGGCATGAAGCCCAGCCAAGATTGAGCACCTGCCATCAGGTGTTGTATTGCTTGCGGTTGTTGCTGATCCATCCATCGCCTCGAAATTTGAGCGCCGAACAACAGGCCAACCTCAATGGTCATCGCCACATCGTCCGGCACATATCCGACAACGCCGGGGCACGGCCCCAGCCCAAGAATACTGTTCCGTATCGACGTCGCCCGTGACGCGCAGTCAATACGCAAGCGCCTTTCGGCGCTTGTCCCCCACCAAGCTTCAGGCGCCGGGCACAACCGTTATGCGGTTTCCCGCGTTGCTCTACCGGTAAAAACGACAAGTTATTGTGGCGCAACACCAGTTTTTCATATTCACAGATGGGGACGGCGGACATCATCCCAGCCATTTGGCCTGGCTCATGTTTCAGGCCGCCACAAAACTGGCCTGAACCGGCGAGGAACTTTGTGATGAGGAGAACCGGCTCTGTTGATCAACTGCAGCAAGCCAGCTCTACGCAAAATTGAAGCCGTTCCGGGATCGTTTTCTTTTCGCGTAACTGCTGCAGCATCTGACGTACTCGGCGTGGTGTAACACCCAAAATCTGCGCAAGATCAGAGATAGACTTGCCACTTATAAAGCGTGCGACCGATAGCAACTTGGCTACGGTAGTCTCATCCGACAGGAACGTTCCTTCTTCGCTATCGTCGTCGGTTGATACAGTGATATTCTCAATCAACGCGCGTGTATGTTCGCCAATGATGTCGTCACTGTCGAGCGAGATTGCGAACGTGTGAGCGCCAAATTGTCGCCGCATTCGCTTTTCCCAATGCCCGAAAATAAACTGGCATAACGTACCCCTCGTTGGGTCGAACTCCTTACCTTTGTCCACGATGATGAGACTGACTTCTTGGCGGCCATCTTCCCAAGGCAATCCATATTTTGCCGACTTGGCTTTGATCTGGTCCAAGTGTTCTTGCGCAAACGCAACGGCAAGATGGGCTATTTGGTTTGGGGTAAAAAACATGCTTTCCTTCCCTAGTAATACAGGCTTAACTAAGATTTGACGGAAGCTCTGTGCGACTAGAAGAGGCCTCCCCCTTCAACCCGGTCGTACTCGGGCAAACCTTTGCACATGCACAAGCGAAACAAGCCGTGGAGCAGTACACGGCATTACTCCAGACAGAGGCACGAAGTTTAGGAAAGATACGGCTGTAAAGCGTCAGACGGAAAAAATTGTCAACGCAGAGCAAGATGGGCACGCACGGCAAAAAAAGACGCGGATACCCCAAACAAAGATTTGAATACGCTGGTGAAGCGGTGTGGAGAGCCTGTACACGGAAACGCAACTCATAGAGAGTCGGAACCATTCAAAGTGCCAGGAGACTGTTGGGAATGCAGCCTAAGCCGCAGAGAGGCAATGCCGCGTAGCGACACAGAATAATATCATCAAAAATTTTATCCTGTCAACATATATTAATTCGTGGCAAATTTAATAGGTAATCCCATGAAAGAAATTGGCACCAATGAGCAGCGCGACCTCATGAGCCTTGTTGAAATCGCGGCAGAGTAGCGGCCAAAGTCCTGAAGTGAGCAGACCAACAGGCGTTCTGGCTTGCTCCCTTGTCAAAAAGTGGATTGATTTCCACAGCCGACCTTGCTGTGAAAATTTGCGCATTTTTTCATGGCAGCAACTGATATGCTAAGACATTGACACCAACTTTTGGTTGATTTTGCCCTTGTCACTTCATTCAGGGCCTAACGATAGCGCAGATATCGTCGCCCCAAAAACGACAGCGCGTACCTAGCCGGGATTATGACTACGCAAAGCGACGCCGCGCGTGGGACAGACTAAATTGTCCGAGCGACCTAATACAGCGGCACTTCTATTGGCAGCCCAGTGCTCAGGTTAGTGTTGCAAAAAGTACAGAATAAATGAGAGGGCTACATGCACGTCGAATTTGTCGAGATCGCGAATTTCAGGAAGCTCCTGTCAGCACGCGTGGATTTGTCGCTCAAAACGACGCTGTTCGTGGGTCCGAACAACAGCGGTAAGACATCGGCCATGTTGGCACTAAGGCGGTTCCTGACGCCGCGCCGCTGTCCCTTCGAGATCCATGACTTCACGTTGTGCCACTTGCGGGCGCTCGTCAATATTGGCGAATCATGGCTTCAGACGAACCAGGCAGGTGGCGTGGCGGACCTTACCCTTGCCCCTTGGGTGCATGCGCTTCCCACCGTGGATCTATGGCTGCAGGTAAAGGAAGACGAAGTCCACCGAGTTCGAGATCTTGTACCGCTCATGGAGTGGACCGGTGGAAGGCTGGGAGTGCGACTAAGATACGAGCCTAAAGATCTGAATACACTTTTTAAGGAATTCATCACGGCGGTCGTCGATGCCAACGTCATGCGCGCAGCAGCTGCGGCGGCCGCGACCGCCAAGACCGCCGGCATCGCAGCCGTTCCCAAGCTGACGGTTTGGCCTGAAACCTTGGTCGACTTCCTCAGCAAGCGGCTGAGCTCGATGTTCACGATCCGAGCCTATCCGCTGGACCCGGCGCTACTTGCCACCCCTGAAAAGCTTAGGGCCCTGCCGCAGGTACTTCCTGCATCGGCATTGCCGATCGACGGAGATCCTCTCCGTGGCCTGATCAAGGTGCATGACATCCCCGCGCAGCGCGGCTTTGGCGAAATTCCGAGTGGGGTCGAAGAAGGCGAATTGCAAACTTCGGCTGGCGGAGCGCGGCTGTCGGAACAGCTCAGAAGCTACTATGCCAAACACTTGGATCCGGCCCAAGGGCCGGATCCGATGGATCTAGAGGCCCTTCAAGCCATGGAAGCGGCTGAGGGTGCGTTCGATCTGAAGCTGACGGAGAGCTTCAAAGAATGCTTCACAGAGGTGGCGGGCCTGGGTTATCCAGGCGTTAGCGACCCGCGGCCGCGCGTATCGACACGCTTGCGTGCGATCGATGGGTTGAACCACAGCGCGGCAGTCAATTTCGAGGTCGACGTGGTTTCGGATGCAGGCGCGGTCACGCCCCGCCTGCTGCTGCCAGAGGGCAGCAACGGGTTAGGCTACCAGAATCTCATCTCCATGATCTTCCGACTGATGAGCTTCCGGGATGCATGGATGCGCGTCGGCAAAGCATCCAAGGGGGCCGAGGTTGCGAGCATTGAACCGCTGCACCTGGTCCTCGTGGAGGAACCCGAAGCCCACTTGCATGCACAGGTGCAGCAAGTATTCATTAAGAAGGCGTACGAGGTACTTCGCAGGCGGCCAGAGCTGGGGGAAAACGATGCACTGCGCACGCAATTGATCGTCAGCACGCACTCGAGCCATGTCGCGCACGAAACTCCCTTCGCTAGCTTGCGGTATTTCCGAAGGCTGCCGGCCGGCATGGTGGCTAACGTGCCAGTGTCGACGGTCATCAACCTGTCACAGGTATTTGGGGAGGGCACGGAGACCGAGCGCTTCGTCACCCGGTACTTGCGTGCGCAGCACGCCGACTTGTTCTTCGCCGACGCAGCGATCCTTGTCGAAGGTCCGGCCGAGCGCATGCTCATCCCAAACTTCATTCGTGCTCACTACAAGGTGCTGCACCAAAGCTACGTCACCTTGCTGGAGATTGGCGGTAGCCACGCACATCGTTTGCGCCCCTTGATTGATCATCTGGGTCTGTTGACGCTGATCGTTACCGACCTGGACAGTCTGACAGCGACTGGCGGCTCATCAGTCCAGCCCGCTTTGGGCACTGGCCAAAAAACCAACAACTCCACCCTAAAAACCTGGGTACCAGCCTTGGACGATATCGACACCCTCATTGGTGCGCCGCCTGCAGCCAAAACGATCGCGGATGCTGGTGACACGCTGTTCGCCGTCCGCGCGGCGTACCAGATACCCGTTGAGGTCACGATGCCGGGCGCCACTGTCAAGGAAACAGCCTACCCCTACACGTTTGAAGACGCGCTCGTTTTCGAGAACGTGGAGTTCTTCGCAACGTTTCCGGGACCGGGATTAAATGCCAAGTTCCGGACTGCCATCGCCACCGGGGGCGGTGCAACTGCGGTAGGTGCCAGCATGTACACCGCGCTCAAGGACGGCAAGAAAGCGGAGTTCGCCCTCGATGTCTTGATGGCGGATGACTTCAATAATCTGAAGGTGCCGCAGTACATCGCAGAAGGCTTGGTGTGGCTTCTGGAACAGATGAAGAAGAAGCAAGTGGAAATCCTGACTACAGCACCGGGTACGGCCGTTTCAATAACGACTGCCGCAGGCTCAGCGCCGGGGGGCGCACCATGACAGACGCCGACGATCAATTCGATGCCGAGGCTGACGCAACGATTATTGAATGTCTTGACCTGAGCAAGCCCAGAAGCTTCTTCCTTTACGCTGGCGCTGGATCAGGAAAGACTCGGTCATTAGTCAGCGCAGTAAGACAGGCGATCGATGGTGAGCACGGCAGGCAGCTCACTTTGACGGGCAAAAAAATTGGCATCATCACCTACACCAACGCTGCGTGCGACGAAATCAAGCAGCGTCTCGAGTTCGATCCCCGGGTCGAGGTCATGACGATCCACGCATTCTCATGGTCGCTGATCGAGGGCTTCAACGTCGAGATCCGTCAGTGGGTCGCGAAGAATCTTGAAGAAGAGATTGCCGAGCTCGAGGAACAGCACAGGAAGGGCCGCCCCAATACAAAGGCGGGCATTGAAAGGCTCCGGTCCATGGAGGTCAAGCGTCGCCGTCTGGCATATTTGGAATCCATCATCAAGTTCATCTACAGCCCGACAAGCGACAACCGCACGCACGACTCTCTGAACCACTCAGAGGTCATAGCCATGACGGCCAGCTTCTTGACCAACAAACCTGGGTTAAGGCGTATGTTGGTAAGTAGGTGTCCGGTCTTGCTCATTGATGAGAGCCAGGACACGAACAAAGCCCTCATGGACGCCTTCTTGAATTTGGAAGAAGAATTCCATGACCGGTTCAGCTTGGGTCTTTTTGGTGACATGATGCAGCGCATCTACTCGGACGGGAAAGACCGGCTAGACAAAGCGATTCCTGCCAGATGGGCCATGCCACGCAAGCGGATGAACCATCGATGTCCGTCCCGGGTTATCGAGGTCATCAACAGCATCCGCCATGATGTCGACGGCGAGAAACAAGTCCCCCGCAGCGACGCTGATGTGGGCGTGGTTCGCGTCTTCATTGCGCCTCAAGCGGGTGCCGATCCCTTCGCCATAGAAGCAGCGGTGCGCCAGCGGATGGAGACGATCGCTGGTGATCCAGCTTGGTATAGCTCGGACACGGTGAAGACTTTGGCCCTTGAGCATCTGATGTCTGCCCGGCGATTCGGTTTCGTAGAATTCTTCGAACCGCTTTGGGGGATCGACAGGCTCAGGACCAGCCTCCTGCAAGGCGCAGGCGCAGGCCTTGGATTCTTCATCCGGGGTGTGCTGCCGCTGGTCAAGGCGCTTCGCGCTAACGACCGGTTTGCGGCTACGGCGATCATTAAGGCATCATCGCCACTTTTAAGTCACGAAACGCTTCAGGCAGCTGGATCGAATCAGGTCGCGCAACTTAGCAAGGCCAAGGCAGCATGCGACGGGCTTCTGGCGCTGATCACGGAACGGCCCGAGGTTACGGCTCAGACGGTGCTCGAACTTGTTGCGCAGACGGGTCTGTTTGCCATCCCGGACACCCTGGCTCCCTTCGTTCGCGGTGACGCCCACACCAAAGCCGCAGCAGCCGAGGACGAGGCAAAGCAGGGAGGTCAGGTCGAGGGGATCGAGGGCGAAGAAACCGAAGATACCAGCTCTGAGCTGAGCGCATGGGGCAAGTCGCTTGAGGCTCCGCTTAACCAGATCGAACACTATGACCTGTACGTGCGGGGGCAGTCGCAGTTCGGGACGCATCAGGGCGTCAAAGGGCTTGAATTCCCGCGAGTTCTGGTCGTAATCAACGACGACGAGGCGCGAGGCTTCCTTTTTGCCTACGACAAGTTCTTTGGCACCAAGGCGAAAACAAAGGCGGACCTAGAGAATGAAGCTGTTGGCCGTGAGACTGGTTCAGACCGGACCCGCCGCTTGTTCTACGTTACCTGCAGCCGAGCGGAGAAGAGTTTGGCCATCGTCTACTACTCGCCTGAGCCAGGGTTGGCTCGTGACGCCATCCTCCAATACGGCTGGTTTGGTGAAAGCGAAGTTGAGTTGATCACTTGATCGAACTGAATGCTATCGACCTATATGACCTGACGCCGCTCTGCGCAAGCAGCTTCGGACGTACCTCAATCAGATCGTAGCCAAAACAGAGGAGTGCTGAGGACATCCGTCTTACGAACCTCGACCGCGCTACATGTATGCCCTCACGTGAGCGACCAACGTCATTCCAGCCCGACCAACTCTATTTGCCGCGATCAATGTTGAGCAGCTAAATAAAGTTGGTCTGAGAGGCTAAACCTTTAATTTTCTTAGCTTATAGAGGTGCCAAGTAAAGTTGGTCGAGCATTCACATGACGGACTTAGTTTTCTGCCACGCGAAAAAGTTGGTCAAGACAATGACCGCTTTCGCCACAAACCGAACACACGATTCACTAGTCCACTCAGTTTTAACGCTGCAGAATTTTCGCAGTTATAACTGCTGGGTCGTTGCAATATCCTTCATTTGCAAACCGCTGGACACGCTCCTTGACATCCCCCGGACCCCAAAACTCCCAGTTGCGTTCAGCGAAATGGTTCCGCATCGCCTCGATGTCTGCTTTTCGGCCGTTCCCAGCGATAAGACCAAGGCGAATTTGAAACGCAGGCCCCATCAGTCCCAAAGCGAGCAGGTCAGTGCGCAGTTGATGAAGGACGATCTCACGATAAGGGGTACAGGTAAAAAGTTTGTACCGGCCTTCCGGGACTTGATGGTCGACTGCTAAATCAACAAGCTTGACACCGACAGAATCAAAGAACGACTTTACTTCGAACGCGATGATCGTCGACGTAGGTACATGCAATGCAAGCAAATCAATTTCAGGGCGTGGAATCGAAGATTTGGAGGGATGAATCTGCGCCTTCTGTACAGGACTGAGATTGATCTTAAAGGACTGGATGACCCAATATCCTTCCCGCTCCAAAAGCGTCTTTGCAATGTTCTCGAAGTGATCCACTAGTTTTGCTCAATATCCACAAAAATCTCCTCAAAATCTGTTCCGGAAAAATTCAGCTTTGACCATCCGCGCCTGGCCGTTCTCGGCCGGTCGCGCCAGCATAGCATGTTGCCGTCGCGAAAACATCAAGGTCTGCCCCGACACGCCGCTGTCGCCCCGACGCTGTCGATCACGCAGCCAGTCTCGACAAGGACAAGGCTTCGCTCACGACTGCAAGACAGATACGTCAAGGGCCCAGCCAGAAGTGTGGCACAGGCACAGCAGATGAAATGCCTCTGACAGTCTAAGGAGAAAGCACAGACTCGACTGGATTAGGCGTCTGGCGGTAAATTGGAATTCGTATACCCTGCGATACGCACTTGTTGATTAAATCGCCAGACTTCGAAAACCCTCTGAACTTGACGAGTGATACTCTGATCAACCCCCAAACCGTTAGCAAAGTCTTTCAATTGATCATTGATAGTCTCTGAAATAGAATCCAATGGCGCAACATCCTCAGAACAATTTCTATCAAATGAGAGATCAAGCTCATAATTCTTTCCTCCGAGCGCCCCTGTCGTCAGATTCGTGCTGCCGATAATGGCTTTCGTTGCCAAATGTTTCTTTGATACGGAATCATATTTACATCGAGCTGTTAACTTTGCGTGCATTTTTGGGACGCAGTAGAACTGAATAGGATCTTGGCCGAACAGAATAGTACCATCGAGACTCTGATTCAGGTTTTTCAAAATAGTACCTGCATCTTTTTTTGTAAATCCTTGTGATCCGGTTTTCCACATTCCCAAAATTAATACAAGTCGGCCGCCGTTTTTGATCCAATTTCGCACAAAATCGACGCACAATGCTTCTTCAATATCAAATTTTCCTGACTGCAGCACTAGAGACTCTGGCGGCCTGTAATTGAGTGCGGTGACCATTGGAGTGTTGCTGAACGGATCGAAGTTGGGATCGTCTTCCTCAGAGTACGGCCTACACAATTCCCTAAGCGCTGCTAAGTTCTCTTTGACGGCTCCGTTACAAAGAAACGGATTACTTACAATTACCTTCATGCTGTCTCCCTGTTCGAAATTACTTACCATGCACCGCTCCCCATTACTCCATTACGTCGCGAAGGTGACGACGTTGACGCGGTGCGGCCGCATAGTTACACCAATAAATATTCCAGTAAATTGCAACGATCGCTAATGGCCGATCTCGGCTGAATTAGTAGCGCAAGTTTAGCACTACATCTTCAGGTCGAAACGCAACTATCCCTTGTTTAATACGGTTCGCATCACTGCGTTCCAAGTCGTAATCCAGAGGTGATGAGTAAACTTCAATGATGGTGCGATATCATCGGCTGCAGCATACCGAAGATTAGATTCATCAGAAAATACGGCTTGGGGAACATTGAATTCCACAATCTTAACTACATCGTATTGCATAAATCTCATAATTGAAACCATCACGAACGACTGCTCCTGCTAATAGCCGTCATTGACAAATTCCGTGCAGAAGCAGCCAGTAGCTGCTTTTTTCGTCAAGCATCTATAGAGTAACCAACTCTGCAATTTTCCGCGCGACTACAGCCATTGAATCTTCTGCAGTATCTAGGCCACTGCGCGAGGCGAGCAAAGGGCTGATATCGCGAAGAGCTACATAGGTTGTGTTATGCACGATGGGAACAAGTTGGTTACCTGCTAAGAGAGCTGAAAGCTCTTTGTCGGCAACGCCTTCTTTTGGAAGGCGAGCGAGCAATGCAGGAGTTACCAGTACAAGCCCGATTCGCGACTTAGCTAAACCCTTGTCGATAGCGCGCATCATTGGCACTCCGAGTCCAAGATCCTTTTCACTGAACCAAACTTTGACACCTGCCGCCACAAGCAAATCGTGCAATTCTTTTGCTGGCCCCTGTCGGTCATCCCACGCATGGCAAAGGAAAACATCACGAAGATCAGGTTGCGTTTCCGCCCGCGTCTCAACTGTTTCACGGATTGGTGTGAGCGACTGTACTTGGGCAGGAGTGTAGACGATAGATGAGCCTGCGTTCGACCACTTCGGCCTTGAACCGCTACTGGACCTGACACTACTGCTACCACCGCTAGTGCTGTAGCCAGCGGTGCTTCCTGATGGAGCGTAGGACGAGCTGCTTCTACTGTAAGCGTACCTAGAACTGTGACGGCATGCAGGACATTCAGCAGCTGCAGAGGCTGAGCTATGTCCTCTTACTGGAGCGGTGCATCTAGCCATTTCGTGATCCCTTCGTTTTTAACTGTCTATTTAATTGAATTATTAATAGCCGATCCAACCTAACATAAAAAACTATTAACATTTATAAAAGCGCAATTATCGGTAATTTCCGATAACAGTCGATAGTATCAAATTTTTAACATGGAGAGTTTAGAAAATTCGAGGAATTTCCTATTTCTTGCGATGCAGTAAGAACATCCACATCCCGATCCGGCCTCACCACATTTGGTACTGTATGACTGAGAGAAATGGTATCTGGATTCCAATGCCATCGAATGTCCGATGTCGGGTGAGAATAGGTGTCCGACCTAAGGAAAATACTCACTTTGCCTTAAAAACTCGACTTGCGCAGGGACAAATTGGACTTACGATAACTCTTGTCGCGGTCACATATGCCGCTCAACCAACCCCACTAAGGGAGTTATTTGATGAGTACAGACAAAGTCACGAACCTAACTATTTTTACTACCGACTGGGCGAAAGAAGATCGCCGATCCGTGAAGGCCTACCTCAATGGCAAAGGCGACGGCAGGGTCCTGTGGTGGAACATCAATCGTTTCATTCACCAGCATTTCAGACCCAGAGCTTCGCTCGAGAAGATCATGTTTTGCTTCCACTCGCGCCACCAAACACTCACTCTGTTCAACTTGGCATATCAAGCCTACGTGCAGGAGGTGGCAAAGGCAATCCAGTCCGAGGGAGTCGTAGCAGGCATTCGACTCGCGATTTCCTCAGCCTGCAAGACACCTTTGTCCGAAGGAACTGCGTGCTCGCATCTCTCCTGACATCCACTTGCCGATCAACACATGTGATTGGCGTGGTCGGGACATAGTGATTTCACCCTGAACATCATGAAGAAAAAAATGAATAAACTTATTGAACATATAAAAAAAATAGCGATCGAAGACACCCGCCTTTTTTTCGAACCACTCGTTGCAGTGAAACGCCTGATTCGCCGCGTGGCCACGGCCATCACTTCTCGGATCAGGCGATCGAAGCCAAGAGACAGGAAGGACGATGACCAATGAGAAGTGGCGCCTTCTATTTGTTGCTCTACTTCCATCCAATAGCGAAGATCCTCCTTACAATTGTGTGTCGGGTCTGCGGCTTCCTCGCAATCATCACGTTGGTCGGAATGTTCTTCAACGACTCTTGGGTGGGCATTATCGTGATTGCTGCGCTCTTCTTTTTGGTGTCGCTCAGCGCCTCCATTCTTCAGGCAAAGTACACCGAGCTTCTGCTGAAACTCCAACCGGACGAGACTGAATACACTTTCTACGACTGATTGAGCAGCCAAGGCCGACCGTCGCGTGGCAGTCGGCTTTGTGCCTCGCATACCGCGGTGAAACGCGAGGGAGTCAGTAGCATCTTCTAGCCCACTGTTCGTCAACTCGCTCCTATCTACTTGCTTCCCGGATATTCACTACATCCGTTATTCAGATATCTTGACTTTATCTGCATTTCAGATAATATTGATATATCTGAATAACGGATACTGCATATGTCCCTCTCGCCTCTCCCCCACCGTCTCCTCACGGCGTCGCAGCTCGGCCAGTTGCTTGCATCCACCCGCAAACGGCACAAGATCACCCAGGCGACTGTAGGCACGCGTGTCGGCTTGAGCCAGAATCGCATCTCCTACCTGGAGAGCCATCCTGACGAAATCAGCGTCAAGCAATTACTCAGTTGGTGCTCCGCACTCGAGCTGGAACTGCAGTTGGGCGAGCGCGATACGTCCACCGCAAGCAATACGGCCGAGTGGTAGTCATGGGCCGCCGCTCACACAGCCAGACGCTCCATCTTTGGGCAAATGGCGATTACGTCGGACGCTGGACGGTCAAGGCCAACGGCGACTCCGAACTCCAGTACGATGCGTCCTGGCAAAGCTCAAGGCTCGGGCGCCCGATCTCGCTGTCGCTGCCGTTCAATCTGCGCAATGAACCGCTCAAGGGTGCCAGTGTGGCAAACTACTTTGAGGGCTTGCTGCCGGACAGTGACATCATTCGCAAACGCGTTGCGACCCGGTTCAAGACGGGCTCTCTCGAGCCTTTCGATCTGCTCGCGGCTGTCGGCCGGGACTGCGTCGGCGCCTTGCAGTTGCTGCCCGAAGGCGGCAAACCGGAAGGACTGGCGCAGGTTGACGGCATCGTCCTTGACGAGGAAGACATCGAGCGGCACTTGCTCGAAGTGGTCAGCTCGGAGCGACACGGCGCCACTGATGATGCCGACGATGATTTCCGCATTTCGCTCGCTGGCGCACAAGAGAAGGACGCCTTCTTGTGGTGGAATGGGAAGTGGATGAAGCCGCGCGGCGCGACGCCAACAACGCACATCTTCAAGCTCCCGATCGGCATGGTAGGCGGGAAAAAAGCCGACTTCAGCACGTCGGTCGATAACGAGTGGCTATGTCTGCGGCTGTTCAAGGAGTACGGGCTACCCACGGCGAATGCCGAGATTGCGACGTTCGGCGCGCAAAGGGTGCTCGTTGTCGAGCGTTTTGACCGCGTGCGATCAAACGATGGCAAGCAGCTGTTCCGGCTGGTTCAGGAGGATTTTTGCCAGGCAACGGGAACATCACCGCTGCTGAAATACGAAAATGACGGTGGGCCGGGGTTAAAACAGATGTTTACCCTGCTGCAGCAATCGCAGCATAGCGCTGCCGACATGCACACGCTGATGGCCTCGCAACTTCTGTTCTGGATGCTGCGCGCCCCAGATGGCCACGCCAAGAACTTCAGCATCCAGCTACTCGCAGGCGCAGGCCGGTTCAAGCTGACGCCCATCTATGATGTGATGTCCGGCTATCCTGTGATCGGCCCAGGACCCAACCAGTGGGCCGAACGCAAGCTCAAGATGGCGATGGCGCTACTCGGAACAAACCGGCACTATCTCGCGCATGGCATACAGCGGCGACACTTCAATAGCACTGCAAAAGCGGTCGGCTACGGTACGGACGCCGAACCGCTCCTGCTCGATTTCATTGCCCGCACACCCGCCATCGTGGAAAAGGTCCGCAGCGAACTGCCTGTGGGTTTTTCGGAAAAGGTAGCCTACAAAATTCTGGGCGGCCTGCTTGATACTGCAGCCGCCCTTGAACGGATGCCACCAACCTGACTAGTGCCTCGCGTAGGGCACGGCTGCAACGGGCACTAACACGAAAATGGCCAGTATTTTAACCCCGGTTAAACATGAGGAAAATCAGCAGCATCTCTGGCCAGCTATTCCGTTATTCCTATTCTAAAAACGCATCAACCTCGAACTGCAGCTCAGCAGGATCAATGCACAGCTGGCACCGATCGTGTTCGACAAGAAGTTCATGAAACGACCCATCCGGGGACTGGGCGACAGCTGCCTTGATCTTCTCTTGAACAATCCGTGTTGCCTCGCCAAGCAGGTCATGCCAGATGAGTGGAAGGAACACATTGGCAAGCCAGGACCTTAGCGTTTCTCCACCCCCCTCTTCACTTTGAAACGAAATGACTGACCAGCTCTCCCCCCCCTCATCACAGTCGAACTCGGGATAATATTGGGGATGGTTGCGGTACAGCCACATGAAAAGGTCTTCCAACTGCGCACTTTGCGGGAAAGCCAGCAGGAGCTCGATTGGCATGAACTCAAAGCGCAAAATCGCCGGGCTCTTGTCGTCATCGGGATCACTCGGCTTCGATACCTCGCTTAACGTTCCCCAGGAAAAAACATACCCCTGTTTATCCAGGTATTCGTCGAGCATGCTAAGGTCCCATCCATCTTTGGAAAGACTACACATGTCTTCAGCAGCAAGAAATGAATACTTGCCGTGGACAAGCTTCCGTATAAGCTTTGCTGGCATCCCAAGCTGTACGGGACACGCGCTGATCAACAAATTCCTCGCCGCTTCATTCACTTCCATATCGCGATTGGTATTCACTCTACTTCTCCTTTTAACACAACAAAAAATCGTTCAACATCGCTTCAGCGCTGGTGCGCAGCGCCAGAGGAGTCTCCAGTCCAGGAGACATCCATTCCACCCCGTGACGCCGGGCATGCTTCGCAAACAACATATGCGCCTGGTCTGCAGTCAAAGCCAGGCCTGTGCAAGCCATCATTTCCTGAATAAGCCGACAATCCTCCAACCGATCGGCTGGGACTTCGGGAAGTGCAACAGCGTCAAGAACTCGAAGTGCTTTCTGAATCGTTAAGATCCCTTGATCGCTGTCCGGAAAAGGTGCCGAAGACGGCTCGGAGGAACCGATATACGCACTCGTCACAGACACCCTGTTGTGTCCCAATGCTTGCGCTACCTTCGCCTTCACGACGCCGCTATCGGCGCCATCCAGCTGCCCTGCCGTGCCACCCATCGTGGGCGGGATCATCCCGAGCAGCAACGCATGGTTCTCGGCAAATTGCGCGCGCAATCCATGTCCTGTTATGCCGGCATCGGCTTTGGTGAAACCGAATGACGTCATCAAGTTCTCATAGCGGCGGATGTTCTGCTCCAGACTGGCTGTCTGACCTGAGCGGGAATACCCCCAACCAAGCGCTTTGTTTTTCGACACGCGTGCTTTGACGTAGTCGAGCAAATCACGCTGCGCGTGTGACGCGATGGGAATATTTCGCCAACGACCGCCTTTGCCCATCCCCGGAAAAACCTGCAGGTAATGGCCGTAGTCCTGAACGTGTGGATTGCATTTCAGGACCTCTTCGCGTCGCAGTCCAAAGCCCAGCTCAAGGCGTAACATCAGACCGAGGCATGGGTCGCGCTCGTCAACCTTGCGGAACGTCTCGACCAGATCAATGCCATGTCCTGACCAGGACTTCGTGGTTCGTGCGGCCGAACGCACTTTCAACAATTCAGGATCTACATCCGGCAGATATTTCTGGACGGCGCCAACCATTCCTGGCTTGCCGAGCATTGCGCAGAAAACCCGTAATCGGGACAGGTCGTTCTGGATGGTCTTGGCTTTTTTGTGCTGGCAATACCACCAGTGCTTGACGAGCACTTGGATATGCCGTTCACCGAGGTTCTTCGGATCCTGAATTTTGTAACCGAGTACATGTAGCCGCCGGATCGATGCATATAAAACTTCTTTCGTGAGTGTCTGGGTGCGTTCGGACGACACCTTGCCATTGACTCTGCGTGTGCCTGCTAGCTTCATGATGTCGTTCACTTTTTGCTGCCACATATGTCCTCCAAAAAACCATCGATACCTCTTATCAGCAGACGCGGAAGCGCGGCAGATAAAACAGGCAGGCGGGGGTAAGGTTCCCGTCTTAAATAAGCCGGTTTCACATCAGTGGACCTTACTGCCAACCACGAATGCGCCGAGCCCTTGCGGTACTCGGTTTCTCTTCCTGGGAAAAGAATTGAACATTGAGCAGTTTCTCGCTGCGCACTCCCGGATTAGGTCCGGGCGTTGAGGGTGCGCGCCTCCAGTTATGGGAAAACCAGTGAGAGCTGGCGTGACGTTCTCAGGCGCCGTGCCTGATGCACATGCGGACTGAGGGGGAACTAACCCGATCACGATGTTTGCAGTTGACGTGTTGGAGGCTGGTGCTCTTCGGAGCGAAGAAGGGATGGAGATATGGCTGTAGCGTGGCCGTCTGCGCTAACCACTCAAGCAGGAAGGACGATCTGTGATCGGGTTTTCCCTGCCATTGCGCTGGAAAGCAGATAACGACATCTTTTGGGGATCACTCTGTACCTGCCTGTAGAGCCTTGCAGACAAGACTTGGCCAAGTAAGAACTGGATTTTTTGATTGTGATGAGTGCTCGCGATCAGATGAAAGCGAGCGATGCCAGACGCTTGGCGTTGCGAAAAGCTGTTCTCTCTCTGGACAGAACAACTTGAAATTGCGGGGGAACAAAAATGCCGAAGGCCGACGCTGCGTAATTTATACAAGCGTAGCTAGCGTGTCAAGACACATTTTTTGCTGCGCCGCTTGTCTGGATTTCCGCACTTGGTGATAGCTAATAAAGGCGCATTTTCGAACCTCGATATTCGACACGGACTGCTTCCCGGTTCCGGTTGCATCTTCAGGTCACGAGGGAAACCTGACTTGCGTACGCCGGCTTGCGCTTTACATTAAATCTTTCACTGACACTTGGAGTTCTAAATGGAAAACATCTCAATCGCAATCGATGGAGGCCACTCAATGTTCAAAATACGCGCAGCCTCGCTGGCTTCGCCAGACGAGCGTCATTCGTTTCAGATTCCCACTGTCGTGATCCCCGCGATCCCGCTGACGAACGAGCAGACACGACAAAAAGCTGAGCTCGAGACTGTCGAGGTGGATGGGTGCAGATACTTCTTCGGCGATACCGCGTTGCGGCAAGGCCGCTCAGAAGTGTACACGGGACAAAATGCGGATTGGATCGAGAGTCCCCAGCACGATGCACTGGTACTGGGAGCATGGCGCAAGGCCATGCAGGCGTTCGGCAATCCTTCGGCAAGGATGCATCTGGTGATGGGCTTGCCGGCCAAGTTCGTCGGGTCGCAGCGCGACACGCTCCGCAACCGCATCGTGGCTTTGCTGACTCCACGCCTACTACCCGGCCAAACGCTCAAGGTAATGGTGCAGAGCCAGGCGGATGCACCACTGCAGTGGCTCTCGATTCAAAATAACGGTTGTCTCCACCCACAGCGAGATCTCGACAACGAGGCCTGGGGCGTCATCGAAATCGGCCACTACACAACCGACTTCGCGCTTTGCGATCGCGGCTCCATGATGGAGTACGCGGCCATATCGTGCGCAGGCATGCATCTGGTCTACGACGGCATGTCCAGCGCGCTGGCGCAGGCCAAGCTGCCAACATCACTGGACGTGGTCGATGCAGCAGTACGCAGCGGAAGCATCAAACACTTCGGGCAGCGCGTCGACGTCTCTACCTTGCTCAATCAGGCGAAAGCAGGCTTCGAAGCGGTCGTCATGGATGAAGCGAACCGGGTATTTGGGCAAAGGGCGGCCGGGTTGGACGGCATCATCATTGGCGGTGGAGGAGCTGAAATGATGCTTGATGGACTCAAACAACGATATCCCAATGCTGTCACCAGCGACGAGCCGCGGATGATGGTCGCGGAAGGCTTCTGCCGTCTCGGACTGCTGTCACTGCTGCAGTCCTGATCCAGGGATCTGCCATGTCGACACCAATGGATAAGCCGCCGAAAATCGGCACCGAGATCACCGTTCGCATCAGCCTGACTTTTCAGGAGGCGCCGGACGTCCACACGCTGCTGGCGATGACGCCAGTGCGCGAACGAGGCAAGCTCGTGCGCCTGGCCTTGGAGCGATACATCGCGGCGATAGGTCATCCAGCAGGTGACATCGAACAGCAGATCCATGCCATCTCGACATGGCTGAGGTTCCGAAGTGGGCGGGAAGAACCGACGGTGGCTACTCCAAGCACTTCCGGAGCGCCGCGCCTAGTCGAGGCTGCGAGCGCAACCCAAGTTCGCGAAACGGCAAAGCCCGTACCAGCACCAGGCAAACTGGCTCAGAAAGAGACATCCAGTTCGTCCTCACCTATTGCGAGATGGCTTCAAACCTAGGCGGACAATCGGAGGATCGATTGAATCAGCAGGCTAAATAAGCACAGAAAGGAAAGTCTGAAAAGCACCCGAAATGGGCATCGACGAACGGATTTGGACCGCTGGAGGCAGAACCGCGAGAAAATGCTTTTCTGTTACGGTCACATAATTACACTGCAAGCTCCATCAACGTTAAAAGGAGCATTTAATGAACCAAAAACGAGCTGATCATAACGCTAACCAGCATAACCCGAACAACATCACGCACAAGCAGGTGAATGACAATCGTTCGAATCAGGTAAATCCCACAAGCCCGGTGCATGACAAAGGCAGAGCCATTCAGCAACCGGCCGTGGAACGCAAATAAAATAGAAGGCAATATCTTGGGGCGGGCAGCATCAATTTGCGGGCCCCGCTTCCAAAATGGAGTGTGCAATGGCAAGAAAAAAGGATAATGACGGAGTTTTGGCAACGATCGAGCGACTGACAGGCAAAGTGCCTTGCCCTATGTATTTACGGAGTGCGCTGAACAAGTATTTGTACCAGGAACAGCTATTTGAAGGCGCGACTGCGGGGAATACACATGGTCGCCGTAAACAGCTGGGACAGCTACGTGGCCCAGATACTGACAACCTCGTGCGTAACCTGCTGGACCTCGATGCGCTCTTCAGCGGTGAGACAACCACGGTGATAGACGTCGTCACTGGTGCGATAGATGCGAATATCTTGAACGAACGGCTGAATGATGTCGAGCAAAGCATGCAGCAACGCCTCGATATCTACCGCTACTGGCTGGATCGTATCTCGTCAGTGCGCTCCGTTCTTGCTGACGCTCATTTGAATTTAAAGGTAGACAGGCTGGATGAGAGGTTGTTGGCTGCCAGGAATACTGAGATACCTACTATTGCTCCATTTGCGCTGCATGCACTGCAAGTGCAGGAGGCGAGTGAAACGAAGGCGCGGACAGGCTTGCCAAGTGCATCTGAGTTTGTATCAAGGGCGGATGCTTACCTCGCGCTGGACGACTTGGTGAATGCGGATAGAAATGCCTGCTCAGCTATCGCGCAAGACGCAGCTTGCGCTCGAGGCTGGTTTATCCGCGTCGCGATCGCGCTCCGACGCCGTCAATCGGCAATGCGAACATTCCATCGGAAGAGGATGGAGGCGCAGGAATTTGCGGAATCACTCTCGGGGCATGAACGATGGGCAAATGAACAAGCCGACGAGTCAGCTAACGATGCCTGGGAGCACCAGCAGTCTCTGGATGCGATACTGCCGCAAGCCATTTTGCATTGGCCCCAAAATGCAGGGCGATGTGAATACGGCGATTTATGGAAGCAGGTTCGCAACGTATTCGTCGGAAGAATGTTCGCGATTGCTGTGCACGATGTCCAACGAGCAGGCTCACGGGAGCAGTGGGCGCATCTGAACGGCCTGGAGCTGGAATGGGAACTTGAGCACCGAAAGCAGCCATATGCGTCGAGCAGTGGATTGACGGGAAGCTCATCATTCACCGCAGAGGAAACGCGAGCCATCACTAGACTCCTGGCTGTCTACGATGATAAGCCTCAGCAGTTTTTTGACATCATCGAGGGTAGCAGAGTCTCCACTGACTTCCAGCTTTACCACTTGCGCTTCGCGCTACGCATGGAGGGTTGCGACGCGCACTGGGCCAAACTGCAGGCCGCAGTTGCGACAAGCCCGCTTGCCTCGCAGGCCGATAACTTGATGCGGGATCCTACTGTAGCGAAGCTATGGCAGGCGCATTACTGCCGCCACAGTCACCCAGCTGCTCTAGTGCAGTCTTACGCGAAATGGCTAAGGGAAACGCAAGCGCAAAGCAACGGACGCCTTCGTCATGCTGCCCTACAGCAATATGCGCACCTATTTCACCATCAATTCGTGCGGAGGCAGTTCGGTCTATGCGGGGAGGTGGCCGCTGAGGCACTCACACTCTTTGAAGGAGCTACAGCGCTGACCGGCTGGTTCGGATGGCAGCCGCATCCTTACGACGATTCCATCAGCATGCCGCTCCATCAATGCCGTTACTGGGAGTATCTTGCCGCAGTCGCTGCCGTCGAGCAGCGCAGGAAGAGCGAGCCCCTATCAGCACAAGCACAAGCGATACTCGATGACGAAAGCCGCTGGAGAGAGGCTTTTTCAGAACAAACCAAATGCTTTTGGACAACATCAATGGAGTACGAGGAGGGCTGTGGCGAAGACTGGCCCGAGCCGCCTTATGGAATCGACCTGCGCGAGCAGGAAAGTTGGGCGAAAGAGGCGCAACTTGTACCACATAAATGAACTGAAGGAGCCAACTCAGTGTTGGCGTCGATTCTTGCCTAACATTTCCATGGTGATCACCTATTATTTCTCCTGCCTAATGATTAGGCAAGAGTAGTGAACACTTGGGTCAGTTTTCGGTCGGCGCCAACACATAGCCTTCAGTGTCAACGTCATCACCATCCCAGCCAGTCATCCGAATGGCCTTGAACATTACGTTGGTCTGAAAGCCCCTCTTGCCGCCGCAATGCGGGCACGCGAAGACGCCCCGAGCCGCGCCGTTGGCCTTGATATCAGTCAGCCGCAGCTCTGGCGTGGATGGATTTTTGCCAGCGCGTGCCTATGGCTTAGAAAGACAGCAGCTTGATGCGGTCAGCTCTGGGTCAATCCTGCTCACCCTCATTTTCCTAGCGTTCTCGATTAATCCGAAATTACTGGGTATTTCGGTCCATCGTGCCCACTGATTCCGGTTCATCGTGCCCAGCGATTCCGGTCCATCGCGCCCACCCATTCCGGTCCATCGTGCCCAGTTTGATGGGGTGACCGGAATCACTGGTCACGATACCGG
>NZ_LROM01000051.1 GCF_001758785.1 Duganella phyllosphaerae
ATTCTTTGTTCATCCATCCAATTTTGTATTATTCGTGACCGTCGGCTCCTGGCCGGTACCGGCCCATGGCGTTCAGGATAGCAGCTTGCCCTCCTGCAAAGCTCACACATTCTTACCCTGAGCCGGAGCCGCCCCAACGCGGACCTTCAGACGTTGGACGAAGGCGTACGCAGGAGTGCTCGGACAGACCGATTCGCGCGAATTGATGCGCGAGACTCCGCGATCGCGGACCAGGCAGATTGATTGGTTTCAAGCTCAGGAAATGCCCGAACCGCTGGGTTAATCAGGTTGACAATGATTCCCCCCATCGCTTCGCCAAAAGCACGCTTAATGATTTGTTGCTCCTGTGGCGAAAGACCCTCGATAGCTTCGAAAATAACGGCGTCAAGAGCCGCCATCGCATCAATTCCACCGTCGCGAATTAGTCGCGCGGAATCTACCGTAGGAAAAGTCATGCAGTCATTCTCCTCATCGTGACCGTATCTGTTTTGTTCATCAGACTCTTGCATAACACGTCCGGCCGAATGACCGCTCCTGGCCGAATTTAGCCCTACACGTCGAAGCTAAACGCCGTTACCTGCCAACTAGGTTCCAGCCTGAGACGGAAACCGTAAGGGGCCGGACGCGTGATATCGTAACGTCCAGTGAATAAATTGGCCGCAGCGAACTCGATGAATTTACCGTCCTTACCGTTGACTATTCTCGCCCCAGGGCTACCTAAAAGATTCAAAAGTATCACTGGCTCGGCAACTCCATCACATCGAATCGCTAGTTCCACGTCACCTGCCATCGGCCAAATGGTAAGAGCTAAATTTAACGGCGAGCGTTCGACGGAATAGCCGTAGGAGATGCCATACTCCTCGCCCACAGGTACGACGCCCAAGGCGTCAAGAAAATCTAGCGGTTCCCAAGAAAATTCTGGCATTCAAATTCCGATAGTTATTGAAGGTCCGTTGTTGGCCGAAAACAGCCTAACGTGGCGCGCCCTCACAGGCCGATTTCTCTCTGTTCCAGCGCCCGCCACTGTCTAGGCATCGGTCAATCGATATTTCACTCCAAGCCCACATCATTATCGCAATGGCAGCTGAGGCAGCGGTCAACACCGAAAGGAATCTAAACAATCTCATGTTGCCTTTCGTGTCCGTCTGCTCCTGGCCGCACTCGGCCGATGAGCAAGGATACCATGTTGCACAAATGAAAAGCTCACCAATTACCACATTGCTTTCGGATGCGACCGCCGCCAGTCAAGCGCATAGTAGAGTTTCAATCCAAGAGGTCTATCATGAACAATTTAGTGAAAGGTTCCGCGTGCCACAGTACGCCGTGGAACAAGGGAAAGTTGGTGGGGCAGAAAGCACCGCTTCGCGTAAGCGAAATCTGGGCTATTCGCGTTCGTTTGGAAATCTTCGGCAGAGCCCGAGACTTGGCACTCTTCAACTTGGCCATTGACAGCAAATTGCGTGGCTGCGACTTGGTCCAACTGCGCGCCAACGATGTCTGCCATAGAGGCCATGTGGCAGCGCGGGCCAGCGTGATGCCGCAGAAGACCAAGCAACCCGTCCAGTTCGAACTTAGCGCAGGAACCAGGAAGCGCTTGGAAGACTGGATAGCGGCCGCAGCGCTGCGCCACGGCGACTTTCTCTTTCCCAGTCGAATCTCGGAATCGCCGCACCTTTCGACTCGGCAGTACGCACGTATTGTCCACCAATAGTTCGACGAAATAAGGTTAGACCCGATGCCATACAGCACGCACACGATGCGCAGGACGAAGCCAACACTCACCTACCGGCGCACAAAAAAATTGGCGAGCGGTGCAGCTGTTGCTGGGCCATACGCGCTTGGAGAGCACCGTACGATATCTGGATATCGAAGTCGATGACGCTCTCGAAATGGCCGAGCAAACGGATGCCTAGGAACACGGGGGACGCCCGAAGTCGCCCCATAACGGTCATCTGTTAAAGTAATGGGGGAAGTCCAGACCGGATTCTTAACTCTCGCATAAATCTGCGGCCTCGACTGTTAACAGGATGCACCTATGAACGACCAAACATCTACCGTATTGCGCACCGAGCACACTGGGCTGACTGTCGCGTCGATCAATGGCGTACTTGATTTCTGGACTGAGGTCCTCGGCTTTCAACTCGTGTACCGCAAAGAGCTTGGCGGTGGGCACGCGATGGAACAAGTGGTCGGGGTGTCGGGGGCTTATTTAAGAAACGCTCTCCTGGAGGGCCCCGATGGATATAGAGTTGAGCTGATTGAGTACGATTCGCCGGAAGACCGCGTGGTTTTGAAACAACGTCCATGCGACGTCGGTTCGGCTCATTTGACGTTTGCCGTGACCGATCTTCGCGCAATGCTAAATCGCATGGCCCCTTATGGATGGACGGCAACCGGCGAACCGCAAACTGCGCCTAGCGGAACAATCATGGTCTACACCCGAGGACCTGACGGCCACACCATAGAACTTATGCAACATCCGGAGTGAACTGCCTGTCGGTGAATACTTTAAGTCGGGAAAAGTCTCACAAACTGTAACTCTACAGAATTTAAAAACTGGGCCTGCCACTCAGCGCTCAGCGAGATTTGTGCGCGATCGCCATCAGCGCGCGTTCAGCCTGGCTTTTTTGCAGGTACTCGCAGGTACTCATCTGCTTACTCCAACGAGCGCTGCCGATAAATGCCGATAAAGTGATCCAGGGCTAGCCGCTGCACATCGGTCAGCACGCGATACGGCACCGGCATCGCACCGGTTTTCTTCGCAAACAGATAGCCTGCCGGATACTCGTGTATGGCGACCAGGTCGGACCAGGGCACAGTCACCACGCCGGACTTCGCACTGCGCACAATGCCAGCGCTGTCTATCCTGAAATCACATGCCCCCACTCGCAGCACCTTGAACAGGAAGATGGGCGGCGCAAACAGATAGACGCAGCAGCGCAGGGTCCACGCATCACGACGGCCGAGAGTTTTGCCCCTGCCTGGCTTTGACGCGCGCAAAATCGGCAACAGAGTGCGCAGCCACGATGGCCAGGTACTCGGCAAGCCGGTAGTTGACGTGAAATTCGACCGCGCTATCGCCCAGAACTCCGGCTTGATCTTGTTGCATGCAGAAATCCGGTTAATCAATCCCCAGGATGGACGGCACTGCTTCGTTCAACTGCCCGACCAGTTCCGCATCCATGTACTTGTACTCGTCAGGAATATCGAGCACATGCACCTGCTTGAAATCGAGCAGCCGGGTGTATTCGGCCTTCAGGCGCGACTTGTGTTTTTCTTCCATAACCAGGATCACATCGGCCCAGCGGATATCGTCTTCCGAGACGTGGTGGCGGGCATTGGGACTGGTGCCGCCGGAGCGAACATTGAGCTCGGGGTGGCGGCGCCACAGGGTTTCCGCGGTCGGGCTGCGCCAATGGTTTTTGCTGCAGACGAACAGGATGTTGGTTTTTTGCTGGGCTGGTGGTTTCATACGGTTCCAAATGAAAAAGGGCGGCCTCCCCGCAGGAGGCCGCCCTTTTATATTGGGTCCCCGCCTGCGCGGCGGTCCGCCGATGCGGAACGACGGGGCAATGCCCACAATGCAAGATTTTTACAAGTCAGCTCAGGTTTTCCAGGCGGATCTTGGTGACCGTGCCGTGCACCGTGGTCAGCGCCTCCATCTTGGCAATCGCTGCGGTGACATTCTTTTCCTGGGTCTGGTGCGTGAGGAAAATGATGTCGGTGCGGGTTTCGCCTTCGGCCGGTTCCTTTTGCATCATGGCGTCGATCGAGATGGTGCCGTCGGCCAGGATGCGGGTCAGGTCGGCCAGTACGCCCGGCTGGTCTTCCACGTTCATGCGCAGGTAGTAGCTGGTGGTCACTTCCGACATCGGCAAGATCTCGATGTTGGTCATGGCGTTGGGCTGGAAGGCCAGGTGCGGCACGCGGTGCTCGGGATCGGCCGTGGCCAGGCGGGTGATGTCCACCAGGTCGGCGATCACGGCCGAGGCGGTCGGCTCGGAGCCCGCGCCCTTGCCAGAGTACAGCGTGGCGCCGACGGCGTCGCCCTGCACCAGCACGGCGTTCATCGCGCCCTCCACGTTGGCGATCAGGCGCTTGTTCGGAATCAGGGTCGGATGGACGCGCAGTTCCACGCCCTCTTTGCCGTTCACCGTGGCGCGCTTGGCGATGCCCAGCAGCTTGATGCGGTAGCCGAGTTGCTCGGCGTAGCGGATATCGACCGCGTTGAGTTTCGAGATGCCTTCCACGTGGGCCTTGTCGAACTGCACCGGGATGCCGAACGCGATGGCCGACATGATGGTGGCCTTGTGGGCGGCGTCCACGCCTTCGATGTCGAAGGTCGGGTCGGCTTCGGCGTAGCCCAGTTCCTGCGCTTGTTTCAGGACGGTGGCGAAGTCGAGGCCCTTGTCGCGCATCTCGGACAGGATGAAATTGGTGGTGCCGTTGATGATGCCGGCCAGCCATTCGATACGGTTGGCGGTCAGGCCTTCGCGCAGCGCCTTGATGATCGGAATGCCGCCAGCCACGGCCGCCTCGAACGCCACCATCACGCCCTTCGCTTGCGCGGCCGCAAAAATTTCGTTGCCATGCACGGCCAGCAGCGCCTTGTTGGCGGTGACCACGTGCTTGCCGTTGGCGATCGCTTGCAGCACCAGCGCCTTGGCTTCGTCGTAGCCGCCGATCAGCTCAACGACGATGTCGATCTCGGGATCGTTGACGATGTCGAACGGGTCGGCCACGACTTTGACTTTGCCGCCGGTGCGCTCCTTGGCGCGCTCGAGGTTGCGGGCCGAGACGGCCACAATTTCGATACCACGGCCGGCGCGGCGGCGGATTTCTTCCTGGTTGCGTTCAAGGACGTTGAACGTGCCGGAGCCGACATTGCCGACGCCCAATAAACCTACTTTGATCGGTTTCATATAAATCGTTTCTATAGATTGCAGAGGTTATACAGTGGCGCCGTGACGCTTGCGATAGCTTTCCATGAACTTGGCCATGCGGCCAAACGCTTCCGTCATATCGTCCGCATTGGGCAGGAACACGACGCGGAAGTGATCCGGCGCGATCCAGTTGAAGCCCGAACCCTGGACGATCAGCACTTTTGTTTCAGCCAGCAGCTCGTAAGCGAATTGCTGGTCGTCCGCAATCGGATAGATTTTCGGATCGAGTCGCGGGAACATGTACAGCGCCGCTTTTGGCTTGACACAAGTGACGCCCGGAATATCGGTCAGCAGCTTGTGGGCCAGGTCGCGTTGCTTCAACAGGCGCCCGCCCGGTCCTACCAGGTCTTGTATCGACTGGTAGCCGCCGAGCGCAGTCTGGATCGCAAACTGCCCCGGTGCGTTGGCGCACAAGCGCATCGAGGCCAGCATGTTGAGGCCCTCGATATAGTCCTTGGCATGGGATTTTTCTCCCGACACCACCATCCAGCCCGCGCGGTAGCCGCAGGCGCGGTAATTCTTCGACAGGCCGTTGAAGGTGACGAACAGCACGTCGTCCGCCAGCGAGGCGATCGAGACGTGCTGGGCGCCGTCGTACAGCACCTTGTCATAGATTTCGTCGGCGTAGATGATCAGCTGGTGCTGGCGCGCCAGCTCGATAATCTCGAGCAGCAGCGACACCGGGTACAGCGCGCCGGTCGGATTGTTGGGGTTGATGACCACGATGGCACGCGTGTTGGACGTGATCTTGCTGCGCATGTCCTCGATGTCCGGGTACCACTCCTGCTGATCGTCGCAGACATAATGCACCGGCTTGCCGCCGGACAGGCTCACGGCCGCGGTCCACAGCGGGTAGTCGGGCGCCGGCACCAGCACTTCGTCGCCGTTGTTGAGCAGGCCGTTCATCGACATCACGATCAGCTCGGACGCGCCATTGCCCAGGTAGATGTCGTCGATGGTCACGCCGGCGATATTCTTGCTTTGCGTGTAATGCATGATCGCCTTGCGCGGCGCGAACATGCCCTTGGAATCGGTGTAGCCGGCGGCGTTGGACAGGTTGATCTTCATGTCCTGCACGATTTCATCGGGCGGGTCGAAGCCGAACACGGCCAGGTTGCCGATGTTGAGCTTGACGATCTTGTGACCTTCTTCCTCCATCTGGCGTGCTTTTTCCGGCACCGGGCCGCGGATCTCGTAGCAGACTTCCGCCAGTTTGTTAGATTTTTGAATCGGTCGCAAAATAAAATCCTGTTCAGGTGAAGCAAAACGCTGCGGTCTGCCAAATCGGCGCTACCGCCTTGCTGCATTGCGAAAATAACGATTGTGCCGAAAGCATCCCATTTAATCAACCTTTGAGGGGTGTCAAACAGGGGAAAGACGGTAGAATGACAGACTTCCGCAGCATTCTTGCAGACATCACCATGAAGCTCCATCAAAGCGATACCCAAAAGTACCAAACCATCACCGGCTACGACCAGACCGGCGTGGAAATCAACGCCCAGCGCTATAACTACAGCCTGGTCGTGCTGCCCGAGATGCCGCCGCGCGCCTGGAACGCGCCGACGTTCGAGTCTCTTACCGTAGAGCATTTCGACCTGATCGGCACCGACGATCCCGACGTAGTGATACTGGGCACCGGCGCCCGCCAGCGGTTCATCCACCCGCGCCTGACTGCCGCGCTGACCTTGCGCCGCATTGGCGTCGAGTGCATGGACAGCCAGGCCGCCTGCCGCACCTATAACATCCTGATGGGCGAAGGCCGCAAGGTGGCGCTGGCGCTGATTATCGACACGGCCGAACAAACTACCGCTTAGTTAATAACCCCCTTACACCCTTGCAATCGCGCCGCCCGTCCCCATATCGCAGCAACACAGACCGCGCCGCACCGGCGCCACGCAACCCCCAGGAGAACGTCTTTGGCTGATAGCCCATCCCCCGTGACCGATTTTTCCGCCGCCATGACGGGCGCGCAGACCTTCCAGCTGGCCGGCCGTCCGGCGCGCCACACGGTACTGTTCTTCTATCCCAAGGACAACACGCCGGGCTGCACCACCGAGAACATCGCCTTCCGCGACCTGCACGAGCAATTCCAGGCGGCCGGCACAGAAATCTACGGCGTCAGCCGCGATTCGCTGCGCTCGCACGAAAGCTTCAAGTCCAAGCTGGGCCTGCCTTTCGAGCTGATTTCCGATCCCGAGGAAGCGCTGTGCGAACAGTTCGGTGTCATGAAGATGAAGCAAATGTATGGCAAGACCGTGCGCGGCATTGAGCGCAGTACGTTTGTGATTGACGCTAACGGCCAATTGGTGAAAGAATGGCGAGGCGTGAAGGTTGCTGGTCACGTTGATGAAGTGCTGGAATTCGTCGCGCGTCAAGCCTGATGCCGCACTGGCCCAGGCAGGCGCGCAGCGGTCCCGGAGTCGCTTAACCGTTGCAGTACCATGCGTATTCACCAATCTTGAGTCTACACTGTCAATCAACCACCCCTCACTGGTGGCCCACCGGCCACCATGCAGTCCTACCACCGGGCGAGATGTGTGCCCATCGGCAGTCTTGTTTCCTGCTTTACCCAGCATCCACCCCATCCGGTCCCAACGCTTTCCGCTTCCACGCGGCCAAGCGCGCTGCGCCTATGGGCGGATTCCTCCAGATATTTTTCGATTGAGATCCTGATGCCACTGCCAAAATTACCGAGTAAGCCTGCGACCATACTGCCGGCAAAAGATTACCCCCAAGCCACTGCTCAGCGCCCCGTGTCCGCCATCGCGGCAGCCGCTGCCCAAGTCGTGGAGTTAGCACCCGCTCCGGCGCCGAAGAAAGCGGCGCCTGCTGTCAAAGCGGTTCCTTCACCAAAAGTTGTGGCTGTCCCGGCGCCTGCTGCGCCAGTGGCCAAAGCGCCGACCAAGACCACCAGGTCGAAAGCGGTTGCTGCCGTATTGAGGGCTGCGCCGGCCGTGTTGAAGGCTGCCGCCGAGGCTGCCCCTACCGTTGCTCCGGTCGCCAAGCTGGCGCCAGTGCCAACGCCTGCTGCGCCAACCGTGGCAAAACCGGTGGCCAAGACCAAGGCTGCGCCATCGCGCTCCAAGGTCACGCCGATCGCCGCCGAAGCGCCGCATCCGACCAAGCACAAGGCCAACGAGTCGGGCATCAAGTCGTCCACCAGCCGCAATGCGGACCAGGCCGGCACCACCAAGCTGTTCGTGCTCGACACCAACGTGCTGATGCACGATCCGTCGTCGCTGTTCCGCTTCGAGGAACACGATGTGTACCTGCCGATGATGACGCTCGAAGAGCTGGACAACCACAAGAAGGGCATGACCGAGGTGGCGCGCAATGCCCGCCAGGTGTCGCGCACGCTCGACGCGCTGGTCTCCAACACGGACGACGACGCCATCGAAAGCGGTATCTTGCTGTCCAAGCTCGGCAACAAGGACGCCAAGGGCCGCCTGTACTTCCAGACCCGCATGCAAACCGCCGACCTGCCGCTGGGTCTGCCGGTGGGCAAGGCCGACAACCAGATCCTGGCCGTGGTGCGCTCGCTCGAAGCGGACCAGCCGGGTCGCGCTATCGTACTGGTGTCGAAAGACATCAATATGCGCATCAAGGCGCGTGCGCTGGGCCTGCCGGCCGAGGATTATTTCAACGACCACGTGATGGAAGATACCGACCTGCTGTACTCGGGCATCATCCAGCTGCCGGACGATTTCTGGAACAAGCACGGCAAGGACCTCGAATCGTGGCAGGAAAACAAGAACGGCCAGAGCGCCACGTTCTACCGCGTCACCGGCCCGTTCATCCCGTCGCTGCTGGCCAACCAGTTCGTGTTCCTCGAACCTAAAAACGGCGAAGCGCCGTTCTACGGCCAGGTCAAGCAGATCAACGGCAAAACTGCCGTACTGCAAACCCTGCGCGACTTCAGCCACAACAAGAACAACGTCTGGGGCGTGACCGCGCGCAACCGCGAGCAGAACTTTGCCCTGAACCTCTTGATGAACCCGGAATGCGACTTCGTCACGCTGCTGGGCCAGGCCGGTACCGGCAAGACCCTGCTGGCCCTGGCCGCCGGCCTGGCGCAAGTGCTGGAAACCAAGCTCTACAACGAAATCATCGTCACCCGCGTGACGGTGCCGGTCGGTGAAGACATCGGTTTCCTGCCCGGTACCGAGGAAGAAAAGATGTCGCCATGGATGGGCGCCTTCGACGACAACCTCGAAGTGCTCAACAAGTCCGATACCGACGGCGGCGAGTGGGGTCGCGCGGCAACGCAGGACCTGATCCGTTCGCGCATCAAGATCAAGTCGCTCAATTTCATGCGCGGCCGCACCTTTGTCAACAAGTTCCTCATCATCGACGAAGCGCAGAACCTGACGCCCAAGCAGATGAAGACCCTGGTCACGCGCGCGGGTCCCGGCACCAAGATCCTGTGCCTGGGTAACATCGCCCAGATCGACACGCCGTACCTGACCGAAGGCTCGAGCGGCCTGACCTACGTGGTGGACCGCTTCAAGGGCTGGGCGCACAGCGGCCACGTGACCCTGGCGCGCGGCGAGCGTTCGCGTTTGGCCGATCACGCCAGCGAAGTGCTGTAAGTAAACAACGTCGTCACAAAAAACCCCGCCGGCAGCGCTGCCGGCGGGGTTTTTTTATGCCTGCCGAGATGGTAGCGATTAAGGCTGGCCTGCTCCTGCCGTGGTGGCGGTGGTAGCAGCTGCAGTGGCGCCGTCGCCGATGTAGCGATTGATGAAGCGGTACACGGTTTCGCCCCACTTGATGTTGTTGCTTTCCTTGGACCAGCCGTGGCCCTCGCCCGTCATCACCATCCATTCCACGGTATTGCCCTGTTTGAGCAAGACGTCGCGCATTTTTTCACCGTGGATCAGCGGCACCCGGCGGTCTTCGCTGCCGTAAGCCATCAGGACCGGGGCCTTGATCTGGTCGGCATGGCCGATGGCGGAGACCTTGGCGAAGTAGGCATCGTCGGTTTTCGGATCGCCGTGCATTTTCGCGCCGATGTTGTCCATCACCGGGCCCGACATGTCGGACCAGTTCACGGTAAACAGCATCTTGACGTCGGTGACGCCCACCCAGTTGATGCCGCACTTGTACAGGTCGGGGTTTTTCACCAGGCCGTACATGGTGGCGTAGCCGCCGTAGCTGGCGCCGATGATGCACACGCGGTTGCGGTCGACCACGCCCTGCTTGACCAGCGTCTCGATGCCATCGGTGATGTCGTCCTGCATGGCCAGGCCCCATTGCTTCCAGCCGGCGACATGGTGCTTCCAGCCGAAACCGGTGGACATGCGGAACTGCGGCTGCAGCACGGCAAAGCCGCGCGAGGCCAGCATTTGCGTGATCGGGTCGAAGCCGTAGCCATCGCGCGCGTGCGGGCCGCCGTGGATGTAGGCCACCAGCGGCAGCGCCTTGGCCCGGCGGCCTTCGGGCAGGGTCAGGTAGGCCGGTATGCTCATGCCGTCGCGCGCCTGGTAGCGGATCACGGTCTGCTCCGACAGCTTTTTGCCTTCCAGTTCAGGCTTGACGCTGTAGAGCGGCTCGAGCGTCTTCTTGGCGGTATCGAAGTGGTAGAGCTTGCCGACATTACTGGTGCTCGAGGTGAACACCACGGCATGGGTGCCGCTCCACTGGAACCGCACGCGCTCGCCTGGCAGGCTGGCGTCGAGCATGGCCTGCAGGCGGGCATAGTCCTCGTCGAAATAATACATTTCCGGCTTCATGCCCTGCACCGAAACGCCCACCACTTTTTTGCGGCTTTCGTCGAAGATCAGGCCGGCCGGGATATCGGCCTCGGGGTGTTCCGCGATCAGTTCGCCGGCGGTATTGCTGGCCGTATTCCAGATGTGCACACCTGCCTTGTCACGGCCGTTGAAGCGGCCCGCAACAAACAAGGTCTTGTTGTCGAAATCGAAGCCCAGTGGATTCATGTCCTTGCCTTCGTCGAGGTAAGCCTTGTAGATTGCTTTCCACGGTGCTTTCTCGTCGTCGCGCAGGTACACGGTCTGGATGATGCGCTTGCTGCTGTCCTCCACCGTCATCGACGATGCCACCCGGATCACGTTGTCATGATCGAGCACCCAGCCGCTGACCGCGCCCGGATTGTTAAAGGTGAGCAGCGCCATGCGGCCGTTGGTGGTATCGAGGCGGAACACGTCGCTGGCGCCAAGGTCGGCATCGCGGCCGCGCTCGTTGTTCACCACGATCAGGTCGTTGCTGTCGCCACCGACGCGGGTCAGCACCGAGACCGGCTTGTAGGGCTTGTTGGCGCTGGTCGCTTCCTTGATGCTGATGACCAGCTTGCGAAAGCTGGTGCCGTCGCTGTTGACCGCGAACAGGCCGCCACCGGTCTGCTTTTCCATCACTTCTTCGCCGCCCTTGTTGATGCTGAACACCAGCCGGCGATTGTTAACCCAGATCGGATTGGCCACGTCCCATTCCGGGTCGGAGGCCACCACGGTCGAGGCGCGCGTGTCGAGATTGATCACCGCCAGCACGAAACGGCCGTTGCGCGGCGTCAGCACGGCCATGTTCTGGCCGTCGGGCGACAACACCGGGGCGCCGCTGAACTCGGCTTTTTTGAAGAAATCGGCGATGGGAATGGAGGCGTCGGCCTGCGCCACGGGGCTATAGGCGCCGGCGGCCAGCAGCAAGGCGCCCAGCACGGCGGGAATGATGCGTCGATTCAAAACTGTCTCCTCGATTCGGGAACAAAACACTGGAACGGTCGAAGGCGCCGTGACCTCGCGGTCACGGCGCCTTCGGTCCTGCCGCGATTAGTTGAAGCTGTAATCGGCGGTCAACTGGAAGTAACGTCCCATGGCGCTATGCAGCGGCGCGAAGTAGTTGGCGCCGTCGTTCGGGTGGAACGGCGGCTTGCGGTCGAAGGCGTTCTGGATCGCAAAGCTCAGCTTGGTGTTCTTGAAACCGCTGTAGCTGCCGCCCAGGTTGACCACGGTGAACGACGGAATGCCGGTGCACAGTTGCGGGTAGCCTTCGGTCGCCATCACGCACTCGGTGGTACGGTCCGCCACCGAAGCCATCTTGCCGACGAAAATGGTGTCGGCCGACAGCGCATACGCCGCCTTCTTCCACGCCAGGCCCAGGTTGGCCTGGACCGACGGCGTGCCACGGGTGCCCGCATATTCGATCAGGTCCGAGGTTGGCGACGGCGCGCTCTTGAACGACTGCGTGTAGCTCACGTTCAGCGTTGGCGTCAGCACGCCGTACTCGCCCAAGTTCAGGCGGCCCGTCAGTTTCAGGTCGGCGCCGCGGATCTGGGACACCGCCACGTTGGTCAGCAACATGCGGATGTTGGTGATTTCACCGGCGGTGGCGCCGGCCAGACGGTCGGCGTCGGTCAGCGCGGCGCGGGTGATGACAGCAGCAGGATCGTTGGCGTAGCGGGCCGGATCTGCCAGCACCTTGGACAGGTCGTAGGTGCCGATTTCATCGACACGCTTGATCTGGAACAGGTCCAGCGTCGCCAGGAACGACGGGCTCGGTTCCCATGCCACGCCCACCGTGTAGCTCTTGGCCGTTTCCGGCTGCAGCGCCGGGTTGGCGCCGCTCTGGTACGCGCTCGAACCGCTGCAACCGAGGGTAAATCTGGCGTTGCAACGGAACGGATCGCGGAACGACAGGAACGCGTTGCGCACATCGGTCGAATTTTCCACCAGGGTTGGCGCACGGAAGCCTTCGGCGTACGTGCCGCGCACCACGAACGACGACGTGGCATTCCATTTCAGGCCCACTTTCGGCGTGGTCGAATTACCGTAGTCCGAGTAGTGGTCATAGCGCAGCGCCAGCTGGGCTTCCAGCGACGGCAACACTGGAATCGTCGATTCGACGAACATCGACGAAATGCGGCGGCTGTTCGAGAAGCCGGGCGGCAATTGCGCCTGATGGTACAGCTCGCCTTCAACGGCCAGCGGATCGGGATTGGTGGACAGCGTTTCGCGACGCAACTCGGCGCCCACTGCCAGGCCAACCGCACCGGCCGGCAAGTTGAACAACTCGCCGGACACCTTGCCGTCGATCTGGGTCAGGCCCGACTTGAAGCCGTTGGACGGGTTGGCGGTGATCGTGCTGTACAGCGCCTGGTTGGCGGCGCCGCCACCGAACAGGAAGGTGCCCTTGTTGTACGCGTCGATGAACGGCGTGGCCAGGATGGCGCTGGTGTTGCGCGAGGTGACCTTGCTGTCGGTACGCAGCAAGACGGTTTCCCAGTCCCAGTTCTTGAAGTCGCCCTTGACGCCCACCAGGTAGCGGCCGAAATCGGTCGTGTTGTTCTGGCCCTGGCCCGGGAAGTCGCGCAGCGATGCACGCACGCGCACGGTGCCGTTGCCGCCGGCCAGGGTTTTGCCGTCCGGTCCGATCAGCTCTTTCGGATACTGCGGGTGGGTGATCGGCAACGCCCCGGTCGGCTGGCCGTTCTGGCCAGCAAACCAGTGCAGCAGGCCGGTAACGGTGGCCTTGTTGCGATTGAACATCAGCTCACTGAACACGGTGGTGCTGGCGGTCGGCTGCCAGGTCAGGCGGCTGGTGAGGCCGAAACGGTCGGTCTTGCCGGCGGAATTGATCGAGCTGTCCTTGTAATCATCGAACACGCAAGCCTGGCCGGTGGACGTGGCGCCCAGCACGCGCGAGGCCGGCGCCAGGCGGTCGGCCGGGCAGTTGCTGTCGAGCGTACGCGAGGTGAGCGCGTTGGTCGCCTTGTCGGTCCAGTAGATATTGCCCGGAGACGTGTACAGCGAACGGTTGTCCTTGTAACCGTAGGCGCGCAGGTCCTGGGTGCCCAGGTAGTCGTCGCGGTTGTACATGTACATCGGATCGCGCTGGCGCACGTCGAGGGTCACGTAGGCGTTGAAGTGGTCTTCGACCAGGCTGCCCTTGCCGAAGCTGACGGTTGCGCGTTTTTGCTTGCCGTCGTTGCGGCTGGACTCGCCCAGCGAGCCGCCCAGTTCCAGGCCTTCGAAGCTGTCGCGCAGGATGATGTTGACCACGCCGGCCATCGCTTCCGAGCCGTAAATCGCCGAAGCGCCATCCTTGAGAATTTCGACCCGTTCGACCGCGCCGACCGGGATCGAATTCAGGTCGACAAAGGTGGTCTGAAATTCGGGCTGCGCATACGGCGCCAGGCGCCGGCCATTGATCAGCATCAGGGTAGCCTGGCTACCGAAGCCGCGCAGGTTCAGACCGGCGGCGCCGGCGCTGAAACCGTTGGTGCGGTTTTCGTCGATGCCGCCCACGTTGGCGGAGATGGTGCGCAGCACCTCGTTGAGCGAGGTGGCGCCGCCACGGGTGAGTTCGTCGCGGGTGATGATCTGTACTGGCGATGCGGTTTCCAGGGAAATGCGACGCACGTTGGAACCGGTCACATACACTTTTTGTACGGCAGGATTGCTGTCGTCGTCAACCTTGGCCTGGGCCACCGGCTTGGCCGCCAGGTTGGCGTCCTGTGCATGAGCAAGTTGTGCCAGCAGCGCCGTACCGGCAAAAGTCCCGATCGCCAACCGCACCAAGATGACACTGGTTTTCTCTTTTAATAACATCGCTCTTCCCTTTTATGCAGTCAATTTTTTATAAGTTACAGCCCCGACTCCAGCGATCACAACCATTACTGGCAAACTACTTACTACCAATAATGATTCCGTAAAAGCAAGAATATTTATTATGCAGCCGAAACTGTTTCAATCAGTTACAAATATAATTTAATGTCGCTTTTTATCCACTATCTCGAATTTTTCTTATTTATTATTGAATTTCAGAAAATTATCTTTATATTTTATCGTTTTTATAAGAATTAAATTCAATCTTGAATTTGCACCGTCGTGAACAAAACTCACCAATTTGGCGCATGCCTTGGTGCATAAGATGAAAATTATTGGAGGGGAGCGAGGAGGTGGAAGCAGCAGGTTTTTCCACAAGAATGACGAAATTGCTTGAAACGTGGCAGCGACTGTACGACACTGAGACTTCAAGTCGTTGATTCTCCTGAAGTTGGACCCGGCCGAGGTGACACGATGGACATTCCAATTCTGATCCAAAAGCACGGCGGCAGCCGGTACGGCGTGACCGTGCCCGACATCCCCGGCTGCACCACCAGCGGCGAGACCGTGGACCGCGCCATGAGCAACGCCACCAAGGCCATTTACGGCCACGTGGGGCAACTGGTCGAACAGGGCAAGGCCTTCGAACTGAAGGCCTCCGAGGTGGAATACCTGTCGCGCGAACCGAGCTACGCCGACGGCATCTGGGCGCTGGTCAGCCTCGACCTGGCGCGACTCGACGATCCGCCGCTGGGCTAAAAAACGGCGGCACGCTTGACCTTTCCACCACTGGAACCCTTACAGTATGATGATCCCAACCTGTCAGGAGAACATCATGTATCAGCTACAAGTGGAAGAAATGACCTGCGGCCATTGCGTCAGCGCCGTCACGCGCGCGGTGCAGGCGGTCGATGCGGCGGCCACGGTGGAAGTGGATTTGCCCAGCAAGACGGTGCGCATCGACAGCGGCGCCGACCTGGCGCCGATCAAGGCGGCGATCGTTGATGCCGGCTTTCCGGTGACGGCTTAAACCTCAGCCGTCAAGTTCCGGGTACCGGCGGAAGATGCCATCTTCGTTGAATGGTATCCGGCGCTTCGACGCCAAGTAGGCGGCGATGCGCGGCCGCGCAGCGACCGCGTCGTGCAGCGCCACCAGCCGTGGCCAGCCGTGCTCCTGGCGCGCCATTGCGTTGGGAAATGCGTAGCGCAAGCCGGCCATCAGCTGGAACAGCGACAAATCCACGTACGACAGCCGTGAACCCACCGCATAGGCGCCGCGTCCCCGGTTGTTGGCCAACACTTGCTCGAAGTAGCCGAGAAATTTCGGTATGCGCTCGGCAACGAAATCCTGTGCCCGCACGTTGGCGGCCTTTTGCTGGTCTTCGTAATAGAGATTGGTCGAGAGCGGGTGATGGGTGTCGTGCGCTTCATTGACGATGTCGGCAATCGTCAGTTGCAGCTGGTTGGCCCACAGCCGCCCGGCTTCGGCGCGCGGCGCCAGGCCGTGCCGGGCGCCGAGAAACAGCAGGATGTTAGCGGTCTGGCCGATCAGCAGTTCGCCCGCGCGCAGCACCGGCGGCGCAAACGCCGGATGATCCACCTCGTCGAAATCGAGGCTGCCCTGCAGCGCAGGCATACCCTTCTTTTGCCGCGCCACGTCCTCGTAAGCCACGCCCGCTTCTTCCAGCGCCAGTCGCACGAATTCGCCACGCCCTTGCAGGTTGGGCCAATAGTAGAGTTGGTAAGTGAGTTGGTATGGTGTCGTCATGCCCCGATGCTAGCACCGCCCGCAAAACCGCCGCGCCAGCTTCGGGAACAGCTTACGCCGGATCACCGAGGCTTTGCAGGATCGGGCAATCGGGCCGGTCGTTGCCCTGGCAGCAGCCGGCCAGCGTTTGCAAGGTGTCGCGCATCTCGGTCAGTTCGGCGATGCGCTGATTCAGGTCTGCCACGTGGCCCAGCGCAATAGCTTTGACGTCCGCGCTGGCGCGCGCCTTGTTCTGCCACAGCGACAACAGCTCGCGGATCTGCTCGAGCGAAAAACCCAGCGACCTGGCGCGCTTGACGAAGCGCAGCACGTGCAGGTCGTCCTCGCTGTAGATGCGGTAGCCGGCGTCGGAGCGCCGCCCCGGCGGCACCAGGGCGATGCTCTCGTAATAGCGGATCATCTTGGCGGTGATGCCGGAAGCCGTAGCGGCCTGGCCGATATTCATGTGGCGCTCCCTCGTTGGTTGGCGGGTTTCCAGCGGCGCAGCAGCAGCGCGTTGCCGATCACGCTGACCGAGCTCGCCGCCATGGCGGCGCCGGCCACCACGGGGTTCAGCAAGCCCAGCATGGCCAGCGGAATACCCACCAGGTTGTAGATGAACGCCCAGAACAGGTTCTGGCGAATCTTGCTGTAGGTGCGGCGCGAGATCTCGATGGCGTCCGCCACCAGCACCGGGTCGCCGCGCATGAGGGTAATGCCGGCCGCCTGCATGGCCACGTCGGTGCCGGTGGACATGGCGATGCCCACATCGGCCGCCGCCAGCGCCGGTGCGTCGTTGATGCCGTCGCCCACCATCGCGACCTTGGCGCCCGTGGCCTTCAATGCGGCGATTCTAGCGGCTTTGTCTGCCGGCAGCAAATTGGCCACCACCGTATCGAGGCCCAGCAGCTTGCCGACCGCCTGGGCGCTGCCCTGGTTATCGCCGGTCAGCATGACGGCAGCAATGCCCTGCGCCTGCAGCCGGGCAATCGCCGCGCGCGCACCGGGCTTGACCGGATCGCTGAAGGCGAACAGGCCCAGCAATTCCTTACCGGACGCCAGCCACGAAATGGTGTGGCCGCCCTGCTCCAGCGCCTGCGCCTGCGCTTGCAGCGGCGCCAGGTCCACGCCCTCTTCGCGCATCAGGCGCGTGCTGCCCAGCCGCAACGCCAGCCCATCGACGTTGGCCGCCAGGCCGCGCCCCGGCAAGGCGGTCACGCCGCTGGCAGCCAGCGGCGCCGACTGGCGGGCAGTTGCCGCATCCAGTACGGCCCTGGCCAGACTGTGTTCGCTGCCAGCCTGGATCGCCGCCGCCAGTTGCAGCAGGCGCTCTTCGGCCACACCATGGGCATGGATGGCCGCCAGTGCCGGCTTGCCTAACGTCAGGGTGCCGGTTTTATCGAACACCACCGTGGTCACCGCGTGCGCCACCTCCAGCGCTTCGGCGTCCTTGATCAGGATGCCGTAACGCGCCGCCACGCCGGTGCCGGCCATGATCGCGGCAGGCGTCGCCAGGCCCAGTGCGCAGGGGCAGGCGATCACCAGCACCGCGACGGCGTTGATGATCGCCGTTTGCAGGTCGCCGGTGGTCCCCCACCAGCCCAGCAAAGTCAGCAGCGCCAGGGCCAGCACCACCGGAACAAAAATGGCGCTGACCTTGTCCACCATGTGCTGGATCGGCGCCTTGGCGGCCTGTGCATCTTCCACCAGCCGGATAATGCGCGACAGCGTGGTTTCTGCGCCCGCGGCGCTGGTGCGCACCAGCAGCACACCGGCACCATTGACCGCACCGGCCGTCACCGGCTGGCCAGCATGTTTGCTCACGGGCAGGCTCTCGCCAGTAATCAGCGATTCGTCGACGTCGCTGGCGCCTTCCAGCACCACGCCGTCCACCGGCACCCTGGCGCCGGGGCGGATCACGACCAGGTCGTCCAGGCGCACCTGGTCCATCGGCACGTCGTGCTCCTGGCCGTCTCGGCGCACGCGGGCGGACTCGGGGCGCAGCACTTGCAGCGCGCGGATGGCCGCAGCCGTTTGCCGCTTGGCGCGCGCTTCGAGCCACTTGCCCAGCAGGACCAGCGTGATCACGACGGCCGAGGCCTCGAAATACAGGTGCGTCATGCCGCCGTGGCCGGCCAGCAGCAGGTATACGCTCAGGCCATAGGCAGCGCTGGTGCCGAGGGCGACCAGCAAATCCATATTGCCGGCGCCGGCCCGCACCGCTTTCCAGCCGGCCCGGTAAAAGCGCCAGCCGAGCCAGAACTGCACCGGCGTCGCCAGCGCCCATTGCACCATGCCCGGCAGCGTCCAGTGCAGGCCGGCCCATTCGAGCAGCATCGGCAGCAGTAGCGGCAGCGACAGTGCGGCGGACAGCAACACTTTCCAGCCATCGCGCGCCGGTGCAGTATTGGAGGGTGACGTGCTGTCATGGTTGGCCACCGTGGCCGGGTAGCCGGCCGCATCGAGGGCGGCGATCAGGGCCGCTGGTTCCACGCCGCTGACCTTGATGCGCGCGCTTTCGGTGGCCAGGTTGACGCTGGCGGCATGCACGCCTGGCACCTTTTGCAGCGCTTTTTCCACGCGGCGCACGCACGAGGCGCAGGTCATGCCCTCGATGCCCAGGTCGATGTCGGTGGTGACCAGCGCATAGCCGGCTTTTTCCACGGCGGCCTGCAGCGGCGCCAGCGCAATCGGCGCGGTGCTGGTCACGCGCGCCGTATCGGTGGCCAGGTTGATGCTGGCGTCATCGATGCCGGCAACGCCGGCCAGCGCCCGTTCGACGCGGCCCGCGCACGAGGCGCAGGTCATGCCATCGATGCCGAACGACAAACTGTATTGAGCGGACTGTTGCATGTCACGGCTCCTGTGTAGATGAAGAATACCGACAGGATCGACTATCCAACGATGGGAAGGTCAAGCGAAATTACGCACCGGGCCCGTTTTGAGCTTCCTAACGCACTTCGCAATCGACGTTGCCGGACTTGCCGGACGCCGTGGTGGATGGGCTGGCGCCCGCCCCGTTGATGCTGAAGCTGGCTGGCGGCTTGAATGGCAGGCCGGGGTTGGTCGGCACCAATATGGGCGGCATGGTAAAGCTCGACGTGTAGCCGAACTGGCCGGCAGCAAAAGTGAGCGTGCCGGCAGGATTGCTTACCGCGATCTGTCCGGTGGTCACCGACGTGTACAGGCCTGGCGCCAGCGTTGTCCCCGCCGGCGTCACGGCCGGGGACGACGGCGAGCGCGGCACAGTGTAACTACCGGCGCCAACATACTCGGCCGTGAAAAAAGTGCCGCGAATGCCGATGGTGGCGACCGGGGTTTTCAAGCTGAATTTTTCCTTGCTGCGCTTGCCGAGCAAGCCCGACAGCGAACGCAAGCCGCCCTTGACCAGGTTGAAGCTGGCCTGGTCGGCGTCAGGCTGGTCGGCCTGGTAGGTGAACTTTTCCACGACAAACGTGGTGGCCGGCTTGAGGGTGATTTCGCTGTCGTCGATAAATTTCACCAGCGCATAGGTGTTTTTCTCGGTAATGAGCGTATCGCCCGACTCCACTTCGGATTTCACCGACAGGATCTTGACCTTGCCGTCGGCCTTTTTCGCCATCATCGGCCCGCTCACCTGCGTCACCGTGCCGGCGACCTGGGCGAACGCGTGCAGGCTGATGCTCATCAGCATCAGCCACAGCATGGCGCTGGCCAGCATCGACCTAGTTGCAATAGGATTTCTTGATACCGCTTTTGGATTCATCTGTTGCTTCCTTCGTCGATTCTGTCGATGTCGTGTTCGTCAACAGCGGGCTGCTCACGGTGTTGGACGTATTGACCTGGTTGAGCGGGTTATACGTGTCGGCCAGAGCGGCCACGGCATTGCTCGGCAGGCTCACTGTTGCGGGGGGGATAACCGGCGTGGTCACCGGCACGCCGACCATGACCGAGGCCGGCACGCGCACCGTGCCATTTGGCGCCAGCAAGGTGACGGGTGCGCTGCGGCTGTTGATGCGCACGGTATCGGCGGCCGTCAGATCGCCATTCTTGGCCAGCACATTGATCCCGCCCGCCGCCAGCACATCGACGGTGGCCGCGCCGGCAAACGTCACGCCGGTGCCAGCCGTGACCGCGACCGTGCGCGTGGCATTGATGCGTGCGCCGTCGCCGAAGCGCACGTCGGTACTGGCGTCGATGGTAACGTCATTACCGCTGATGGCGCCCTGCACGTTGACGGGGCTGTGCGCGATCAGCGTGACGTTGCCGCCGTTGCTGGTGATGGCATGGCTTTCGACGCCGCCCGTGCTGTCGATACGCACATCGCCGCTGCCGGTGGCCAGGCTGCCCAGCACCAGCAGGTCTGGCGCGCTGGTCGTCGTCAGGGCAATGCCACCGGCGCCGCTGTTGCTGGCGCTAAAGCTTTTCATGCGATTGCCGGCGTCGTTCAGTACCGTGCCGGTCTGCGATTGCGTTGCCAGGCTGCTGGCCACCAGGGCGCCGCTCTGGCTGATGGCGCCCGTGCCTGCGCTCAGATTGATGGCATTGGCCGTCAGGGCGGCAAAGCGCAGGTCGCCGCTGGCCTGGGTAATCGCCAGGTTGCCGCCAACGTTGATGGCGCCGCCGCTCTGGCTGAAGCTGTTGCTGACCGTGACATTGCCCGCACCGCCGAGCAAGCCGCCGCTTTGTACGTAGTTGGCCGCGCTCAGCGCCCCATTGACCAGCAGGCTACCGCCGGTCAGGTTCAGGCCACCGCGCGAAGTGAAGCTGTTGAGGACGGTGTCGCCGGCTGCCGCCGAGTACACCACGGTGCCGGTGCTCGCTGCAAAATCGGCTGCCAGGACGTTGCTGCCGCTTGGCGCCACGCCGCCTTCCCAGTTGGCAGTGTCGCTCCACAAGCCGCCGCTGGCGCCGATCCAGGTCGACAGGGCGCGTTGTGCAATGTTCGCCTGCGCCACGCCGCTGTTGGACGCCAGGGTGTAGTTACCGGCGTCGCTGCCAGCCAACTGGAAGCCGCTCACCGCCACGGCCTTGCCCGTACCAAAGTTGCGGTCGGCAAAGACGCCACTGCCGCCAGCCAGGCTGACTGCATCCTGCCCGATCACGCCGGCCACCGTGCCGCTGACGCTGGCCGCCTGGGTGCCGTCATACACCTTGTCGCTGGCGCTGACGGTGTTCAGGGTCAGTGCTGCGCGGGCAATGCTGGCGGTGGTCACGCCAGCGGTATCGAGCAAGCGGTAATTGCCGGCATCCGCACCGGACAGGGCCACGCCCTGCACCGCCACTGCCTTGCCGCTGCCCGCATTCTTGTCGGCAAAGGATGCACTGGCCGAGGCGCTCACGGCATCGCCGGCGAGTCGGTCGTCACTGATCGCCACCCGGGCGCCGGTGCTGCCGTCATATACCTTGTCGTTACCGGTAAAGCCCAGGGTCAGGACGCGCTGCGCGATGGTGGCGCTGGTGACGCCGGTAGTCGAAGACAGCACGTAGTTACCGGCATCAGTACCGGACAGGCTGGCGTTTTGCACCGTCACGGACTTGTTGATGCC
>NZ_LROM01000052.1 GCF_001758785.1 Duganella phyllosphaerae
GTCTTCACACCAACTTCGCTTCGCTGTCCGCACAAAACTCGATCGGCAACACCCAATCGAAGCTGTCGACCTCGATGACCCGCCTGAGCACCGGCTTCCGTGTCAACTCGGCCATGGACGACGCTGCCGGACTGCAGATCGCCACCCGTCTGAAAGCCCAGACCAGCGGCATGTCCGTTGCCATGAGCAACACCCAGAATTCCACCTCGATGCTGCAGACCGCCGAAGGCGCGTTCAACGAAGTGACCAATATGCTGGTGCGCATGAAAGACCTGGCCACCCAGGCTGCCGATGCATCGTCGAGCGCCGACGACAAGACCGCCATGCAGGCTGAATACAATGCACTGGGCCAGGAACTGTACAACGTAATGACCAACACCACGTTCGGCGGCTCCAAGCTGCTGGGCAAAGGCAGCGCGGCGGCCGACGGCACGCTGTCGGCCTCGATGACGTTCCAGATCGGCGCCAGCTCGAGCGAAACCATGAGCTTCAACGTCTCGACCAACCTGAGCTCGCTGAACTCGTCGCTGGCCGCGCTGACGAAGAACTTCTCGAGCGCAGGCTCGACTGGCGCAACCGAGTTGACTTCGACCGCCAACAGCAGCATCGGCCTGCTGGCCACCGCGATCAACGACGTCAGCACCATCCGTTCGGCACTGGGCGCCGCTGCCAACCGCCTCGACCACGTCAACAACAATCTGTCGAACATCGCCACCAACACCAAGGCTGCGACCGGCCGCATCATGGACACCGACTTCGCCACCGAAAGCTCGAACATGACTGCCTCGCAAATGTTGCTGCAGGCCGGCACGGCCATGCTCAAGCAAAGCAACAGCATGTCCTCGATGGTCATGTCGTTGCTGCAATAATTTATCCTGTTCGCCAGCGAACCGAAAGATCAAAAAGCCAACCGCTGCGGCGGTTGGCTTTTTTTCGTCTTTTTAATTTATTTCCGCGTGGAATTTAATAACCGCAGCTTGATGGTCGTCTTGTACTGGTAAGAGCGCAGTTGCTGACGCTCCGAATCGACCCCACCCTTTAGGAGCTGTACCATGCTGAGTCTTCACACCAACTTCGCTTCGCTGTCCGCACAAAACTCGATCGGCAACACCCAGTCGAAACTGTCTACCTCGATGACCCGCCTGAGCACCGGCTTCCGCGTCAATTCGGCGATGGATGATGCTGCCGGCCTGCAGATCGCTACCCGCCTGAAAGCCCAAACCAGCGGCATGGCCGTGGCAATGAGCAACACCCAGAATTCCACCTCGATGCTGCAAACGGCTGAAGGCGCATTCAGCGAAGTCACCAACATGCTGGTGCGCATGAAGGACCTGGCCACCCAGGCTGCCGATGCGTCGTCGAGCGCAGACGACAAGACCGCGATGCAGGCTGAATACAACGCACTGGGCCAGGAACTGTACAACGTAATGACCAACACCACGTTCGGCGGCTCCAAGCTGCTGGGCAAAGGTAGTGCCGCAACCGACGGCACGCTGTCGACGTCGATGACGTTCCAGATCGGCGCGAGCTCGAGCGAAACCATGAGCTTCAACGTCTCGACCAACCTGAGCTCGCTGAACACCTCGCTGTCGAACCTGAGCACCAACTTCCGTTCGGGCGGCTCGACCATAGCGACCGAACTGACCTCGAGTGCCAATGCCACCATCGGCACCCTGACCACCGCCATCAACGACGTCAGCACCATCCGTTCGGCACTGGGCGCCGCTGCCAACCGCCTCGACCACGTCAACAACAACCTGTCGAACATCGCCACCAACACCAAGGCTGCGACGGGCCGCATCATGGACACCGACTTCGCCACTGAAAGCTCGAACATGACCGCCTCGCAGATGCTGCTGCAAGCCGGTACCGCGATGCTCAAGCAGAGCAACAGCATGTCCTCGATGGTCATGTCGCTGCTGCAATAAACTAGTTGTCGCACTCCAAAAAACCCAACCGTTGAGACGGTTGGGTTTTTTTTCGTCCGCACGTCCGTTTTTTTGCATGTATTTTCATTTTATTTCCACATGGAACTTAATAAGCAGTTGTCGTTGGTCGTCTTGTACTGGTAAGGGCGCACCGATACGCGCTCCTCACCGATTACATTCTTTAGGAAACGTACCATGCTGAGTCTCCACACCAACTTCGCTTCGCTGTCCGCGCAAAATTCGATCGGCAACACCCAGTCGAACCTGTCGACCTCGATGACCCGCCTGAGCACCGGCTTCCGCGTCAACTCGGCAATGGATGACGCGGCAGGCCTGCAGATCGCCACCCGTCTGAAAGCCCAGACCAGTGGCATGACCGTGGCAATGAGCAACACCCAGAACAGCACCTCGATGTTGCAGACCGCCGAAGGCGCCTTCAACGAAGTGACCAACATGCTGGTCCGCATGAAAGACCTGGCCACCCAGGCTGCCGATGCCTCGTCGAGCACCGACGACCGCAAAGCCATGCAAGCCGAATACGATGCGCTCGGCACCGAACTGTACAACGTGATGACCAACACCACGTTCGGCGGCACCAAGCTGCTGGGCAATGGCACCGGCGCCACCGGCACCCTGTCGTCGTCGATGACGTTCCAGATCGGCGCCAGCTCGACCGAAAAAATGACCTTCGACGTCACCAGCAACCTGACCTCGCTGAACGCCAAGCTGACCGGCCTGTCGTCGAATTTCGCTGCCACGTCGATCACCAACGCTGCCGAGCTGACCACCGGCACCGCCGCCAACGGCGCCATCGACAAGCTGGAAAAAGCCATCAATGACGTCAGCACCATCCGTTCGGCCCTGGGCGCTACCGCCAACCGCCTGGACCACGTCAACAGCAACCTGTCGAACATTGCGACCAACACCAAGGCTGCCACCGGCCGCATCATGGACACCGACTTCGCCACCGAAAGCTCGAACATGACCGCCTCGCAAATGCTGCTGCAAGCGGGCACCGCCATGCTCAAGCAAAGCAACAGCATGTCCTCTATGGTCATGTCCCTGCTGCAATAATAGGTATAATGCAACGGCCCCTGCGCGGGCCGGCGCAGCAAGGAGGCCAGCCGGAACGATTCGGTTGGCTTTTTTTTAGTGTTGTTAAATCTAGATAACCAGAGCGACTCCGATGGTAGATCGTATCGGCGCCACGGCGCGATCCGTCAGCATTCCCGACCGGCATACCCAGCCAGGTCCGGTCGTGCGTGGCCCTCTCGACTCCACCAGCCGTTTCCCGGTGCCCACCCTGCCGCCGGCCGTGCCCCTCGCCAGCGGGGCCATCCTCGACGGGCCGGAGGCGCCGCCCTCCCAGCCCGGGCTGCAGGCGATGGCGATGGCCGAAGCGCTGCTTGACGGTGCCGACACGCTGCTGTCGTCAGCCATGCGTCCCAACCAGCTCTTTGCCCGCCAGCTTACTTCGCATCCACCCGACGCCGCCATGATGGCCGCGTCGTGGCAGGTCATGGTGCGCGCCTACGGTCAGCAGCGCGCCGCCTGGCTCGAACAATCGAAGGGCCAGCATGTGCCAGCGAGCCTGTTCATGGCCGACCACAATCCGTCGGCCGTGCGCGAAGGCCGGCCCGGCCTGCCGCTGGTCACTGAAATGGAGCCATGGCGCTTTGCCGTGTTTGCTTGGGGCACGGAGCGCCTGGTATTGAAAGTGGTGGTTCGGGAAGATGAGGAAGCGGACCGCCGGCAACGCCGGCGCGCGCGCGTGGCCTTGCGTCTCGAATTGATGTTGCAAGGCCTGGGCCGGGTGGTGATCCAGGTGGAGCCCACCAGCGCCAAGGGCCTGCTGATGGAGGTGGGGGCAGCGCACACCTCCGCCATGCAATACATGCGCGAAGCGCTGCCGCAACTGGCGGCGCTCGTCAACCGCTACGGCCTGACCGTGGTGCGCTGCCACTTGCGCCGCACGATACCGGCCAGCGGCCCGGAACTCGACCCCACACCGGCGCACACCGCCCTGCTGACGGCGCCGCTGTTCAAGGCCATGGCCGACATCGCCGTCCTGCTCTCTCAGCCCCAGCCAGCGCAAGTTTAGCCGACCGTGCCGATGATGCTCACTTCGCGGTTCTCGGGAATTTCGTTGTACGACAGGACGTGCAGGCCGGGCGCAAACAGGCGCGCATAACGGGCCAGCAGCGGACGGATCTGCGGCAGCACCAGCAGCAGTGGCGGCGTCGCCTGTTGCTTCATTTGCTCGCGCGCCACCGGCATGTTCACTTGCAGCTGGGCGAGCAGGTTGGGGTCGATCGGGTAGTTGTCGAGGACCACCTTGCCGCCCTGGCGGGCCTGGTTCAGTGAACCGAGCAGCATGTTTTCCAGGTCGCCGCCCAGGTTAAATGCCTGCATTTCCGTGCGCTGGCCAAACAGCGAAGTGACGATCTGGCGCCGCAGCGCGCAGCGCACTTCGGCTGCCAGCAAGATCGGATCCTTGGTCGTCTCCGAGCTGTCCACCAGGGTGGTAGCGATCGGCACGATATCCTTCAGCGAGACGTTTTCCGCCAGCAGCACCCGAAACACGCGCAACAACTGCGTGTGCGTGAGCGACTTGTCCAGCGTGCTGGCCAGCTTGGGCGAAAGCGCGGTCAGGCGTTCGAGCATGGCCGGCACGTCCTCGTGTCGGAACAGTTCCGGCAAGTATTCACGGATCAGCTTGGACAGATGGGTGGCAATCGCGCTCGACGTTTCCACCACCTGGTAGCCGAGCCCCAGCGCGTTGGCCTTTTCGCTGGTCTCGATCCAAGTCACTGGCATGCCGTAAGCCGGCTCGATGCCGGGGATGCCATCGATGCTGCCGTACACGTTGGGCGACGGGATCGCCATCAGCCGGTCGGCAAATACCTCCGCTTGCGCGACCACGCTGCCCGACAGGATGACGGCGTACTGCGATGGCTTCATGCCGAGATCGTCGCGCACAGAGATCGGCGGCAGCAACAAGCCCATCGCTTCGGACACGCTCTGGCGGACCCCGCGCACGCGCTTGACCAGCGGCTCGCCGTGCGACTTGTCGATCAGGGATACCAGCTTGTAGCCAAGCGCTACTTGCAGCGGCTGCGTGGCCGGCAGGCTGTTCCAGTCCAGTTCGGGCGCGCCGTCCTCGCGCAGCGCCCTTTCGATAGCCTCGATGTGGGTGTTGTCGGGCGCCTTGACGCGCTGCCCCAGCTTCCACCCCACGTACGCCAGTACCAGCGCAAACGGCATGAACATCTGCCACGGCATGCCCGGCACCAGGGCCAGGATAAACATCATGCCGGCGGCGCTGAACATCACCTGCGGCGACGTCAGCACCTGGTTGCCCACCTGCTGCTCAAAGTCACCGGTGTCCGAGATACGGGTCACCAGGATGGCGGAGGCGGCCGACAGCAGCAACGCAGGGATTTGCGCGACCAGGCCGTCACCGATGGTCAGCAGCGCGTATTGTTTGAACGCATCGCCGAACGACATGTCCTGCATGATGGCGCCGATAGCCACACCGCCCACCATGTTGATGATCAGAATCAGAATGCTGGCCACGGCATCGCCGCGCACGAACTTGGAGGCGCCATCCATGGCGCCGTAGAAATCGGCTTCGGCCGCCACGTCCTTGCGGCGTACTTGCGCTTGTTCCTGATTGATCAGGCCGGCATTGAGGTCGGCGTCGATTGCCATCTGTTTGCCGGGCAGCGCGTCCAGGGTAAACCGTGCCGATACTTCCGAGATCCGTTCGGCACCCTTGGTCACCACCATGAAGTTAATGATCATCAGGATCACGAACACCACGATACCGACCACGTAGTTGCCACCGATGACCACATGGCCGAACGCCTCGATCACCGCACCGGCCGCATCGGTGCCCTCGTGGCCGTGCAGCAGCACCACCCGGGTGGACGCCACGTTCAAGGTCAGCCGCAGCATGGTGGTGGCCAGAATCACGGTCGGGAACACCGAGAAGTCGAGCGGCCGCTTGGCCGACACCGATACCATGATGACGATCAGGGCCAGCACGATGTTGAACGTAAACATCACGTCCAGCAGGAATGGCGGCAACGGCAGGATGATCATCGCCAGGATCGCCAGCAGGAACGCCGGCGTGGCGAACTTGTGGCGCCGCGCTTCCGTAATCAGCGCTTTAAAGAAATTCATGACTGCTTAACCTCGCTCATGGATGTGGGTACTGCAACTTCGGTAGGAGCCAATGGCCGGGCGTTGCGGCGACCGCTGTGGAATGCGCGCAACTGCAGCACGTAATTGAGCACCTGCGAGACCGCCTGGTACAGCTGCACCGGGATCTGCTGGTTGACCTGGCTGGTGTTGTAGATGGCGCGCGCCAGCGGCGGCAATTCCATCACTTCGATCTCGAATTCTTTGGCCAGTTGGCGGATGTACAGCGCCATCTCGTCGACGCCCTTGGCCACAACGAACGGTGCCTCGGCACGGTCATGGTCGTATTTCAGCGCTACCGCGTAATGCTCGGGGTTGACGATGACGACATCGGCCGTGGGTACCGTCTTGCGGGCGCTGCCGCGTGCCAGTGCGCGCTGCAGCTGGCGGATGCGCCCTTTCACTTCCGGACGTCCCTCGCTGGTCTTGTGTTCTTCCTTCTGGTCGTGCTTGCTCATGCGCTGGTTCTTGGCGAAGAAATACGCCTGCGCCGGCACGTCGACCAGGGCAAAGATCACGAACACGGCAACGAGCGACATCAGGCCGTCGAGCATCAGGCTGGCGCCCGCCGTAATCGCCTGCCCCATCGGCATCAGCTGCAGGCCGGTGTACGACGCGGTGGTAGCGCGCGTGATGTGGATCAGGACCGCGATGAGCACGCCTGCCTTGGCGATCGACACCAGCAACTCGAACGCATGTTTGCCGCCAAATAATCGGCCCAGGTTGGCTGCTGGACTCATGCGCGACAACTTGGGGGCCCAATTCTTGGTCGAGACTACCCACCCACCCGGAATCATGGCGCCCATCATGATGCACAGCGAGACCACAAACAGCGGCAGCACCATCTTGATGAACAGCAGCACCGAGGTGAGGAACAGCGTGGACATGGTGTTGTCGATCGCTCCCTCGCTGTCGAACGGCGCGAACGCCTGGTGGAAAATCTCGTTAATGTCGGTCATATAGCTCGGCAGCAGGTACACAAACAGCTTCAGACTGACCAGGATGCCTATCGCAGTGGCCAGGTCACGCGAGCGCACCACCTGCCCTTCGTCACGCGATTTCTTGATTTTCTGTTGTGACGCCTTTTCGGTTTTGTCACCGGTGCTCTGGTCAGCCATGTCTGCTCGCCTGCATCTGCTGGCGTATCATTTCCAGCACCTGGTTGGTCATGCTTACATAGTGTTCTGGAATGAATCGGACCAACTCGGCCAGCATCATCAGGCCGAAGATCGTGATCACCGCAAAGCCCAGCGAAAACAGGTTCAGACTCGGCGCCACCCGGTTGAGAAAGCCGAAACCGAGCTGTACCACGATGGTAGAAAACACTACCGGCAAGGCCAGCAGCATGGCCGCTGAAAAGATCCAGGCGACGTTGTAGGCCACTGTATTGAGCAGCAGCGGCGAGTAGCCGTGGCCCAGCGGCCAGGCCTGAAAACTCTGGCCCAGGATGTTGGTGAGCACGAGGTGGCCGTCGATGGCAAAGAAGATGATGATGGCCAGCGTGGACAGCAGCGCCGACACCACGTCCGACGACTGGCCGTTGAGCGGATCGTTCATGACCGCCATCGACAGGCCCATCTGCGACGTCACCACGTAGCCGAGCACGCCGATAACCGACATTGCAAAGTGAAACGCCAGTCCCAGCACAAAGCCGATGATGGCCTGCTCGATGGTGGCGACCACGCCATGCATGGAAAACGGATCGATCGGTGCCACCTGCCCCCCGACTCCGCCAGTAAGCGGCAGCATGACAATCGACAGCACCAGCGCAAGCAGGATGCGTACCGTCACCGGCGTGACCACCTCGCCCAGCACCGGCGCACCGATGAACATGGCGAGGATGCGGCAGAACGGCCACCAGATGGCGGTGAGCATGGGCAGCAGATTGGCCAGGACCGGTTCCATGCGCAACAGCTAGCCGACCAGGGTGGCTGCGCGGGTGAAGATCGAGACGCAGTAATCCATCAGGTAGCCCGACATCCAGCGTCCCATCAGGATCACCGCCAGCAGGGTCACCAGCAGCTTGGGTAGAAAGCTCAGCGTCTGTTCGTTGATCTGGGTGGCGGCCTGGAACAGCGCTACCAGAAGCCCCACGACCAGGCCGGGGACGACCAGCATTACCACCAGCAGCATTACCATGTGCAGCGATTCGGCCACCAGGTCGACGGCGATTTCAGGAGTCAGCACGAGTTATCCCTTCGGCGTCAGTAGGCCTGGATACTGGTGACGAGCGTATTGACCGTCAGCGTCCAACCATCGACCAGCACGAACAGCAGCAGCTTGAACGGCAAAGAAATGACCAATGGCGAGAGCATCATCATGCCCATGGCCATTAGCACCGAGGCCACCACCAGGTCGATCACCAAAAACGGAATGAACAGCATGCAGCCGATCTGGAACGCGGTTTTCAGTTCCGACAGCACGAATGCCGCCAGCTTCACGGTAAACGCGTGCTTGGTGGGATCGGTGACGTTGTCTTCGCCGGCCAGGTGGGCGATCTGCCTGAGTGCAGCCTTGCTGGTTTGTGCCAGCATGAAGCGCGACACTGGCTGCTGGGCGATCTGCAGCGCGCTGTCGAGACCGATCTTGTCCTGGTCGTAGGGCACGAATGCCTCGGTCCAGATCTGATCGCCGATCGGGCGCATCACCAGCAGGGTGAGGATCAGCGCCACGCCGGTAATCACCCGGTTGGGCAAGCCCTGCTGCAGGCCCAGGGCCTGGCGCAACAGCGACAGCACGATCACGAAACGGGTAAAACTGGTCATCATCATGACCATCACCGGGAGCAGGCCCAGCAAGGTCATGATGATCAGGATCTGCATCTTGACCGTCAGCTCGGTCTTGGCGCCCGGCACCACGTTGGCCAGCAGGTCGACCGCGTGGGCGGCGCCCGGCAGCAGGGACAGCGCTGCAACGAGCGCGGCGGCTGTGGTCAGCTTGCCCATCGTCAGCTTGCCAGTCATCGGCGTTACCACGGTCATGGAGTCATCAGGTCCAGGTTCAGGCCGTCGAGGTCGAGTACCTTGAGGCCGTAATTCTCGCCGGCCACCACCACTTCGGCGCGGCCGATGGCGGTGCCGTTGACCTTGATGACCAGCGGCTCGCCAGCGAGCACATCGAGCTCGACCACACTGTCGGGGCCGATCGCCATCAATTCTTCCAGCGATATGCGCGCCGAGCCCACTTCGAGCGTCAGCGTGACCGGGATCTTGCGCATCATGGCAGGCAGGTCGCGACGCGGAGCAGCTACCGCATGCGTGCTTTCGGTCAACTCTCCACCGACCTGCTCAATGATCATTTCGTCGGACAGGTCTTCCAGCATGGCGTCGTTGGGGTTGGCTACATTCATGTTCATCGTTATTCAGCGTCTTCAAAGGAGGTTAGGCAGAGCTTGCCCTTGTGCTCGGTCACAGCAGCGGTAAACAGGCGCGAGTCCTCGAGCAGGACGTCGGCTCGATGCAAACTGATCGGGATAATATCGCCGACCTGCAAGTCATACAGGCTGCCCAGCATGACTTCCTTGCTGGCCAGGCGACCAATCAGGCCCAGATGCAAGCGCTGCGCCAGCGGACCGGCGGGCTTGCGCTTTTTGGCGCCGTCCCGATCGCGCAACAGGCCGCGCAGCACGCCGGCCATCAATTGCTTGTCGAGCGCGAACCAGAAGCGACCGGCGGTCGCACCACTGTTAGCGCCCGCCAACGTGACCACGATCACCCAGGCGCCCTTGGCGGGCTGGGCGCCGGTAGTCGGCTTGAAACCATAATCTTCCACCGCAGCGCCATCATCGTCGGCCAGCGGCTTGCCGCCGGGCGGCAGGTTGGCCTCGATGCGCCCGGCCAGGGTGCCGGCCAACTGTTGCCCCAATACCACAGCGAGGCGCTCCTCGGTCGCAGTGACGCGCACGCTCGCTTCGTCCACTTCAGGCACCGAGTCACTCTTGGCGCCACTTCCATATCGATAGTTGAGTACGCTGAGCAACACTTTGCGTTCGAGTGAAAAAGCGATCTGGCCAGCGGGCGCCGCAAAGCTGAGCCACCGGCTGTTGGGCGTATTGGCGCCATCGATGCGTGAAAACTGCACATCCTCGACCTGGAAGCCGCCCCAGTAGCGCCGGTTCATGTTCAACCGCATCGACTGCATGAGGTCGTCGCGCAACTGCGCCGCAAAAATGGGCAGCAGGTGCACGGGACGACCCAGCAGTGAGGGGTCCAGAACTTGATGTTGCACTGTTTGTTTCGTCATTGTCGTATCGGGCTGGTCCGGGAAATCACACTGAATGTCACTACGCTGCATCATCTCACCTCCGGATCGCAAACAACAGGACCACGGGAGCGTACGCACCTAAAATTTATTCAATGCAACAGCATAACTGAAAGTTGGGGAGGTCCGGAAGCCAAAGCATACCCGATATTTCACATTATTGCCATTGAACAATATTCGGTTTGAATTGTGTCATCGAGAGTGTCGCGTGATGTTTACGGCGGGCAAATAAACCTTTACAGGAGTATTGCCAGCCGGTAAGCTTGGCTCGGTATTGGTTGGTATACGCTGCAACGCAACAAAGCCATAGTCATCGTGCTTAGTGAATGATTTATAACGATATTTCCTTATAGAAAACATGATGCATCGGTTTTTTGAAACGCGGCAGGTCGCTTTTGCAGGCGGCGGTCAAACGTGAAATTTTTTCGGATTTCCCCCACCATTTTTTGAACCTGATCAGCGTCCGATACACCTGGACAGGTATCTCTGTCACTGTTTGCCGGACAAAAGTGTGACATGCAGTCTGCATGTGTAGCATGGATGAGATAGCCAGTCGCACGTTGCACCACGCGGCGCTTGCTGGGTAAAGGCAATATGGCTATGTTAGGGACATCAACGCTGTAAGTAACCGGAGGTAGCAATGAGTAACGGAATCGCAGGTCTGATCCAGGCCGACCTGGCAGCGCTGACCAACGCCGCGCAAGCACTGTCGAACACTGCGGTCTCGGCCGCCAGCCAGTTCGGTGGCGCTACGCCCCACCAGGGCTTCTCGTTTGCCCAGGCCATGCAGGACACCATCGGCAAGATCAACGACGGCGATGTCGCCGCCGGCCAGAAGATGGCCGACGTCGAATCGGGCAAGAGCGACGACCTGGTCGGCGCCATGTTGTCGAGCCAGGAAGCGAGCCTGTCCTTCTCCATGCTGATGCAAGTGCGCAACAAGGTGATGGGCGGGCTCGACGAGCTCATCAAACTGCCGCTGTAATGACCCGCTGACACCGCCCGCGAAAGTTCACCCGTGATTAACACCGTCAAGACCGCCTTCGGCCGCTGGCGCGCCAGCCCGGCCGCCCTGTCCGTCTCCCCCAACCTGCTCAAGAACCTCTACCCGCTACTGCTGCTGGCGATCGGCGTGACCGCGCTGGTGCTGATGTTCCTGTGGAAGGACCAGTCCGATTACAAGCCGGTGTTCGGCGCCCGTGAAAAAGTCTCGGCGTCGGACATGATGACCGTGCTGGAAGCCGAACGGGTGCCGTACCGCGTGCACCCGGAAAGCGGCCAGGTACTGGTACCGGCCGACATGCTGGGCAAGGTCCGCATGATGCTCGCCGCCAAGGGCGTGACCGCGCAACTGCCGGCCGGCCTGGAGCTGATGGACAAGAACGATCCGCTGGGCGTGTCGCAATTCGTCCAGGACGTGCGCTTCCGCCGCGGCCTCGAAGGCGAGCTGGCGCAGTCGATCATGACGCTCGACGCGATCGCCCATGCCCGCGTGCACCTGTCAATTGCCAAGTCGAGTTCGTTCGTCTCGTCCGATGGCGACAAGTCGTCGGCGTCCGTGGTGGTGGCGCTAAAACCAGGCCGTACGTTACAGCCCGAGGCGATTGCCGCCGTGATCAACATGGTGTCGGGCAGCGTCGCCAGCCTGGCGCCGGCGCGCGTCAGCCTGGTGGACCAGGCCGGCAACCTGCTGTCGTCCCACATTGACCTGTCCGAAGGCTTCGATGGCGGCGCCGGCGGCACCGAGGCGGCCAAGCGCTACCAGGACGACGTCAAGCAAAGCATCAAGGGCCTGCTCGGCCCGGTGATCGGCGACGACAACTTCCGCCTGTCGGTGGCAGCCACCGTCAACAACGACAAGGTCGAAGAGACGGTCGAGAAATACGGCGCCGATCCGAAAGTGACCAGCGAAGCCATGCGCGAAGAGCAGGACCGCAACCGCATGACCATGGGCGTGCCGGGCACGCTGTCGAACCGCCCGCCGCCGGCCAATCCGAACCCGGCCGACGCCGCCAAGCCCGCCACCGATCCGGCCACCGGCAACGACGGCACTGCGCGCAAGAACGCCACCACGCGCCAGTACGCCTATGATCGCAGCATCACCCAGACCAAGCGCAGCCGTGGCAGCCTGGAGAAACTGAGCGTGGCCGTGGTGCTGGCGCAAGCGGCCGCCCCGACCCCGAAAACCGGCTGGAGCGCGGCCGAAATCGCCAACATCGACAAGCTGCTGCGCAACGGCCTGGGCATCAACGTCGAACGCGGCGACCAGCTGGTGGTCTCGGCCATGAACTTCCCGGCCAAGGCCGAAGTGCTGCCCTGGTGGCAGGAGCGCGACAACGTGGTCGATATCAGTTCGTACCTGATTTACGGCGCTGGCGTGCTGTTCGGCTACCTGCTGATCCTGCGTCCCCTGATGCGCCTGGTCACGATGCGCTTCGCACCCGACCCGAAGGAGCAAGCCCGGACTTCCAATGAACGCCGCGCCGCCGAAGCGGCCGCCGTGGCCGCCGCCCGCGATGCCAAAGACGCCAACGGCAACCCGGTTGCCGCCATCCCGGGCAACCCGGCGGTGCCGGCGCTGGGCGCCGACGGCCTGCCAGTGCTGCCGGGCGCCACCGGCCCGACCACCATGGTGCCGCTGCTGGAAAACTACGATCTGCCGCCACCAGGCTCGGCGGTGGACGTGATGGTCGATCACCTGAAAGTACTGGCCGCGAAAGAACCGGAACGCGTCGCCGAAGTCGTCAAACAATGGATGCAGAAAAATGGCCGAACTCAATAATTACCAGGATAACGACGACGGCGAATTTGGCGCCACCGCCAAGCTGACGCCGGTCGAGCAAGCCGCCATCGTGCTGCTGAGCATAGGCGAGGAGCCGGCCGCTGCGGTGCTGCGCTGCCTGTCGCGCGAGGAGCTGATCGAAGTCACGCAAGTGATGTCGCGCATGAGCGGCATCAAGGTCGAGTCGGTGAAGACCGCGATGCAGACCTTTTTCGACGACTACCGCCAGCAGTCGGGCGTGCACGGCGCCTCGCGCAGCTACCTCAAGCGCTCGCTGGACCTGGCGCTGGGCTCCGACCTGGCCAATACCGTCTTGAACAACATCTACGGCGACGAGCTGCGCCCGAAAATGGCGCGCCTGCAATGGGCCTCGCCCAAGTGGCTGGCCGAGTACATCTCCAACGAGCACGTGCAGATGCAGGCGGTGTTCCTGGCCTTCCTGCCGCCGGCGCTGGCCGGCCAGATCATCGACGCGCTGCCGCAAGAAGGCCGCGACCTGGTGCTGCTGAACCTGGCGCGCCTGGACGAGATCGACCGCGACCTGCTGCAGGAGCTCGATGACCTGGTGGTGCGCTGCCTCAGTTCGTTCGATTCGCAAAGCACCAGCGTGGAGGGCATCCGCCAGACCGCCGAGATCCTCAACCGCCTGCCGGGCAACCGCGCGCAGATGGTCGAACTGCTGCGCGCCCACGACCCGGAAGTGGTGTCCAAGATCGAGCTGTCGATGTACGATTTCCTGATCCTGGCCAACCAGTCCGAGAACGCGCTCTCCCGCATCATCGAGGAAGTACCGCTCGAACAGTGGGCGATTGCACTCAAGGGCGCCGAAGTGTCGATCCGCGACGCCATCCTCAAGACCATGCCGAAACGCCAGGCGCAAGCGTTCGAGGACATGATGCGCCGCGCCGGCCCGATGCCGATGTCGCGCATCGAGCAGACCCGCCAGGAAATCATGAATACCGTCAAGGCACTGGCCGACAACGGCGAAGTCGAGATCCAGCTGTTTGCCGAACAGGTGGTTGAATGAAGCAGTTCCGCGCCTACCGCTTTCCGCCGCTGGCCCAGTTCACCAGCATGGCGCAGCAGCGCGCCACCGCCACTGGCCACAGCGGCGGCGACGCCGGCGCCCAGTGGGCGGCGTCGGTCACCGAAGGCTTCGAGCAGGGCCAGCGCGACGGCTATGAGATTGGTCTCGCACGCGGCCAGGAAGACGGCTACGAAGCGGGCCGCAACGCCGGCCAGCAGCAGGGCCGCGAAGAAGGCCGCCACGAAACCCTGGTCGCCTACGACCAGATGGCGCGTCCCGTTGACGCCATGCTCAAGAGCTTGAAGAAGCTGCGTTCCGACTACCGCGCCGCCCAGCGCAAGGAAGTGGTGGACCTGGTGGCCAAGGTGGCGCGCCAGGTGATCCGCGCCGAACTGGCCTTGCAGCCGGTGCAGCTGATGTCGCTGGTGGAAGAAACGCTGGCCTCGATGCCGCCCACGCGCGAAGAAATCGACGTCTTCCTCAACCCGGAAGAACTGAAACGCATCACCGAGCTCGATCCAAAACGCTCCAAAAAATGGAACCTGATCGGCGACGCCCGCCTGGAAGTGGGCGAATGCCGCATCAAGGCTGGCGATAATGAAGTCGATGCCGGATGTCATCAACGTCTTGCTGCGGTCATGGAACAGGTCGATAATCAGTTGCAGGCCGTCGATGGCGGCGATGACGAAACGGAGAGCGAACAGTGATCGCCGACGCCTTGCGCAATCTCGAACTGGGCACCGTCCCCATGGCCACCCCCACGGGCCGGCTGGTGGGCGCGTCCGGTTTGCTGCTCGAGGCGGTCGGCTGTCCGCTGCACACCGGCCAGCGTTGCCAGATCGAGACAGTGGGCGGCGACTGGCTGGACGCCCAGGTGGTCGGTTTTCGCGACAAGGTGTCGTACCTGATGCCGTTCAAGAAGGCCGTGGGCCTGACCACCGGCGCACGGGTGTTGCCTTCGCCCGACAAGATCAACTTGCAGATTGGTTCGAGCTGGCTGGGCCGCATGGTCAATGGCATCGGCGAACCGATCGACGGCCTGGGCAAGCTGAGCGGCGATTTCCCGCTCGATTCGCAGCCGCCGCGCATCAATCCGCTCAAGAAAAAACCGGTGACCGAGCCGCTCGACGTCGGCGTGCGCGCGATCAATTCCATGCTGACCCTCGGGCGCGGCCAGCGGGTGGGCCTGATGGCTGGCTCCGGCGTCGGCAAATCCGTGCTGCTGGGCCTGATGACCCGGCAGACCGTCGCCGACGTGGTGGTGGTGGGCCTGATCGGCGAACGCTCGCGCGAGGTACGCGAATTCGTCGACATGTCGCTCGGTAAAGAAGGTCTGCAAAAGGCGGTGCTGGTGATCGCCCCGGCCGACGAGAGCCCGCTGATGCGCATCATGGCGACCGAGCTGTGCCATTCGATCGCGGCGCACTACCGCGACCAGGGCAAGAACGTGCTGCTGCTGGTCGATTCGCTCACGCGCTACGCGATGGCGCTGCGCGAAGTGGCGCTGGCGCTCGGCGAGCCGCCGGCCACCAAGGGTTATCCGCCGTCGGTGTTTTCCGCCCTGCCCCAGCTGGTGGAATCGGCCGGCAACGGCGAGAACCAGGTCGGCAGCATGAGCGCGATTTACACCGTGCTGGCCGAAGGCGACGACCAGCAGGACCCGGTGGTCGATACCGCGCGGGCAATTCTCGACGGCCACATCGTGCTCACCCGCGAGCTGGCCGAGCGCGGCCACTACCCGGCGATCGATATCGGCCAGTCGATCAGCCGCTGCATGAGCCAGGTGATTACGCAGGACCACATGCTGGCGGCGCGCGCGCTCAAGGCCAGCATGTCGCGCCACGACCGCGTGCGCGACCTGATCCCGCTCGGCGCCTACGTGCCGGGCGCCGATCCGGTCACCGACCGCGCAGTGATGCTGCACCCGCGCGTGGAACAGTTTTTGTGCCAGGGCACCAAGGAGGAAGCACCGTACGAGCCGTGCATCAACCAGCTCGAAACCTTGATGCGCTGATGAAGTGAACCTGACCCAAGCGAGACCGACACCATGAGCCAGCACAACATCCGCAACCTGACCACCCTGGTGGCCCTGCGCAACACCGAAGTGGAGCGACTGCAAACCGAGATGGCCGAAAAGACCAGCTTGCGCGATCGCTACCAGAAAAACCTCGACCGCCTGACCGGGCTGTACGTGAACAGCGGCGCCAGCGGCAACCTGCACCCTGCCCTGGCCGGCAACTGCGGCGACTACAAGCAAGCCGTGATGGTGATGGCCGACAACCACCGGGTGGACCTGCATTTGCACGAAGCCGACATGGCCGTCTCGCAGCAGGCGCTCAATGCGGCGTGGGCCAAGCGCGAAGTGCTGGGCAAGGTACTCGACAAGCAGCACAAGGTCGTGCAAAAAGAACAGCATTCCAAAGAACGCAAGCAGCATGACGAATTGGCAACGCAAGCGTGGTGGCGCGGCCAAAAGTAACATTGTCGGAAGTTTCTCAGTGCGACACGCCGGGTGCGTCGTCCACGCAACACCTAAAAAAAAGTTAAAAATCTTTTCATACGGAAACGAATTGGGTCGCCTTGTATCAGGGTACACTCACTTATCCTTGCAGGAGCATGAACCATGGCAACAGTTATCACCAGTCCGACCTACGATCCGGTTACCACGGCGACCAACCTTGCCAACTCTTATGTCGCGCCAACCAAGGCGATTCTCGACGCCCAGGCCGCCAAGGCGAAGGCCAATTCAGCTGCCCTGTCCACGCTCGGTTCTGCACTGAGTGCGTTCCAGACCGCGATGGCGTCGATCGCTAGCGGCACCAAATCGGTTAGCGCCAATTCTGCCACCTTCAGCAACACCGCCATAGCCACCGGCACCGCCAACACCAAGGCCACCGCCGGCACCTATTCGTTCTACGTCGAGCAACTGGCCACGGCTGGCCAGGTGTCGTATTCCGTACCTAACACCAGTCCCGCCACGCCCGGAAAGTTCAACATTGCCATGGGCGACGGCACCACGTTTGAAGTGTCGCTCGACGCTGCGAACACCGATCCGGACAGCCCGAACGACCTGACAGCCAAAGAAATCGCCGCCGCCATCAATGCCGCGACCGGCAACAATTCGCGCGTGACCGCCTCTACCCTGACCATCAACGGCGCTACGCAACTGGTACTGAGCTCCACCAAGACTGGCTCGGCGAACGCGGTCGCTTCGATTCAAACCGCCGGCCTGGCCGATCCGGCGCTGGCCACTGCGCTGTCGAGCAAGACCACGCTGTCAGCCGCCAGCAACGCCATCGTCTGGGTAGGCGCCAAGGGCACTGGCACCAAGATCGAGCAGGCCACCAATACCTTCAGCATCGTCGACGGCGTCTCGTTCACGGTCAATCAGGCCCAGGGTGCGAACGACGCGCCGGTGGTGATGAAAGTCGCCTCCGACACCAGCGCCACCGCCGCTAACGTGCAGAATTTCGTCACCGCCTACAACAACCTGCTGGCTGCGTACGGCACCGTCACCAAGGTGGGCGACCCGGCCGCCGGCACCGCCAGCGCGGCCCTTGCTGGCGACTCGGCTGTCAAATCGCTGCGCGACCAGCTCAACGCAGCATTGCGCACCGCCACCGGCGGCCAGTCGCTGATCAGCTACGGCATTACCGCCAGCCGCGACGGCACCCTGTCGCTCGACTCGAATCGCCTGACCAAGGCAATGGCCGCAGACCCCGAAGGACTGGACAAACTGTTCGGCCGCGCCACTGCGCTGGGCACCACCGACAGCGGTGTACTCGGTTCGATGAACAAGATTGTCAGCAACTGGACCAGCTCGGTCAACGGGGTGCTCGGCGCGCGCAAAAGCGCCAACGACAAGGTGCAGCTCGATACCACCAAGCGCCTGGCGACACTCGAAGGCCAGTTCAACAACGCCTACAAACGCTACCTGGCGCAGTTCACCGCGCTGCAGCAGCTGCAGTCGTCGATGACCAACACGTCCAACCTGTTTACTGCGCTGTTCTCCAGCGAATCGTCGTAGCACTCATTACAACCGTCGCAATCCGGAGCGCACCGCCGCTCCTTTTTACCCTAGGTGTACACCATGCTGAACCAAGAAGCTTATAGCAGTTATCACGCCACCAACCTGGACGCCCAGGTCGCCCGCGCCTCGCCGGTCGAACTGGTGCTGGTGCTAACCGACGGCCTGCTCGAAGAACTGGCGCGCGCACGCGGCCACATCGTCGGCAAGCGCTACGAGCTCAAGGCCCACAGCCTGAACAAGTGCACCGATATCATCAATGGTTTGTCGAGTTCTCTGGACTACGACAACGGCGGCGAGGTCGTGGAAAACCTCGGCCGACTGTACGAATACTGCGCCAGCCGCCTGTATACGGCCGGTATCAAGCTCGATCCGACCATCATCGACGAAGTGACGGTGCTGCTCAATACCATCAAACGCGGCTGGCTGGGCGTACAAGCGAAGGCCAGTGGTGGATAGACAACGTACGCTGCTCTCGCTGACGCAAAAAATGCATATCGCGGTCGAGGGCGAGGACTGGAAGATGTTGGCAGCTATTAATACGCTGCTCGCCTCGACCTTGCCCCAGATGGCTACGCAGGGCCCATGGCAAGTAGCTGAAAAGGCTGCGCTCGCGGCGCTGCGCCAGGTACACCAGGAAGCTGTGCGTCGCTGCGACCTTGCCACCGTGGAAACGGGCCGCAAACTCAGCGAATTACAGGCAAATAAAGAAGGCTTGCTCGCCTACGCCCTTGACAGCGAACTAGCAGAAAACGGAACCATCGCATGACCATCGCCATCGCCATCCAAACTACCACTAACGCCGCCAATAACGGCGCCACCGGTGTCGCTCCAGCACCCGCAGACATCATCGCTGCTACCGGTACGCCGCGCGCCGAGGCCCAGCCAGCCACGCTCGCTGCACGCTTCTCCGAGAAAACGGACGTCGGCGGCGCGTCCTTGTTTTCCAGCTTGCTTGGTTCGAATGATGCCGGCAATCCTGCCACGACCAGCGCCGAGGACGTCACCGATCCTGGCACTGACGCCGAGACGTCCGCCGATCAGGCCACGCTCCTGGGCGCCATGACCGCAGGCGTGTACGCGTCACCCCCCATCCTGGGACCCGCTCCGGCACAGACAGTGGCGCCGCTGGCGGCATCAGCGCCAGTCGACGCGACACAAACGATACCGGACGTCGTTCGTAGCGACAGGGTTGCCATTGCAACGCTATATCCTTCAGCGACGCCATTCAACCTCACAGCTGCCAATATTGCCGTTTCCCCGCCTGTCGGCGCAGCACCACAGGGCGGCTTCACCGCCTTGCAGGATGCCAGCCAACAGAGCCTGGCACAGCAGGCTACGCGCGTGGCCGATGTCGCGGCAGCCTCCGTCAGCAATGCGCAAGCCGAAGTCAAGCCGGTTGCGTTCAATCCGATGCTGGCGGCAAGCGCCGGCAGCATGCCGGTGGCGGCAATGGTCGTACCTGCGGCCCCTGCTCGTGGTCCGGTCCCAGCCGCAACGTTGAACAGCCGGGGTGCCAGCGACGTCAAGCGGGAAGAATCGAACGCAGCGGCCATGACCGGCGCGGCAGTCGCCTTCGTGCCGCCCGTGCGCGAGGCAGCTGCGGCGCAAGCTAACGGAGGCGCACTGCCTCGCAGCACCGCAGGCGCAGCGGCTAATCACGCCGACAGCGCTGCCGGCACGCCCGTTACCGGCACTGGCGCCGCTGGCCGCGACGATGGTCTGGCAGCGGGTAAATTCGCCACCGCGCTCACGAGTGCCAATCTCCCTCCAGCGACCGTGGCGTCCACCGCGCCGCCGGTTGCAGGCAACGTGCCGGTGAAACTCGCCGGCAATCCGGACCAATGGCAGCAACCGCTGCGCGAAGCGCTGGGCGAACGCCTGCAGGTGAATTTGCAACGCAACAACAATCAGGCGGTGATCCGGCTCGACCCGCCAAACATGGGCAGCATCGAGATCTCGATCCGCCAGAGTGCCGCCGGTCTGCAGGTGAACCTGTCGGCCAGCAACAGCGAGGTCGTACGCCAGCTCAACGCCATCGGCGATACCGTGCGCCAGGACCTGTCCACGCGCCAGCTCGCCGAGGTGGCGGTCACTGTGTCAGCCTCCCGCCCACAGGCGCAGTCTTTTGCCCAGGGCCAGCAGGACGGAGGCCGCCAACAGCAGCAAGATCAGCAGGAACAGCGCGCTCGCACCCCGGGTCGTGCGCTGTACCAGGACGGCGCAGTCCCAACCTTTGCCATGAATGACCAGGAGTAATCTGTAGATGAACAAGAAAATAATTGTCGCGATTGCGCTGGTCGTCGTAGTTGGCGCGGCCGTGGCCGGTGGTGCGTTCTGGTATATGTCCAAGGGCGCCGACCACGCGGAAGAGACCTCTGCCGATGGCAAGAAGGCCGCGAAGAAGGAAGAGAAGAAGAAGGAAGGCCCGCCGAAGTACCTGACGGTGGACAAGGTCATCATCATGCTCAAGCGCTCGCCTGGCGACACCACTGCCCACTACATGTCGGCCGACCTGGTGATCACCACCGACGAGAAGACTGCGGGCCGGGCCAAGGAACATTTGCCGATGTTGCGCAGCGTGGCCGTGCGCACGCTGTCCAGCCTGCCGCTGGCCACCGCTCAGAGCATGACGATCGACCAGTTTGCAGCGGAATTGAACAAGGCTTTCGACGAAGCGTACGAGCACGATGGCATGGAAAAGCCGTTCAGCGATGTGATGATAGGCAAGCTCATCATTGAGTAAGCCGCAGCGAGCATGGTTAACAGTGGAGCGGGCATGGCCTATGTAGAGCAGTTTGGCAATGCGTATGCCGATGGTTACGGCGACGGCAGTGACGGCGCGGTGGCCGTGCACAGCCCGGCCGACGAGCAGAAGTACCTGTTGTCGTATGCGCCGCTGGTCAAGCGCATCGTGCGCCAGCTTAACTCGCAGGTGGCCGGTGCGATCGACCGCGACGACATGGAACAGATCGGGCTGATCGGCCTGCTCGAAGCGCTGCGCCGCTACGGCACGCCCGATGAAACCTTCGGCAGCTATGCCAGCTTGCGCATCCGCGGGGCGATCCTCGACGAGCTGCGGCGGCAGGACTGGCGGCCGCGCGCGGTCCGCCAGCAAAGCCACAAATTGCGCGACGGCGTGCGCGCGCTGACCCGCAAGCTGGGCCGTGAGCCCAACGAGCAGGAAATCATGACCGGGCTGTCCCTGACGCCCGAGCAATACCAGGCTTACCAGCTCGACGAGAACGCCGAGCTGATCGCCAGTTTCGACGAAGTGCTGCAGGAAACCGTGGGACAGGACAGCGCCCCGGGGCCGGAAGAGCAGTTGATGGTGCGGCGCAGTCTCGAGCAAGCGTTGCGCAGCCTCGACGAACGTGAGCAGCGGGTGGTGCAGATGTACTACGAGTTCGAACTGAGCTACAAGGAAATCGCCGCCGTGCTGGACCTGACCGACGCCCGCGTCTGCCAGCTCAACAAGGCGGCCCTGAACAAAATGAAAGCCGTGCTCGCCGCCTGATGGCGGCCTCCACGACCAGGAATTCAAGAAAATGACGCGGAAAGGCGAATCATCATGCAGCAACTAGTTGGCATCCTCATCATTTTAGGTAGCGTGTTCGGCGGCTTTGCCCTGATGGGCGGCACCTTCCACCAGATATGGCACCCGCTGGAACTGGTCGTGATCGGCGGTGCCGGCCTCGGCGCACTGGTGCTGGGCAACCCGAACCACGTGCTCAAGGAGCTGATGACCCAGATCAAGAAGATCATCATCCGCAAGAAGTACGACTCCGAATTCCAGCGCCAGTTATTGCTGCTGATGTACGAACTGCTGCAACTGGCCGCCGGCGGCCTGAAAGCGCTGGACGCCCACGTCGAAGCGCCGAAGGACAGCCCGCTGTTCCAGCGCTATCCACGCGTGCTGGAAGAGCCGAAACTGCTCGCTTTCATCGTCGATAACTTCCGCCTGATGGCGATGGGCAAGATCAACGCGCACGAACTCGAAGGCGTGCTGGACCAGGAACTGGAAGCGCTCCACACCGAGCTCGAACAGCCGGCCAAGTCGCTGGGCAAGATCGGCGAAGCGATGCCGGGCTTCGGCATTCTGGCCGCCGTGCTCGGTATCGTGATCACCATGAGCACCGTCAGCCAAGGCGCCACCTCGGGCGAGATCGCCGAAAACGTCGGCGCGGCCATGGTCGGCACCTTCATCGGTATTTTCCTGTGCTACGGCCTGATCGATCCACTGTGCAATATGCTCAAGCAATTGGTCAACCAGGAAGCGTCGAACAAGGAAACCGTCAAAGTGGTGCTGGTGACCCACGTGGCCGGCAAACCGGCGTTGTTGGCGATCGACTCGGGCCGCCGCCTGGTACCGCTGAACATCAAGCCGAGCTTTGCCCAGCTCGAGCGCTGGATCAATGACCTGGAAGGCCGCGACAGCGAGCCGGCCGACGACAGCCGCCGGGGAGGTCGTGGTGCTAAAGCCGCATGACAAAGCGCATGACCAGACCATCATCAAGCGTGGTGGCGGCAAGCACAAGCACGACGACCACGGCGGCGCCTGGAAGGTCGCATTCGCCGACTTCTGTCTCGCGCTGATGTGTTTGTTCCTGGTGCTGTGGCTGATTGCCGCCCGCAATACCGAGGCGCTGGAACAGGTCATGACCGAATCGGACGGCGCCAAGACCGACCAGGGCAAGGGCGTGATGCCCGAGCAGGTGGGCGGTCCGCGCGGCAGCCTGATTGACCGCTTCCCGATGCCACATACCGGCAGCACCGACACGCCCGGCGAAAAGCTGGCCCAGGGCGAGCCGTCGGCTGCCCCTACCGACGCCAAGGTCAAGTACGACAGCCCGGACGATTTGCAGGCGCTCTCCAAGGCGCTGACCAAGATGAGCGCCGACTTTGGCCTGACCTCCAACCTGGAAGCGGTGGTCACACCTTACGGCTTGCGCGTGATGCTGCACGACACCGACAGACAAGGCATGTTCGTGCGCGGCAGCGCCGTGCCGACGGACAAGTTCCGCGCTCTGCTGCGCAAGATGGGGCCGCTGTTCGCGAAGATGGAAAACCAGATGCTGATCGTCGGCCACACCGATTCTATGCAGTACGCCGACACCAGCTACGCGGCGTTTTCGAACTGGACGCTGTCAGCCAACCGCGCCATGTCGGCCCGCGCCCAGTTGCTTGCCGGTAGCATGAACGCCGAATCGGTGCTGCAAGTGGTGGGCATGGCCGACCGCGCACCGCTCGACGTCAAGCGCGCCGACGCCGGCGTCAACCGCCGCATCGAGCTGCTGATCCTGACCACCAGCCAGGCCAAAACCATTGCCTCGATGTTTGGCATGCCGGACCACACGGTGCCGCTGACCGACCAGATCAACACCGCCCTGCCCGATCCGGGCCTGCTGCAAAAACTGCGCGATTCGCTCGGCCGCAACAACTGACGCTACAATAACGCCATGCAAACCAAGCCAACCAGAGGCACCCGTATGAGAATCACCAGTTCGACCCCGGACGGCATGGTCGTCCAGCGCGTTGCCGAGCCGGCGCCGGTGGACGGCGCCGAAGCTGCAGCCGCGCCCGCGTCGTCGGCGCCGCTGCAGTCGGCGGTGATGCAGCCGGCGCTGCAGGCAATGCGCGACATGCCCGAGATCGACCAGGAGAAAGTGGACATGCTGCGTGATGCGCTGGCCAAGGGCGAGCTGCCGTTCGATCCCGCCAAGCTCGCGGGCCTGATCCAGCGCTTCCACGGAGTGGAAAAATGAGCAATGCTGCAGCCCGAGCGTCGCCCGCGTCTCGTTCACCGACGCCATCGCCGGCATCGCGCCAGGACGCCATGCGCGCACTGCTGTCCGGTATCGCCGCCGATCTGCAAGCTTACAGCGCACTGGCGGCAGTGCTGGAAGAACAGTTCAGCGCCGCGCTGCGCCATCAGGGGCCGCGCCTGGTTGAGATCGTCGAACAGCTCACTACCGCAGTGGCAGTAGTGGATGCCAGGCGCATCGAGCGCGTTGCGCTAGCGCAACACCTAAACGGTCCCCAGGGCACCATGGCACAGGCATTTGCCTTGCTCAAACCGGCAGCACGCGAGAAAATAGAAGCTGACTGGCTGGCGCTCGAAGCGCTGGTGATCGAGTGCAAGCGCCTGTCGAAGCGCAATGCCGATCTGCTGGTCGAACAGCATGGCATCATGCAGCGCGTGTTGCATGGCGAAGAACATACCTATGAGCCAATTTAATTCCACTGCTTTTACTGCCGCCACAGCGGCGACCACCGCGAATATCAGCCCAACCCGGCCTACGGCCGGCTTCGGCAGCGCGGTGTCGACCGGTGCGTTCTCCAGTACCTTCCAGCAGGTGCAGAACGATGTGGCTGGCTATATCAGCCGGGGTGACGGTGGTTTCAGCAACAATCTTGCCCCCTCCTCTGCACAGGCCATGCAGTTGGCGGCACTCAATGCACGCCAGGTGGGCGGCGCTATCGACGATGGCGCCGTGGACAGCGAGAGCCGCCAACAATTCCTGGCCTCGGTTAAGCCCTGGGCCAGCGAGGCAGCCGACAAGCTGGGCGTCGCGCCCGAGTTAGTTGTGGCGCACGCGGCACTGGAGTCCGGCTGGGGGCGCCAACCGCTGCGCAAGGGTGGTATCGACACCAACAACCTGTTCGGCATCAAGGCCGGCGGCAACTGGCAGGGAGAGGTCGCCAGCGCCACTACCACCGAGTTCGAACACGGCGCCATGCTCAAGAAGACCGAGCGTTTCCGCAGCTATCCCGATACGGCAAGCGCCTTCCGCGACTATGCCGACATGCTGGCCGGCAATCCGCGCTACCAGGCCGCGCTCAATACCGGGGGCGATGCCCGCGCTTTTGCCAACGGCCTGGCGCGCGGCGGCTATGCCACCGACCCCGGCTACGCCGACAAGCTGGCGCGGCTGGCTACCCAGTTGCAGCGCGCTGCCGCTTCCGCTGCGGACTGACTCCGGAACAGATACGCCGGACTGCAAGCTCCCGCAACAGGGTCCGCCCGTGCGGCGCTAGCGCGCTGGTGGCATGTCTGCCGGCTGTACCTCACCCGGCCCCGTCACCCTGGCACGGATGATATTGCCACTCGAATTACGCACGCGTACCTGGCTGCCCTTGGCGCCCGCATCCATCGCTTCGCCCGACATGGTTACCGTGACCTGGTCGCGCGTGGCGATAATATTAACCAGATCACCACGCTTTACCAGCACTGGCGACGCCAGCGAGCCGGTGCGTAAAACCTCGCCGACGCGCACTGTGCGCTTGGCGCTCATCCCAACCACTTCTTTCGGATCCGAGACACTGTCGCTCAAGGTGGAGATATCATGACGCTCAAGCAACAGGTCTTCATCGGTAATGACTTTGCCGGCGCCTATCTCGTTGGCAGCGAGTACGATGCGCGCTGAAACCTTGGCCCGCACCACGAACTCGTAACGCCAACCGCCACCGCGCGCACCGTCCCCGGCGCAGATGGCGTTAAAGCGCATGCGCGACGGCTGCCGGCTGTCGGCTGCCTCCACCGTCACTTCCTTACTGCAAGCGGCGAGCGGGCGGCTGCCACGGACCACTTCGATGTCAAATTCGGCTTCCTGCAGGCCGCGACTGTCGGCCCAGCGCAACACATGTTCTCGCGCCGCATTCTCTACCAGCAGAGGGACTTTATCTGCAGAGACCGGTGCGGCGTGCGCGGAAGTGTTAAAAATTATGCTTCCGGTTAGCAACATTCGGCTCAAACCAGTTACAATAGTTTTGTTGAACATGGGCAATACCTCTACTATGATGCAAGCGAAAGCGCCCCTGAAGGCAGACCGACATTCTACATGTCGAGCAAGATTGCCATAAGGATTATGGCACAAAGTTACTATTAAGAAACACCAATTAACAGTTACATAGTACCCCACAGTTACACCATTCGACCCTGCAAGGAGAACACCATGGGCATCAATTTCAACCAGGTTACCGGCGTCCACGCCGATGCGCTGCAGCTGCGAGCCGAACGCACCCGCATCCTGGCCGCCAACCTGGCCAATGAAAACACCCCGGGCTTCCAGGCGCGCGACATGGACTTCGGCGCCGCCCTGGCCAACCTGCAGGCTGAAGCCACCGGCGAACTCGGCGGCGATGACGAAGCGGCGAATATGTACCGTGTGCCGTTCCACCCCACGCGCGACGGCAACACCGTCGAACTCGGCGTTGAGCAAGCGGCGTTTTCGCAAAACGCCGCCGACTTCCAGACCAGCCTGACCTTCGTGAACATGAAGCTCAAGGGCCTGGCCAAGGCCATCGCCGGTCAATAAGACCGCACCACCAATCGCAAGGGAACGACATGTCGTTTAAAGATATTTCCGAGATCGCCGGCTCGGCAATGGCCGCACAGAGCGTGCGTTTGAATACCATCGCCTCCAACCTGGCCAACGCCGACGCCGTGGCCGGCAACGAAGGCGAGACCTACCGCGCCCGCAAGCCGGTGTTCGCCACCATGATGGGCGCAGACAGCAATGGCATGTCGATGGGCGGCAAGGTGCAGGTGCTCGACGTGGTCGAGTCGGCCGAACCACTGCGCAAGGTGTACGAACCAGGCCACCCGATGGCCAATGCCGACGGCATGGTGTTCTACCCAAACGTCAACGAAGTGGCGGAGATGGCCGACATGATGTCGGCCTCGCGCGCATTCGAAACCAATGTCGAAGTCCTCGGACGTATCCGCACGATGCAGCAATCCCTCCTCAAACTTGGTGAAAGTTAAGTCATGGCAGTCAGTCTCCTCAACAACGGCACGACCACGAGTAGCACCGGCCTCAGCAACGGTGTAACGCCGAACACGGCCAGCGAAGCCTCCGACATGTTCACCAAACTGCTGGTGGCACAGATCCAGAACCAGGATCCGCTATCGCCGTCGGACCCGGCCCAGTTCGTCCAGCAATTGACGCAGCTGTCGCAGACCGAGGCGCTGCAAAAGCTCTCGACGCTGACCAGTGCCAACTCAAGCATCCTGCAAAGCATGCAGGTGCTGTCGCTGGGTGCGCAGGTCGGTTCGGACGTGATGGCGGAAACGCGCCAGGTACGCATCGACGGCACCGCCCCGATACAGGGCCAGGTAACGCTGGAAGCAAGCAGCGCCACGACCAACCTCGTGCTCAAGGGCGACGACGGCAGCGCGTACACCATCAAGCTCGGCACCGTAGCGCCTGGCAATGTACCGTTCACCATCGACCCGGCCAAGCTGGGTTTGCCAGCAGGTACCTACAGCATGGCGGTGGAAACCAGCACCAAGGAAAGCCCTGCGATCGATATCCAGGGCCGCCTGAACAGTGTACGCATCTCCGCTGCCGGCGGGGTGGTGCTCAACGTTGCCAACCTCGGCGAAATCGATCCGGGCGCGATCACCGCGTTCAACGGCAAGACAGCTTTAGCCATTCAATAATTCACTCTCTTTCGAAGGATCTCCATCATGAGTTTCGATATCGCATTGTCTGGCATCCAGGCTATCAACGAATCCCTCAACAGCACCAGCCAGAATATTGCCAATGCCGGCACCTATGGCTACAAGGCTGAACGCGCCAACTTCTCGTCGCTGGTCTCCGGTGAAGCCCAGGTGGGCGTGACCATCGGTTCCGTGACCCAGAACATCAGCAAACCGGGCGGCATTCTCAGCACCGGCCGCTCGCTGGACGCCTCGATCAACGGCTCCGGCTTCTTCATCGCCAAGGACGCCAACACCGGCCAGACCGAGTACACCCGCGTGGGCATCTTTGACGCGTCGAAGGAAGGCTTCCTGATCGATGCCCAGGGTCGGCGCGTACAGGGCTACCCGATCGATACCGCCACCGGCACCCTCGGCGCCGTCGGCGCCCTGCCGATTCCAACCGGTGCGATTCCGGCCGTGGTGTCGGCCAAAATGAACTACATCGGCAATATGTCGGCGGACTGGGCAAAACCGCTCGGTACCTTCAACACCCCGCCGATCACGCCTGCCACTCCGCCGGAGCCGAACACCTTCAATATGTCCAAGGCTACCGTCGTCTACGACACCCTGGGCGGCAAGCACACGCTGACCCAGTATTTCGTACGCGACAATACCGATCCTAACCTGGTCAACGTCAACTACGTGCTCGACGGCGCGCTGGTGTCGGGCGCCACCACCGCGCTGAAATTCGACCAGAATACCGGTGCAATGGCAAGCGTCAACGCAGTAGCCGACGACACCATCTCGACCATCGCCCTGAACGTCACTGCCGCCAACGGCGGCAAGCTGGGCAACATCGCCATCGACTACGCCGGTACCACCGGCTTCGCCGGCGAAGCGACCACATCGACCAACAGCGCTGACGGTTACGCGTCTGGCACCTTCACCAGCGTGGCGCTGGGCAGCGACGGTTCGCTGATTGCCACGTACACCAACGGCCAGAAACAGACTGTCGGCCGCCTGGCGATGGCCAACTTCGCCAACGAAGGCGCCTTGACCACCGTCACGGGCACCAGCTGGGTGGAATCGGTAAGCTCGGGCCAGCCGCTGGTCAACGCTCCCGGGGTGGGCATGGCAGGCACCATCAGTGCATCGTCGCTGGAACAGTCGAACGTGGACATCACTTCCGAACTGGTCGGCCTGATGACGTCGCAGCGCAACTACCAGGCCAACTCGAAGGTCATCCAGACCGAGAGCACCATGTTGCAATCGCTGATGCAAGCGATCTAAGGTAACGCATGGATTCGCTGATCTTTACCGCCATGAGCGGGGCCGAACGGGCCCTGCGCGGCCAGCAGGTACGCGCCAACAACCTGGCCAATGCCGACACCGTGGGCTTCCGGGCCGACATGGAAATGTCCACGGCGCAAGCGGTGCAGGGCTATGGCTACGACGACCGCCACATGGCGCAATTACAGGCCAACTCGGTCAACACCCGCCAGGGCACGGTCAAGTCCACCGGCCGCGACCTCGATGTGGCGATCTCGGGCGCCGGCTACCTGACGGTGGAAGGCCCGACCGGCGAGGCCTACACCCGCGCCGGCGCCATGGTGCTCGACGAGACCGGCACGCTGCGCATCAACGGCAACGTGGTGCTGGGTGAAGGCGGCCCCATCACCCTGCCCGAGTACAGCAAGATCGACATCGGCACCGATGGCACCATTTCGATCCAGAACCCTGGCACGACCACCATGCAGACGGTGGACAAGCTGCGCCTGGTCAAGGCCGAAGGCTCGGAACTGACCAAGAACGAAGCGGGCCTGCTGATCGCGCGCGACGGCGTGCCGCTGGCGACCGATCCGACCGTGGTGCTGCGCTCTGGCCACCTGGAGGGCAGCAACGTCTCGGCGGTGGAGGAAATGGTCGCCACCATGAGCCTGAACCGCACCTTCGAAGTGCAAATGAAATTATTCAAGGCCACCGATACCATGGCCGAAACCGGCAATCGCCTGATCAGCGGCTAAGCTGATCCAACCGAATAGGGAGTAACCATGAATCCAGCAATGTGGATCAGCAAGACCGGCGTGCAAGCGCAGGACCAGAAACTGCAGGCGATCGCCAACAACCTGGCCAATGCCAACACCATCGGTTTCAAGCGCGACCGCGTGGTGTTCGAAGACCTGTTCTACACCGTGGGCCAGCAGCCGGGCGCGCAAGTGGCCGACAACAACACCCTGGCGCCGTCAGGCGTGCAGCTCGGTAACGGCGTGCACATGGTCGGCACCCAGAAGGTATTTACCAACGGCAGCCTGCAAACCACCGGCCGCGAACTCGACGTGGCCGTGATGGGCAACGGTTTCCTGTCGGTGCGCCAGCCGAGTGGCGAAACCGCCTACACCCGCGCCGGCCAGTTGCAGATCGATGCCAACGGCATCCTGGTCAACGCCCATGGCCTGCCCCTGATTCCGCAGATCACCGTGCCGGACAACGCCACCGCGCTGACCATCGGCGAAGACGGCACCGTCTCGGCCAAGATCGCCGGCACCGCCACTCCGAGCCAGCTCGGCCAGCTGACCCTGACCAGCTTCATCAACCCGACCGGCCTGATGGCCCTGGGCGAAAACCTGTACGCCGAGACTGCATCGAGCGGCACCCCGACCGAAGGCGCGCCGGGCACGGCACAGTGGGGCAAGATCAAGCAAGGCACGCTGGAAGGCTCGAACGTGCAGGTGGTGGAAGAAATGGTGGACATGATCGCCGCCCAGCGCACGTACGAAATGAACACCAAGGTGCTGTCGGCCGCCGACAATATGCTGCAATACCTGGCTTCGGCGGCACGCTGATGAAAACCGCACTGCCTGTGTTGCTGGTGGCCGCCCTTACCGGCTGCGCCAGCCTCGAACCGCCAGCGGTCCGCCCCGGCCCGATGGACGAGCCGCCGCCGCTGGTGCGTTCGACCATGCCGCGCGTGTCCGGCGGCGGCGTGTACAGCCCGGACATGGGCATGTCGCTGACGTCCGACAGCCGCGCCTTCCGCGTCGGTGACGTGGTCACCGTGATGTTGCAGGAAACCACGCAGGCCAGCAAACGCGCCGGCACCAGCTATTCCAAGGAATCGTCGAACAACGTCGCTGCCCCGAGCCTGCTGGGCAAGGTGTTCCCCAAGGCCAGCATTGGCCTGGGCGCCGACAATTCGTTCACCGGCGACGCCACCAGCACCCAGCAAAACGCCCTGACCGGGGCAATTACCGTGGTGGTGCAAGAAGTGCTGCCGACCGGGCTGCTGCGCGTGTCTGGCGAAAAAGTGTTGACCTTGAACCAGGGCGAAGAGTTCGTGCGCCTGCGCGGCTACCTGCGCGCGGCCGATATCGACGCCGAGAACCAGGTGTCGTCGCTGCGGATCGCCAATGCCCGCATCGCCTACTCGGCGCAGGGTACGCTGGCTGATACGCAATCGGCTGGTTGGTTGTCGCGGTTCTTCAACGGTCCGTACATGCCGTTTTAAATTGGGTTCCCGCGTTCGCGGGAACGACGACTCTTGGCCCGGGGTTGCAATAGCTGACCGGGTGACGTCTACATTTGGTGATCTTCATGAACAAGCTGTCCCGCTTCATCGCACTGCCGCTGGCCCTGTGCCTGGCCTTTGCCACCCTGCCCGCGCAGGCGGCGCAGGTGTTGCGCAACCTGGTGGCGGTCGAAGGCATCCGCGACAATCCGCTGGTAGGCTACGGCCTGGTGGTGGGCCTGAACGGCAGCGGCGACTCGACCCAGGTCAAATTCGCCAGCCAGTCGGTGATCAATATGCTCAAGCAGTTCGGCGTGAAAGTGCCGGACGGTACCGATGCCAAGTCGAAAAACGTCGCCACCGTGATGGTCTCGGCGGTGCTGCCGCCCGGCTACCGCAAGGGCCAGGCAATCGACGTGGTGGTCAGCTCGCTGGGCGACGCCAAGAGCCTGCGCGGCGGCGCCCTGCTGCTGACGCCCTTGCGTGCGGCCGACAATGAGGTCTATGCGCTGGCACAGGGCAACGTGGTGGTCGGCGGTTTCTCGGCGCAAGGCAAGAGCGGCTCGTCGGTAACGGTCAACACCCCCACCTCGGGGCGGATTCCGAATGGCGCCGCCATCGAGCGCGCGATTCCCACCGATTTTGCCAGCACCCCGAGCGTGCGCCTGTCGCTGCGCCATCCGCATTTCCAGACCGCCATCAATATCGTCGATTCGATCAACAAGCGCTTCGGCGACATCGCCACCGCCAGCGACGCCACCTCGGTCGAGGTGCAGGCGCCGTCCAACCCCACCCAACGCATCGCCTTCATGGCCAAGCTCGAAGCGCTGTCGATCGACGTGGGCCAGGACGCGCCGAAAGTGGTGTTCAACTCGCGCACCGGCACCGTGGTGATCGCCGAAGGCTTGCGCGTACGCGCCGCCGCCGTCACCCACGGTTCGCTGAAAGTCGTGATCTCGGAAAGCACCAAGGTCAGCCAGCCGAACGCGCTAGCCGGCGGCAACACCGTGGCCACGCCGCAGTCGCAGGTGAGCGTTGACCAGGGTTCTGGCCAGATGTTCAACTGGCCGGCCGGCGCCAAGCTGCAATCGATTATCGACGTGGTCAACAGCCTGGGCGCATCGCCCGACGATATCATGGCGATCCTGCAAGCGCTGGACCAGGCCGGCGCCATCGAAGGCGAACTGGTCGTTATTTAAGGAAATCATGAGCCTGCCCCCAACGTTCGACCCCTCGCGCCTGATACCGGGCACCCCTGGCAAGCTGGCGGACGTCCAGGTGGCGCCGGTCGCCGCCCAGGCCGGCGACACGGTCGATCCGGCGTTCCGCGCCAAGGCTACCGAGGCGGCGGTGAAATTCGAGAGTTTCTTCATTGGCCACATGTTGCACCAGATGCGCTCCGGCACCCGCGTGCTGGCCGACGAGGACAGCGCGCTGAATAACAAGGTCAACCAGGACATGCTGGACATGGCCGACAACCTGGTAGCCGACCAGCTGGCCGGGCGCCGCGCGTTTGGCGTGGCAGACGCCATCTTGCGCCAGTTGCTGCCGCAACCAGTCCCCGCTGCAGGTGCACAGGCCGGCAAAACCGGCTCCACCAATGGCAGAATTATTTCCGAAGTGCAAAATATTTCGGAACCGCTTAATCGGTCCCGCTAGGCCGTCGCCTTCTACAAGTAACGGACCGGCGGCGCTTGCCCATTGCAAGCTGCGGTCCTTCGCGTTCACCAGGAAAGACCCTTGCACATATGACCATCACCTATAACGCACTGTCGGGCGCACTGGCAGCGCAAGCTGCCATTAACACGGTGAGCCAGAACATTGCCAACTCCAAGACGGCGGGCTATACGCGCCAGGGCGTGCTCTTACAGTCGAACGCGGCCAGCGGCGACAATTCACCTGGCAACGGTGTCATCGTGGGTTCGCTGCTGCGATTCTCAGATTCCTACAAATCGCAGCAGATGTGGCGGTCGAATTCGGAACTGGGCAAGCTTTCCCAGGTTCAGCCTTACCTGACTCAGCTGGAAAAGGTCATGAACGACCCCACCTCGAGCATCAGCTATGGTTTCGATAATTTCTTCAAATCGCTCAACGCGGCTGCCGTCGATCCCACCTCGACCCCGCTGCGCCAGCAAGTGATTACGTCTGCCGACTCGATGTCCAAGCAGATCAACAGCATTTACAACCTGACCTCGACCCAGATGGTCTCGTCGCAGCAGCAAAGTTCGACCATGCTGCCCGCGCTCAACGAATCACTGGCCAGCATCGCCGCCCTCAACGCCAAGATCAGCTCCGTCGGTGCGACCGGCACCAGCACGTCGGCGCTGATCGACCAGCGCGACCAGTTGATCGACAGCGTGGCGTCGCAAGTAAGCGTGGAAGTGGTGTACAGCGCCGACGGCAGCGCCAACCTGTCGCTCAAGACCGGCCAACCGCTCGTAGCCAGCGACATCTCCGCCAAGCTCGCGTATGAGGCGCCAGGTGGCGTACAGACGCTGACGCTGGCGTTTGCCAACACCAAGTTCAGGCTTGACGACACCAAAGTTGGCGGCAAGCTCGGCGGGCTGGCGGATTTCCGCGCCAATACCTTGAAGCCGCTGCAGGAGTCGATCGTCGACATCGCCAGCGCGTTCAGCACCAACTTCAATAACGTGCTCAAGGGCGGCAGCAAGAGCGATGGTACCGACGGTACCGCACTGTTCGTGCTCAATGCCAGCAGCACCACCAGCCTGCTCAGTATCGACCCGGGGTTTACCACCGCCGACCTGGCGTTTGCCGCGCACGGCGAACCGGCTGGCGACAATACCAACCTGCAAGCATTGATCGGTGTTCAGACCACGGCGATCAACGTGGGTTCGCTGGGATCGGTCCTGCTGAACGACGCCGATACCCAACTCGTCGGCAAATTGGCGATCCAGAGCCAGCAGAACCAGGCGCAAATGAAAACCGCCACCACCATCCGCCAGCAGGCCGAAGACGACTGGAAATCGACCAGTGCGGTGAACGTGGACGAGGAAGGCATCAACCTGATCGAATTCCAGAACATGTATCAGGCTAATATGAAGGTGATTTCGGTCGCGAACTCGTTGTTCGAAGCCACCTTGCAAATGTTTAATTAAGGGGAAGCACCATGCGTATCGCCACCAGTCAATACCAGGCAACCATGTTGCGCGGCCTCGAGGAAAACCAGAGCTGGGTCTCCCGTATCAACGAACAAATGGCATCGGGCAATCGCATCATGCTGCCGTCGGACGATCCGGTCGGCGCCGTGCAAATCTCGCGCATGACGCGCGAACAGGCGCTGATCGGCCAATACCGTGACAATATTGCAGCGGTGCGTATCCGCATGTCGTCCAACGAGTCTTACCTGTCGAGCATGACCGGCGAGATCACCCAGGTCAACGACCTGATGGTGCGTTCGGCTGACGGCAGCAATACCCCGGCCGACCTGAACGCCATGGTCACCAGCCTGACTTCGTTGCGCGACAGCCTGCTCTACACCGCCAATCAGAAAGATGCCGAAGGCCGCTACGTGTTTGCCGGCACCACGGTGCAAACCGCTCCGATCAAGCTCAATACCGTCACCGGCCAGTACGAGTACCTGGGCAACGAGAAGAAACAGGTCACCGTCGTGGGCAACGGCATCACCCAGAATACCAACGTCGATATCAAGGGCCTGGAGGACTTCCTCAACAAGCTCAGCGCCACCATTACCGTGCTGGCCAATCCAAACGTGCAACCAAACTCGACCTTAGTGCGCGATACGGTGGCTGCCACCATGGGCAGTGCCACCTCCACGCTGGAACTGGTGTCTGGTAAAATCGCCCAGCTCGGCGGCGCCCAAAACATTCTGAATACGCTGTACGATAACCACACCAACGTGGGCCTGTCGAACGATAACGCCCTGCTCAGCCTGAGCAAGCTCGATTACGCCAAGGCTGCCACCGACCTGGCAGGTTATTCGCTGGCCGTGGAGGCGTCGTACAAGGCCTACACCAAGGTCAGCGGCCTGTCGCTGTTTAACATCCTGTAATCACCGGCTACCATGCAAATCCCGTCACCATCGACTCCCCCCGTCATTGTCGCCGGCAATGGCGGCAATGCCAGCGCGGTCGACGGCACCGCCCTCGGGCTCAACGGCGAGAAAGCAGCCACTGCCACGCCGGTCAACCCCACGCCCACCGCTGCGGCACCGCTGCGGCGCGGCCTCAACAATTGGGACCAGCCGCTCCAGCGCGACATTTCCGGCGCCCAGCAGGCGCTCGATTTCCTCGAGCAGAGTGCTGGCCAGCTGCGCAGCCTGAAGGCCGACCTCAGCGCACGCCTGGCCAACCGCCAGCGCGCCGACGGCAACCTGGAAAGCAATGTGCGCCAGTTCGGCAACACCTGGCGCAGCCGGTCGGTGGCCTCGGGCGGTACACTGGACTCCCAGCTCAATTTCAGCAACGAGAACACCCGCACCCGCTTTACCGTGCGCGGCATGAACGTGGCCAATCTGCGCCAGGGCGGACGCGAGGTGCTGGCGCTGTCGCTGGGCGGCCAGAACCTGCGCTCGGTGGTGCTGGAACCGGGCATGAACGACCAGCAGATCGCCCTGCGCTTCGACGATGCGCTGGCGCCGGCCGGCGTGCGCGTCAAGCTGGCCGAAGATGGCCAACTGGAATTTTCGGCAGCGGAAAACGAGTTCGCGGCCATCCGCGACAGCCTGGCCGTGCAGGGCAACGGCCAGCGCTTTCCTGCCGGCCAGCTCAACCGCCTGCGCGCCGAGCCGGAAACCCCTGTCATCGAACCCGACACTTGGCAGACCAGCGACGCCGAAGGTTTGCGCGCGACCTTGCAGCAAGTGCTGCAAGCGCTGGCGCAGGTGGAAAAATCGATCGCCTCGGTGCGCTCGGCACTGGGCCAGGCCAATGCGCGCGTGAGCAGCACGGCGCCGAACATCTCCACCGAGGGCATGGAACTGGTGGCCGACAAGTTTGTCGATACCGCCCAGCAGCCCGGCTACCAGTCCTTGTTGTCGATCACGTCGGCGTTGTCGGGAATCAGCCGCGAACGGGTGGTATCGCTGTTGCGCCTGCGTTAGGAACCGATCATGGTTTTCAGGCCGCGCTGCGCCAGCGCGGTGAACTCGGGCGCAGCCATCGGCTGCGCATAGATATATCCTTGGGCAAAATCGCATCCCGCCAGTTCCAGCAAATGGCTTTGCGCCGCTGTTTCCACCCCTTCCGCCACCACCCGCAAGCCGAGCCGGTGCGCCATCAGGATCAGCGCCTCGCACATGGCCAGGTCGCCGCTGTCGCTGGCCAGGTGCTGGATGAAGCTGTGGTCGAGCTTGAGCAAGTCGATGCCGAAATGCTTGAGGTGCGCCAGCGACGAATAACCGGTGCCAAAGTTGTCGAGCGCCACCTGCACGCCCATCTCGCGCAACTCGCGCAAGCGGTCCGCCACCTGCGTGTTCTTGTCCAGCAACACCCGCTCGGTAATTTCGAGCACCAGGCTGCGCGGCGCCAGCCCCAGTTCGGCCGCGTAGCGCAGCCAGCCCGCGTACAGCGCCGCGTCGCCGCGAAACTGCGCCGACGACTGGTTGATGCCGACCTGGAAGCCGGCGCCGATCTCGTCCTGCCACAGTCGCGCCTGGCGCGCAGCCTGGCGGAACACCCAGTCGCCGATCTCCATCATCAGGCCACCCGATTCGGCAAACGGTAAAAAGTCGCCCGGCGCCAGCAGTCCGCGCTGCGGATGGCGCCAGCGCAGCAACGCTTCGGCGCGCTGGACGCCGCCGGTGCGCAGGTTGACGATCGGCTGGTAATGCAGTTCCAGCTCGCCGTGGGCCAGCGCAGCGCGCAAATCGAGCGTGACCTGCTGGCGCGCCTGCGCCGCCTGCTGCAGGTCGGCCGTGAAATAACTGTAGCGGCAACGCCGGCTTTGCTTGGCCGCGTACATGGCCTGGTCGGCATTGCGCACCAGGTCCTCGGGCGAGACCGCGTCGGCCGGGAATACCGAGATGCCGATGCTGGCCGAAACCGCCGGATTGGCCGCCCCCAGCGCAAACGGCGCCTGCAAACGGGTGACGATGGCCTGGGCAATGCGCTCGACGCCGTTCATGCTCTCGAGCGCGGTGAGGATGACGGTAAACTCGTCACCGCCCAGCCGCGCCACGGTGTCGGTGCCGCGCACGCAGGCGGCGATGCGGCGCGCCGCCTCGACCAGCAGCGCGTCGCCCTGGTCATGGCCGAGCGTGTCGTTGACCTGCTTGAAGCCGTCGAGATCGATGAACAGCAGCGCCAGCAAGGTGCCTTCGCGGCGCGCCTTTTTCACCTCTTGCCCCAGCCGGTCCTGGAACATGTGGCGGTTGGGCAGCGCCGTCAGGGTATCGAAATTGGCCTGCTGCCAGATCAGCTCGGCGGAGGCGCGGCTGTCGGTGATGTCGGACACCAGCGCCAGTGCGCCCAGGTAGGCGCCAGTGGCATCGAATATCGGGTTGGTGGCCAGCGTGACCCACAGCTCGCCGCCGTCGCGGCGCAGGAACTTGAATTCGTGGCGCTCGGCCTCGGCCCCCCGGCGCTGGCGGCTGGCAATATTGCGCTCGAGGATGGCGCGGCCTTCATCGTCCATGAAGGCGACCAGCGGCTGGTCGAGCATGTCTTCGATGGCATAGCCGAGCATGTGCGCCATCTTGGGGTTGACGAAGCTGGTGCGGGCGTTGGCATCGATTTCCCAGATGCCCTCCTCGGCGCAATGAACGATGCGGCGCAAGCGCTCCTCGCTGCGCTCGAGCGCGGCCAGCTTGCCTTCGGCCGGTTCCAGCTGCACCCGCAGCGCCTGGCCGCTGCGCTCGGCGCAGGCGCGCAGCGTGATCGCCACGCCCTGCTGGTGAACGTTGGCGCCGCGCGCCAGTTGCAGGTCGCAGCGCTGCGGCGCGGCGTGATTGAAGGCGGCGCGCACAAAGCGGTCGAAGTCGTCAAGAAAGCGCGGCGCGACGAAATGGCGCAGCGCCAGGCGCTCGGGATTGCTGCGCGGCACGCCCAACAGCTCGGCGCCGCTCACGTTCATTTGCAGGATGGTGGTGTCCAGGCCCAGCACACAATAGCCGACCGGGGCCAGCAGGTACAACTCGTCGAAGAACGACTGTTCGGCGTCGGCGTCGGCCTGGGCAGTGTGGGCCAAGGAGCCGGCCGCAGGCGGCTGCGGCAATACGGCAAAACCAGGTAACAGGCCGGCTTGCTCGCCGGACATCAACGGCGCACGCCGCTGATCGATGGTGACTTTCTGCATACTCTCCCTTTGCCATGCTTCCAGGAACGACTTGGAACTAGCCTAGCATTGTCATTAAGGGATGTCGAGAAAACATCAATTGTTCGTTACAGTCACGCTGCAACCGTTGTCAGCGCGCCATTACCAGGCCGCGCCCATGCGGCGCCGGCCGAAGTTGTGACCGACGACCAGGATCGAACTGGCGATCAGGCTGGACAGGCCGATCATCAACTGGATCAGCTTGTCGTCGGGCAGCACCCAGATCGAGCCGGGCGGCGCGTCGGCCACGTTGGCGGCAGCCATGATCAGCGGCGCTACCCATTCGGCTTCGGGCGTGACATCGAGGATCAGGGCGCCGTCCTGGGTGGTGTGCAAATAGATTTCGCCGCCGGCGTCGAGCGTGAAGCACACGCCGTAGCCGGTTTCGTGCGGGGCGATGTGTTCCTGCAGACTCAGGTTATGTTCGGCGATCCACAATTCGACGTCGGCCGGGGTTTCCAGGCCGCTCCACGGCACCGGCCGAAAGCGCGGGCGCTCGCTGCTGTTTTGCTGATTTTGATGGTCTTGCTGGTCTTGCTTGTTCAATCTGAACTTCCTGTGCGGTCACCAAGGCGCCAGTGTACCCGATCGACGGCGCCGCCGTCAGCCCTTCCAGGTGCGATTGAGGCCGGTGTCGGCGTGGATCCAGCCGCCGCGCGGGCCGCCGCGGTAGTAGAAACCAACACCGCCCTGGCGGAAGCTTTTCACCAGGCCGCCGAGCACTTCCTCGTTGAGGTTGACGATGCGGATGTCGGCAGCGCGGCCCACCATGTGCAGCGACTGGCGCGCGGCAGGTACGCCCGCTTCGCGCAATTTCTGGTTCGACGCCGGGGTGCGGTAGCCGGACAGGATTTCCAGCGGCGTGTCGATGCCGAAGCGGCGCACGAACGCTTGCGCACCCCACAGGGTTTCTAACAGCTTGGGGTCGATCTTGGCGGTTTCCTTGCCGTTGACGTCGCGCAGCAGGTGGCACAGGTCCTGGTAGGCGGAGTCGATCACTTCGCCGTCGCGCCAGTACAGCAGCTTGGCGCGCTCGTTGCTGGCCGGGCGATAGACCTCGATGGTGCGCGGGCGCAGCCAGAATTCCAGGTCCAGCGCCTGGGCGTCGAAAATGTCGGGCGGCGGCGCCAGCTCGCTGCTTTTGCCCGAGGGCGCCGACTGCTGCGATGCGTGCGGCATGGCCGACGCGGTCTTCGAATCGGTGATGATCGCCGGACCGGTTGGACGCGTTACCGCTTTGGGCGGTTTGGCGGCGGCGGTGGTGGTCTGGCGCGGGCTGCTGGTGCCGCAGCCGATCAATGGCAGCGCCAGCACGCTCGCTGCCGTCATTCCGAAACCCTGCTGTAAAAAATCTCTGCGCGAAGCCATGGTACATCCGTGATAAGTGATAGGGGCACTATAACTGATGCAGGGGGAAATAAAAAAGCGCGCACGGATCGATTTACTGCCTCGGAGACCGGAATCGACAAGTCTTAAGCGAGAATTAAGGCAATGCTAAGTCTCCTGCAAGGTTCGGGCGTCTGGTGAAGTCACCCGCTAGCCAACGCCATCAGAACCGTCATCCTCGCGAACGCGGGGATCCATGCTGAGCCCACGCGCCGTTGGCTTGCTGCGAAGCGGTCACTGATCAACGCTTCTATGGATCCCCGCCTTCGCGGGGATGACGGATTGGCGGTCCCTGGATGTGGTGGCTGCTTCGCCCGGCGCGGATTGGCGGCCCAGGCTGCGGCGGACTGTGGTGCTGCTTCGCACGGCGCGGATTGACGGTCCCTGGCTGCGGCGGCCTGCGGTGGCGGCTTAGCACCGTGCGGATTGGCGGTCCCTGGCTGCGGCGGCCTGCGGTGGCGGCTTAGTACCGTGCGGATTGACGGTCCCTGGCTGCGGCGGCCTGCGGTGGGGGCTTCGCACCGTGCGGATTGGCGATCCGAGGCTGCGGCGGCTTGCGATGGCAGCTGCGCACCGTGCAGGTTGGCGGTCTCAGGCTCAGGCTGCGGCGGCTTGCGGTTGCGGTGCCGCGCCGGCCAGGGTTGCGCTCGGTTCGTCGAGCAGATAGCCCTGGCCCAGCAGCGGCGCCCCGGCCGCTGCGCCCAGTTCGCGCAGGGTTTGCAGCGCCTGGTCGCTCTCGATGCGCTTGAACACCACGGCCACCCCGGCCTCTTGCGTGCGGCGCAACAGCGCCAGCAGCCCGTCGGTATAGTGCAGCACCCGGGTATCGAACTTGAATACGTCTGGCCGCAAGCGGTCGAGGATGCCGATGGCGTCCTGCGCGCTGTCGACGTTGACGGCAAAGCGGAAGCCGTTGCGGCGGTAGTTGTCGGAAACATAGTTGAGCAGCCAGCCCTGCTGCGGCGTGGCGACCGGCAATTGCAGCACCACGCGCGCCAGCGGCAACTCGAGCGCATCGAGTATGCGGCGGAAGGCGTGGCCGTGGTTGCTGCTCACCGCGCTGAGCAGCCGGTCATGCACATTCAGGTACAGGTCGGCCGCCGCATTGGGCGCACTGTCGGCCTGGCGGAAGAAATTGATCGAATGGAGCATGCGGCACAGGCGGTCGAGTTCGATCGACTCATTGTCGCTGGCCGCGTGGTCGAGCAGCTTCCACAGGGACAAGCCGCGGTCCTGGGCCGAGACGCTGCGCGCCAGCCCCTCGTAAGCGGCAACCGCGCCGCTGTCCAGCGCCCGGATCGGCTGGAAGGCGCTACTCATGGTGCAATTGAAAAACCGGCCCTGCGCCCTGCCCTCGTGATCGAGCCAGATGCTCGAGGTCTCGCCGGCGGCGCCGGCAGCGCAGGTGGCGCCGGAGAGGCGCGTCAGGTATTTTTGCAAGATAGGGAATGACATGGAAATCCTCGGCAACGACACAATACCGACAGCGTAGGCGTGCGCCCGGCAAAGCTGAACGAATGCTTTCAGCTATGGATATGCCAAAACATTCCTTTCAGCCCAACAGTGCGCCCGCTATCGTTGTTCATCTCATTGATTTTGGTATGCCATGTGTCAGCTCCTAGCCATGAACAGCAGCAAACCGGCAGCGGTCGATTTTTCGTTCGCAGGCTTCGCCGAGCGCGGCGGCCGTACCGGCGAACATCGGGACGGCTGGGGCGTGGCCATCCACACCGCCGACGGCTGCCGGCTGGTGACCGATCACCTGGCTTCGATCGACTCGCCGCTGGCATTGCAATTTCGCCAGCAGCCGGTCAAGGCCAGGAACGTGGTGGCGCACATCCGCAAGGCCACCCAGGGCCGCATCGCGCTGGAAAACAGCCACCCGTTTACGCGCCAGCTGTGGGGCCGCACCTGGTCGTTCGCCCATAACGGCAACCTGGTGAATTTCGATCCGAACCCCAGCCTGTATTCGCCGCTGGGCGACACCGACAGCGAACGCGCTTTTTGCCACCTGCTGTCGGGCCTGGCGCTGCGCTTCGGGCAGCAGCCGCCGCGCCACGTGCTCTACGCCGCGCTGACCATGCTGGCCGGCGAAATCGCCGCGCACGGCACCTTCAATTTCATCCTGTCGAACGGCGAACTGCTGTTCGCCCATTGCAGCACCGACCTGCACTACGTGGTGCGCGAATACCCGTTTTCGGTGGCCAAACTCATCGATTGCGACCTGGCCATCGATTTCTCCCAGCACAACCATCTCGACGACCGCATCGCCGTCATCGCCACCCAGCCGCTGACCTCCAACGAAAGCTGGATCAAGCTGCAAGCGGGGGAACTGGCGCTGTTCGTGGGAGGCGAGGCGGTGGGTGCGGCGCCGGTGCGGTGCCGGCGCCAGGAGCTGGCGTTCAGTTACTAAAAATTTATTAGTCGGAATTGCAGTTGCAGAAGCGTTTGCGCTTGGTCGCATCCGCGCCGGCATCGCCGGACGTATCGAGTTGTTTCCAGAAGAACACCGTTTCCACGCCATACGGCGAGCGGACCTTGCCGGCGTCGGTGTAACCACGGCTGGCAAAGAAGCCCTGGCCGGTGGCCGTGCTATGCAGCTGCAATGCTTTCATGCCCCAGCACAGCACCTGCTCTTCCACCCGCGCCAGCATGGCCTTGCCGAGGCCCCGCCGGCGGGCTTCGGGCAGCACGTAGCACAACGCCAGTTTGCCGGCGCCGGTCAGCAGCGCAACGCCGGCGACGACGCCGTCCTGTTCAGCCACCACGCAGAAATTGGTGGACGAGACAAACCAGCTCTCGACCATTTGCGGTGTTTTATTGCCGAGCCAGGCGTCGAGGATGGCGCGATCATTTTTATGATCCAATTCACAGCATTCCGCGATGGAGCGGCGCAACACATTGCACGCCGCTTCCGCGTCTGCCGCCACCGCCACGCGGACCTGGGGGCTATGTATTTCAAGACTCATGTATGCTCACAAAACATTCCAATAGCAAAAGAAGCGTTGACGGCTTCTCCGTGCTTGAGCGCGACTATACACCAAGCGGCAGATTGAGGTTTGCGCGCACCTCGGCGGGGTTTCTAAGCATATTACGAAATATTCCTTTCTTTTCTGTATGAAGTTTTACACCATGACGGTGTTCCTTATTACCAAATCTCATTAAGAAAGCCATTATGACCACTCAGAATACGACCCGCCGTTTCTTTATCACTTCATTACTGGCCACGTCGGCGCTGGTCCTCGGCTTGCCGCTGCAGGCCAGCGCCGCCACGCCGGTATTGCTGAACGCGTCGTATGACGTGGCGCGCGAGCTGTTCAAGGAGATCAATCCCGCTTTCGTGACCGAGTACAAGAAAAGCACCGGCGAAACCGTGAACATCAACCAGTCGCACGGCGGTTCGTCCAAGCAGGCCCGCTCGGTGGCAGACGGCATGGAAGCGGCCGTGGTCACCATGAACCAGGCCAACGACATCGACCTGCTGGTCGATCGCGGCGTGGTGGCGCCCGGCTGGAACAAGAAATTCCCGAACAATGCCGCGCCGTTCTACTCGACCATGGTGTACCTGGTGCGCAAGGGCAATCCACAAGGCATCAAGGACTGGAACGACCTGGCCAAGCCCGGCGTGAAAGTGATCGTGCCCAACCCTAAAACCTCGGGCAACGGCCGCTACACCTACCTGGCCGCCTGGGGCTCGGTGGTCAAGAACAAGGGAACCGAAGCGCAGGCGCGCGAACTGGTGACCCGCATCTTCAAGAACGTCCCGGTGCTCGACGGTGGCGGCCGTGGCGCCACGACCACCTTCACCCAGCGCGGCATTGGCGATGTGCTGGTGACGTTTGAAAACGAAGTGAACCTGGTGCGCGCCGAGTTCGGCAGCAACTTCGACGTGGTATACCCATCGTCGTCGATCCTGGCCGAATCGCCGGTGGCCGTGGTCGACAAGGTGGTGGACAAGAAAGGCTACCGCAAGGAAGCGACCGCCTACTTGAACTTCCTGTACTCGCCCCAGGGCCAGGACATCATCGCCAAGCATTACTTCCGTCCGCGCTCGGAAGCGGCGTTCAAGAAGTACAACGCCAATTTCCGCCAGATCAGCCTGTTTACCATCGATGACGTGTTCGGCGGCTGGAAAGCGGCGCAGAAGAAACACTTCGACGACGGCGGCGAGTTCGACAAGATCTACCAGACCAAATAACGATAGTCGGAACCATTCGTTCACGAAAGCGGCCGTCGAGCTTACTCTGGGTGTGTAGACCTCCACCACACAAAGGAAACGCGATGGCCATTTCTGAAATTAATGTACGTAACCAGTTCCGCGGCAAGATCAAGGAAATCATCTTCGGACCGGTGGTCTCGGAAGTGGACGTGGAAACCCAGCACGGCATCGTCACCTCGGTGATCACCTCGCGGTCGATCCATGACCTCGACCTCAAGGTGGGCAGCGAAGTGATCGCGCTGGTGAAATCGACGGAAGTGTCGATTGCCAAGATCAGCAACTAACTTTTTTTGCCCCATCGAAAGCCTCGCGCCGCGTGCCCGGGGCTTTTTTGAATCCGCGAGTTACGCACGATAGACGAGAAACCACTTTAATGTTATCGTCTATCCTCAGTGTTGCCGCATAGCCAGTGGTGTTCTGCCGCCTGGCGATGTGCTGCGTCGTCCCACGACGCCTCTGTTCCACCCTACACCCCATACCGATACTACCGAACATGCTCAAGAAAATTGTTGCTGTCTTGCTGAGTACGTTTACTGCCGCCGCCCTGGCAGTGCCGCTCGGTTCACAGTCAGTGCTGGTTGTCGAAGACGACACCGGCAAAGTCATTCTCGAAAAGAATGCCGACGTACAAGTACCCATTGCCTCCCTGACCAAGCTGATGACCGCCATGGTTGTGCTCGATTCCAAGCCGGACATGAAGGAAGCGATCGAAATCGACCGCACCGACGTGGACATGCTCAAGCACAGCACCTCGCGGGTGCCGGTCGGCGCCGCCATCTCGCGTGCCGACGTGCTGCAACTGGCGCTGATGTCTTCCGACAACCGCGCTGCCGCCTCGCTGGCCCGCACTTATCCTGGTGGCATGGAGGGCTTCCGCCGCGCCGTCAACGCCAAGATCCGCCTGCTCGGCATGCACAATACCGTGATCGAGGAGCCTACCGGCCTGTCGCCGCACAACCGCTCCACCGCGACCGACCTGGTCAAGATGGCGCATGCTGCCTCGCTGTACCCGGAAATTACCCGCATTACCACCGACAAGAAGGACCTGATCCACATCAAGGGCCGCGACGTCGAGTACCACAACACCAACCGCCTGGTCGGCGCCAAGGGCTGGGATGTCGGTTTGTCCAAGACCGGCTACACCGAAGAAGCGGGCCGTTGCCTGATCATGCGTTTCAAGAGCGGCGGCAAGAACAACACCCTGGTGCTGCTCAACGCCAAGGCCAACTCGGCGCGCCTGACCGACGCGGTCAATATTCGCCGCCTGATCGTGGGACCGGAAGCGCGTTCGCTCGAGCGTCCGCGCATGCTGAAGGCGTCGGCCAAGGTCAAGGCCGAGAAGCCGCGCGTGGTCAAGGCCTCGGCCAAGGCCAAGCCGGTGCGCAAGGCCAGGATCGTCAAGACCTCGGTAAAAGCCAAGAAGCAGGCGGCAGCGGTAAAAGCGTCGAAACGGACCAGTCGAGAGATGTAGGACAAAACGACATCGGCCCGGTTCTGGTGTCCAACGTCTCGTGCTGACGGCCCGTTCGATTGTTCGAACGGGCCGTTTTGCCTGGAGCAGATCTGCACACCGACAATTGATCGTTCAGAAACCCTTGCTCAACATTAGCCAGGCATGCGCTGAAGACTGCTTGCCCAGCAGGGCAGGCACTGCCCCGAGCCGGGTTGCCACTGAAGCGCTGGCACGCCACTGATCGGGGCCGATCCAGTTCATTCCGACGCCGGCGCCCGACATCGAGCCACTGTTTTGATTGCCGCTCCAAGGCTGACGGTTGATTTTGACATGCGCATTGTCAATAAAGGCCTGCGCCTGCCATGTCCCAAGCCACAGCCGTCCCAGTTCATGGCGCAATTCCATACTGGCGGCATAGCCGGTGTCACCGGAGAGCGCACCGATGTCATAAGCACGGACCGTATAGGGACCGCCGGCGGCCATCTTCTCGGCAGAATCAAGATTGCGGTCGGACCACTGGCCCGTCAAACTGAAATACAGCGCAGTGCGCGGGGTCAATCCCTGCAGGCGGACAAGATTAATATTCCACTTCGAGAAGGCGCCGGTTGCACGCGCGGTAACTGCATCGGACGCCGCAGCGCCGGCGTCGTCAAAGCTGTGGCGTCCGCGCGTCCAGCTCAGCGACGCGGTGCTCATGGCGCCGCCCAACAGGCTGTCGCGCTGATCGCCGTTGACGCTCACGACCCAGTTTCGGAGATGGCGGTCGGTACGGAGTGCTCCAACATCGACACGATCGCGCAACTTCTTGGCTTCATACTGCAGTTGAGCGTACAGGTTATATTCCGCGGTACGAATAAACGGATGTTTTGCCCAGACGCTGCCAACCGATGCCGTGCCATGAGCATCGAGTGTACGGGCTGCGCCGCCGAGCTTATAACGCAATGCCGAGAAAGCAGTGCCTATTCTGCTACCCTGGCCGTTGAGCAGCGTGTCATATGCGGCTCGAAAATAGCTCATGCCGTCGCCGGTGGTGGTGAGATTGGCGCTCAGAATATCACCAGCGTGAAGCGGATTGACGAGATTGAAGTTGCCGCTCAGGCGGGTACGGCCGATGTAGGGGTTGCCATAATTGTCGAGCGAAAAATTGGCCGGCGCCGACTGAATGTGACGCGCCTCGACGTCGAGGTCGGAGGTGCCAACGGCCGTTCCCGGCTTTAGCACCGCATTGACGGCCACGCCTGGCACATCCGACAACAGCAGCAAAGTGCGATTGAGCTCGTCATCGGCAATCAAGTCCCCGCGGCCGAGGGATGCGAGAACCGCGCCAAGAACAGCATCGTTGACTTCAGTGCGGTTGTTGAGCCGGATGCTGCCGTAGTGTGCCTCGACAACCTGTATGACAACCACACCGCCGGTGATCGACTGTGCGGGAATGATAGCGCGGGTCACCTGAAATCCACGAGCTTGATAAAACGCCGTAATACGCCCGGCCAGTTCTTCGAGTTGCGCCAGCGTCAGGCTTTTGCCTTCCTGATCGGCAACCAGGGCATGCAGCGTTTCCGTCGAAAAAGCAGTATTGCCTACGATACGCAATTTATTCACCTGTATTGGCTGCGACGGCGGCACACCAATTTCATTTTTTGGCTTGACCTCGAGGGTCGGCGCCGGCGGCTGCGCAGGCACAGGAATGGAAGGCTGCAGTTGTTGCAGTATCGACCCGGCATTGGTCGGCACTTGCTGACCGAGTGCATTGGCGTCTAGCGACGCAAGCAACAGCGCCGCGAACAAGGGTTTCATCATGAGAGTCTGTTTGGGAACTGGATTCATATCTGCTTCATTCCTTGCTGCTGGTAGCTACGAGGGGCAACCGCATGCCGCCATTTTGAATTTTAAGCGTCGGCACGGGCGGGCCGAATGCAGTAACCGTATTGATTAACGGCAGGCCCGAGGAGTCCTGTTCGTTCGCATCGTCCCCGTTGCTGGTGCTGCCGGTGTTTCCGGTACTGCCGTTGTCAGCCAGTTGCTGTACCACCAGTGTCGACGACAGGCTCAATACTTGCGGCTGCGCCGACGCCTGGGGCGGCAGCAACGAAGTTTGCACTTGCGTTACCGTATTTTGAACCTGCTGCGGCAGCACGTCAGGCACAGCTACCGGTCCGCCTGTGATATTGGCAAATGCCTGCGATTGTTCGGTAACAACGTAGTTTCCAATATCGGCGCCGCCAAATGTGCTGCTCAAATTGACCGTCTTGCCGAGACCAGGGGCTGCGCTGGAGAACTGGCCGCTTGACACCATCGTGATGTCATCGGTACCAAACCTGCCTGCCAGCGTAGCACCGGCGGTGCTGACGGAGGCCGCAGTGGTGCCATCAAAAGTTTTATTAGCTGCAGTGATGCCACTGACCGTGATTACCGCGCGCGATATGTTCGCTGTCAGGCCGGTCGGTTGGGTGACCACGTAGTTGCCGGCATCGGCGCCGGACAAGGTATAGCCAGTCACTGTCACCGCCTTGCCGGCGCCGGCGTCCTTGCTGGCAAAGCTGCCCACGGCGGTACCGGTCACCGACACGCTGTCGCTGCCCAGTGCGGCCACGGCAGCAGTGCCGCTCAGGGTCGCGGCGGTGGTGGCGTCATAGGTTTTATCCAGCGCTGCAATGCCAGAGACCGCCAGGTTGGCCTTGTTGATGGTTGCGCTCAGGCCGGTCGGTTGCAGCACCACGTAGTTGCCGGC
>NZ_LROM01000053.1 GCF_001758785.1 Duganella phyllosphaerae
CTGGTCACGGCGGTGGCGCAGCAGACCGTCAGCGGCAACCTGTCGCAGCCGCTGGCTGCTGGTGAAACGGTGCAGGTCTCGTTCGACAACGGCGCCACCTGGCAGGCTGCCGTTATCGACAACACCGGCGCCGGCTGGTCGCTCGACCACACGCTGGCCGGTAGCGGCGTGCTGCAAGTGCGCGTGATCGACGCCGTGGGCAACGCCAGCGCCGCCACTGCGAACGCTTACGTGCTCGCGCAGGAAACGCCCACCGTCGCCATCACCAGCAACGTGGCGGTGGCCAATGGCGTGGCGCCGGCCACCATCACCTTCACCTTCTCGAGCGCCCCGGCCGACTTTACGCCGGCCAACGTGGCCGTCACCGGCGGCACCCTGGGTCCGCTCACGGCAACCGCCGACCCGCTGGTGTACACCGCCACCTTCACGCCCCCAGCCGACGTACCGGCCGGCACCGCCACGATTGCCGTCGCGGGATTCAGCGATGTCGCCGGCAACACCGGCGCCAGCGCCAGCCTGCCGGCGCTGCAAATCGACACCGTGGCGCCGCCGGCACCCACCGGCGCCGTGCTGTTTTCCACCGATACCGGCACCCCCGGCGACCTGGTCACCAACAACCCGCGCCAGTCGCTCAGCGGCACGCTGTCGGCGCCGCCGGCCAGCGGCGACGTGGTGCAGGTCTCGATCGACAATGGCCTGACCTTTATCCCGGCCATCCTGCGCGGCCAGGCCTGGAGCCTGGACGGCCTGACCCTGCCCACCAACGCCAGCGGCGCCTTGGTGGTGCGCGTGGTCGACGCTGCCGGCAATGTCAGCGCCGCCCAGAGCGTGCCCTACGTCGTCGATACCATTGCGCCCACCGTGACCATCGCCAGCAGCGCCGCGCTGGTGGAGGGACAAAGCGCCACGCTGACCTTCACCCTCAGCGACCCAGGTGTGCTCAACCTGTCAAACATCGTGGTCAGCGGCGGCACGCTGTCCAATTTCAGCGGCAGCGGCACCACCTACACCGCCACGCTCACCCCGACCGGCGCCGCGTCGGTCTCGATCGGCGTACCGGGCCAGCTGTTTACCGACGCCGCCGGCAATGCCAACAGCGCCACCGCACCGCTGGTGCTGCCGGTCGGCAGCGGCCAGCTGGGCACGGTCGATGGTGTCGGCATCGTCACCGAGACCGGCGTTGACGATCGCACCGGCCTGGTCTCGCGCACGGTGACCGTGCCGCTGGTGGCGATTGGTCGCGACGACGTGGCGGGCACGCCGCACCCCACGCTGGCCGATATTCCGCTCGGCATCGCTGCCAATGCCGACGGCGTAGGCAGCACCCTGACCGTCAGCTTGCCGGTGGGCACGGGTTTCCAGTCCACCGGCCCCTCGGCGCTGCTGGGCGGCGCCATGGCGGCTACCGACCTGATCGGCCGGATCGACGACCACACCATCGTCAGCGATACCCGCACCGCGATGGAAGCCCAGGCGCGCGAATTCCTGGCGACGCAGGATGCCAATGAGCTGCAACAGAACGGCACCCTGCGCGTCTCCGGCAACAGCACCATCGACAATACTTGGCTGCTGATCGCCGGCGACACGTCGGTGCAGGCCGGTACCCTGGTCACCGCGCAGGGGCTGCGCGCCAGCGCCCTGGCCGGCGTGACTGCCGCAGTCGATCCCGATACCGAGATCGCGCTGGTGATCGACACCCGCAGCCTGTCCGGCGTGGGCCTGCAGATCGACAACCTCGACTTCGGCGCCATCATCGGGACGGCGCGGGTGCAGGGCGGGCAGGGCAGCAACTTCCTGATCGGCGACGACACCGCCCAGCACATCACGCTCACCGTCGGCCTCGACAACGACACCCTGTACGGCAACGGCGGCAACGACATCCTGGGCACGGCCGGCGGCAACGACCACCTCGACGGCGGCGACGGCGACGATATCCTGTTTGCCGGCGCCGGCAACGACGTGCTGGTGGCAGGCGCTGGCAACGACGTGCTGCAGGGCGGCCGCACCGACAGCGGCCAGTGGCGCTTCATGCTCAAGGCCGACGGCACGGTGCAGGGCACTCACCAGGCGGCCCTGCTTGGCGCCACGCAAACCATCGCCACGTCCGAGCTCAACCTGAATATCGACCGGCTCGGCTTTGTGGCCGCCGACGCGGTGCGCCTGGAAACGCTGTCGCTGCTGTACCACGCCGCGTTCGACCGCGCGCCCGACCTGGACGGCCTGACCAACTGGAGCAAGCTCGCCCTGACGGCGCCGCAGTATGCCGCCGGCTTCCTGGGTGAGGTCGAGGCGCGCAATGGCGTGATGAAGCTCGGCAATGCCGACTTCGTCGCCACGCTGCTGCGCAACACCCTCGATCGCGAACCGACCGCCAGCGAACTGTCGGGCTTCGTGGCGCGGCTGGACGCCGCGCCTGGCGACCTCAACCTGCGCGCCGCGGTGTTGTCCGATATCGCCCAGAGCGCCGCCCACAAGGCCGCCTGGTGGACCGCCGACGGCATGGCGCTGGGGGGCCAGATGCTGACCGCCGAGCAGGGCTGGATCGCCGGTTCCGGCAACGACCGGCTGGTGGCCGGCACCGGCGCCAACCTGCTGGTGGGCGGCGACGGCACCGATACCGCCGTGTTTACCGGCACCGCCGCCAGCTACAAGGTGGTGCTGGGCAACCAGGTCAGCGCTGGCGCCAACGGCGCCGACGTGATGGTGGGCCAGGGCGCCGGCAGCATGAACACCGTGCGCCAGGTCGAGCTCGGCGAGTTCGACGGCAAGGTGGTGGACCTCGGCTTTACCCAGGCCGCCACCGCGAACCTGCGCGAAATCGGCATGTTGTACCAGCTCACGCTCGACCGCGCGGGCGACTTGCGCGGCTTCCAGGAGTGGCTGGGCACCAACCTTACCGGCGCGGCGCTGGCCAGGGGCTTTACCGAGTCGGTCGAGTTCAAGCAGCTGTATGGCGCCCTCGACGATGCCGCATTCGTGACCCGGATCTTCCTCAATGCCACCGACAAGGCGCCCGACGCCGCCACGCTGGCGCGCTGGGACACCTACCTGGACAACCACAGCCGCAGCGACATGGTGGCGCAACTGGTGGTCGATGCGACCCTGGTCGGCGTCCAGAGCGGTGGCGACGGACTGACCCTGGTCGGTTACTGGTAGCTTGATATTTTGAACCAGGAGAAAAAACTTTTGCTGGAAGAGACGGACGCGATAAATGCGACAACGCTGGTGAAATTCACCAGGCAGGCTGTGTATAATCGGCGCGTATTCCCCACCGGGAGCGCGCCATCTACTCCGTTACCGCCTCAGAAAAAGTACGGCCGAGTATCCTGATCGTCGACGACGAGCGGGAGGAACTACGCGTACTGACCGACCTGCTGCGGCGCCAGTCTTACCACGTGCGCAGCGCGGCCGATGGCGCTGCCGGCTACCAGAGCGCGCTGGCCCAGCCGCCCGACCTGATCCTGCTCGACGTGCGCATGCCGGTGGTGGACGGCTTTGCCGCGTGCCGCCTGCTCAAGGCCGACCCGGTCACGCGCGATATCCCGGTGCTGTTCCTCAGCGCCCTCGACGATCCCGACGAACGGGTGGCCGGGCTGGCCATGGGCGGCGTCGATTTCATCACCAAGCCCTATCATCCGGCCGAGGTGTTCGCGCGCGTGCGCATCCACCTCGAGCTGGCCTGCATGCGCGCCGCCGCCGCCGTGGCCGTGGTGGCCGCCACGATGGTCCAGCCGGCCCCGGCGCCGGCTGCGAACGTTTCCCAGCTCCATCCAGAACCGCATTTTCACCCGCATCCCGACGCCGTCATGACCGATGCCGCCATGCGCCTGATCGACGACAACCTGGCCGCGCCGCTCACCCTGGCCGGCATTGCGCGCGCGCTGGGCACGTACGAAAAGCGGCTGTCGCAGGCCTTCCGCCAGCAGGCCGGCATCACCGTGTTCGCCTACCTGGCCGAGGCGCGCATGATGCGCGGGCGACAGTTGCTGGTCGATACCGACATGAGCGTGCAGCAGATCGCCGAGCAGACCGGTTTTCGCAGCGCCGCCAATTTCGCCACCGCCTTCCGCGAACACGCCGAAGCCACGCCCACCGCCTACCGGCAGTCGGTGCGGCGCGCGGTGGGGGATGCATGAGGCCCGCGGCTGTATCTGATCCTGCCCCTGATCCTGGCGCCGACGCGCCGCTGCGGGCACGGGCCAGCATTCTGGCGCGTCTGAACCACGACCTGCGCACGCCGCTGGCGCAGATCGCTGCGCGCGCCCGCGGCGCCGGACTGGACGACATCGTGGCGCTGGCGCAGCGCCAGCTGGCCTGGCTGGGCGACTTGTGCGCGTGCGCGCGCTACGAAGTGACGCCGCCCGAACTGGCGCCGGCGCCGGCCTACCTGCACGCGCTGATGCAGGCCCATGGCGTGCGCCATGACCCGCAGTCGCTGCCGGGCCTGGCGCTGCTCGATGCGCGTTTGCTGGCGCAGGTACTGGAGCGGGTAGCGCTGCACGCTGGCGTGCCGCTGGCGCTGGAGGTCGAAGCGGCCGGCGATGGCGCGCTGGTGCTGGCTTTCCGCACCTGCAATGGCGCTGGCAGCGACAGCAACACAGTCGCCCATGACGACGTAGCCGACAGCGGCGCCCGTGCTCATCGTGGCAGCGGCACTGTCATTGCAGGTGGGGCCGGGCAGGCCGTGATGTGGGCCGATGTATCAACCACGCTCGAGCGCGACGACATCGCACCGGGCCTGGTGCTGGCGGCGCAGCTGGTGCGCGCCATGGGCAGTTGCCTGCAGCAGGCTGGCGCCGCGCTCGGGTTCGTGATCATCGCCGCGCCGGCAGATGAAGAGCTAGCCATGCCCCCGCCGCCGTTTTCTGCGCGCGACGAACCGCCAGTGCCTTTCGGCGACGGCCTGACTGTACTGTTGTGCGAGCCGCACGAAGCCATGCGCGATTACCTGACCGAAGTATTCGACAGCGCCGGCTTCACGCTGTGCTACGACGCCGCAGAACTGAACGGCGCCTTGCCGGCGCTGGTGATCTGCGCCGATGCCGACGCTGACGACGCGTCCGCGCACGCGCACGAGCGCGCGCCGCGCCTGCTGCACGCGCTGCTGCCCCCGGCGCGGCCGCAAGCGTTCGATGTGGTGTTGTTCAAGCCGGCGCCGGCACAGCAATTGCTCGATGCCGCGCGTCGCCTGGTGAAGCAGAGGATGACTACAGCGACCGACGACCGCCGCTGACGCGCTCGATATCGGCGATATCGCGCCAGCTTTGCACCTCGGTGTAACCGGCCGCAAGCAGCAACTCGCGCACCGCATCGGCCTGGTCGTAGCCATGCTCCATCAGCAGCCAGCCTTGCGGTGCCAGGTGCGCCGGGGCGCCGGCCACCAGGGTGCGCAAGGCCGACAGGCCATCGGCGTGGTCGGTCAGCGCGCCCACCGGTTCGAAGCGCAAGTCGCCCTCGGACAGGTGGCGGTCGCCACTGGCGATATACGGCGGATTGGACGCGATGACGTCGAACGGCGCGTTGTCGGCCAGGGCCGCAAACCAGTCGCTGTGCAGGAACGTCACGTGCGCGCCGTTGGCCTCGGCGTTGCGGCGGGCAACCGCCAGCGCGTCGGCGCTGACGTCGAGCGCGGTGACGTCGGCATCGGACCGCGTGTGCGCCAGCGCGACGGCAATCGCGCCGCTGCCGGTGCCCATGTCGAGCACGCGGCCGCCTCGCGGCAAGCGGTCGAGTGCGAGCTCCACCAGCAGTTCGGTGTCGGGGCGGGGGATCAGTACGGCGCCGCTCACTGCGAACGGCAGGCCGAAGAATTCGCGCTGGCCCACCAGGTAGGCCACCGGCTCGCCAGCCAGGCGGCGCTGCACCAGGGCGCCGAAGCGCTGCGCTTCGTCATCGGTCAGGGTGCGCTCGGAGCCGGTGATCAGGCCCACCCGGTTGGTGTTCAACGCATGGCACAGCAGCACGCGCCAGTCGAGCGCGTCGAGTAGCGCCTGGCGCTGCAAGGCGCCGACGGTGACGCCGGCGGTGATGTCTGCAACCGTTGCGATCATGCGCGGCTGCGGCGGATCAGCGCCCAGACCAGGGCGATGGTAAACAGCGCGAACCACAGGAACGCCCATTGCGGTATCGACAGGCCGAACCACGGCGCGGTGGCGTCTTCGCACAGGCCATCAGCGCGGAACAAAAACGGCAAATAGGTGGCGGTCGGGATTTTGTTCAGAAAAGTTTCGACCGGATCGATGCCGCACGACAGGCCCGGGTTGGCCAGCACGTACAGGTGCTTGCCGGCGGTGTACAGGCCGCCGAGCGCAGCGAGCAAGGCCACGCCGGCGCCGAGCTTGGGCCTGCTGATGAACGCGCCGACCAGGGCGGCAATACCGATCGCCAGGAACAGGTAGCGCTGGATCACGCACAGCGGGCAGGGCAGCATATCGAGCCCGTGCTGAAGGTACAGGGCAACGCCGAGCAGGCCGAAGCTGGCGGCGGCGATGGACAACAGCAGGGGGCGGGATTGGTGCATGGTGGTTCCGGTCAGGTTGGGGCGGTGGCAGAATCGCAGATTCTCGCACAAAGTTGCTGGTTTGGCCTTAGCAGGCTCTTAAACGATTGCAGAGATAAAAACCAACGATAGCCGCGAACATAGCGGCAACGGACAAGCGCCAGCGTGTCAACGGTCAACCCGTCAACCCGTCAACCCGTCAACCGTCAACCGTCAACCGTCAACCGTCAACCGGTCAACCGGTCAACCCGTCAACCCGTCAACCCGTCAACCGTCAACCGTCAACCGTCAACCG
>NZ_LROM01000054.1 GCF_001758785.1 Duganella phyllosphaerae
GGCCGCTGATGGCGTGGCTCGGCGCTGCAAGCGCTGCGCCTCCATCGTATCGCCAGCCTGCTGCGCGCGCATCGCTTGCACGCCGAGCCACGCCATCAGCGGCCGGCGCCAGCCCTGGTTCGACGCCACCTCGACCGCATCGTTCAAGGTTTGCGGTGTGGCTCTGCCGGCGCGCATCAGCACACCGGAGGCCACCAGTTTGGCCAGCGGATCGACAATTGCCTGCACCGCCGCCGCTGCGGCAGCATCGGTCGCGGCAGCAGCTGCGGTGCGGTGCTGTTCGGGCAGCAGGGCAGCATCGGCAGCGGTGGCGTGGCCGGCCAGGTAGGCGGCGTAGGCGCGGTCGGCCGGGCTGGCGTCCTGCGCCAGCTGGTTAAAGCCGGTGCAGTCTTCGAATACCAGCGATGCCACGCGGGTGGCGCAGCGGGTCAGTTCGGCGCGCAGCACCATGGTGGCCTGGCCGGTGCTGGCCAGGGCCTCGCGGGCGCGCTTGAAGTCGGCGTCTTCCACCCGGCTGTTGCCGGTCAGGTAAGCGTTGGTAAAGCGCTCGACCGAGCTTTGCGCGGTCAGTTGCCAGTCCGGCGCGGGCGGGGTATTGCCGCAGCCAGCCAATAGTGCGGCTGCAAGCGCAAGCAGGGAGCGGTTGATGCTCATGGTAGTTTGATCTCCGGGTCGCGCCTGAACGGCCATTTGCGGTTAATGTCGTTGACCAGCTGCTCCACCCGGCGCAAGCTGCTTTCCACCTCGTTGCGCAGCGTGCCCAGGTCGGCCGTGGCTTCCTTGGCGTTGGCGCCGACAGCCTGCGCTTCCACCAGCACCGCGTCCATTTTCTTCAGGCTGTTGCGGGCGTCGGCCAGCAGACCGTTGAGCTGAACGATGGTGGCCTGGGCATCGGTCATCACGCCTTGCGGGCCGAAGACCTGTTTGTCGGCATTGCCCACCAGGCTGTCGGCCTTGGTGGCCAGCGCGTTGACGGTGATAAGCAGCTTGTTGGCGCGCTCCGTCAGTTGCTGCGCGCTCTTGTCGTCGCCGGCGATCAGTCCCATCGCGCCGGACGGGCCATTGAGCTTGCCGGTCACGCCCTGGACATTGGCCAGGCTGGCGGCCAGCGCCGAATTTTCGGCCGTGAGGGTGTTGAGGTTTTGCAGCAGGTCTCGCGCGGAGGCCAGCAGGCGCGGGATTTCCGCGCCGGGGTCGCCGACCAGCAGGGTGCGCGCGGCGCCGTCGGGCAGCGGCGGATCGGTGGGAATGCCGGTAAAGGCGCGCAGCTTGGCACCGCCCACCAGGCCGCGCTCGAGCGTGAAGATGCTCGATGTGCGCAGCCAGTGTGCGTCGTCCTCGGGTACATCGACCAGCACGCGCGCCTTGCCTTCCTTGCTCAACTCGATGCGGCGCACGCGGCCAATGGGAAAGCCGGCGAACGTCACGTCCATGCCGACCACCACGCCGTCGGAGTCGTCGGCTTCGAGTACCAGGCGCTGGGTCGATTCGAAGGCGCCGCGCGCGTACATCAAGTACACGGCCGCACCGGCGACCAGCAGCACCATCAGCACCAGCAGCACGGCCGCCTTGAATTCGGCGTTGCGCACCGGTGTTTCGTGAACTACTTCCTGCGTCGTTTGTTCTGTCATCGTTATACCTAGTAGTAGTTACCCATCAGCGATGCCACCTCGATCAGCAGGATCACCGCGAACAGCCGCACCATGTCCGACAGGCCGTGCGTGACCTTGGCCCGGTAGCTGGCGCCGTAATAGAACGACGAGGCCATCGGGATCAGGCCCACCGCAAGGCTGAAGAAAATGATCTTGAGCGCCAGGATCATGGCGACGGCCGGATTGAACACCTGTCCCACCACGCGCGTGTAGCCGGGCAGGGCGTACGGCGTGAAGCCATACAGGGTCAGGTACGCCAGCACCAGCGTGAGCACGCATGATACGGCGGCCAGCATCCAGACCGCGAAGATGCCGGTGGCCACGCGCGGGAAAAAGGCGCTGCGCAGCTCGTCCAGAGTGGCGGCCGCGCCGGCTTTGCGGCTTTGTGAAAACTCCAGCCCGGTCGGCAGCGTGGTGCGCAGCGCCACGAAAGCGGCAGCCGTGAGCGGAATGAGTTCGAGCGTGAGCACCCGCACCACCAGGTCGAGCGCATAGCGGGTGAGGCCGTAGCTTTGCGAGGTGACCACCACGATGCGGATCAGCACCAGGCTCACCAGCGCCGACAGCACGCCGAACCACACCAGGTTGGGCACCGTGTCGCGCACCAGGTGGTGCGCCAGGATGCGGCGGTTATCTTTGCGATACGTGGCCGGCATCACGCCCACGGTGAGCATCAGCACCGAGAAATTGAGCAGCCGCCACCAGTCCAGTATCCACGCCACGGCGCCGCGGTGCAGCCGACGCACGATATTTGGCTGAATGGGATGTGATGGATGAACGCTCATCTTGGCATCTTAGCATTCGCATTGCCCGGTATGGCGTACGGATGCGCGGTCTTCATGCGCCGGGAAAGCTCTCGATGATGGCGTCGGCGGCGGCGCGCACGCGGGCGCTGCGGCTCAGGTCGCCGTGCATCACCAGCCAGACGTCGTAATGGTCCACCCGGTCGGGCCACACGCGCACCAGCAGCGGGTCGCCGTCGGCCATGTGGCACGGCAGTTCGGCCACGCCCATGCCCTTGCGGGCGGCGTCGAGCAGCATCAGGCCGCTATTGACTTCGATCGCCACGCGCGCGTTGGTGACCGGCTCGCGGCAGATCTTGTCGCGGTGGCGCGGCGCCACGCTGCCCTGGTATACCACGATGTCGTGGCCGGCCAGTCCCACGCCTTGCTCCGGCATACCGCGCAGCGCCAGGTACGACGGCGCCGCGTACAGGCCCATGCTGCGCTTGACCAGGTGGCGCGAGATCAGGTCGGGGCTGGTGGGTTTGAGCGTGCGCACCGCCAGGTCGGCTTCGCGCCGCGTGAGGCTGGTGATTTCGGTGCCGGTGGTGAGCACGATGCGGATGGCCGGATGGGCTGCGTGCAGGCGCCGCATGGCGTCCACCACGAAGGTGGCCGCCATGGTGTCGGACGTGGTCACCCGCACCACGCCGCACAGGCGGTTGTCGATGCCCTGCATCTCGCGCTGGAATTGCAGTGCGGCCGCCTCCATGGCCTGGGCGGCGGTTACGGCCAGTTCCCCTGCCGGGGTAGCCAGGTAGCCGGACGGCGTGCGCAGGAACAGCCGCGCACCGAGCGAGTCCTCCAGCGCATTCAAGCGGCGCCCCACCGTGGCCTGGTCGATGCCGAGCTGTCCGGCGGCAGCGCGCAGCGTGCTGGCGCGGTAGATGGCGAGAAAAATCCGGGCGTTGTCCCAGTCCATGCGATGTCTTTCGAGCGTGCGATGCATTTTGCATCGGGGTGCCGATGTTATGCGTCTTTACCGCATTCTGCAAGATGCCTAAGATGAGGTCCTTCAGACAAGGACTGCCCATGACCACCCCCGTTTTGCCGGCCGCCGCGCCGGCCCGCGAATTTGCGCCGTTGCTGGTGCTGACCACCTTGGCCATCGGCTTCGTGATGGCGATGATCGACGTCACCGCCGTCAACACCGCCCTCTCCGACATTTCCACCAGCCTGGCCGTGCCGCTCGCCGGCCTGGTGTGGGTGGTGGATGGCTACACGCTGACCTTTGCCGCGCTCCTGATGGCCGGCGGTGCGCTGGCCGACCGCTTCGGCCCCAAAGCGGTCTACCAGGGCGGCCTGGCCGTGTTCATCCTCGGCTCGGTGCTGTGCGCGCTGGCGCCCAGTGGCGCGGCGCTCGTCGCTGCGCGCCTGTTGCAGGGGGGCGGCGCGGCGCTGTTCATGCCCAGTTCCCTGAGCCTGCTCACCCACGCCTACGACGACCCGGCCACGCGCACCCGCATGTTGGCCACCTGGTCGGCCATCGTTGGCTGCTCGTCGGCGGCCGGGCCGCTGGTAGGCGGCTTGCTGGTCCACGAATTCGGCTGGCGCAGCGTGTTCTGGGTGAATGTGCCGATCGGCGTGGCCGGCATCGCGCTGGCGCACATCGTGGCGCCGGCCACGCAGGCCAACCGCCGTGCGTTGTCGCTGTGGAGCCATGCGCTTGGCGTGGCCTTGCTGGCCGGCCTGAGTTTCGTGCTGATCGAAGGACCGGTGCTGGGCTGGACGTCAATCCCGGTGCTGGCGGCGGCGCTGGCCACGCTGGCCGTGGGCGCCTGGCTGGTGGCGCGCGAGAAGCAGGGTGCGCACCCGCTGATTCCACGCGCGCTGTTTGCCACGCCGGCCTTTGCGGCCGCCAACGGCGTGGGCTTCATGATCAACTTCGCCGTGTATGGCCAGCTGTTTTTACTGAGCCTGTTTTTACAGGAGCGCGGCGCCGATGCGCTGGAGACGGGCGTGCGCCTGATTCCCATGATGGCCGCTTTTGCCATCGGCAACCTGACGTCGGGCCGCATCTCGGCGCGGGTGGGACCGCGCGCGCCGATGCTGTATGGCTTGCGGGTGGGGCTGGTGGCCGCCCTGGTGATGCTGACGACGATGACGCCGCAGTCGCCGTACTGGTATTTGATCGCGGTGACGATGGTGATGAATGTCGCCATCGGCATCGCCATTCCCGGCATGACCGCCACCGTCATGCTGGTGGCGGGCCGCGACTATGCCAACAGCGCTGCCGCCGCGCTCAACGCCAACCGCCAGGTCGGCGCGCTGGTGGGTGTGGCCGCCATGGGCGCTGTGCTGCACATGGCGCCCGGGTGGGCGGTACGGCTGCCATGGGCATTCGGGCTGGTCGCCGCCGCGTATGCGACGGCGTGCTCGCTGGTTTATCGCTATGTCAAGGCAGGCGAGCGGACTTAAACTCCGTGCTTCCGGCGCCAGGCGATCATCTCGGCGATGGTGAGGATCGGCATCGCATGCAACGCGGCGAACGCTTCGATGTCGGCTCCGCGCATCATGGTGCCATCGGGGTTCATCAATTCGCACAGCACCGCCGCCGGTTGCAGACCGGCCATGGTGGCCAGGTCCACCGAGCCTTCGGTGTGGCCTTTGCGCGCCAGCACGCCGCCCGGTGTGGCGCGCAGCGGGAACACGTGGCCCGGGTGGACCAGGTCGTGCGGCCTGGCGTCGGCGGCAATGGCGGCACGGATGGTGGTCACCCGGTCGGCAGCCGAAACGCCTGTGGTGACGCCGTCGCGCGCCTCGATCGACACCGTGAACGGCGTGCCGTAGCGGCTGCCGTTGTCAAGCGCCATCGGTGGCAGCTCCAGCTCGCGCACCTTGTCGGCGGGGAGGCACAGGCACACGATGCCGCTGCATTCGCGGATCAGGGTGGCCATGGTGGGGATGGTGATCTTTTCGGCGGCGACGATCAGGTCCGCTTCGTTCTCGCGGTCGAAATCGTCGAGCAGGATGACCGGCACACCGGCGCGCATGGCGTCCAGGGCGGCGGCAATGCGGCCTTCGAGGTCGTCGGACACGAGGGAGTAAGTGTTAAGGGGTGCTACGGATTGCGGGTCGAACATGGAAAACGCTCCTCGCTGTAAGCGAAAAACGCGACAGGGCAAGCAGATACGCGCAGCCCGCCACGCGCAGGCAGAACACCTGGGCGCGGGGAGGCCGCGTTACCGCACATCTTCTTTCATCCGGACTATACCGTCGGCCCTGGAGTCGCACCAGGTCTGCTGACCCCTGGCGCTGAACCGCCAGGGCGCTCGCGGGCTATGACCGTTGCCGGTCTTACCGCCGGTGGGGAATCGCACCCCGCCCCGAAGACGTTGTTGGCGCCTGCCGGATGGCAGGCGCGCGACGATTCTAGCCCAATTTTCGCAATTCGGTGTAAGGTAGCTGGTTACCTTAATTTATATGCATCTCGAATGAAGATCAGAATCATCCTGGCCGCCGCGCTGCTGTCTTGCTCTTTGCTGGCGCAGGCCGAAGCCACGGTCGCGCCGTCGCTGTCCCTCTCCAGCAACCTTCCCACCAGCCCCCTGGTCAAGACCGGCAAACTGGCCAACGGCCTGACGTACTACATCCACAAAAACCCGCGTCCGGAAAACAAGCTCGAACTGCGGCTGGTGGTCAAGGCCGGTTCGATCCTGGAGGACGACGACCAGCAGGGCCTGGCCCACTTCACCGAGCACATGGCCTTCAATGGTTCCACCAATTTCAAGCGCAACGAGCTGGTATCGTACCTGCAGTCGATCGGCGTGAAGTTCGGCGCCGACCTCAATGCCTACACCACTTTCGACGAAACGGTGTACATCCTGCCCATCCCCACCGACAATCCGAAAGTGGTGGACCAGGGCTTCCAGGTACTGGAAGACTGGGCCCATGGGCTGTCGATGAACGACGCCGACATCGACAGCGAGCGCGGGATCGTGCTCGAGGAACTGCGTATCGGCAAAGGCGTCGAAGACCGCGTCAACAAGGTGCTGCTGCCCAAGGTGCTCAATGGCTCACGCTATGCCGAGCGGCTGCCGATCGGCAAAGAACAGATCATCCGCAATTTCAACTACGACGCCATCAAGCGCTTCTACCGCGACTGGTACCGGCCCGACCTGATGGCGGTGGTGGCGGTGGGCGACATCGATCCGGACCAGGCGCAAAAGCTGATCGAGCGCCATTTCGGCAGGCTGAAAAATCCGGCCAACCCGCGCCCGCGCGTGTACGCCACCATCCCCGAGCGCCAGGAGTCCGAAGGGCTGGTCGTCACCGACAAGGAGATGAGCACCAACACCATCTACATCCGCTATCCGATCCAGCCCTGGCCGGCCGAGAACACGCTGCGCGACTATCGCCAGAAGCTGATCGAGTCGATCGGCGCCTCCATCCTCAGCCAGCGCATGGTCGAATTGACGCAGCAGGCCAACCCGCCGTTCCTGCAGGGCGGCAGCGGCATGAGCAAGATTGTGCGCGGCTACCGCTCGTTCGGCGCCGGTGCGGTGCTGGGCAAGGGCGGGGTGGCGCCGGCCATCAATGCGCTGGTGGCCGAGGACGAGCGCGCGCGCCAGTTCGGCTTTACCGCGTCGGAGCTGGAACGTGCCAGGAAGGGCATGTTGCGCAGCTACGAGAATATGTACCAGGAGCGCGACAAGTCCGATTCGGCTGGCTACGCGGCCGAATATATCCGCAACTTCCTCGAGGGCGAGTCGATCCCCGGCGTGGTGAACGAGTACCAGTACGCCCAGCAGCTTATCCCCGGCATTACGCTGGACGAGGTCAACGCTGCCATGCGCGCGGCGATTCCCGACAACCAGAGCAAGCTGGTGATCTACACCGGCATCGACAAGCCGGGCGCACCCGCGCCCAAGCCTGCCGAACTGCTGGCGCTGGCCACCGCCGCCGAGAAGATCAGCGTCAAGGCCAACGAAGAGAAGGTGTACGGCAGCCAGCTGATGCCGGCCAGGCCGGTGGCAGGCAGCATCGTCAAGCAGACCACCAACGACAAGCTGGGCACCACCGACCTGCTGCTCAGTAACGGCGTGCGCGTGGTGCTGCGGCCCACCGACTTCAATAACGACGAGGTGCTGATGGGTGGGCTGCGCTACGGCGGCTGGTCGCTGTTCGAGGACCGCGACCTCTTTGCTGCGCACTACGCCAGCAGCATCGTCAACCAGATGGGCGTGCTCGATTATTCGCCCAGCGACCTGGTGAAAATGTTGGCCGGTAAGAGCGTCAGTGCCAGCGCCCGCGTCAGTGCGCTCAATGAAGCGGTGCGCGGCGAAGCGGGCCGCGACGACATCGAAACCATGCTGCAACTGACGTACCTGCAAATGACCCAGCCGCGCAAGGACCCGGTCATCTACAGCGCCTTTGTCGACCGCCAGCGCGAGCTGGCGCAGAACAACCTGGTGCGGCCAGAGTCGGTGTTCTACGATACCGTCAGCCGCACGCTGTACAACGACAGCCCGCGCGTGCGGCGCCTGGCCAAACCGGCCGACTTCGACCAGCTCTCGCTCGACCGCGTGTTTGACCTGTACACCAGCCGCATGGCCAGTGCGCGCGACTTCACCTTCTTCATCGTCGGCAGCTTCGCTGTCGAGAAGATCAAGCCCCTGATCGCCACCTACCTGGCCAGCCTGCCCACCGGGCCGATTGCCACCGCCTTCCGCGACGAGGGCATCCGTCCGGTGCGCGGCGTGATCAAGAAAGAGGTACACGCGGGCGCCGAGCAAAAGAGCGTGATCTCGCTGTCGTTTACCGGCGAGGCGCCCTATACGCGCGAAGATGCGCTGCGCATGCGCGTGCTTACCGAGGTCCTCAACATCAAGCTGATCGAAGTGCTGCGCGAGAAAATGGGCGCGATCTACAGCGCGGACCTGAGCGGCTCGCTCAACCGCCAGCCGTACGCCAGCTACGCCATCAACGCCAACCTGCCGTGCGCGCCCGAAAACGTCGACAAGGTGCTGGCCGCCACGTTTGCCGAGATCGAAACGGTCAAGCAGCAGGGCGCGCAGGTGGCGGACCTGGACAAGGTCAAGGCCTCGATGCTGCGCGCCTACCGCAAGAGCATGCGCGAAAACGGCTACTGGATGGGCTCCTTGCAGAACGCCTTTGTGAACGGCACCGATCCGCAGGAAATCCTCACGTTCGAGCAGCGCCTCGCTGCCGTCACGCCAGCCGACGTGGCGCAGGCGGCGCAGCGCTACTTCGACCTGCAAAACTATGTGCAGGTGGTGCTGTATCCGCAAAAGTAAGCAGGGCGCCTGTTACACTGGCGCCTTGCATTCATACACGTAGCAGAGGCTGATCATGGCAAAGAAAAAAGAAGAACTGGACGAGGAAACCCTGGCGCTGATCCACTGGTGCATCGAGGTCGAAGGTTTCCTGGTCGCCGGTGGCGCCACCGTGGACCAGGCGCAGGAACATATCGAAGAACAGATCGAGTGGTTCACCGACCAGTTCTACGATGGCCTCACGCCCGAAGAAGCGGCCAAGGAGGCCCTGGCTTAATTATTTGGTCATCAACCGGCCATCAACGCCTTGACCGCATCGAGCGCCGCGCTGCCGGTGTTGGAACACCGCACCTGGTTGCGGCCACCTTCCTTGGCCACGTACATGGCGCGGTCGGCGGCCACGAACAGCGATTCGGTGTTGTCCAGCTGGTGCGGCAGGATGGTCGCCACGCCGATGCTCACCGTCAGCCACGCCGACGTGGTTGAACGCGGATGCGGAATTTGCAGCGCTTCGATGTGGGCGCGGATCGCCTCGGCCAGCAGGCATGCCGCGTCGCACGGGGTTTCGGCAAACAGCAGCACGAACTCCTCGCCGCCGTAGCGTGCCGCCAGGTCGGTGGTGCGCATCGCGTGCGAGGCGATCGCCTGCGCCACCTGCTGCAGGCAGGCGTCGCCGGCCGGGTGGCCCAGCGTGTCGTTATACAGCTTGAAGTGATCGACGTCGAGCACCACCAGCGACAGCGGCTGGCCGCTGCGCATGGCGCGCTGCCATTCCTTTTCCAGGAAGTTGTCGAAGTGGCGGCGGTTGGCGATCTTGGTCAGCGGGTCGACCATGGCCGCGCGCTGCAGCGCGTCTTCCGACTGCTTGTGGTGGGTGATGTCGTGCAGCAGGCCGATGAACAGCGGCTGGCGCAGGTACATCGGCGTGAGCGTCAGGTCCATGCACACCGAGCTGCCGTTGCGGTGGCGGATGATCACCTCGCGCGTGCCGTGGTGGTGGGCGGCGCCTGGCGCGCTGGCGTAGCGGCTGAAATACTCGAGGTATTCCTGCGCCACCAGCGGGTTGAGCAGGTCGGAGATATGGCTGCCGGCCAGTGCGTTCTCCTGGTAGCCCAGGTATTTATCGCAGGCCGGATTGGTAAACTGGATGCGGCCGTCGGCCTCGATGATCAGCAGGCCCTCGGCCATGTTGTTGACGATGGTGCGCAAGCGCTCGGCCTGTTCTTCCTGCGATTCCACGTTCACGCGGATCTGCAACTGGGTACGCACCCGTGCGCACACTTCGGCCATGCGCAACGGCTTGCCGATGTAATCGACCGCGCCAAGGTCGAAACCGGCCACCACGTCGTCGGTGCCGGTGCGCGCGCTCATGAAGATCACCGGGATGCGCGCAGTGGCGGGATTGCCCTTCAACTGGCGGCAGGTGTCGAAACCGTCCAGCCCCGGCATCACCACGTCGAGCAGGATCAAGTCTGGCTGGACCCGGCGCGCAATCTTGAGCGCTCGCTCGCCCGAGGTGGCGACAAAGGCCTGGTAGCCTTGCTCGACCATCAGTTTGCGCAACGCGGCCAGGTTCTCCGGCGCGTCATCGACGATCAGGACGGCAGCATCGCGCCGCCCCGCCATGCCGAGGATTTCGGGCGTCATGGCGCATCCTTAGCAGTCGGGTGAACGGGGATAAATTCTGCACAGTTGAACAATGAATTGCCTTGATTTAAGAGTGGTGATGGCCTTAAATCATACAACTTTGACTGCAGTAAAGGTGAAAATTAGCTTCGGGTATTCTTCAGGGAGAGACGATGCAACCTGCCCGGACCCCGGATTCGCCGGGTTTCTTCATTAACATTGTTATTTCTGCCAGGAACTTTGCTGATTTTGCCACGATATGGCGCGTACCGATACCGATATGGAATCGGCAAGTGTTGTATTTGTGCAGGGAGAATTCGGGCGGCGCGCGCCGCCCGGGATGAGGCGAGGGGACCAACTCAGATCTTGGCCGCGATCAGCTTGCCGAGAATTTCGATGCCGATGCGAATGCGCTCCGGCGCCACCGTCACGAACGACAGTCGCAGCGTGTTGGTGGCCGGGTCGTTGGCGTAGAACGGCGCGCCGGGGACGAAGGCCACTTTCTGGGCGATCGCCTCGTCGAGCAGGGCGATGGCGTTGATGTGCTTGGGCAGGGTTACCCAGATGAACATGCCGCCTTCGGGCCTGGTCCATTCCACGCCGGCCGGGAAGTACTGGGCCATGGCGTCAAGCATGACCTGGCACTGGTTGCCGTACAGGCTGCGGATTTTCGGGATGTGCTGTTGCAGGAACCCATCCTTGATCACCTCGTGCACGACCATTTGCGTCAGCTGCGAGGTGTGCAGGTCGGCGGCCTGCTTGGCCAGTTCCAGCCGGCGCACCAGCGGCAGCGGCGCCACCACGTAACCGAGGCGGATGCCCGGGGTGAGTACCTTCGAGAACGAGCCCATGTAGATCACGCCGTCCGGGTTCATCGCCACCATTTTCGGCAGCGGATCGCCTTGATAGCTGAGCGCGCCGTACGGATCGTCTTCGATCAGCGGCAGGCCCAGGCGAGCGCAGGTTTCCACCAGCTCCACCCGGCGCGGGGCCGACAGCGTGCGGCCGGTCGGGTTCTGGAAGTTGGGCAGCGCATACAGCAGGCGCGCGCCTTCGGCGACCGGCGCCAGCGACGATGGCACCAGGCCGTGGTCGTCGGTGTCCACCGACTTGAATTGCGGACGGTACACCGAGAACGCCTGCAGCGCGCCCAGGTACGACGGCGTTTCCACCAGCACCCGGCTGCCTTCGTCGATCAGCACCTTGCCCAGCAGGTCCAGCGCCTGTTGCGAACCCGACGTCATCAGCACCTGTTCCGGCACGATTTTGGCGCCTTCGGTGGACAGCGAATCGGCGATCCACTGGCGCAGCGGCAGGTAGCCGTCGGTCGGACCGTATTGCAGCGCCACTTTACCGTTTTCGCGCAGCACCTTGTCGTAGGCGACCTGCATTTCCTCGACCGGGAAGGTCAGCGGCGACGGCAGGCCGCCGGCGAACGAAATGATTTCCGGCTGCTGGGTGATCTTGAGGATTTCGCGAATGAACGAAGCTTTTAGCTGCTCCGCGCGTTCGGCAAAGCGCCACTGGATCGGATTCGGGTTCTCGATTTTCATACGGTCTCACTAGGTGGGTTCAACAAGCGCGCTGCGGCGCCTTTATTCAGCGCCTTATTCGGATTGCTCAGGCGACTTCTGCGATCAGTTCGATTTCGACGCAGGCGCCCATCGGGATCTGCGCCACGCCGAAGGCCGAGCGGGCATGCTTGCCGGCGTCGCCGAAGACTTCGCCCAGCAGCTCGGAAGCGCCATTGGTCACCAGGTGCTGCTCGGTGAAATCGCTGGTGGAGTTCACCAGGCTCATCACCTTGACGATGCGCTTGACGCGGGTGAGGTCGCCGCCTACGGCCGCTTGCAGCGTGCCGATCAGGTCGATGGCGATGGCGCGCGCTGCCTGCTTGCCTTCGGCGGTCTCGATATTCTTGCCCAGCTGGCCAGTCCATACGCTGCCATCGGCGCGCTTGGCGATATGGCCCGACAGGAACACCAGGTTGCCGGTCTGTGCGTACATGACGTAGGCGGCGGCCGGCGTTGCAGGCGCGGCCAGGGTGATATCGAGCGCTTCGAGTTTTTCGTAGACAGACATGGCGTCTCCAGACTTGTGAAAAAAATTAATCGGTGGCCGTTATTGTACTCTTGACGCAGGCTCTGCCTCCATACGGGCAAAAAACCAGATAGTCCACGGTTTCAACGCCGTTTTACCCCCATTTTGCGGCCGACGCCTACCGTGGCGATCACGGCGATTGCGAAAACCACGGTTTGCCAGTCGAGCGCTTCGCCCAGGAACGCGGCCGCGCCCAGCAGGCTCAAAAACGGTTGCACCAGTTGCACCTGGCCCACCCGGGCCACGCCGCCCAGCGCCATGCCGCGATACCAGAAAAAGAAGCCGATAAACATCGAAAACACGCACGTATAGGCAAACCCGGCCCAGGCGGCGGGATCGGCCGCCGCGATCAGTGCCGCGTCGCGCCAGCACAGCCAGGCCACGACCGGCACCAGTGGCGGCGCGGCCAGCACCAGCGCCCAGCAGATGGTGTGCTGGCCGCCCAGGGTTTGCGACAGCCGGCCGCCGGCTGCGTACCCCATGGCCGCCAGCAGCACGGCGGCAAAAATCGCCAGGTCGGCCGCGTGCAGCCCGCCGCCGCCCTGGCGCAGCGCAAAGCCCGCCACCAGCGCCGAGCCGCACACGGCCATGATCCAGAAACCGCGGGACGGCTTTTCGCCGCCGAGCAGGGCGGCAAACACGGCGGTGGCCAGCGGCAGGATGCCGACCAGCACGGCGCCGTGGGCGGCGGGCAGGGTACGCATGGCGATCGAGGTCAGCCACGGAAAGCCGATCACGCAGCCGAACGCCACCAGTGTCAGCGGCAGCCAGGCGCCGCGCGGCGGCCAGCTGGCGCGCTGCCACACCAGCCAGGCGCCGGCCAGCACCGCCGCGCCCAGCGCCCGGGCCAGCGCCACGAACATCGGCGACAGCCCATTGGGTGCGAAGTCGGTGCCGCCCACGGCCAGGCGGGTGAAGGGCAGGGTCAGGCTGAAGATGGCCACGCCGGCCAGGCCCAGCAACATTCCCCTGGAATCGTCGGAAGTGATGGAAGCGGATAGGGTGTGTGCGGTCATGGTGTCGCCCTGGTATCGATGGTGTTCATGCTACGTGACAAAACCAGTACAGTGCCGGTACACTTGACCATATAATGACTTGCACTGTGATGGCGAGATGACCAATACAAGAAACCTGCCTTCGATGCTCGGCGCGGCCGCCTCCCGCGCGGCGCAAGCCGTGGCCGAGGCGCTGGCGGCGCAGGCCGAGCGCGAAGCCGGTAAGGAGACGGCGGCAATCGCCGGCGTGCCTTCGGATGCAGCCGACTCGGGGCGGGCTATGCCGCGCGCGGCCATACAGTCCAGGGGCGCCACGGCAGCCGCCGCCGTGGCAGCAACGTCAGCCACGCGGCCAGTCACGCGGCCGGCAGCGGGCGCCATGGTTGGCCTGCTGTCGCGCGACTCGGGCGAAACGCTGATCGACCAGATCGTCCGCTCGGTAGCGGCGCGTATCGATGAGCGCCTGCTGCGCGGTGGCGCGCGCATGCCGTCGATCCGGTCGTTCGCGGCCACCCATGGGGTGTCGCCGTTCACGGTGGTGGCCAGCTACGATAAGCTGGTGGCCGCCGGCTACCTGGAATCGCGGCGCGGCGCCGGTTTTTTCGTGCGCGAACGCGTGCCGATGGCGCTTAACGCTGCCGAGTCCGCCTTTAGCGCGACCGCTGCCAGCGATCCGGCCAGCAAGCCGATCGACGTGGTGTGGCTGGTCCGTAATATGTTCCGCCAGATGCCGCACCAGCACATGCCCGGCACCGGCGTGCTGCCGGCCGACTGGCTCGACGGCGCGGCGATCGCCAATGCACTGCGCGCGGTCAGCCGCCAGAATGCCAGTTTGCTGCTCAACTATGGCGTGCCGCAGGGCTTTTTGCCGCTGCGCCAGCAGTTGCAGCACAAGCTGTCCGAGCTGGAAATCGCCGCCGCGCCGGAACAGATTGTCACCACCGCCGGCGTCACCCAGGCGCTGGACCTGGTCGCGCGCGAGTTCACCCGGCCCGGCGACACGATTTTTGTCGATGATCCCGCCTGGTTTTTGATGTTTGGCTCGTTTGCGGCGCTGGGCGCCAAGGTGATCGGCATTCCGCGCCTGGGCGACGGCCCCGACGTGGCCCGGCTGGCCGAACTGGCCGCCATCCATCGACCGAAGCTGTTCATCATCAATTCGGTACTGCACAACCCCAGCTCGACATCGCTGTCGGCAGCCAAGGCGTTCCAGGTGCTCAAACTGGCGGAAGAACACGACTTCATCCTGGTCGAGGACGATATCTATTGCGATCTGCACCCGGGTAGCGCAGTACAGCCGGCCACCCGGCTGGCCGCGCTCGACCAGTTGCAGCGGGTGATCTACCTCGGTGGCTTTTCCAAGACCATGGCCGCCAACCTGCGGGTGGGCTTTATCGCCACCTCGATCGAGCGCGCCGAGCGGCTGGCCGACCGCAAGATGCTCTCCACGCTCACCACCAGCGACATCGGCGAACGGGTAGTGTATAAAGTGCTGTCCGAAGGCTCGTACCGCAAGCATGCCGACCGTGTGCGTGCCAGGCTCGACAGCGTGCGCGCCAAGACCCTGCGCCAGATGGAGCGGGTAGGATTAAAGGTCGTGCACGCGGCGCCGGCCGGCATGTTCGTCTGGGCCGACGCCGGCTGCGACACCAACGCCCTGGCCGAGCGCGCCATGGCCGAACACCTGCTGCTGGCGCCCGGCAGCCTGTTTTCACCAACCCAGCTGCCATCGACCTTCATGCGCCTGAACGTGGCGGCGATGCAGGAACCGGCGGTATGGCGTTTTTTGGAAAAGATCAACATCAAATAGGAACTTGTGCAAATGAGTGATCCCGCGCTCGTGCCTGGACCTCAACATCAAATCCCGGCACTGCTAATGACGCTTGGTGAATTAATCCGCCAGGCACGCCAGCGCGCGTTACGCGCTGTGGATACCATCCAGGTGCAAACCTGTTGGGGGTTGGGGCGTCATATCGTCGAGTTTGAACAGGGCGGTGTCGCACGCGCAGCTTACGGCAAGCGCTTGTTGCCCGAACTGGCCAAGGCATTGACAGCCGAGTTTGGTAAGGGTTTCGACGCATCCAACCTGCGGTATATGCGCCTGTTTTATCAGGCTTTTCCAAAGTGTGACGCACTGCGTCACGAATTGAGCTGGACACACTATCGTACCTTGCTGCGGGTCGATAGCGAAACGGCCAGAACCTGGTACATGAACGAGGCGGCCGCCCAGAACTGGAGTTCGCGAGCGCTTGAACGTCAGATCGGCACACTGTATTACGAACGCCTGCTGGCCAGCCGGGACCGCGCCGCAGTCGAACAGGAGGCCACCCGAATGACTGAGGCGAACGCGAATCCGCGGGAATTTGTACGCGATCCGGTGCTGCTTGAGTTCCTTGGCGTGCCTGGAGCCGGGGTGCTGTTGGAAAGTGAGCTCGAACAAGCATTGATGGGGCAGCTAGAGGCTTTTCTGCTCGAACTGGGCAAGGGTTTCGCCTTTGTCGCCCGCCAGCAGCGCATCAGCACCGAGAGCCGTGACTTCTATATCGACCTGGTGTTTTACAACTACCTGCTCAAGTGCTTCGTTATTTTCGACCTGAAGCGAGGCGAGCTTACTCATCAGGACATCGGGCAAATGGATATGTATGTACGCATGTACGACGATCTCAAACGCGGACCAGACGATAACCCCACCGTCGGCACCATATTGTGCACCCACAAGGACGCGTCGGTGGTTCGTTATTCTGTGTTGCACGGCCATGAACAATTATTCGCCAGCAAATACAAACTCATCCTGCCCAGCGAGGAAGAGCTTCGTGCCGAACTCGATCGTGAGCGCGCCCGCTTGCAACTGGCCCAACAGCGTGATAACGACAATTAACATCCGAAAAAACCCGGCGTCGGCATCTCGCTCAACCCGGCTTTGCTTCCAGAGCGAAACAGGCGTTATCATGCTGGCGCCCGTAGTGCAGGGGCGGCCTTGAAATTCTTGTGGTCAGCCCCATAACCCGGACACCAACAACATTTTCCATCGAGGACATAATGACGGCACCAGAAAAACAAACCCTTGGCTTTCAAGCGGAAGTAAAACAGCTGCTGCAGCTGATGATCCACTCGCTGTACTCCAACAAGGAAATCTTCCTGCGCGAGCTGATCTCCAACGCCTCCGACGCGTCGGACAAGCTGCGCTTTGAAGCGATCAACAACGACGCCCTGTACGGCAACGACCACGAGCTGAAGATCAAGGTCGGCTTCGACAAGGCCGCACGCACCATCACCATCTCGGACAACGGTATCGGCATGAGCCGCGACGAGACCATTTCGCACCTGGGCACCATCGCCAAGTCGGGCACCAAGGAGTTCTTCGGCAAACTGTCGGGCGATCAGCAAAAAGATGCGGCCCTGATCGGCCAGTTCGGCGTGGGTTTCTACTCGGGCTTCATCATCGCCGACAAGATCACCGTGGAAACCCGCCGTGCCGGCCTCGATGCGTCGGAAGGCGTGCGCTGGGAATCGGGCGGCGAGGGCGACTATTCGATCGAGCAGATCGAAAAAACCGGCCGTGGCACCGACATCATCCTGCACCTGCGCGAAGGCGAGGACGAGTTCCTGTCGTCGTGGAAGCTCAAATCGATCATCCGCAAGTACTCGGACCATATCTCGCTGCCGATCGTGATGCAGAAGGAAGAGTACGACGAAGAGAAAAAGGAAACCGTCCTGCGCGACGAGACCGAAACCGTCAACCAGGCCAGCGCCCTGTGGGCCCGCAGCAAGTCCGAGATCACGCCGGAACAGTACGACGAGTTCTACAAGCACGTCTCGCACGACTTCCAGTCGCCGCTGACCTACACCCACAACCGCGTGGAAGGCCGCAGCGAGTACACCCAGCTGCTGTACATCCCGGCCAAGGCGCCGTTCGACCTGTGGGACCGCAACAAGCGTGGCGGCCTCAAACTGTACGTCAAGCGCGTATTCATCATGGACGACGCCGAGCAGCTGATGCCGACGTACCTGCGCATGGTCAAGGGCGTGATCGACTCGGCCGACCTGCCGCTGAACGTTTCGCGTGAAATCCTGCAAGAGTCGCGCGACGTGCGCGTGATCCGCGAAGGTTCGACCAAGCGCGTGATCGGCATGCTGGAAGAACTGGCCAACGCCGACGAGCAGGAAAAGAAAGACAAGTACGCGACCTTCTGGACCGAGTTCGGCCAGGTGCTCAAAGAGGGCATCGGCGAGGACGCGGCCAACAAGGACCGCCTGGCCAAGCTGCTGCGCTTTGCCTCGACTGCCAACGACAACGACGAGCAGACCGTCTCGCTGGAGCAGTTCCTGGCGCGTGCGAAAGAAGGCCAGGACAAGATTTATTACGTCACGGCCGACAATTACGTCGCCGCCAAGAACAGCCCGCACCTGGAAATCTTCCGCAAGAAAGGCGTGGAAGTGCTGCTGCTGACCGACCGCGTTGATGAATGGATGTTGTCGTTCCTGACCGAGTTCGATGGCAAGGAACTGGTGTCGGTGGCCAAGGGCGGCCTCGACCTGGGCGCGCTGGAAGACGAAGCCGAGAAGAAAGAGCACGAAGAAACCCAGACCTCGTACCAGGACCTGGTGGGCAAGATGAAGGAAGCGCTGGCCGACAAGGCCAAGGACGTGCGCGTGACGTTCCGCCTGACCGACTCGCCAGCCTGCCTGGTGGCCGATGAAAACGAACTGTCGGGCAACCTGCTGCGCATGTTGAAAGCGGCTGGCCAGAACGCGCCGGAATCGAAGCCTATCCTGGAAATCAACCCGGACCACCCGCTGGTGCAGCGTTTGAAGGCGGAAGACGTGGCCAGCTCGTTTGCCGACTGGGCCAACATCCTGTTCGACCAGGCCCTGCTGGCCGAAGGCGGTTCGCTGGCCGATCCGGCCTCGTTCGTCAAGCGCTTGAACGAGCTGCTGCTGAGCGCGAAGTAATCTCGGGCCAGGCGCAAGTCGCCTGACGCACATGGCCCGTCATCGCTGACGGGCCATTTTTTATTCGCCGAAGATAAAATGCGGCTTCTTGGGCGGTGGGCATCCTTCCGGGCCCGGCGACGTCTGCTTGCCGGTCTCGTCGAACTTCTTGCCGCAGTCGAGCACCTTGCCATTTTTGAAGCTGAAAATGCTGGCCACCTTGCCGTTGGGGTGATAGCAGATATTGTCGCCGTCGCGGTTGGTCGTGCCGTAGCTGATCATGGCCACGCCGTTGACGGTACGCTTGTCGTGGCCGATGCGCGGTTCGGTACACTTGAGCTGGCCATTCTCGAAATACGTGTTCAATACCGACCTGTCCGCGACACGATCGACCAGCAGCTCGTCCTTCACCTTGCCATTGGCGTACCAGCTGCGGCCCTCCTGGCGCGCGCCGAACTGGAACACGTAATCGTATTCCGGTTTGCCGTTGGCAAAATAGGTGCGGTGATAATCACACACATCGTCCCGGTCCCACTGGTATTCGTTGAAGCTGCAGCGCCGGATATCGTTGATCAGCTGGCCGTTCTCCGCGTAGTCGCGCAGCCAGGTTTCCAGTTGCCCCTTGATGACCGCCAGCCGCTCGGGCTTGCCGTTCGGGTAGTAGCGTGCATGGAGCCCGTCTTTTGTGCCCATCTTCCACGTGGTGTCGAGTCGCAGGATCTTGCCGGTGTCGTCGTAGGCGCGCTCGCGGCCGTCCAGCTGGCCGTTGCGGTAGGTGGCCGAATAGATCACGGCGCCGTCGGGTGCGTAGCGCGTGCGGGCGCCGTCGAGCACGTCCATATTGTAGTGGTCGCGCAGGCGCAGCTTGCCATCGGCGGTCGTGGCGATTGCTTCGCCATGCTTCTTGCCTTTGACAAAATTTGCGCGCATGGTCGTGGCGACATCGCCATCCCGGTAAAAGAAAGTCCAGGGGCCGCTGCGCAAATCATCCTGGAACGCTCCCCGGCCGTCGTCGATAATCCACGGGCCTTGCCGGCTGCCCTTGACGTACTCGCCGCGTTCGATGACCTTGCTGCCCATGGTGCGCTCGTAAGGTCCGTTGAGCTCGCCGCCGGCATAGGTGTCGAAGCCGGTCACATCGCCGTCGCCGTTATAGTTGATGACCGTCCAGCGGCCTTCGCGCTTACCGGCACGCAAGACGCCGTCTTCGCTGAAGCGCGGTCCCGCGTAATGCCATTGACCCTCGGCTACGCCATTGACGTAAGCGCCCTTGCTTTCGCCTTCGCGCAGACCGCTGCGCTCCCACATGCCCTGGCGCTTGCCGTTGACGTAGTTGCCTCGTTCGATGACCGCGTTGTCATCCCATGCCAGGCTATAGAACACGGAGGGACCATCGGGTTTGCCGTCAAATTCCTGTGGCGCGGTTTCCCACGCCAGTTGCCATAGCCGGTAATTGGGCAAGCTGCTGCCCATGTCGCTGTCCAGGGTGTAGGTCGCGGTGAGGAAGCGGCCGTTCTTCTTCCCGAAAATCTTCTTGTACGTGACCGCATCCTTGCTGTCCGGCGCCGCCCGCTGGCCATCGGCCGTGTAGTAACCCATGACAGTGCCGGTAGTGTGGTCGACGCCGTCGAAGTCGGGGTTGCCACTTTTGCCACCCACGCGTCCGTCCACGCTGTAGTCGAGCGGCGCCAGTTCCGCCAGCGCCGCCTTGACGCGCGCGGCATTGAGCGCGGTGTCACCCTTGGCAATGCGGTCGAGCGCAGGCTGCAGGGCGGCCAGTCGCACGTAGTTGCCCAGGGCCTGGTGGTAGCGGTAGGCGCGCAAGCCCTGTTTGCCATCGAGGCGCAGCAGGACCAGCATGGTCTGGTGCTCGGGCGCCGGATCGCGGTCGAGTGCAGCATAGAACACTGAACGGATGTCGGCCTTGCCGAAAGTTTCGAGCTTGCGCGCTTTGGCATTGACCAGGGGTTCGCCATTCGTCCCGGTGCAGGCGCAGTAGTAAGCGGTGACGCCGCCGGCTTCCTTGATGAAGGCAATATCGGCGCCGCTGTCCTGCGAGGAAGTAACGACCGGGTGGGCCAGGGATTTGCCCTCGTAGAACGGTGCAGCGTGGACCAGATGGACTGGGGAAGCAAGCGCTGCGGCCAACAACACCGCAAGCAGCTTGGCAGGAGGCAAGCACCGCATTCAGACTCCTGCCAGCGTCAGCCTGGCGCAAAACTCTTCCAGCAGCTGCGCGCCTTCCGGCCAGGCGCCGTAGCCGGCGTCGCCGTTGATGTGACCGGCATCGCCGATCTCGACGCAGACGCTGCCCCAGGCCAGCGCGAATTCGCGCGCTCGCTCGATCGATACGTACGGATCGTTGTTGCTGGCAATGACCAGGGTGGGGAAGGGCAGTGGCGCCAGCTGCATCGGCTGGAAGCCGGTGGTGCAGTCCGGGTAGGACGGGGCGTCGGTGTCTGAAGGCGCTACCAGGAAGGCGCCGGCCACCTGGTGGCCAGATCCCGATGCGGCCCAGCGCGTGACCAGTGCGCAGCTCAGGCTGTGGGCAACCAGCACCGGCGGCGTGGCGCAGCGGGCGATGGCGGCGTCCAGTTCAGCCACCCATTCGTCGGCATCAGGCGTCTCCCAGTCGCGGTGGGGCACCCGTACCCAGTCCGGGTGCTGTTGTTCCCAGTGGCTCTGCCAGTGCGCGGGGCCGGAATTCCACAGGCCTGCCAATACCAGTACTTCTTGCGCCATAACGACTCCCATAGATGATCTAAGAGACATGATTCTACCGAAAAACTTTTTTTGAACTTTTTTCAAAAAAATTCAAATAAACCCTCAAGTTCCCCAAAACCTTGCCGTTACCAGGTTCAGGATGCGGGGAAAAGCAGGTAAAGACCGCTCCAGGTTGCATGAAGGTAGCCGAAAATAATTAAAAATTTTTTCGTGGAAACCCTAAAGTTCTCCAAAAAGCTGCCGTAACCGGGTTAGATGTAGCAAAAAAGCGTCGCTTGCATGAAGTTTTTTAGTCCCGTTCCACCGCTTTTTCAGGACGAATTTGAAGACTGCCAGCCACCAGAAGTCTGCGCCGCAAGGGCGTAGAGCCTCGATCTGCGAGTGTTTGTAAGACAAACACCGACGGGTCGCGTTCGCTATTTCCTGACGGAAAATACGGAGGAACACCTCTTCTCGTATTTTTGTTGCTCCCGCAGAATGTATCTCACTGGAAACGTAATTCCACAGTGAAATATACGAAGCACACGAACTACTGGGAGATGGAAATGACTGCAAACGACATGATGGCTGAGATCCGCGATGCTAACCTGAGCTACCTGATGCTCGCGCAGCAAATGATCCGCGCTGACAAGGTCACCGCGATCTTCCGTCTCGGCGTCTCTGCCGAAATCGCCGAGCTGATCGAAGGCATGAGCAACGCTCAAATCCTCAAGCTCGCTGGCGGCAACATGATGCTGGCCCGCTTCCGCTTCGACGACAGCGCCATCCTGTCGATGCTGACCAACTATAATAAAGACCGCACCCTGGCGCAGTCGCACGCCGCCATCCTGATGGCCGGCCAGGCCGTTGAAGAAATCGCATAATCTATCTATCAGCAGCCGGGAGCCCAGATCATGACCAAGAAAAGCGTAGTCTCCGAAGCCCAGGAAATTCAACTGGCCATCGAACTGATCCAACTGGGCGCACGCCTGCAGTTGCTCGAGTCGGAAGTGTCGCTGTCGCGCGAGCGGCTGCTCAAGCTCTATAAAGAGCTGCGCGGCATGTCGCCACCGAAAGGCATGCTGCCGTTTTCGACCGACTGGTTCCTGACCTGGCAGCCGAACATTCATTCTTCGCTGTTCATCAACATTCACCAGTTTTTGGTGACCCACGCTGGCGCTTCCGGCATCCAGGCCGTGATGAAGGCTTACCAGCTGTACCTCGAACAAATGCCGCCGGCCCCGGGCGAAGAGCCGCTGCTGTCGCTCACCCGGGCCTGGACCCTGGTGCGTTTCTTCAGCAGCAAGATGCTGGAAACCGCGCCTTGCAACAAATGCCAGGGCAAATTCGTGGTCAACGCCATGGACCTGCACGGCAGCTACGTGTGCGGCCTGTGCCACATGCCTTCCCGCGCCGGCAAGACCAAGGCGGCGCAAAAAGCGCGCGACGCCGAACTGGCCGACGCTGAAGCGCTGGCTGCCTGATCGGCCTGCGTTTCTTGCCTGGTCCGTCCTACCTCTCGACAATGGTCCGCACGCCCGCCGTGCGGGCCTTGCTGATCCAGTGCGGCGCCGCGCCGCTCACGCTGGTGCTGGTTTACCTGCTGGCCTCGCTCCGTCTTCCCTGGTTTTACCCGGTTAACTACCTGACCGTGGCCGTGATCCACGGCCTGCTCGCAGCCGTCATTACCTGGCGGGTGGGGCTGGCGCCGTGGTGGCGGCTCATCGAGTTCCTGTTTCCGCTGGCGGTGCTGGCCACGCTGGCGCTGCATTTGCCTCCGTGGATCTTCCTGCTGGTATTTCTCGTCCTGTTGGGCTGGTACTGGTCCACGTTCCGCACCCAGGTGCCGTACTACCCGTCCAGTCCGGACGTGTGGGATGCCGTGCGCCAGCAACTGCCACCGCCGTCCCCCACTGGCCAACCGCTGCGGGTGATCGACATCGGCAGCGGGCTCGGTGGTTTCGTGCTGTATATGGCCAGGGTACGGCCCGATATCGAGGTGGTCGGCATCGAGCTGGCGCCGTTGCCGTGGCTGGTCAGCTGGCTGCGGGCGCGCATTGCTGGCAGCCGGGCCCGGTTTATCCGCGGCGATTACGAGCAGCTCGACTTCGGCCAGTTCAACCTGGTGTTCGCCTACCTGTCGCCGGCGGTGATGGCGCCTTTGTGGCGCAAGGCAGAGGCGGAAATGTGTCATGGCGACACGCTCATCAGCTACGAGTTTGCAATTGACGCGAGAAAGCCCGATCTGGTCATTCACGCCACAAACACATCAACTCCCCTCTATAAATGGTGCTTTTAAGCATCATTCGGCGTTATTCGCTTGCCCGTCAGCACTCAGACACGCTATTGTAGTTCTACACGTAAATTTTATGAAATCGGGCCGCCGTTAGTTAATGTTTTGGCCCTTTTTCTTTTTCGGGAGTCTTACTTGTTTGTCATCATCGGTTATGTCGTCATCATGGTCGGCGTCTTTGGCGGTTACGCCATGGCGGGCGGGCACCTGGCTGCGCTGTTCCAGCCGCTCGAGCTGGTGATGATCGGCGGCGGCGCCTTCGGCGCTTTCATTGCCGGTAACAATGCCAAGACCATCAAGGCCACCATGGGCGCCATGCCCAAGCTGCTCAAGGGCTCGCGCTTCAATAAAGACCTGTACATGGAGCTCATGTCGCTGATGTTCGACGTGCTGTCCAAGGTCCGCAAGGAAGGCCTGATGTCGATCGAAGGCGATATCGACAGTCCCGAACAAAGCCCGGTGTTCAGCAAATACCCGAGCGTCCTGTCCGATCATCACATCGTCGAATTCATCACCGATTACCTGCGCCTGATGGTGTCCGGGAATATGGATGCGTTCCAGATCGAAAACCTGATGGACAACGAGATCGACACCCACCACCACGAGGGCGCAGCGCCGGCCCACGCGATTGCCCGCCTGGGCGACGGCATGCCCGCTTTCGGTATCGTGGCGGCGGTGATGGGCGTGGTCCACACGATGGAAAACGTCGGTTTGCCACCGGCCGAGCTGGGCATCCTGATCGCCCACGCGCTGGTCGGTACCTTCCTCGGTATTCTGCTGGCCTATGGTTTTGTTGCGCCGCTGGCCAGCTTGCACGAACAGAAGCTGGAAGAAGAAACCAAGATGTACCAGTGCGTCAAGGTCATCCTGCTGGCCAGCCTCAACGGCTATGCGCCGGCGCTGGCCGTGGAGTTCGGCCGCAAGGTGCTGTACTCGACCGAGCGCCCGACCTTCAGCGAGCTGGAAGACCACATCAAGAAATCGAAATCCAAGTGATGAATTTTCTGATGTTCAGCCAACCAAGGAACCGCCATGGCTGAAGAAGGCTTACGGCCGATTATTGTCAAACGCATCAAGAAGCACGGCGGCGGTCACCACGGCGGCGCGTGGAAGATCGCCTATGCCGACTTCGTGACGGCGATGATGGCGTTCTTCCTGTTGATGTGGCTGCTCGGCTCCACCACCAAGGGAGACTTGAACGGTATCTCCGAATACTTCAAGACGCCGTTGAAGGTGGCGATGCAGGGCGGCTCCGGCAGCGGCGACAGCAGCTCGGTGATCCAGGGCGGCGGCACCGATCTGACCCGCAAGACCGGCCAGGTCAAGGCCAGCGACAACCCGACCGAACAGAAAACCTATAACCTCAACGCGGCCAAGAAGGCGCTCGAGGCCGAGGAAAAAGAGCGCCTGAAAAACCTCAAGCAAAAGATCGAGCAAAAGATCGACGCCAACCCGGTGCTGACCAAGTTCAAGAACCAGCTGCTGCTCGACATCACCAGCGAAGGCTTGCGGATCCAGATCGTCGACGAGCAGAACCGGCCGATGTTCAATTCGGCGCGCGCCGAGTTGCAGCCGTATTTCAAGGAAATCCTGCACGAGATCGGCTTCGTGCTCAATGACGTGCCAAACCGCATCGGCCTGACCGGCCATACCGATTCCACGCCGTACATGAGCGAGACCGGTTACAGCAACTGGGAACTGTCGGCCGACCGCGCCAACGCCTCGCGCCGCGAGCTGATCGTCGGCGGCATGGCCGACGCCAAAGTGCTGCGGGTGGTGGGGCTGGCTTCTGCCGCCAACCTCGACAAGGCTGATCCGTTCAACCCGATCAACCGCCGCATCAGCATCCTGGTGATGAACAAGCGCACCGAGGAAAGCGTGATCCGCGATGGCGGCCGCCAGATCGAGGTGGGCGCCGAAGAGGGCGCGGTCGAGGATGCACCGGCTGCGCCGGCGCCGGCGCCGTCGGGACCGCCGGTCCGCAAGTAACGATTGATGTTCAAAATACGTAGCAAGCAGTAATCAAGAGACTTATATGACGAGAAAAAAAATCCTGGGGTCGCATGTCAAACGCCTGATGTCGGGCGTGTCCGACCACGGGCGCAAGCATCTGACCGAGGTTGAAACCGACCTGATCCAGACCCGGCTGCTGCTGGAGGAAGCGATCGAGAAGCTTTCTTTCAACTTCATGGCCATTCACCAGGCGGTGGCGGGCGAGCAGCCCACCATCCAGAAGCTGCTCGACGGCGCCGACATCACGCCCGAACAGCGCACCCAGCTCGAAGCGCTGCCGGGCCAGGTGGGCGGCTACGTCAACGCGGCCGTGGTCAGCCTGCAATTCCAGGACATGACCAGCCAGCTGATCGACCGCACCCTGAAACGGGTGACCGGCCTGCGCGAGTTTCTCGGCACGCTGGGCGAACACGGCGCCGAGATGGTGCCCGAGAGCGACAACGAACAAATCGTCGAATTGCTCGGCAAGGTGAGCATGGCGCTGGCGATCCAGAGCCTGGAGTTGCGCAGCGTGCTGCGCAAGGCCGTACATCAGCAACACATGGAGAGCGGCGACATCGAACTGTTCTGAAGGCATACCTTCGAACACCGCCGATACGATAGCAACAGCCGGAGCTCCGGCAACATAAAGTGAGAACCAAGATGGCCAAGACAATACTTGCAGTTGATGATTCCAGTTCCCAGCGTCAGATGGTGGCCTTCAGCCTGAAGGCAGCCGGCTACGACGTGGTCGAAGCCGTGGACGGCATGGACGGCCTGGAAAAAGCCAAGCTGCAACAAGTCGACATGGTGTTGACCGACCAGAACATGCCGCGCATGGATGGCCTGGAACTGATCAAGCTGCTGCGCCAGCTGCCCAGCTACGCCAAGACCCCGATCCTGATGCTGACCACCGAGTCGTCGGAAGAGATGAAGAACAAGGGCCGCGCTGCCGGCGCCAACGGCTGGCTGGTCAAGCCGTTCGATCCGCAGCGGCTCAACGAGGTGGTGAAGAAAGTCATCGGCTGATCGGGCGCATGCAATGATGCTGAGCGAACTTTACGGAGTATCACCATGACCATCGATATAAGCCAGTTTTTCCAGGTCTTTTTCGATGAGGCCGAGGAACTGCTGGCTGAAATGGAAAGGTTGTTGCTGGCCGTCGATATCGATGCCCCCGACGCCGAGGATCTCAACGCCGTCTTCCGCACTGCCCACTCTGTCAAGGGCGGCGCCTCCACGTTCGGCGTGACCGACATGACCGAAGTGACGCACATCCTGGAGACCCTGCTCGACCGTATCCGCAAGGGCGAAATGGCGCTGACGTCCGAACACGTCGATGCGTTTTTGGCCGCCAAGGACATCCTAAAGATGCAGCTGGACGGCCATCGCCATGGCAGTGAAGTGGACCAGGACGCGGTGGGCAATATCCGCATGGTGCTGCACTCGCTGACGGAAAACGTGCCGGTGGCGGCGCTGGCCCCGGTGGCCGTGGCGTCGTTCGGCGCGGCCGATACCCAGGTGGTCGACCACAGCGGCGGCCGCCGCTACCGCCTGGAGCTGCCGGTGATGGATCACCGCGAAGTGACCGCGCTGGGCGCCGAGCTTGGCTTGATGGGCCACGTGTCGATCACGCCGCTCGACCGCGACCGCAACGCCATGGTAGTGACCACCCACGAGAGCCTGGACGACATCATCGCCATCTGCTCGTTCGTGCTCAACCCGGAAGACATGATCGTCACCGAGCTGCCGGCGCTTGACGCCGCCCAGCAGCAGCTGGAAGACGCGGCCCGCAACAAGGTCGAGAGCGATCTCGGTTACGGCTTCTTCGACGCCGTGCCGCTGCATCCTGACAATGACGCTGCAAGCAGTGGCGCCGGGGAAGGCTACGGTTTCTTCCAGCCGCTCGATGAAATCCGCGCCAATGCGCAGTCCGCCAGCGACGATGCGCGCGGCTACGGTTTCTTCCAGCCGCTGGAACAGATCCGCGCGGCCGCCGGCATCGTCAGCGATCCGGTGACGGTGCAGGAAGAAGAGAAAAAGGCTGCCAAGAAGGAAGAGAAAGAAAAGGAAAAATCCCACGCCGGCGCCGAATCGTCGTCGATCCGCGTCTCGATCGAAAAAGTGGACCAGCTGATCAACCTGGTGGGCGAGCTGGTGATCACGCAGGCCATGATCGAGCAGCGCGTCGATACGCTCGACCCGATGAAGCACGAGCGGCTGCTCAACAGTGTCAGCCAGCTGACCCGCAACACCCGCGATTTGCAGGAAGCGGTGATGTCGATCCGCATGATGCCGATGGACTTCGTGTTCTCGCGCTTTCCGCGCATGGTGCGCGACCTGGCGGCCAAGCTCGGTAAAAAAGTCGACTTCATCACCAACGGCGCTGCCACCGAACTGGACAAGGGCCTGATCGAGCGCATCGTCGATCCTTTGACGCACCTGGTGCGCAACTCGATCGACCACGGCATCGAAATGCCGGCTGCGCGCCGCGCCGCTGGCAAGAGCGACGCCGGCCGCCTGTTCCTGTCGGCGTCGCACCAGGGCGGCAACATCGTCATCGAAGTGTCCGATGATGGCGGCGGCTTGAACCGTGAACGGATCCTGGCCAAGGCCCAGCAGAACGGCCTGGCCGTGAGCGACAGCATGACCGACCCGGAAGTGTGGCAACTGATCTTCGCGCCCGGTTTTTCCACGGCCGAAACCGTCACCGACGTGTCGGGCCGCGGCGTGGGCATGGACGTGGTGAAACGAAACATCACCGCCATGGGCGGCGTGGTCGATATCCGTTCGGCCAAGGGTTTCGGCACTACGATCTCGATCTCGTTGCCATTGACGCTGGCGATTTTGGACGGCATGTCGATCAAGGTGGGCGAGGAGGTGTACATCCTGCCGCTGGGCTTCGTGATCGAATCGCTGCAGCCGACGCCGGAAGACGTGAAAGAAATCAGCGGCAAGGGCCGCGTGATCAAGGTGCGCGGCGAGTACCTGCCGCTGGTGCCGCTGTACCAGATGTTCGACATCACCCCGCGCTTTACCGACCCCAGCCAGGGCATCGTGGTCATCATCGAAACCGAGGGCCGCAAGGCCGGGCTGTTCATCGACGACCTGGTGGGCCAGCAGCAGGTGGTGGTCAAGAACCTGGAATCGAATTACCGCAAGGTGGCCGGCATTTCCGGCGCCACCATCCTGGGTGACGGCGGCGTCTCCCTGATTCTCGACGTTGCCGCCCTGATACGCTCGTCGCGCCAGTTGGCCGATGAACAGATTTTTTCGTAGAGAGGAATTACCATGTCCGACGCATTGACCACAGGCGCGAACGAGATCGCCGGCCACGAATACCTGGCCTTCAAGCTGGGCTCGGAAGAGTACGGCATCGACATTTTGAAGGTGCAGGAAATTCGCGGCTACGAAGCCGTCACCCGTATCGCCAACGCGCCCGAGTTCATCAAGGGCGTGATCAACCTGCGCGGCATCATCATCCCGGTGGTGGACATGCGCATCAAGTTCAATCTCGGTGAACCGATCTACGACCAGTTCACCGTGGTGATCATTCTGAACATCAACGGCCGCATCGTCGGCATGGTGGTCGATTCGGTGTCCGACGTGACCACGCTCACGCCGGAACAGGTGAAGCCCGCGCCCGAGATGGGCACCGCCTTCAGCTCCGACTACATGATCGGCCTGGGCACCATCGATGAGCGCATGCTGATCCTGGTAAATATCGACAAATTGATGCTGAGCTCAGACATGGGCTTGATGGAACAAGTGGCGGCCTAAACCCAGCCCCAAAGCGGTACGCGTCCCTGCCCGCGGCGCGCCCCACAGAGGGTGCGCCAGAAGAACACCTATCACCACCGCGTGGACGTCTCCGGTGGGTAAAACACTGCAGTAACGGGGGAACAGAGATGAATTTACGCGATGTCACGATCGGCACGCGCTTGCGTGTCGGCTTTGGGGCCATCCTGGCCATCCTGGTGGTGATGGTCTTGCTGACCAACTACCTGAACTACAACAACAGCAAGCGCCTGGAAAACGGTCTCACCGTCGCCAGCGCCAAGAACCTGCAAGCGAGCATCATGAAAAGTGCGATGCTCGAGACCGGCATCGCCATGCGCAATATTGGCCTGCAATCGGACGTCAGCCTGATGCAGAAAGAAGAGCAAAAGGTCAAGGATCAGCGCGCGCTGTACGAAAAGGCGCTGGCCGACCTGAAAACCCTTGGTTTATCGGGCGAAGAGCAGGGCGTGCTGGCCGAGATCAGCAAGCTCGACGGCCAGACCGACAGCGCCTTCAAGGAAGCGCTGGCGCAAATCCTGGCGTTCAACACCGAAGGCGCGGCCAAGATCCTGTCGGGCCGGATCGACCCGCTGAACCAGCAAACGCTCGGCCAAATCAATAAACTGGTCAACCTGCAGCTGGCCAGCTCGAACCAGGTCATCGGCAGCTCGGAAGGCGCCGTGCGCTCGCTGATGTATCTGCTGTTTGGCCTCGGCGCCGCAGCGGTTGCCCTGGGCGTGGTGTGCGCGGTGGTGATCACCCGCTCGATCACGGTGCCGCTGGCCGGCGCGGTGGTGGTGGCGCAGCGCGTGGCGTCCGGCGAACTGACCACGGAAGTTGTCGTGGTGGGCCGCGACGAAACCAGCGAACTGTTGCAGGCGCTGCGCGACATGAACCAGAGCCTGGCCACCACGGTAGGCGAGGTGCGTGCCGGCTCCGAACTGATCACCACGGCCGCGCATGAAATTGCCGCCGGCAATGCCGACCTGTCTGCCCGTACCGAAACCCAGGCCAGCTCGCTGGAAGAAACCGCGTCGTCGATGGAAGAGCTGACGTCCACCGTCAAGCAGAACGCCGACAATGCGCGCCAGGCCAACCAACTTGCGGTTTCGGCCTCTTCGGTGGCGGAGAAGGGCGGCAACGTGGTCTCGCAAGTGGTCTCCACCATGGGCTCGATCAAGGAAAGCTCGAGCCGCATCGTCGACATCATCGGCGTGATCGACGGCATCGCCTTCCAGACCAATATCCTGGCCTTGAATGCGGCCGTGGAAGCGGCGCGTGCCGGCGAGCAGGGCCGTGGCTTTGCGGTGGTGGCCTCCGAGGTGCGCAACCTGGCGCAGCGTTCGGCCGGCGCTGCGCGCGAGATCAAGGAACTGATCAGCGACTCGGTGGACAAGGTCGATGCCGGCAGCCGCCTCGTCGATGAAGCGGGCCAGACCATGGACCTGGTGGTGACCTCGATCCGCCAGGTAGCCGACATCATGGGCGAGATCACCGCCGCCACCCAGGAGCAAAGCAACGGCATCGAGGAGGTCAACCAGGCCATCAGCCAGATGGACGAGATGACCCAGCAAAACGCCGCACTGGTGGAAGAGGCCGCCGCCGCTGCCCAGAGCATGACGGAGCAGGCCGAGATCCTGGGGCGTGCGGTCAGCATCTTCAAGCTGGCCAGCGATGGCGGCCACAGGGCTGCGCCGGCTGCTGCGCCCCGTGTGGCAACGGTGGCCGCTGCCAGCAGGCCTGCCGCCAAGCCGGCGGCGCGCCTGGCTGCCGCTGCCAAGCCTGCTGCTGCTGCTGCCGAGGTTGCACCAAAGGCTGTGTCCAAGGCCGCACCCAAGAGTACACCGAAACCCATCGCCAAGCCGCAGGCTGACGAATGGGAAGAGTTTTGAACTACGCATTGATGCAACATCCAAGGACACACCATGCCGCACAGTAAAGATACCGTTAAAGAGTTCGATTTCAATGCCCGGGACTTCGAGCGCGTGCGCGGCCTGATCTATAAACGCGCCGGCATCTCGCTGGCCGACAGCAAGCAGGAAATGGTGTACAGCCGCCTGGCGCGACGCCTGCGCGCCACCGGTATTGCATCGTTCGCCAAGTACCTCGACGACCTCGAAGCCGGCCGCCTGGGCGAGGAGTGGGAGGCATTCACCAATGCGCTCACCACCAATCTGACGTCGTTCTTCCGCGAGGCGCACCACTTCCCGCTGCTGGCCGACCATATCAAGGGCAAGCGCGACACCTTGAACATCTGGTGCTCGGCCGCGTCCACCGGCGAGGAACCGTATTCGATCGCCATGACCGTGTGCGAGGCGTTCAACACGCTCACGCCCAACTGCAACATCATCGCCACCGACATCGACACCAACGTGCTGGCCCACGCCGCCAACGGCGTGTATACGATGGACCGGCTCGACAAGATGAGCCCTGAGCGCAGCCGCCGCTTTTTCCTGAAAGGCAAGGGCGAGCGCGAAGGCCAGGCCCGCGTGCGCCAGGAGCTGCGCAACATGATTACTTTCAAGCCGCTCAATCTGCTGGCCGACAGCTGGCCGGTAAGCGGCCAGTTCGACGTGATTTTTTGCCGCAACGTCATGATCTATTTCGACAAGGACACCCAGCGCAAGATCCTGTCGCGGTTCGTGCCGTTGATGAAGCCGGACGCGCTGCTGTTCGCGGGTCATTCCGAGAATTTCCTGTACGTGTCCGATGCGCTCAAGCTGCGCGGCAAGACGGTGTACGAGCTCGACGAAAAAAACCGGACCGCGGCCAAGGCGCCGCACCGCACCTAGAGAGCTGCCATGGACCTCGAACAATTTGCCACGAATCTGTACTACGACCGCACCTTCGATTGCGAAGCGGCCAAGATCCTGCCGGGCGAATACTATTTCACCAACAAGGACATGCTGATCGTGACCGTGCTGGGTTCGTGCGTATCGGCCTGCATCCGCGACCGCGTGACCGGCCTGGGCGGCATGAACCACTTCATGCTGCCCGACGGCGGCGGCGACGGCAGCCCGGTCTCGGCCTCGGCGCGCTACGGCACGTACGCAATGGAAATCCTGATCAACGACCTGCTCAAGGCCGGCGCCAAGCGCGAGAACCTGGAGGCGAAAGTCTTCGGCGGCGGCGCCGTGCTGAAAGGTTTTACGGCGATCAACGTCGGCGAACGCAATGCCGCCTTCGTGCTCAGCTTCCTGAAGACCGAACGCATCCGCGTGGTGGCCGAGGACCTGAACGACATCCATCCGCGCAAGGTGTACTTCTTCCCGCGTACCGGCAAGGTGCTGGTGAAAAAGCTGATGCAAACCCATAACGATACGCTGGTCAAGCGCGAAGTGGAGTACGCGAGCCGCCTGAAGAAAGCACCGGTCGGTGGCGAAATCGATTTGTTTTAATTTGTAGAAAGCACACGTATGAAGATCAAAGTTCTCATCGTCGACGACTCCGCGCTGATCCGCAGTGTCATGAGCGAGATCATCAACAGCCAACCCGACATGGAAGTGGTGGCGACGGCGCCCGACCCGCTGGTCGCGCGCGAGCTGATCAAGCAGCACAACCCGGACGTGCTCACGCTCGACGTCGAGATGCCGAAGATGGACGGCCTCGACTTCCTGGAAAAGCTGATGCGCCTGCGGCCGATGCCGGTCGTGATGGTGTCGTCGCTGACCGAGCGTGGCTCCGAGATCACCATGCGCGCGCTGGAACTGGGCGCGGTCGATTTTGTCACCAAGCCGAAGATCTCGATCCAGGCCGGCATGCGCGAATATACCGACCTGATCTCCGACAAGATCCGTGCAGCCGCCAAGGCCCGCGTGCGTGCGCGCACGCTGCCGACAGCCGGCACCGCCCAGGGCAGCGTGCCGCTCTCAGCGCTACGCAACCCGCTGCTGTCGTCGGAAAAACTGATCATCGTGGGCGCCTCCACCGGCGGCACCGAAGCGATCCGCGAATTTTTGATGCAGATGCCGTCGGACTGCCCCGGCATCCTGATCACCCAGCACATGCCCGAAGGTTTTACCCGCTCGTTTGCCAAGCGGCTCGACTCGCTGTGCAAGATCTCTGTGCAGGAAGCGCAGGGTAACGAACGGGTGCTGCCGGGCCACGCCTACATCGCGCCCGGCCACTCGCACCTGTACCTGACCCGCAGCGGCGCCAACTACATGACCAAAATCGACCAGGCCGAACCGGTCAACCGCCACCGGCCCTCGGTGGACGTGCTGTTCCGCTCGGCGGCGCAGGCGGCCGGCAAGAATGCGGTGGGCGTGATCCTGACCGGCATGGGCAAGGACGGCGCGGCCGGCATGCTGGAGATGAGGAATGCCGGCGCGTATAATTTCGCCCAGGACGAAGCCAGCTGCGTGGTGTTCGGCATGCCGCGCGAAGCGATTGCCATCGGCGCCGCGCACGAGGTCGGTGCGCTGACGGCGCTGCCGGGCATGGTACTAGGTTATCTTGCGCAGCACGGCATGCGCGCATTGCGGGTCTAAGGGGTCTAAAAGGTGTAAATGTGGTTGCAGTGACGTTTTACTGCGACTTTGTTCGCCTTGGAGCAACGAAAATGCTATCCTACAACTTGCTTGGAATTCGTAGGCAATATTAACAACCGCGTAAAGAAACAACGGAGTAATTCATGGCTGATCCAAAGATGAAATTTTTAGTTGTTGACGATTTTTCGACGATGCGTCGCATCGTCCGAAATCTGTTGAAAGAACTGGGTTATGCCAATGTCGACGAGGCGGAAGACGGCGTCATGGCGCTGGCCAAGCTGCGCGCCGAGTCGTTCGACTTCGTCGTCTCGGACTGGAACATGCCGAACATGGACGGCCTGACGATGTTGCAAAACATTCGTGCCGACCCCGCCCTGGCCAAGCTGCCGGTGCTGATGGTGACCGCCGAAGCCAAGAAGGAAAACATCATCGCCGCCGCGCAAGCCGGCGCCAATGGTTACGTGGTCAAGCCGTTCACCGCCGCCACCCTGGACGAAAAACTGAACAAGATTTTCGAAAAGCTGGGCGCGTAATACTTCGGTAGTCGGGCCCGTCCCGACTACGCTCGACATCCTGCCCACGGACGGTCATGCACCACACCCATTTCCTGGTTCGCGAGCCGTTGCTCGACCCGCAGCAGCGGGTGGTCGGGTATGAGTTGTCCTGGCAACAGCCGCAACATGCGGCCACTGGCAGCGCCTCCCCGGCGCCTGCGCTGGAGTCCCTGCTGGCGTTTGTCGCCAACCACGTGATCGGTGGCGACGACGGCGAGTCCTGGCTCCTGCTCGATAAAATACTGTTCCTCGAAGCCGTGCCCGAGATGCTCTCGGCCGACGCCCTGCATCGAATGCCGCCGTCGCGCACGGTGCTGTCGCTGCCGGCCGCCACCCTGGACCATCCCGACACCCTGCAAGCGGTGCACGCATTGCGCGCCGGCGGCGTGGGCATCTTGCTGCGCAACTTTGCCCGCGCCCCGGCCGGCCTGCGCCTGGCGTCGCTGGCGTCGTTCGTGGAAGTACGGTTCAGTAGCGCGAACGTGGCCACGCAGGCGCGCGCGTATGCGGCACTCAAGCAGTCGGGGCTGACCATGGTAGCGCGCCCGGTGAGCAACTGGGCCGACTTCGACGCCTGCGCCGCACTGGGCCTGAACGCCTTCGTCGGCAAGCTGCACCTGACGCCGCGGCCGGGCACGACCACGCGCGGCGTCAACCCGGCCCAGGCCATCATCCTGCAACTGATGCAACTGGTGAAGGAAAACGCCGACCTGGCCCAGATCGAGGCCGTGCTCAAGCGCGATCCCACGCTGTCGTACAAGCTGTTGCGATTTATTAATTCGTCCGGCTTCGGGGCGGGGCGCGAGGTGCAGTCGATGCGCCAGGCCCTGACCCTGCTCGGCTATGCGCCGCTGCACCGCTGGCTGACGTTGTTGCTGGCAACGGCCAGCACCAGCGGCTACTCGCCGGTGCTGCTGGAAACGGCGGTGGTGCGCGGCCGCCTGGCCGAACTGCTGGCGCGCGATACGCTGGGCAGGAGCGAGGCCGAACAGGTATTCGTGGCCGGCATGTTTTCGCTGCTGGACCGTTTGCTGGGCATGACGATGGAAGAGGTGCTGGGCGCGATCCAGTTGCCGGACGAAGTGATCGAGGCACTGCTGACCCGCAGCGGGCGCTACGGGCCGTACCTGGCGCTGGCCGAGGCGTGCGAGCTGAACTCGGACCTGGTGGCGGCGCTGGCGATTTCACTCAAGCTGAGCCCGGAAGAAATCAACCAGGCCCACTTGCAGGCGCTGGCGTGGGCGCAGCAGATGGCGGCTTGAATTTTACGCTGGTTCAAATTTCCAGGTTATCGATCAACCGCGTACCACCAAGTTTGGCCGCCGCCAGCACCACCAGCGGCGCGCCCTGCGCCAGGTCGCCGGCGGTTGGCGGCTGCAAGTCGATACGCTTGCGGATCGACACGTAATCGGGCTGCCAGCCGCGTTGCGCCAGGTTTTCCATCGCCTTGTGCTCGACCTCGAACACGTCCAGGTGACCGGCGCGAACTTCCTCAGCGACAAAATTCAGGGTCTGGAACAGCACCGGCGCTTCGGCTCGCTCGGTCTGCGACAGGTACATATTGCGCGACGACAGCGCCAGGCCATCCTCGGCGCGATAGGTTTCCGCGCCGATGATCTCGGTCGGCAGCGCGAACTGGCGGCTCATGTTGCGCACCATCATCAACTGCTGGTAATCCTTCTTGCCGAACACGGCCACCTTCGGCTGCACGCACGAAAACAGTTTCAGCACGATGGTGGTGACACCGGTGAAGAAGCCGGGACGGAACTCGCCCTCGAGCGTATTGCCCAGGTCGGACGGCGGGTTGACGCGGAATTCCTGGGGCTCCGGGTACAAGTCCTTCTCGGTCGGCGCGAACAGCACGTACACGCCTTCCTTTTCCAGTTTTTCCACGTCGGCCTGGAAGGTGCGCGGGTATTTGTCGAAGTCTTCGTTGGGGCCGAACTGCAGGCGGTTGACGAAGATGGACGCGACCACCGGATCGCCATGCTTGCGCGCCAGTCGCATCAGCGACAGGTGGCCCTCGTGCAGGTTGCCCATGGTGGGAACAAAGGCGGTGCGCAGTTGACCGCTGAGCTGATCGCGCAATTCTTCAATGGTGGTGATGATTTTCATGGGTGATTTCTGTAAACATTTCAGGCTGGCGAGTAGGCCAGCCGGACATAGATCGGTGCGAACGGTTCGGCCTGGGTGATTTCGATCAGCGTTTCCTTGGCCAGCTCGAGCAGGGCGACAAAATTGACCACCACCACCGGTACGCCGCCAGCGACGTCGAACAGGTCGGCAAACTCGACGAAGCGTGTCGATTGCAGACGCCGCAGAATACCCGTCATGTGCTCGCGCACCGACAGTTCCTCGCGGCTGATCTTGTGGTGCTGGGTCAGTCGTGCACGCTTCATCACGTCGAGCCAGGCCTGCTGCAAATCGACCGGCGCCACGTCGGGCAGCACGGTCACCAGGCTTTGCTCGATATGGATCTGGGTGCGCACGAAGTCGCGGTCGAGCTGCGGCAGGGCGTTCAGGTCGAACGCGGCCAGCTTGATCTGCTCGTAATCGAGCAGGCGCCGCACCAGCTCCGCGCGCGGATCGTCCGCTTCGATATCGAGGTCGCTCTGGCGCTGCGGCAGCAGCATGCGCGACTTGATCTCGATCAGCATGGCAGCCATCAGCAGGTACTCGGCCGCCAGTTCCAGGTTGGACTTGCGGATCTGGTCCACGTACTTCAGGTATTGCAGCGTGAGCTGCGCCATCGGTATGTCGAGAATATTAAAATTCTGCTTGCGGATCAGGTACAGCAGCAAGTCGAGCGGACCTTCGAACGCGTCGAGGAACACTTCCAGCGCATCGGGCGGAATATACAGGTCGTTGGGCAGCTTGAGCAGCGGCTCGCCGTACAGGCGCGCGAAACCGGACGCATCGACGGTCGCCTCTGCCTCGGCGCCTGCCGGCGTCCCCGGCGTCACCGGTATGACATCGGCCGCTGGTTCTGGCAACATGCCTGCCGCCCGGGTGTGATCAGAGCTTGTTCTGGTACACGTAGGCTTGCTGTTTGACGGCCGACTTCAGCTGGCGTTCCTGCTCGTCGAGCGAGATCGGCGGGCGGTCCCACAGCAGGGCGCGGCCTTGCTGCTGACCGGCTTCGATCGCCGGATTCTTCGCTTTCAACTCTTTGATGAACAGGGTGTGGTCGGATTCGTACATCGAATGTTGTTTAGAGAGTTTCATATCGTCCGTATGAGTGGATTAGCAACGGCTATTTTACCGCGCCAGCGCCTTGCCGGGCGAATTTGATCGCTGCGCCGGGCGGCGGTTGGCACGATGGGTTAAGCTCCCCGCATAAAAGTTGCCAATCTATAACCCTGATAAAGCCATGACCGTGCGCCTGACCTCCCGCGCCATCTTCCTGCTGACCTTGCCACCCTTGCCATGGGCCGGCAACGCCATCGTCGGCCGACTGGTGCACCATATGGTGCCGCAGGTGCTGCTCAACCTGCTGCGCTGGACGATTGCAGGCTTGATCTTGCTGTTCCGCATCTTTACCACGGCGCGGCGTTCGCGTTGATCGTGGCCGGTACCATGGTGTCGGCGCGGCGCTGACACTCGTGCCGGTAAGCGTACGCTAAGAGTACGGAACGCGCACGAAGCCGCGCCGGTTGCCCGGGGCGGCTTCGTCACGATGGAGTGCGATCGCTGTTTAGCGAACCATCGGGCGTGCGTTGGCGCGCTGGCAATCGGCTTTTGCCAGGCGGTTATCGTGTTTGCCGGCGTTGGCAGCCGTTTGCGAAGGCGAGGAGGTGGCAACGGCGCCGTCAACGCAGTTCACATCGGCGTTGTACTGGGCCGAGGCCATTTTGGCGTCCTGGCGGGTCTGGTAGCGTTGTTGCGGATCGGTCTGGGTGGCAGCGTGGCTCGGCAGGGTGGGGTGCAGCTCACCGGTGGTGGAGGCAGCCTGGACCGACGTGGTGCTGATCGGTGCCGCTTCTTGCGGGCTCAGCTGGTTAGGCGTCAGCGCCGAGTTTTGCGCAAACACGCTGGCGCTCATGCACAGGGTGGCGATCAGTGCGGTCATCTTGGCGGTAGTCTTGGTGTTCATGTCGGCTCCTCTTGTTGCGTTGAATGAGGCTTGATTATTCCATCTCCTTCCGAGTTCAACCGTAGGACTCACGCTCATGACAACGTCGGACGACGCGGCGCCGGATTGCCGTCCTGGTCCCATTAAAACCAAGTGTCGGTGACGACACGCAACGGTGATATGACGTACCAGCCCCACCCATGCGGTACCACGCAACTGGGGTCGGACCCTGATCAGGGTCCGACCCCAGCCTTGGCCGAGCGGGGTTCGGCCCACCACGCTTACGGGCAGTTACCGACCTTGTAGAAGCCCTGGGCAGTCTGGGCCAGCGTGCTGCGGAAGTACAGGCTCGACAGTCCCATCAGGTCGTTCGAACCGTTGGCATAGGCCACGCCGTACTTGACGGTGGCGCGGCCCGCCTGCACGTGGGCGTAGTTGCTGGCCGTGACCGCAGTGCAGGTCCAGCCGCCGTTGCCGGCGGTGGTGGTCACCGCCAGGGCCGCCGACTGCGCGCTCTCGCCGCCATTGCCCACCGAGGTCACCGTGATGGTGTAGGCGGTGTTGGCGGTCAGGCCGCTGACGGTGTAGGCGGTGCCGGCTACCGGCTCGGTCGTCACGCGGGCGCCGTTGACGTACACCTGGTAGCCGGTGGCAGCGCCGGCGGCGGTCCACGTCAGTGGCACGGCGGTGTCGGTGACCGCGCCGGCGGTGATGCCGGTCGGTGGCGTCAGCGCCGGCTCGCTACCGACCGAGAACTGCGCAATGTTGCAGGCAGCCGAAGTGCGGTTGGCGGTGTCGGTGGCGGTCACGGTGCCGCTGTAGTTGCCGGCGGCCAGGTTGTAGGTCTTGTTGAAGTTGGCGCCGGCGCCGGCGGCGTTGTCGTTGACGGCGGTGGGGCCGTTCAGCACGACCGTGTAGTTCTTGACGTCGCCGGTGGCTGCGCCGCTAACGGTGGCGCTGGTGGTGCTGATGCCGGCCGCCGTGCACGATTTCATTTCCGGTCCGACGCTGGTGCCCACGCGCAGGTTGTTCTTGTACCAGAAATCCATCACGAAGGCAGGGTAGTTGACCTTGGTGTTGTCCACGAAGTTGACGTTCTGGCCGCCAGGGCCGGCCGGCCACGAGTGGCCCATGCCGGCGACCGTGATTTCGTGGGTGCGCACCTTGCCGTTGCTGTCACGGTAAGGAATGTTGGTGCCGCCGCCAGGCACGGTTTCCGCCGCGCTCGGGGTGAACGAACTGCCGTAGACGATGCGCATCGCTTCCGTTGCCAGCGGACCGTACTTCTGGTCCACCGTGTAGTCGAACGTGCCCCAGATGGCGCCGGCGATCTGCGTGCTGAACTTGTCGGCAGCGCTGCCGGCCATGGCCTTGCAGCGCGAGGCTGCGGTGCTGGCGGTGTAGCCGGAGGGCACGCCGCCGATCTGGATGGTCGTGGTGCCCGGGGTCGGGCCGGCATTGATGCCCAAGCCGGCAAACACGTCCGGCGCCAGGCAACCCATCACCATGGTTTCGCCGCCGCCCGACGACAGGCCGGTGACGTACACCTGGTTCGGATCGATCTGGTACTGCGGATCCTTGACGAAGCGGTCCACCACGTCGAGCAGCACCTTGTCGTGGCCGGACGCGCGGGTATGGCTGGTGTTGGCGTAGTCCCAGCAATGGAGGTAATAGACATTGCCGGTGGCGTTGGGCGCCACGATGACGGCGCCGTACTGGTCGCCCATGGCCGACCAGTTGTAGCCGCCGTCGTTGCCGTTGACGACGTCGCCGGCAGCGGTTTGCTTGCAGCCGTGCAGGACCAGCACCAGCGCCCGCTTGCCACCAATCTTGGGTTCGCTTGCTGGCCAGTAGAAGAAGCCGGTGAGGTTGCCGCCGTTGACGCTGTCGGCGGCCCAGGTTTGTTGCGCGCTCCACTTGCCGGGGCCCGGGGTTGCGCTCCACGAGGGCCAGGCCCAGCATAGAAGGATTAAGACGAGCGCGTGCCACAGCGTGCGCTGGATCTGGTGAGTCATGATGGTCTCCGTTATAAAAAGAATGGTGTGCTAACCCAGCCAAAAAATGAATGGCTGAGGAAATATTAGTCCACGAGAATTTTCATACAAGCTCCCCCGTAGTTCTACTGTTGCGTGCGTGATTGGCGCGACTCAACAAAATGCTGTAAAGGAGAAATTGAAAGCGCGCCTTATAAAATAAGGCGGTCTGAGCAGTTGGCGCATCGGAAGGACCTGATTTGGCGCCGGCGGAGTCTGGTTGAGTCAGACGTTGTGGTTATGCTGCTGAGTGCGCTTGGATCGCAAGTCGTCACCTCAATTTCGCGTTCGGCGCCACCTTTGGAGTGGCGTCGGCGAGCAGTATTTCACAAGTTTTTTCTGGAATAAGTAGGAGTATTACTCGTCCGCGAGTGGGAACGATGCCAACCGCCCATGGCGGGCGGTTGGCGAGGAGGCGGGGAATCAGCGGATGCGCATACCAGGTTCCGCACCTGGCCATGGAGTGAGGATGTAGATGCCAGGGTTGGCTTTTTCGTCCTTGGCCGATCCGGCCAATACCATGCCTTCGGAGACGCCGAACTTCATCTTGCGCGGCGCCAGGTTGGCGACCATGACGGTCAGCTTGCCCACCAGGTCTTCCGGCTGGTACATCGATTTGATGCCCGAGAAGACGTTGCGCAGGCGGCCTTCGCCCACGTCGAGCGTGAGGCGCAGCAGCTTGTCGGAGCCTTCCACGTGTTCGCAGTTGACGATTTTTGCCACGCGCAGGTCGATCTTGACGAAGTCGTCGATCGAGATTTGCGGCGCCAGTTCTTCCACGCCTTCGGGCATCGGCACCACCGGCGCAGGCGCAGCTGCAGCCTGGGCGGCCTGCTTGGCTGGCTTGGCCGGTTTTTCAACCGGGGCCGCTGCTTGCTGGTTCGGTGCATCGAACAGCTCTTCGATCATCTTGGCGTCCACGCGCGTCATCAGGTGCGTGTAGGCGCCGATGGTGCGGCCGAGCATCGCTTGCGAGACAGCGCCATTGGCGACCATGGTGTCGGCCCACACCAGCTGGCCGTCACCCAGGAACTTGGCCACGTTGGCCGCCACGCCTGGCAGCACTGGCGAGAGCAGGATGGTGAGCTGGCGGAACAGGATCAGCGCGGCCGTGCACACGTCGTGCAGTTCGGCGGTTTTGGCGTCGTCCTTGGCCAGGATCCACGGCTTGTTTTCGTCGACGTACTGGTTGGTGATGTCGGCGATTTCCATGATCTCGCGCAGCGCCTTGCCGTATTCGCGGGCCTCGAAATTGGCGGCGATATTGGCTTGCCGTTCCACGCCTTCGGGCGTGACCAGCGCGCGCTTGATCCATTCCTGCGCGCCCGGCGACAGGGTTTCGGCCAGCTTGCCGTCGAACTTCTTGGCGATGAAACCGGCGCAGCGGCTGGCGATGTTGACGAACTTGCCGATCAGGTCGCTGTTCACGCGGGCGACGAAATCGTCACCGGTGAAGTCCAGGTCTTCGACCTTGGAATTGAGCTTGAAGGCGATGTAGTAGCGCAGCCACTCCGGGTTCATGCCCAGGTTCAGGTAGCGCAGCGGCGAGATGCCGGTGCCGCGCGACTTCGACATTTTTTCGTTGTTGACGGTCAGGTGGCCGTGCACATTGACCTTCAGCTTGTCGATCACCGGGTGGCCGGCAAACTTGAGCATGGCAGGCCAGAACAGCAGGTGGAACGAGACGATGTCCTTGCCGATGAAGTGGATCTGTTCGGTGGCAGGATCATTGAGCAGGCCATTGAAATCGATGCCCTGTTTTTCGCAGTAGTTCTTCAGGCTGGCCAGGTAGCCTACCGGCGCGTCGAGCCAGACGTAGAAGAATTTGCCCGGTGCGTCGGGAATCGGGATGCCGAAGTACGGTGCATCGCGCGAGATGTCCCAGTCGGCCAGCTTTTCGCCGGACTCGCCCAGCCATTCGCTGACCTTGTTGACCATTTCGGGCTGCAGGCGGCCGGGCGTGTTGAGCCAGTCCTTGAGGAACTGGTAGCAGCGCGGGTCGGACAGCTTGAAGAAATACTGTTCCGAATCCTTGAGCACCGGCGTAGCGTTGGTAAACACCGAGAATGGGTTGATCAGTTCGGTAGGCTGGTAGGCTGCACCGCACACTTCGCAGTTGTCGCCGTACTGGTCTTTCGCGTGGCATACCGGGCACTCGCCCTTGATGTTGCGGTCGGCCAGGAACATGCCCTTGACCGGGTCGTAGAAGCGCGGCACGATCTTGGTCTGGATCAGGCCGGCATCGCGCAGCTTGCGGTAGATGCCTTGCGACAGTTCGACGTTTTCCGGCGAATCGGTCGAGTACCAGTTATCGAACGCGATGTGGAAGCCGTCGAGGTACTGGGCGCGGCCGGCGGCGATCTTGGCGACGAATTCCTGCGGCGTGATGCCTTCCTTTTCGGCGGCAATCATGATCGGCGTACCGTGGGTGTCGTCGGCGCCCACGAAGTGCACGATGCGCTGCTGGTCGCCGTCGCGCTGCATTCGCTGGAACCGGACCCAGATGTCGGCCTGGATGTACTCCATCATGTGGCCAATATGGAAAGCGGCGTTTGCGTAGGGCAGGGCAGTGGTGACGAACAGCTTGCGGGTCATGGTTGATGCACTTTGTGGGTGGGAAAACAAGCATTTTAACAGCGGTTCGGGTTGGCGGTCATCCCGCCGGACCGGCGCCCGGGGATTTTTGCCGCGATGCGCTAGAATGGGCGCATATTTCACGGAGAGCCTCATGAGCATCACAGTAGACGCAGTCAAAGCCGCCCTGTCGCAAGTTATTGATCCAAATACAACGAAAGATTTCGTCAGCGGCAAGGCCGTGAAGAATCTGAAGGTTGATAATGGTGATATTTCACTCGACATCGAGCTCGGCTACCCAGCAAAGAGCCAGGTCGACAGCATCCGCCGCAACGTCATCGCCGCCATCAAGGCCCTGCCTGGCGCCGGCAATATCAGCGTCGGCGTGAGTTCCAAGATCATTCCCCACACGGTGCAGCGCGGCTTGAAGCTGATGCCCAATGTGAAGAACATCATCGCCGTTGCCTCGGGCAAGGGCGGCGTGGGTAAATCGACCACCGCCGTCAACCTGGCGCTGGCGCTGGCGGCCGAAGGCGCGTCGGTCGGCCTGCTCGACGCCGACATCTATGGCCCATCGCAGCCGATGATGCTGGGCGTGTCCGGTCGTCCGCAGACGGTCGACGGCAAGTCGATGGAACCGATGGAAAACCACGGCGTGCAGGTATCGTCGATCGGTTTCCTGATCGACCCGGACGAGCCGATGGTCTGGCGCGGCCCGATGGTCACGCAGGCGTTGCAGCAACTGCTGGAACAGACCAACTGGCGCGACCTCGACTACCTGATCGTCGACATGCCGCCGGGTACCGGCGACATTCAGCTGACCCTGTCGCAAAAAGTGCCGGTCACCGGCGCGGTCATCGTCACCACGCCGCAGGACATCGCGCTGCTCGACGCCCGCAAGGGCCTGAAAATGTTCGAGAAGGTCGGCATTCCGATCCTCGGTATCGTGGAAAACATGAGCACCCATATCTGCTCGAACTGCGGCCACGCGGAAGAAATCTTCGGCGCCGGCGGCGGCGAGAAGATGTGCAAGGACTTCAACGTGGACTTCCTCGGCGCGCTGCCGCTGACCATGTCGATCCGCGAGCAGGCCGATTCCGGCAAGCCGACCGTGGTGGCCGACCCTGACGGTCCGGTCGCTGCCATCTATAAAGACATCGCCCGCAAAATCGCGGTGCAGGTGGCGGAGAAGGCCAAGGACATGACCAGCAAGTTCCCGAGCATCGTCATCAAGAACGACTGACGATGACAAGGCTGGCGGCGCCACTCCGCCAGCCTCAGGCAGCGCCTACCACGGCCATGCCACGCTGTTGCCCAGTCCCTGCGCGACCGCCGCACCATACAAATACTCTCCCAGCACCAGGTCCTGCAACGCCAATCCCGTCATATCGAATACCGTCACGTCGTCTGCCGCGCGCGTGAATGCACTGCCGGTCAGCACATTGCCCAGCTCCAGGCACGCGACGTCGTCTGCCCATTGCATCTCTCCCAGCGCCTGCGCCTGCGCGCGATCATCGACCACCACGCGTGAGCGCGCCAGCAAGCCATCGGGCAGCTCGCGCTTGCCGCGCGTATCGGCGCCGACAGCAGTGATGTGCGTGCCGGGCTGAACGGCCTCCATGTTAAATAAAGCGCCGCCGCCCGGCGTCGCAGTGATGATGACGTCGCTGTCGGCCACGGCCGCACCGGCGTCCGGCGCGTGGCTTATGCAGCGCACGCCGGACGGTTCGGGCAAGTCAGGCGCATTGCACAGTACCTCGGCCAGCGCAGCCTCGAACCGGGCATGGGGCTTGCCATCGCGCGAGACGTAGCGCACCGACATCAGCGCGGGCAGGGCGCGCAAGGCTGCTGCCACCTGCGCGCCACGTGGCCCGACTTGATGCCGAACACGCCATCGGCGAGTTTTTCACGGACCACCGGAAACACCCGGCCTTCGCGCTGGCAGTGCAGCGTGAACGCATCGCGCACTGCGGTGAGGGCGAGCTCCGTGGAGAGCAGGGCGGCGATGGCGTCGCGGTCGAGCAGCAGCAATTGGGCGATATCGCGCATGAGGATTTCTCGTTATAAGATAATGTTTGGCAGTTTATCTAAAAATAGATAAAATGTCTTTATTAGATCCAACTGGAGTGTCATCATGTCGTTGAACCTGGAAACCCCGGCGCTGCTGCTGCATGCGCGCATGCAGCAGAACATTGCGCGCATGCAGCAGCGGCTCAGTGCCTTGGGTGTGGCATTTCGTCCGCATGTCAAAACCAGCAAGTGCCTGGAAGTGGCCAGGCGCCAGCTGGCGGCAGGCGCGCAGGGCATCACGGTGTCCACCCTGAAAGAGGCCGAGCAGTTTTTCGAGGCAGGTATCAGTGACATCCTGTATGCGGTAGCCATCGTGCCCAACAAGCTCGATCATGCGCTGCGCCTGCTGCGCGCCGACCTGCGCCTGACGTTACTGGTGGAGTCGGTGGCGATGGCCGAGCACGTCGCCCGTCACGGCGTGCAAAACGGCGTGTGCTACGACGTGCTGATCGAAGTCGATACCGACGGCCACCGCTCCGGCATCGCCCCGGCAGATCCGCTGCTGCTGGACGTGGCCGCAAACTTGCGCGGCGGCGCGCGCTTCAAGGGCGTGATGACGCACGCCGGCAGCTCGTACGACCTGCGCACGCCCGAGGCGCTGGCCGCCATGGCCGAGCAGGAGCGCAGCCGCTGCGTCGATGCGGCCGAGCGGTTGCGCGCGGCCGGCCATGCGTGCGAAGTGGTGAGCGTCGGGTCCACGCCCACCGCGCTGTCGGCCGTTCACCTCGAGGGCGTGACCGAGGTGCGGGCGGGCGTGTACGTGTTCTTCGACCTGGTGATGGCCGGCGTGGGCGTGTGCCGCGTTGGCGACATCGCCTTGTCGGTGTTGTGTACGGTGATTGGCCACCGGCCTGACCAGGGTTGGATCATCACCGACGCCGGCTGGATGGCAATGAGCCGCGACCGTGGCACGCAGAAGCAGGCGCGCGACTACGGCTACGGCATGGTCTGCGACGCGGACTGTAACGCCATCGCGGAACTCGCATTCGATCAGGCCAACCAGGAACACGGCGTGCTGCAATGGACCGGTGCCGAAATCGACCTGGCGGCGCGGTACCCGGTCGGCAGCAGCCTGCGCATCGTGCCCAACCACGCCTGCGCCACCGGCGCCCAGCATCCCTTCTATTATGTCTTGCCGCAGGACGGTGGCGCGCCGCGCAAATGGCAGCGTTTCAGCGGCTGGTGACGGCATTGGGGAAGCAAGGCTGTAAAATAGCGGTCTTTCTACCTCAGCTTTATAGAATCCGATGACCAACGCACCAGCCAAACCAGTCCGCACCCGTTTCGCCCCCAGCCCGACCGGCTATCTCCACCTGGGCGGCGCCCGCACGGCGCTGTACTCGTGGGCCTTTGCCCGCCACTTCGGCGGCACCTTCGTGCTGCGTATCGAAGACACCGACCTGGAACGCTCCACGCCCGAAGCGGTGCAGGCCATCATCGAAGGCATGGAGTGGCTGGGCCTCGGTCACGACGAAGGCCCGTTCTACCAGATGCAGCGCATGGACCGCTACCGCGAAGTGCTGGCGCAAATGCTGGCAGCCGGCACTGCCTACCAGTGCTATTCGTCGCCCGAAGAAGTGGAAGCGATGCGCGAGCGCATGCGCGCCGCCGGCGAAAAGCCGCGCTACGACGGCACCTGGCGCCCGGAGCCGGGCAAGACCCTGCCGGCGATTCCAGCAGGCCGCAAGCCGGTGCTGCGCTTCAAGAATCCGCTCGATGGCGAAGTGACCTGGAACGACTTCGTCAAGGGCTCGATCACCATCGGTAACAAAGAGCTGGACGACCTGGTGATCGCCCGCCCGGACGGCACGCCGACGTATAACTTCTGCGTGGCCATCGACGACCTCGATATGGAAATCAGCCACGTGCTGCGCGGCGACGACCACGTCAACAACACGCCGCGCCAGATCAACATCCTGCGCGCCATCGGCGCACCGCTGCCCGAGTACGGCCACCTGCCGATGATCCTCGGTTCCGACGGCGCCAAAATGTCCAAACGCAAGGACGCCGTCAACGTGATGGACTATCCGGCGCAAGGCTACCTGCCCGAAGCGATCCTGAACTACCTGGCGCGCCTGGGCTGGAGCCATGGCGACGAGGAAGTGTTCTCGATGGCCCAGATGATCGAATGGTTCGACGGCAGCCACCTGTCCAATTCGGCGGCGCAGTTCAACATCGAAAAACTGAACTGGCTCAATAACCACTATATCAAGCAGGCCGACAACGAACGCCTGGCCAGCTTGGCCCGGCCGCGCATGCTCGATAACGGCGCCGAGTTCGATGGCGCGCCGGCGCTGGCAGTGGTGCTGGGCCTGATGAAGGAGCGCACCAACACTATTAACGAGTTGGCCGACGCGTCGATGCTGTTCTTCCGCACGCCGCAACCCGACGCCGCGCTGCTGGCCCAGCACGTGACCGATGCGGTGAAGCCCGCGCTGGCGCAGTTTGCCGAGCGTTGCCAGACGGTGGAGTGGAACAAGGCCGCGCTGGCCGCCATGATCAAGGAAGTGCTGGCGGCGAACGGCCTGAAGATGCCGCAGATGGCGATGCCGCTGCGCCTGTTCCTGACTGGTCAGTTGCAGACGCCGGCGATCGACGCGGTGCTGGAAATCTTCGGTCGCGAGACCGTTGTGGCGCGCGTGGCAAAGTTTCTTTAAATATTAGTAGATTGCAGGGGCAAAGTTGCAAAAGGGTATTTGCATAATACGGCGCCTCTGCTATACTCTTGTCTCTCGCGCAAACGGGGGTATAGCTCAGCTGGGAGAGCGCTTGCATGGCATGCAAGAGGTCAGCGGTTCGATCCCGCTTACCTCCACCACTGCGTAGAGAGCACAGACACTGTCCCCATCGTCTAGAGGCCTAGGACATCACCCTTTCACGGTGAGTACGGGGGTTCGAATCCCCCTGGGGACGCCAGCTTCGCCAAAGTTGGTAGCAGTAAGTAGTCAATGTTTTTGCGCCCGGGGGGGTATAGCTCAGCTGGGAGAGCGCTTGCATGGCATGCAAGAGGTCAGCGGTTCGATCCCGCTTACCTCCACCAACAGCGCAAAGACGAAACGATGTAAACAGTTTTACCGTAGTGCCAAGGTCCCCATCGTCTAGAGGCCTAGGACATCACCCTTTCACGGTGAGTACGGGGGTT
>NZ_LROM01000055.1 GCF_001758785.1 Duganella phyllosphaerae
CACCGCCATCAATGCTTTGTTCAAAGTCATGAGTCTTCCTTTGTCAGTTGGAGGGAGAACAGGCCACCGGCGCCGGAAAACTTGTGATTTCCTCAAGCCGGTGCAAGGCCAGTTTGTTGTCGTTCCATCCAGCTGTCAAAGACTACTGGTCACAAATTTGTAACCATAATGTAACCATTGGGCGGGTAAGTTTCCACAGTTCCACCCTGCGTTCTATTTGGAAATGGGCACAATAACGACCGGAAGTCGCTAATAGATCGTGACACACTATGAATGATGAGTCCGTCAGCACTTGCGTCCATAGCGCCTGCAACGCGCAGTTCTGCATAACCGCCGGTAATGTTCATCGCATCATGCATGTCACGTTTCTGCCACAGCCCTACCGCGCTGGCTGCTGGTACAAACCCTGTAACTGGGCATAGGGCATGGCTTGCGCCACCAGCGGGCCGGCGTTGCCGGTAGCGAGGAAGTCGCCGCCCATGCCAGCGGCTGCCGCCCATAACGCCTGCGCAATGCCGGAGCCGGCGCTCAGGCGACGCACGCCCAGTTGCGCGAGCGCTTCGGCGTCCGGCACGCCCGGCCAGTCCATCACGTTGACCGGCAAGGCCACTGCCGCCACCACTTGCGCAATCTCGTCCGGTTTGACCATGCCGGCCACGAACAGGCCATCGGCGCCGGCCGCCTGGTACAGCGCCGCGCGGCGCAGCACTTCGGCCACCCGCTCCCCTTCCGGCGCCTGGCCTTTCAGGTAGACGTCGGTGCGGGTGTTGATGAAGATGTCCCTGCCCTCCTGCGCGGCCAGCTCCTTGATTGCGGCGATCTTGGCAGCGAGTACCTGCGGTGCGTCGTGGCCGTCTTCGAGGTTGATGCCGGCCACGCCCGCGTCGATCAGGCGCAGCACGCTCAGTGCGACGGCCTGCGGATCGTCGTCGTAACCGTTTTCAAAGTCCACCGACAGCGGCACCGTCAGCACCCGCGCGATATTGGCGGCCACCGCGATGGCCACATCGACCGGCATCTGGCCGCCATCGGCATACCCGGCCGCCCACGCCACGCCGGCGCTGGTGGTGGCAATCGCCGGCGCACCAAGACTTTCGAACAGGCGCGCACTGCCCGCGTCCCAGGCGTTGGGCAGGTGCAGCAGGCGGCTGCCGTCGTGCAGCTGTTTGAAAGTGGTCACTAGGTTCATCAGGGCTCCTTAGAATAGGCTCGATTGCATGGTGGTGAGATTGCCGAAGCTGTCGTGCATCGGTTGCAGGATGGCGTCGGCGATCGGCTGCAGCTGCTTGGTCAGATAATGTTCGTAGTCGATCTGCGAACGCAGGTCTTCCAGCGGCTCCGGACCGCTGGTGGTCATCACGTAGCTGATCCAGCCGCCGTTCTGGTACCGTTGCGGGCGCCGGTGCGCCAGGTTGTATTCGTCGGCCAGGCGTGCCGCGCGCACCTGCGGCGGCACGTTGACCTTGTATTCGTCGAGCGGCTGGCGCAGACGCTTGCGGTACACCAGCAGGTCGTCGCAGTGGCCGGCAAGCATGCGGTCGGCGTACTCGCGCACATAGTCCTGGTACGGCTGGTTCTTGAACACGCGCAGGAACAGGCCTTGCTGGAACTGCTGCGCCAGCGGCGTCCAGTCGCTGCGCGCCACTTCCAGGCCGCGGTATATCACCTCTTCTTCGCCGCTGGCGTTGATCATCAGGCCGGCGTAGCGCTTCTTGCTGCCCATCTCGGTGCCACGGATGGTGGGCATGAAAAACTTCTGGTAGTGGGTGTCGAACTCGATTTCGAGGTGGCAGTCGAGGCCATGTTTTTCCCTGAGCATGGTGCGCCACCACTGGTTGATGCCATCCGCCAGTTGCTGGCCGATGGCCAAAGCGTCGACGTTCCTGTGCTCTTTTTTGAGCCAGATAAAGATCGAATCGGTGTCGCCGTAGATCACGTCGTAGCCTTCCGCTTCCACCAGCTTGCGCGTCTGCTTCATCATCTGGTGGCCGCGCAAGGTCACCGACGACACCAGGCGCGGATTGAAGAAGCGGCATTCGGTGGCGCCCAGCACGCCGCAAAAGGAATTCATCAACAGCTTCAACGCCTGCGACAGCGGCTCGTTTTTTGCCCGCTTGGCGGCGTCGCGCTGCTTCCAGATTTGCGTGGTGATCTCGGGCAGGCAGTGCCTGGTGCGCGAGAACACGGTGCCGTTCACGCCCTCCACCTGGTCGGCCGCATCGGTGGCCGCTTCGCCTTCGACCAGCCCCACCGGATCGACCAGGAAGGTGCGGATGATGGACGGGTACAGGCTTTTGTAGTCGAGCACCACGACCGAGTCGTACAGGCCCGGCTTGGAGTCCATCACAAAGCCGCCCGGTGACGCTCCGCCCGACACATCGCCCACGCTGGGCGCCACGTAACCCTCCCGGTGCATGCGCGGCAGGTAGTGGTGGCTGAAGGCGGCAATCGAGCCGCCCAGGTGGTCGGCCTGCAGGCCGGTGACGGTGGCGCGCTCGATCATGAAGGCCAGCAGGTTGGCCTGGTCGAAGATGCGCGTGACCAGTTCGCAGTCTTTCAGGTTGTAGTGCGCCAGCGCCGGCTTGTCCTCGTGGAAGCGGCGCTCGATCTCGGCCATCTTGTCGTAGTCGCTGCCGATGTCCTTGCCCTCGCCCAGCATCTCCTGCGAGACGTTCTCCAGGCTGTACGACTGGAACATCCACGACGCCGCCTTGAGCGCGTCGATGCCGTCCAACACGATGCGCCCCACCACCGGCGCGAACATATAGCCCTGCTTGCCCGGATGCTCGCGCCACTCGATGGTTTTATTTTCGCGGCCCAGCGTGAGGGGAATGCGGTGCTTGTCGGCGTTCTTTTGCAGCACCCGTAAATCGAACTGCACCACGTTCCAGCCGATGACCACGTCGGGATCGTGGCGCGCGAACCAGGCGTTGAGGCGTTCGATGATCTGGCGCGGCGTGGCGCAGTATTCGAGGTCGAAGTCGATGGCTTGCGTTGTCGCCTCGGGTGCGGCGCCGAGCATATACACCTGGCGCTGGCCGCAGCCCTCCAGCGCGATCGAATACAGGTCGCCGTGGGCGCTGGTTTCGATATCGAGCGAAACGATCTTGAGCTTGGGGCGGTAGTCGGGCGCCGGCTTGAGCTTGCAGTCGAAGATGGTATGCCCTTCGATACGGCCGCCCTCGACATTGACGCCGGCCGAAATGAAGCGCTCCATCAGGTAGCGCTCGGGCGGGCGGATGTCGGCCTCGTACATGCGGATGCCATGTTCGCGCAGCGTGCGTTCAAACGCCGTGAGCGCCTTGTAGCGCGACGCATACACGCCCACCACCGGCTCCTGCTGGAAGGTTTTCAGTTGCAGGTCGCGCAGCTCGATGCCGCCCGACTGATCCATCAGCGCCTCGATGGCCGCGCGCTGGCCTGCCTCGGCAAAGGCGACCGAGGTTTGCGCGGTGAGGCGGATTTTCCGGGGGCCGTCGTCGGTGGCCAGCCAGAAATCGATCTCGGTGCCGTGCGCAGTATCGCGCCAGTGGCGCGTGAGGATAAAGCCGGTGCAGGTCATGCCGGAATTATACTGTATGCGCATACAGCCACCGTCTAACCCGCACAGCCAACCGGGGTCGGACCCCAGACGGGGTCCGACCCCAACCTGTCAGGCATGCGTATCACAGCCCGCGTCTTGGGGGTTAAAACTCAAGCGCTATCGCGCTCGATGATGGAAAAGCCGATGTCGAGTATGCGCTCGCCCACGTCACGGTCCTGCGAGCGGTCGAGGATGAAGCGCGCGGCCGTGGCGCCGATCAGCGCGCCATCGATGCGCACGGTGGTCAAGGCCGGATGCAGCTCGCGCGCAAACGCCAGGTCGCCCAGGCCGATCACCGCCAGTTGCGAAGGCACCGCAATGCCCAGCGCCTGCGCCTCGGTCAGCACCCCCAGCGCCACCATGTCGGAACTGCAGAACACCGCGTCGATATCGGCATGCTGCTCCAGCAGTTCGCGCAGGCCGGTGCGTCCGAAGCCGGTGTTGGTCGGCGCCGGCGCCACCAGCGCGGGAATCGCCGCCTCGCCCGGCGCCGCCATACCCAGCGTGATGGCAGCATCCGAAAACGAGCGCATGCGACGCTGGGCGCGGTCGTCGTCGGCGCCCAGCGTGGCCACGCGGCGGCGGCCGCGCGCGTGCAGGTATTCGGCCACCGCCCGCCCCACTTTTTCGTGCGAAAAACCGATCAGCATGTCGATCGGATTGGGCGCCAGGTCCCAGGTTTCCACCACCGGTATGCCGCTGCTCAGCAGGCGCTTGCGGCCGGCGGCCGAATGCATGATCCCGGTGAGCACCACGCCGTCGGGGCGGCGGCCGATGATCGCTTCGAGCAGTTCATCCTCGCGCGAATCTTCGTAGCCGGACTGGCCCAGCATCACCTGGTAGCCATGCTGCGCCAATGCGGCCGTCAACGACTGCACCATCTCGAGGAAGACGTTGCCGGTAATGGTGGGGATCACGGCAGCGACCAGCCGGCTCTTGCGCGAAGCGAGGCCGCCGGCCAGCATATTGGGCACGTAACCGGTTTGCGCAACGGCGTCTTTTACCCGCTGCATGATCGCATCCGACACCACGCTGGGATTGTTGAGCGCGCGCGACGCCGTGATCGGCGCCACCCCGGCCAGGCGCGCGACGTCGCGCAGCGTGATGCCGCCGCTATTGCGGCGGCGCTTGGGAACGTCGTTACCAGGTGGGTTATCGGTGAAATCGGTCATGCGGCGATTTTAACAGGTGAACAACAGGTGGACTTCAGCGGTAGGTCAGCATGTCGGTCCCGCCCAGCGCTTCCAGGTGGGCGTAGTTGTTGAAGTAATCGAGGCCGAACTCGCCGGGCCGATGCAGCAGCCGCGTGACCGAGCAATTGGCCATTTTCCAGGTCATTTCCATCACCTGGTAGTCCTGCAAGCCCAGCACGTGCTGCATCACGGTGGCGATCACGCCGCTGGACGTGAATACCAGCGTGGCCTGCTTGCTGTCGGGGCGGTCCAGGCGCTCGAGCGCTGCCACCACGCGGGCGCGAAACTCGGGCCAGGCTTGCGCATACTGGTCGTCGTGCCAGCCCGTCATCCAGCGCTGCATGGCGGCGCGGAACAGCTGCTCCATCGCACGCTGCGGTTCGGCCGCGCCGGCCAGGCGCGCACCGAGTGCTGCAGGATCGGCAAATTCCGGGCAGTGGCGCAGCATCACTTCGTGGTGGTCGAATTCGGCGAAGCCGGGTTCGAGCTCACGCTGCGCTGCGGGCCACGAGGCGGCGGGCATCTCGGCCTGGCAGGCCTCTGCCGCCTGCGCGTGGCGCGCCATGGCGCCGGTCAGCACGCGCTGAAAGCGCTGCCCGCGTTTGGCGAACCACTGCCCCAGAAAACGCGCCTGCTGTTCGCCGCGCGTTGACAGCTGGTCGTAATTGGCGCTGCCGAACGACGCCTGCGCGCTGCGCACCAGGAAGATCTGTCCCATGATGGTCCTAAGGTTACGAAACCGGGCAGGCCGCGCTGCCATTGGCAGCGAGCGCGCGCACCGCCGTGGCAATGTCGGCGCCCAGGCGCGCCACGGCGCGACGGTGGCCGGCCACCAGCGCCTCGTTACCGTCGCCGACCGTCTCGTTGGCGACAGTGCGGCAGGTCAGCACTTTCGGGCTGCCCACCATTCTCACGCTCCACACGGCGTCGAGCAGCGCGTACTTGCCGGGGGCCGACTCGAAGCGCTGCACATTGGTGCTGATGCGGTACACGGTCGCGCCTTCCGGCGTGGGTGTGCGGAACACGTCCACCGCGCCCAGGTCATTGGTCACCACCTGCGACAGCGCCTGGCCGATTTCGGCCGCCGGCGGCGAAGTCCACAAGTCCTGTTCCAGCAAGTCCATGCGACCGTCGGTGGTCACCACCAGCTGCTTGCGCGCCACCTGCTGCGGCACCGTCACCGCCGGGATCTCGATGAAGTAACTGGGCGCCGCGCCGCTCTTGGTTGTGGGCGTGCCCATGCCGGTGGCCAGGCTGTAGAAGCGGTCCGGCGGCGTGCTCGAGCAACCGGCCAGCGCCACGACAGCAGCCGCTGTGACTGCGCTGGCGAGACGGAAAACTTGGTGCGTCATTTCTTCTCTCCTTTTTTCTCCGGCTTGCCGCGGATGAGCGACTCGGGATGGCGTTCCAGGTAGTCGGTCAGCGCGTTGATCGATTCCATGGTTTGCGTGAGTTGCTGCAGCGCCTCGCGCAGGTCGGACTGCACCGGCGAATCCTTTTGCAGCAGTTCCTCGGCGGTGCCGAAGGTCTTGCGCGCCGCACCCAGGGTGTCTTTCATCTCGGGCACCACTTGCGAGTCGAGCTGCTTGAGCAGGGTGTTGGCGCTTTTCAGCGTGTCGCGCAGGTTGGTGCCGATTTCTTCGAACGGTACCTTGTCGAGCTTGCGCGCGATACTCGAGAGCTGGGTTTGCAGTTCGTCGAGCGTGTTGGGCACGGTCGGGATTTCCAGCGGATCCTTGCTCATGTCGAGCTTGACGCCCTTGGCGTTCGGGAAGAAGTCGAGCGCCACGTACAGCTGGCCGGTGAGCAGGTTACCGGTGCGCAGCTGGCCGCGCAGGCCGCGCGCCGCCAGGCGCTCCATTAACTGCGGTCCGGCGTTGCCGTCCTGGTCATCGTCGATGCTTTTCTGGAAGGCGCGGCCCAGGCGCGCCGGGTACATGTCCACCGTGACCGGCATGCGGAAGGTTTTCTTGACGCGATCGAATTCCACGCCCACCGAGCGCACTTCGCCGAGCACGATGCCGCGGAAGTCCACCGGCGCACCCTGCGACAGGCCGCGCAGCGACTGGTCGAAGTACAGCACCGTGGTAATGGCCGGGCCGTCCGGGTCGCGCAGCGCGCTGGCCTGGTCGGCGGCCAGCAGGAACTGGCTGCCCTGCGGCGCCACGGCGTCCGGCTTCTGGCCACTGGCGCTCTCGAAAGCGATGCCGCCCACCACGAGGGCGGCGAGCGACTGCGTATTGAGCTTGAAGCCCGACGAATCGAGCCGCACATCGACGCCGCTGGCATGCCACCAGCGCGTGTTCTTGCCCACGTACTGGTCGTACGGCGCGCGGATGAAGACCTTCATTTTCACGCCGCGTCCCTGCTCTTCCAGGTCGAACGCGGTCACCCGGCCCACCGCGATGCGGCGGTAGTAGATGGGCGAGCCCACGTCGACGGAACCGAGGCTCTCGCCGTGCAGCGTGTACAGGCTGCCCTTCTCGTCGGTGGCTACCTGCGGCGCCTCTTCCAGGCCGGTGAAGTCGGTCGCGGTCTCCTCGGACTTGCCGGCATCGACACCGATGTAGGCGCCGGAGAGCAGCGTGCCCAGGCCGGTCACCCCGGTGGCGCCCACCTTGGGCCGCACCACCCAGAAGCGGGTGTCGGTGGCGGCGAAGCGCTCGGCTTCCTTGCTCATGTCGATCTTGACCAGCACCTTGGAAAGGTCGCGCGAAATCGAGATCGAGCGCACGATGCCGATATCGACGTCCTTGAATTTGACCTTGGTCTTGCCCGGCTCGAGGCCGTCGCCGCTGCGGAAGCTCACCGTCACCGAGGGCCCCTGGTCGACAAAAGTCTTGATCACCAGGCCCACGCCGATCAGCGCGGCCAGCAAGGGGATCAGCCAGACCAGCGAGGGCAGCCAGCGATTGGCCTTTTCGACGGCCGGCTCGTGCACCGGCCGGGGGTGGTCTTCATTTTCAGGCATGCTTTTCTCCATGTGTATCGACGGGGTCCCAGATCAGGCGTGGATCGAACTGCATCGACGCCATCATCGTCAGGACCACCACGGCGCAAAACGCCAGCGCGCCAGGGCCGGCGGTAATCACCGCCAGCGTCTGGAAGCGCACCAGCGCCACCGTCAGCGTAATGACAAAAATATCGAGCATCGACCAGCGGCCGACGAATTCAACGATGCGGTACAACACCGTGCGCTGCTCCGGGCGCCAGCGCGAACGACGCTGCGCGGTGTATGCCAGGATCGCCAGCGCCACCAGCTTCATCACCGGCACCACGATACTGGCCACGAAAATGATGATCGCCAGCGCCTGCGAACCGCTGTTCCAGAACAGCAGCACGCCGCTGATGATGGTGTCGTCCTCCTTGCCGAACAGGGAGTTCGTGTACATCACGGGCAGCAGCATGGCGGGTATATAAAGAATCGTGGCGGCCAGCAGCAGCGCCCAGGTGCGGCCCACGCTGTCCGGGCGGCGCCGGTGCAACGCCGACTTGCAGCGCTCGCAATGTTGATGCCGACCGCGTTCGGGAGCCACCAGGCCGCAGCTGTGGCACGCCACCAGCGGCGCGCCAGCGGCCAGCGCCTGGTAATTGAACTGCGACTGCGACGGCCGCATGCCCTTGGGGCCCGGCAGGTGCTCGCCGATATTCCACAAAATCTTGGGGTCGAACGACATCACCAGCGCCAGCATCAGGGTGAGCACCGCAAACGCGAACAGGCCGGGATGGACGATCACCCGCGCCAGGCTGGTCATCTTGACGATGGTGATCAGGATGCCGATCATCAGCACCTCGGTCATGCCCCAGCGCCGCGCCGTGCCCAGTGCGCGCAGCATGGAGTCGAAGCCGGGCGGCCTTCTGCCCCGGCTCAGCGACAGCGTGACATAGAACAGCGACCCCAGTTCCACTGCCGGCAGCACGATGGTAAACAGCGTGACAATCGCCGCGACGATCTCCATCTTCTCGTGCCAGAGCACGTAAATCGCGCCCATCAAGGTGGAGTCGATGCTGTAGCCGCCAATCGACAACTCGACGATGGGGAAGAACTGGGCAATCAGGTAAGTGAAGATGGCGGCCAGGGTGATGGCGGCCATGGCGCGCGGGTCGGAGCGGATGCCGCGATACAGGACGGAGCCGCAACGCACACACCGCGCCTTTTCGCGCGGTTGCAACGGCCGGTGCTGGTGCAGCACGCCGCAGTCATGGCAACTGATCAAATCGTAGCGATACACGGTCCGGCCGGAATGAGGGAAACATTCGTATCATACGGCAATACTGGTGCGCACAATTGTGCG
>NZ_LROM01000056.1 GCF_001758785.1 Duganella phyllosphaerae
GATGATGCACACCACCCTGGCGCAGCTGCGCACACTGAAACTCGACGGCCTGGCCGCCGGCCTGGAAGAGCAACTGGCCCAACATGGGTTGGGCGCGTTGAGTTTCGAAGAGCGCCTGGCGCTGCTGATCGACCGCGAAGTCCACGCCCGCAATGACCGTAAGCTGGCGCGACTGCTCAAGAATGCGCACCTCAAATATGGCCAGGCCGCCATCGAGGACATCGACGCGCGCGCCGGTCGCGGCATCGACCGGCGCGAGGTCATGAGCCTGGCCCTGGGGGACTGGGTCAGCGCCGGCCACAGCGTGCTGGTGACCGGCCCCACCGGCGCCGGCAAATCATGGCTGGCCTGTGCGCTGGCGCAGTACGCCTGCCGGCGTGGGTACTCGGCGATCTACCAGCGCGTACCACGCTTGCAGGAAGAGCTGCGCATCCGCCACGGCAGCGGCGCCTTCGGCAAATGGTTGCTGCAACTGGCCAAGACCGACGTCCTGGTGCTCGACGACTGGGGCATGGGGACCATCGACAGCATGACGCGCTCGGATCTACTGGAGATCATCGACGACCGCGCCGGCAACAAGGCCACCATCATCACCAGCCAACTGCCAGTCGAACACTGGCATGCATGGATCGGCGACGCCACCATCGCCGACGCTATCTTGGACCGCGTCATGCAGCGCAATCACCGCTTCACGCTGACCGGCGACTCGCTGCGTGCCCAGCGACCTAAAACAGCCAAAAAGGAGAAAAATATCGACCCATCGTGACCGCACCGACTACAATTTAACCGCGTAACACCATCTCATGCGCAAGTGGGCACGATAGACCGGAATGGGTGGGCACGTTCACCGAAATACGCAAGCAACCTCCAACCTAACGGAACGTAGTGGCCTTTCGCTAACGAAGAATTGGGATGGGCCTTTGCCATCCATTCGAAGAAATTCGACGCGAGAACAATGCCAACCACGAACGACATCAGCGGAAATAAGGGATTCCAAGGCGTTCCCAGTTTGAGGGCGACAAATACCAGTGCCATGGCTATCCCCAAACCTATCAAGAATGCCACAACTGAACGGGTGCTTTGCATTGACAACCTCCTTGTTGATTTATTTGCATTTCAATATAGCATGTATAACTTTGGCAAGTAAACCAAAAAGTGATACACTTTGTGCCACACCCTTGAACCCAGCTCCCGGAAGCCACAATCCGCGATTGCCCTTTAGGTTCAATGGCTTGACCTGAACAGAGCCCTGCCGAGACACTCATCCTGTCCCCGCAACCAAATACTAAAACCGCTGATTCCGAAAGGAGTCAGCGGCTTTTTCATTTGTACCGCTGGCTTTGCAATAAGTTGGCGACCTTTGATGTACCCTGCGGCCTATTCCTTGTCTGCTAGCGGATGCAAGCTGGCCCACAAGTGTGCTGCCGCCATGGTCCGGTGCGGCGCGTAGCGCGCCAGCAGTTGCTCGGTGCGGGCCATATCAGGTTTTACTTCCTCATTCAGCAGCGCCTGCAAGGCCGCGCGGATGGCGACGTCGCCGTGCAGCGAGCAGTCGGCGTCGCCGTAGCCGCGCAGCAGGCCGTAGTTGACGGTCCACGGGCCGATGCCTTTCACCGCCAAGAGTGCCGCCGAGATCTGTTCGATGCTGTTGGCCGGCGACAGCGCCAGGTCGAGCGCGCCGCTGTCCACCAACCGCGCCAGCCGCAACAACGTTTCCCCTTTCGCGCGCGAAAATTTACGGGCCAGCAGCGCATCCAGTTCCAGCGCGGCCACGTCCTGTGGCCCCGGATAGCACCACGAGCCGCTGCTGTGGCGGCGCCCGGCCAGCTGTATCAGCGTGCGGCGCAGCGCGATGGCGAACGACAGGTTGATCTGCTGGCCGATGACGGCCCAGGTCAGGGCCTCGAACACGGTGGCCGACTGCACGATCAGCAGCCCCGGTTGCGCGCGCACCAGGTCGCCCAGCAGCGCATCGTCGGCGGCAAACGCGCAAAACGGCGCCGGGTCGATGCGCAGGCCCAGGATATTGAGGATGGCGTCATGTGCTTGTACTTCCACGCGGCGGCGCACGGCGGCGGATAGTTTGCCGTTGGCGTGTACCGTGCACACTGCGCGGCCGGGCGCGCCGAGACTGTCTCTGGAAGAGCCGAACCGGCCTTCGAAAGCCACGTCGAGCAGCACCGGCACGCCATCGAGCATCACACCCTTGCGCAGCCGATGCGCTTCAACCTGCTCGGCCACCGCTTCGGTATCGCGGCGATGGAAAGCCAGCACGTCATGCAGCCGATAGCCGGGCGCCAGGTCCAGCGTGAAGGTGAAGCCGGCCATCAGGCGCGGGCCTTGCGCAGCGCGCCGAAATTCGGGCGAAAGCCCGTCACCAGCGCGGTGCCGACGACCACGATGCCGGCGCCGACGATGGTGTACCAGTACAACGACTCGCCCAGGAACAGCACGCCCCACAGGATGCCGAACAGGGGACTCAGGAACGTCACGGTCAGCGCCGACGACGGTCCCACGTCCTGGATCAGGCGGAAATAGATCAGGTAAGCCACGCCGCTGCACAGCACGCCCAGCGCGATCACCGCACCCATGACGCCGATGGTGGGCGAGGCCGGCGCCGGGAAGAACGGTACCACCGGCAGCACCAGCAGCACCGACGCCCACATCGAACCATGGGCATTGGCGAACGGCTCCACGCCCTGGGCGCTGGCCGCGCTGCGCGTGTAGTTGCTGGCCACGCCGTACATGAACGAGGCGCACAGCACGGCCACGATGGCGATGCCGGCGCCCGGCTTGGACGCAACATGGTCGAAGCCCACCAGCAGCGCCACACCGCACGCGCCAAGCAGCAGGCCGATGGCCACCTTGGGCGTGATCGGGTGGCGCGACCATACCGCTGCGATCAGCGTGCCCCACAGCGGCGTGCTGGCGTTGAGCACCGCCATCAGCGACACCGACAGCGTGCGCGCGGCAAATGCGAACAGCAGGAACGGCAGCGCGGAATTGAGCAGTCCCAGGATCAGGTAATGCTTCCAGTGCCGGCGCAAGGCCAGCGGCTTTTTCAGCACCAGCGCCATCACGCCCAGGAACAGGGCGGCAAACAGCACGCGGTATTCGATCAGCACAGGCGCACCCAGCACGGGCGCGGCGATGCGCATGAAGAGGAAGGAGCCGCCCCAGATGGCGGCGAGGAAGATCAGGCGGAGGAGGTTGGCTGTGCTCATGCTGCCATTGTCCCGCAGCGGGATGGAGAATGCCAGCCGGTTATTGCTTTTATCGTCACAGCTGGCTGGTTAAACCGCGCCCGTCTCCACCACGCACACCTCGGCGCCTGGCGCCGTCGGTGCTGCTGAATGCGGCACCAGCATCCCGGTCGGCACGCCGTTCTTGGTCGCTGTCAGTTCGGCCAGGATCGAGATGGCGATTTCCGATGGCGTCTTGCTGCCGATGTACAGGCCAATCGGCCCGTGCAGGCGCGCCAGTTGTGCCGGCGTCAGATCGAACTGCAGCAGCCGCTCGCGGCGCTTGCTGTTGTTCAGGCGCGAGCCGATGGCGCCCACGTAAAACGCGTCGGACTTCAGCGCTTCCATCAGCGCCAGGTCGTCGAGCTTGGGATCGTGGGTGAGCGCCACGACCGCGCTGCGGTGGTCGAGCCGCATGGCGGTGACGATATCGTCGGGCATGTCGTGCACCAGTTGCACGCCGTCGACGTGCCAGCCGGCGCGGTATTCTTCGCGCGGGTCGCACACGGTCACGTGGTAGTCCATGGCCGTGGCAATCTGCGCCAGGAAGCGCGACAGCTGGCCGGCGCCGATGATCAGCAAGCGCCAGCGCGGGCCGTGCAGCGTGACCATGGCGCGCTCGCCCACCTGCATCTGCGCGCCGGGCGGCGCTGCCGACAATTCCACCGCACCGGTTTGCAGGTCGAGCCGGCGCTGCACCAGTTCGTGGCGGTCGAGCCGCGCGAGCAGCTCGGCGATGCGGCTGTGCTGCGCCAGCGGTTCGATCGCCAGTTCGATGGTGCCGCCGCACGGCAGACCGAAGCGGTGAGCTTCGTCGGCGGTGATGCCGTAGCTGACGATTTCGGGCGCGGTGCGGCTGATGCCGTGGTCGCGCACGCGCGCAATCAGGTCGTCTTCGATGCAGCCGCCGGAGACCGAGCCGATGACGGTGCCGTCCTCGCAAATGGCCAACGTGGCGCCGACCGGCCGCGGGCTGCTGCCCCAGGTCTTGATGACGGTAATGAGTTCGCAGCGGCGCCCGGAGGCGATCCATGCTGCGCTGGTTTTGAGTACTTCGAGGTCGATGCTGTCCATGGGTTGGAATATACTACGCCTCACTGAACCGTGCAGGGAACGCCATGACCGAACCGAACGATTACGAAGACGACAGCCAGGATGAAGAAGGTCCCAAGTTCGGCCGCCTGTTGCTGGTGCTGGTCGGCGTGGTGCTGCTGTGCGGGGTGCTCACCTGGTTGATGGCGACGGTATTTCCCGACTTCCCGAACTTCAGCTAATCGTTACGGCTTGCAGACGATAGCCAAGGCATTATCGTACGGGCTGTCCGGCACGATATCCTCGGCCGTAAACTTCTCGTACTTGTAGGTTTCCAGCGCCTCGCCCTTGCCCATGGCTTCCGGGTAGAACACCTGCGAGAGCAGGATCGTGGTGCGGTCCTCGCACGAATACAAATGCAGCGCTTTCACCGATTTGTACGGTTTGCCTTCGGGTGAGTTTTGCGTGCTGGCGAACGAGTGCAGCGACCACACCTTGCGCGTCTTGTCCTTCTTGATCACGCTGGCGCGGTCGATGTAATAGGCATTGCCGGCGCCGCCCGAGGCGCCGTTCACCCGGGCCCACTGCGCGGCCTGGGCGCTGCCAGCCGCCGCAAGCAATACGCACACCACGACCGACAGGGCAGATTTGTTCATCGATGACTCCTACGGCACCAGCGGTTTGTTGGAGGACTGCTTGCTGCGGATTTCGGCCACGGTCTTGTCGATCACGGACAGGCGGTAGTTTACAGCCGGGTGATTGGCCGTGTAGCCGTTCAGTACCGAGGCCGGATACTGCGTGGCCAGGCGCTGCCAGAACGCGCGCGCGCCAGCCGTGCTGTAGCCGGCGCGCGCCACCATGTACAGCGACAGGCGGTCGGCAGCGGCGTCAAGATCTTGCGGCATCGGCTTGACACCGGCGCTGCCGATCAGCATGGACGTATCGGGACGGATCGCCACCAGGTTGTCGATGATGCTGCCGACCGTGTAGGCCGAGCGCGTGGTGGCTGCATGGCCGAGGATGTTGTGGGCCATGTCCTTGGCCAGCACGTAGGCAATCGCTTCGTCGGACTGGGCGAAATTGACCATGCCACGCGTGATCAGCACGCGCTGGCCGTCGGAGTAGGCGTTGATGTTGTCAGCATTGCCGATGTCGATTTTAAAGGCGCAGGCGCGCGTGACGGGCAGCTTGAGCGGCACGTTGGCGTTCTTGCGCTCGACCATCAGGTTCAGGTTCTTGCTGCTGGAGGCGAGCGGACCGAGGATGCCGGCCGCCTGGGTTTCGGCGTTGGGACCGCGCGGCAGTTCCTTGCCTTCGGCTGCCAGCAGGATGTCGCCCTGTTTGAGGCCGGCCTTGGCGGCGCCGCTGCCGGCCAGTACGCTGGCCACTTCCAGGCGGTCGCCGTAGTTGAGCACTGCGGTGGCGGCGTCGACGTATTCGCCCGAGTACGAGTAGCGGTTCTTGGCGGTAAAGCCGAGCAGGTTGCGCGCTTGCGAGCGGCACAGGTCGGCGTTATTGATCAGCAGCGGGGCGGCGATGCGGTACAGGCGGTCTTGCAGCGCCACCATCTGGCCCAGTTCTTCGCGCGCCGCCGCCATCTTGGCGGTGACCACCGGCTGGTCCTGGTTGATGGTGCGGGCCACGACCGGCTCGGACGAGCTGTCGGTGGGGCGCACCGTGTAGGTGGTGCAGGCGGTGAGCAGGCACGCTGCCGCGACCAGAGACAATGATGCGAGTTTTGTCGAAGTGTGCTGCCGAGCCATCCTGAGTCTCCTGCTTTTTATTGTACGCCGGTGCTGCCGAAACCTCCGACACCACGCTCGCTGCTGTCAAATTCTTCCACCACGTTGAAGCCCACCTGCAGCACCGGCACGATGATCAGTTGCGCCAGGCGTTCCATCGGGTTCAGGGTGAAGGCGCTGTGGCCGCGATTCCAGGTCGAAATCATCAGCTGGCCCTGGTAATCGGAGTCGATCAAGCCTACCAGATTCCCGAGCACGATGCCGTTCTTGTGTCCCATGCCGCTGCGCGGCAGGATCATGGCGGCGTAGCCGGGATTGGCCACGTGGATCGCCAGGCCGGTGGGAATGAGCACGGTCTGGCCGGCTTCGATCACCAGCGGCGCATCGATGCAGGCGCGCAGGTCGAGACCGGCGGAGCCCGGGGTGGCGTAGGCCGGCATTTGGTCTTTCATGCGCGGGTCGAGGATTTTGACGTCGATGGTATTCATGTTTATTTGTCGAACAAGGAGTGCTGGGTAATGCGTTTGGAAATTTCGGAAATCAATTGGCGCGCCAGCGTGAGCTTGTCGGCGCGCGGCAGGATGGTGTGGCCGTTTTCGTCGAACAGGATGATGGTGTTGTCGTCCTGGCCGAAGGTGTGATGGCCGATGTTACCGACCAACAGCGGAATACCTTTTTTCTCGCGCTTGTCAGCGCCGAACTGCACCAGGTTTTCCGACTCGGCGGCAAAGCCCACGCAATACGGGTGACCGGCCAGCGAGGTGCGCGCCGCCACTGTGGCCAGGATGTCCGGGTTCTGCTCGAACTTGAGGTCGGGCACCGAGCCGTCCGGGTTCTTTTTCAGCTTCTGTTCGCTGGCGTTCGAGATGCGCCAGTCGGCCACCGCTGCCACCGCGATGAAGATGTGCTGGTGGTCGACATTGGCCATCACCGCGTCGTGCATCTGCATCGCGCTTTGCACATTGATGCGCTGCACGCCGAACGGCGCCGGCAGGGCGGTGGGGCCCGAGACCAGCACCACTTCGGCGCCGGCTTCGCGCGCTGCGCGCGCCACGGCGTAACCCATTTTGCCCGACGACAGATTGGTGATGCCGCGCACCGGGTCGATCGCTTCAAAAGTAGGACCGGCCGTGATCAGGATGCGTTTACCGGCCAGCACCTTGGGCTGGAACGACGCGATCAGTTCTTCGAGCAACTGCGCCGGTTCGAGCATGCGGCCCATGCCGACTTCGCCGCAGGCCTGGTCGCCGGCGGCCGGACCGAAGATGACGATGCCGTCTTCCTCCAGCTGGCGGGCGTTGCGGCCGGTGGCGGGGTTCTGCCACATTTCCACGTTCATGGCCGGCGCGATCAACAGCGGCACATGGCGCGGACGCGCCAGGCACATGGTCGAGAGCAGGTCGTCACACACGCCGTGCGCCAGCTTGGCCATGAAGTCGGCCGAGCAGGGCGCGATCATGATCGCGTCCGCGTGGCGGGTGACATCGATGTGGGCCATGTTGTTGTCCACGCGCGGGTCCCACTGGCTCGAATACACCTTGTTGCCGGACAGCGCCTGCATGGTCACGGCCGTGATGAAATGCTCGGCAGCGTCGGTCATCACTACCTGCACCGAGGCGCCGGCCTTGGTCAGTGCGCGGCACAGTTCCGCCGACTTGTAGCACGCTACGCCGCCGGACAGGCCCAGCACGATTTTCTTGCCGCTCAATTCCATGCGATGCCCCTTTATTTATTAACCCTACGCAGCTCATCGAGGATGAACAGCGCGGCGCCGACGCAGATCGCCGCATCGGCGACATTGAACGCCGGGAAATGGCCCAGGCCTTCCCAGTGAAAATCGAGGAAGTCCACGACATGACCATACACCACGCGGTCGATCACGTTGCCCAGCGCGCCGCCCAGTACCAGCGTGAGCGCCCACGAGAACATGCGCTGGCCGCCGTGCTTTTTCAGCAGGTAGATTATGTAGGCGGCCGCCGCCAGGCCGATGGCGGTGAAGAAGTGGCGCTGCCAGCCGCCGGCGTCGTGCAGGAAGCTGAAGGCGGCGCCTTTGTTATAGGCCAGCACCAGGTTGAAGAACGACGTGATGACCTTTTCCTCGCCCAACTGGAAGGTGCGGGTGATGGTGATCTTGGTGAGCTGGTCGATCAGGATGATGATGAAGGCGATGCCCAGCCACGGCGTCAGGCTGGCCGAGGATTTGGACGGGAAGATTTTTTTGGTGGCCATATAAATATCAGGGAAAATCCGGTGGCGTCATCCCCGCCTGCGCGGGAATGACGGTTCATGCGTTGGCGGCGATGCGCATTGCCGCGCACAGTTTAAGCGAACTTGCGCTGTTCGCCCGCACCAAACAGGTTGCTGTAGCAGCGACCGCACAGGGAAGGGTGGTCGGCGTGGCTGCCCACGTCGGCGCGGTAGTGCCAGCAGCGCTCGCACTTCTCGGCCGTCGATGCGGCCACCGCCACCACTTCTTCCGCTTCGGTCGATACTTCGGTCACCTGCGCGGCCGACGTGATGAACACGAATTTCAGGTCGTCGTCCAGGCTGGCCAGCAGTTTGTACTTGTCACCCGACGCCTTGATCGCCAGCTCCGCCTGCAGCGACGAGCCGATCGCGCCCGAGGTGCGCAGGTCTTCCAGCTGCTTGGTGACGTCGGTGCGCACCGTGCGCAGCGCCGTGTACTTGGCCAGCAGCGCGCCGGCGTCGGCCTGCTGCGGCAGCTGCCACCAGGTTTGCGTGAAGATGGTCTCGTCGCTGGTGGCGTACGCTTCGGCGCCGGCAAAGATCGCCCACGCTTCTTCGGCGGTGAACGACAGCGCCGGGGCCATCACGCGCAGCAGGCTTTGCGTGATGTGCCACAGCGCGGTCTGCGCCGAACGGCGCGCCGGCGAATCGACAGCGGACGTGTACAGGCGGTCCTTCAAGATGTCGAGGTAGAAGCCACCGAGGTCTTCCGAGCAGTAGTTCTGCAGCTTGGAGTACACGGGCTGGAACTCGTAGCGGGCGTAGTGCTGGGCGATTTCTTCCTGCAGCGCGGCCATGTTGGCGATCGCGTAGCGGTCGATTTCCAGCATCTGTTCGACCGGCACGGCGTGCTGCGCCTGGTCGAAGTCGGACGTGTTGGCCAGCAGGAAGCGCAGCGTGTTGCGGATGCGGCGATACGCTTCGGTCACGCGCTTCAAGATCTCGTCGGAGATCGACAGCTCGCCGGTGTAGTCGGTGGTGGCAATCCACAGGCGCAGGATGTCGGCACCCAGCGTGTCGGAGATCTTTTGCGGCGCCAGCGTGTTACCGAGTGACTTCGACATCTTCTTGCCTTCGCCATCGACCGTGAAGCCGTGGGTGAGCAGCGCCTTGTACGGCGGTTTGCCGTCCAACATCGAGGCGGTCAGCAGCGACGAATGGAACCAGCCGCGGTGCTGGTCCGAGCCTTCCAGGTACAGGTCGGCCGGGAACGCCAGCTGTTCCTTGTGCGAGCCGCGCAGCACGGTTTGATGGGTCACGCCCGAGTCGAACCACACGTCCAGCGTGTCCTTGTTCTTCTCGTAGCTGGCCGCTTCATCGCCGAGCAGGTCTTTCAGGTCGAGCGCCAGCCAGGCGTCGATGCCGCCCTGCTCGATGCGCTGGGCGACTTGCTCGAGCAGCTCCGGCGTGCGCGGATGCAGCGCACCGGTTTCCTTGTGCACGATGAAGGCCATCGGCACACCCCACTGGCGCTGGCGCGACAGGGTCCAGTCGGGACGGTTGGCGATCATGCCGTGCAGGCGCGCCTTGCCCCAGTCGGGGAAGAATTCGGTTTGCTCGATGCCGGCCAGCGCGGTTTCGCGCAGGGTGGCGCCGCCGTCGGCAGGCGTCACGTCCATGCCCGCGAACCACTGCGACGTGGCGCGGTAGATGATCGGGGTTTTATGGCGCCAGCAGTGCATGTAGCTGTGGGCGAACATCTTCAGTTCGAACAGCGCGCCTGCTTCGCGCAGGGCGTCGCAGATCGGCTTCGAGGCTTCCCAGATGGTCAGGCCGCCGAACAGCGGCAGCGTGGACGCGAATTTGCCGTCGCCCATGACAGGCGTGAGCATCTGCTCGTCCTTCAGGCCATGCGCGCGGCACGAGATAAAGTCGTCGAGGCCATAGGCCGGCGCCGAGTGCACCACGCCGGTACCGCTCTCGGTGGTCACGTAGTCGGCCAGGTACACCGGCGACAGGCGGTCGAAGAACGGATCGGCTGCGTGCAGCGGGTGGCGGAAGCTGATGTTTTCCAGCGCCGCGCCCGGGGCGGTGGCAATCGTGGTGCCTTCGAGCTTGAAGCGCGCCAGCGACGACTCCACCAGGTCCTGCGCCAGGATCAAGAGCAGTGGCTGGCCGTCACGCTCGGTTTGCACCAGCGCGTAGGTCACTTCCGGGTTGACGTTGAGCGCCTGGTTGGACGGGATGGTCCACGGGGTGGTGGTCCAGATCACGATGAAGCCGTTCTCGGTCGGCAGCTGCGGCAGGTTGAAGGCAGCGGCGAGCGAGTCGAACTGGGCGAACTTGAAGCCGACGTCGATGGCCGGATCGCGCTTCTCGTGGTATTCCACTTCCGCCTCGGCCAGCGCCGACTGGCAGTCGAAGCACCAGTTCACCGGTTTCAGGCCACGGTACACATAGCCTTTTTCCAGCAGCTTGCCGAGCGCGCGCAGTTCGTCCGCCTCGTTCGAGTAGTTCATGGTCAGGTAAGGGTTCTGCCATTCTCCCAGCACGCCCAGGCGGATGAAGTCCTTGCGCTGGCGGTCCACCTGCTCGAGCGCGTAGGCGCGGGCCTTGGTCAGCACTTCGGCGGTCGGCAGGTTTTTGCCGTACAGTTTTTCGATCTGGATTTCGATCGGCATGCCGTGGCAATCCCAGCCCGGTACATACGGTGCGTCGAAGCCGGCCAGCGAGCGCGATTTGATCACCATGTCCTTGAGGATCTTGTTGACCGCGTGGCCCAGGTGGATGTCGCCGTTGGCATACGGCGGGCCGTCGTGCAGGATGAATTTCGGACGACCGGCAGCAGCCTTGCGCACGCGCTCGTAGATCTTCTTGTCCTGCCATTGCTGCACCCAGGTGGGCTCGCGCTTGGCCATGTCGCCGCGCATCGGGAACGGGGTTTCGGTCATGTTGACCGGGTATTTGCTCTCTGGCTTCTTGCTGTTTTTAGGGTTGTCGGATTTTGGATTGGACATGGGATTTCTTCAATAAGATTTCGGGGAATTCGGGGTAGCCGGCGCGCGTAGCTGGTCGCGCGCTCAAATTCGGTCGGTGGCCGAGGTGGCGCCGTCTTTAGCACCGTCGCGCCGGGCGAAATACGCGCGGGCGATGTCGGCGTCACGGTGGATGGCGGCCGTGAGCGTGGGCAGGTCGACGTATTTTTCTTCGTCGCGGATCTTTTGCAGAAATTCCACCCGCACCTGCTTGCCGTAGCAGTTCTGTGCGAAGTCGAAAATATGCACCTCGAGCAGCACGCGGCCGCTGTCGTCCACGGTCGGACGCACGCCGAGGCTGGCCACGGCCGCCAGCGGCTGGTCCGCCAGGCCATGTACCTGGACGATGAAGATGCCCATCAGGGCGGGGCGGTGCGGCACCCGTAAATTCAGGGTGGGGAAACCCAGCGTGCGGCCGAGCTTCTGGCCATGGATCACGTGGCCGGACATGGCGTACGGGTGGCCCAGCAGCGCCTCGGCGCGGATAAAGTCGCCTTCAGCCAGCGCGGTGCGCACGGCCGACGACGAGATGCGGGTGGCGCCGTTCATCACGGTGGGCAGTGTTTCGACGTGGAAGCCGTAGCGTTGGCCCGCTTCCTGCAGCATCTGCACATTGCCGGCGCGGCGCGCGCCGTAGCAAAAGTCGTCGCCCACCATCAGCCACTTCACGTGCAGCCCTTCGACCAGCACCTGCTCGGTGAATTGCTGTGGCGTGAGAGCGGCAAACGACGATGAAAAATGTTCGACGATCACGCGGTCGATGCCGTTGTCGGACAGCGATTGCAGCTTGTCGCGCAGGTTGGCGATGCGGGCCGGCGCGCGTGTCAGGTCACCCGACTTTTGTGCGAAGAATTCGCGCGGGTGCGGCTCGAACGTCATCACGGCCGCTTCGAGCCCGAGATCGCCGGCAGCTTCGCGCACGCGGGCCAGCAGGGCCTGGTGGCCCAGGTGGACACCGTCGAAATTGCCGATCGTGAGTGCGCACGGCGCCCGCGATGCCGCGTTGGGAAGACCTCGAAATACCTTCATGGGATTATGCTGGAACTGGCGCTAAATGGAAGATTATACGTGAGCGGGGGGGAGGGTGGAAAAGATGCAAAAAAGATGAAAAAAAAGCGCTGTTTGCCGGAGCAAACGGCGCTTCATTTATCTTAAGGGACTCTCTAAAACCGTAGCGAGCGGCTGGATATCGTCTTGAGTAGCGCAAGCGTACATGAGTACGCTGAGCAACGGAAAGGCGATAGGCAGTCGCGCAGTAGGTTTTAGAAGTTCCTTACGAGTGGTTCAGGCTGATGGTCCAGTAACGGGCCAGGTCAGCGGTCCCGTCCGTGCCTTTGACCGTCTTGAAGGTGGACAGTGCAGCAGCTTTCTTGCCGGCGACCGATTGCGCGATACCGTAATGCAGCTTGATCGCTTCCGGATTGCGGCCGGTGCCCAGTTTGACAGCCTGGTCCATCAGGGCCAGGCCCTTGTCGGCTTTACCATCGGACACCAGGGCATAGCCCAGGTTGGCCAATGCGTCGGCATCCTTGGCTTTGACTGCTTCAGCTTCGGCAGCGGCCAGCTTGCCAGCGAACTCGGCCTGGGTCTTGGTGGCCAGGTCTTTCAGGCGCTGGTGGCGCGGTGCGTCGGTACCGGTGCCCAGGGCGCCTTTTTTGTAGCCTTCGTTGATGATTTTCAGCGCTTCAGCTGGATTGCCGGCTTGCAGTGCCAGCTGGCTCATTTCCATGTATTCGGAAGGCTTGCTCAGCAGGCCATTGGCCAGGCGCAAGCGCAATACGTCGAGCGACAGCGTGGACGAGTAGCCAGGCTTGGCTTGTACGCGTTGCAGCAGGTCGGCCCAGGTCTGTGGCTTCGGATAGCTCGCTGCCATGCGTTCCAGGGTCTGCACGTAACCGGCCTTGTCGTTCTGCTTGAGCTGGATGTTGGCCAGCATGCCCAGTTGGGCTTCGTTCAGGTTCTTTTGCGACGACAGTTCCTTGGCTGCTTCAGCGTACTTGCCGCTGATGTAGTAGGTCTGGATCAGCAGTTCCTTCATGGCGCCGTCGTTGGGATTGTCCTTGAGTGCGCGGTTGATCCAGGTGATCGCTTTTGGGTAGTCCTTGATGCGGTAGTAGATACCGGCCAGGGCCTGGGTGAATTTCGGTTGTTCGGCAGCGGACAGCTTGCCGGAATTGATCACGCTTTCGAAGGCTTTGGCGGCCGTGTCGTAATCGCCTGCGGCCGACGCGGCGGAGGCGCGCGTGCGTTCGATCAGGTACGTGTCGTTGGCGGATTTGTTACCGACCGAGTCGGTTTTGCGCAGTTCTGCGAGTGCTTCCTTGTTTTTTCCTGCCGCAGCCAGTTTCTGTGCTTCCTGCAATGGTTTGCCGATTTCAGCACGCACTGTTTCGGCCGCGAAGGCAACCGACGAAAAACCTGCCAGGGGAGCTGCTGCAGTAAAACCAATAGCGGCCATTACCAGGCCGAGATGAGCGAGACGAAACTTGGTCATGGGTAAGTTTTCTTTCTTCAAAATGCGAAATAGGCAGGAATGGTCCTGCCTATCGTTGAACATAGAACTAATTATTGGAACTGTTCGTTGCCGACCAGGCCAATCTTGGTCACGCCGAGGCGCTGAGCCGAAGCCATAACACCAGCCACAACCTTGTACTCAACCAGCTTGTTCGGACGCAGATGCACTTCCGGCTGATCAGGTTGCGCTGCGACATCAGCCAGTTTCGCTTCCAGGGTACCGCGGTCAGGAATGACGTTGTTATCCCACAGAATCGTACCGTCGAAGTCGACGTCAATCGTGATGACCACTGGTTCCTTGGTCGATGGCGGCGGCGTACCGACCGGCATGTTCAAGTTCACCGAGTGGTTGGCTTTCGGAATCGTAATGATCAGCATGATAATCAGCACCAACATCACATCGATGAGGGGCGTCATATTCATTTCCATCATTGGTTCCGGATCCGCGCCTGCGGATGGGGAGCCGACATTCATACTCATGATGTTTCCTTTTTAGAAGGGCAGGCCTGGAGACCAGGCCTGCGCGGTGCACGGGTGGGTTTAACCCCGGTCAGGCGGTTCGGTGATGAAACCGACCTTCTGAATACCAGCGCGCTGGGTCGTGTAAATGACTTTGCCGATCGATTCGTAGCGTGTTTCTTGGTCGCCACGAACGTGAACTTCCGGCTGCGGCAATTTCACGGCCTCCACCTTCAGAAAATCGAACAACTCATTAGTGTCCCGCATTTTCTTCTGATTCCAGTAGATGTCGCCATCCTTGCTTACCACAATGTTGACATCTTCCGGTTTGGTCTGAATAACCTGGTTGTTTTCTTCTGGCAGCTTGATCTTGATCAGCTTCAGAACAACCGGGCTCGTGATCAGGAAGATAATCAGCAGAACCAACATGATGTCCACGAGGGGCGTCGTGTTGATTTCTGACATGACTTGATCTTCGTCTCCGCTATCGGAGCCTACGGACATCGACATGATTAATTACCCAATCTTTTTAGCGGCCATACGGGCAGCGTCGGAGGTGGACATTGCGCCCGAGATCAGCACGGAGTGAACGTCGGCCGAGAACGAACGGACATCTTCCATCGCGGTTTTGTTACGACGTACCAGCCAGTTGTAACCCAGAACGGCAGGAACCGCCACGAACAGACCGAAAGCGGTCATGATCAGTGCTTCACCGACTGGACCGGCAACCTTGTCGATCGATGCGTTACCCGACATGCCGATGGCGATCAGTGCATTGTAGATACCCCAAACGGTACCGAACAGACCGATGAACGGTGCGGTCGAACCAACGGTTGCCAGGAACGACAGGCCGTCTTGCAGACGCGATTGAACTTTGTCAACAGCGCGCTGGATCGACATGGTCACCCAGGTCGACAGGTCGATTTGTTCCAGCAGGGCGCCGTCGTGGTGCACGGTAGCCTTGGTGCCGGTTTCAGCGATGAAGCGGAATGGCGAGCCTTCTTTCAACGAAGCCGAACCTGCGGCGATCGACGAAGCTTTCCAGAACTTGGCGCTGGTTTCTTTCGATTGCTTGAAGATCTTCTGCTGGTCGATCAGTTTGACGATGATGATGTACCACGAACCCATCGACATGATGGTCAGGATGATCAGGGTAGCGCGCGAAACGAAGCCGCCGTCCCAAACTGCTTTGAAGCCGTATGGGTTTTCAACTTCTTCGTGGCCGGCTGCGCCGTGGGCTGCTGGTGCTGGTGCTGCTGCATCGGTTGCTGGGGCTGCTGGAGCTGCTGCATCGGCCGCTGGAGCCGCTGGTGCTGCTGCCGCATCCGCTGCTGGTGCCGAGGCTGCAGGGGCAGTCTCTTGTGCGTAAGCTGGTGCGCTGACCAGGGCGGCGGTTGCCGTCATGGAGAACATTACAGCGGCCAGTACAGCGGACAAACGGGTATTCTTAAACATGCTTCCTCCAAATTGATAAATAATCAGATCGCTGAACGTAATTGACAACGAAACTTACTTAAGTTGAGACGGTGCTGCTGCCTCGCTTTTACTCCAGCTTCCAGAGATATTGCATCGTCATCCACGCTTCTGTCGGCTTGCCGTCCGTCAGACCCGGTTTGAATTTGCACTTGCTGATACCAACAACTGCTGCCTTGTCCAGATCACGGAAACCCGAGGTTTTCACGATTTTGGAGTCGGCGACACGGCCATCGGTAGCAATCAGGAACGACAACGTCACCGTACCCGTTTCTTCGTTACGCAGCGACGATTTCGGCCACTCTGGCAAAGCGCAGGTGGAGAAGTCGGCGACTGCTGCCACGTTCGGTGGACCCGAGCGTGCAGGTGGTGCTGGCGGCGCCGTTGGTGCCGGCGGCGCCTTCACGATTTCCTTCGACGGCGGCGCCACATTGGTCGCATTCTGCAGGACGTTTTGTGGCGGCGGCGGTTGCTGCACGTTCACCTCGACTGGCGGGATGAATGGCGGCGGTGGAGCCTTCATTTCCGGCGGAGGTGGCGGTGGTGGGAGTTCCTTTGGAGGAGGAGGTGCTACTTCCTCGATGATCTTGGTCTCCACTGGAGCCACCATCTTGGCTACCAGGCGTGTGCCCAGGCCCGAAATGATCCCCCAAGCTACCAGGATGTGCAACAAAACGACAATGGTAATGCCTGTAAAGTTTTTCCCGGTACTTTTTTCGTTGTGCGTGAAATTCATGCCTGCTTTCTCCAATACCAACTCTTTTTGTTGCTACTAAACCCCAAAATGGCGACATAAAACAACAGCCGCATCCGGGACGTCGGCGAATTATACATACGAATTCTTGATTTTACATAGAATTTTCATCCCTAAAACCGGTTAAATTTCATCGGCTTTTGCTGCGTGTTAGCGCTCCCTTTGCACCAATATAGTACACGGGACCGCCCCTTGCAGCGCACAATTGGGGCAAGCCCCTCAGTGACATTACTTAGTTTTCCCTTAAGCGCATTTGCGGAATTTTATGCGTGTAACTTTACTACGCGCAGTTGATAATTCGGTCGCAGATGTTTCTTAAGTGAAACTACAAGTTACCCGGCACCGCAAAATGGTGCGGAAAGAAGTTGACTTCCTTCTGCGGCCATGCACTCCTAAAAAAAGAAACCGGGTGTCGAAGCTTGCGCTTCAGAACCCGGTCTCTTCCATGCAAGAGCCGTGCCCGTTTCCGGGCCCGTTCATGCCTAGCATAACAAGCACACTATAGAGATGTCCTACAGTTGTCAGTCAAAAGCGTGAGCGTTTCTCGCGTTTGACCTCCATGGCGCTGATCACTTCGCCGCCTGGCCCCGTTGTTTCGAGGTGGACGTCGAAGCCCCATAGCCGCGCCACGTGCTTGAGCACCTCGCCAGCCTGCTGATTCAGTGGCCGGCGCTGGAACTGGGTGTGGCGCAAGGTCAAGGCCCGGTCGTCGCGGGTGTTGACCGACCATACCTGGATATTCGGTTCTCTATTGCCGAGATTATATTGTTCTGCCAGCTGCTGGCGCACGTAACGATAGCCGAGGTCGTCATGGATGGCGGAAATCGCCAGTTTCTCGTTGTGATCGTCGTCGAGCACGGCAAAAAAGTGGAATTCCCGTATCAGCTTGGGCGACAGGTACTGGGCGATGAAGCTCTCGTCCTTGAAGTTGCGCATGGCAAAATCGAGCGTCTTGCGCCAGTCGCTGCCGGCAATGTCGGGGAACCATTCGCGGTCCTCGGCAGTGGGATGCTCGCAGATGCGGCGAATGTCGGTCATCATCGCAAAACCGAGTGCATACGGGTTGATGCCGTTGTAATAGGGACTGTGCACGGGCGGCTGGTACACCACGTTGGTATGGCTCTTTAAAAACTCCATCATGAAACCGTCGCCGATCACGCCCTCGTCGTACAACTGGTTGAGGATGGTGTAGTGCCAGAAGGTGGCCCAGCCCTCGTTCATGACCTGGGTTTGGCGCTGCGGGTAGAAGTACTGACTGATTTTGCGCACGATACGCACCATTTCGCGCTGCCAGGGTTCCAATAATGGTGCATATTTTTCGATAAAGTAGAGCAGGTTCTCTTCCGGCTCGGGCGGGAAGCGCTTGGCCGACTTGTTCACTTCCTCCTCTTCGCGCCGTGGCAGGGTACGCCACAGCTCGTTGATCTGCGACTGCACGTACGCTTCGCGCTCTTTCTGGCGTGCCCGTTCCTGCGCCAGCGACAGCTTGGCGGGGCGCTTGTAGCGATCGACGCCGTAATTCTGGATCGCGTGGCAGGAATCGAGCAGCAACTCGACCTCGTCGATACCGTAGCGCTGTTCGCATTCGGCAATGTAATTCTTGGCGAACACCATGTAATCGACGATGGCCTCGGCATCGGTCCAGGTACGGAACAAATAATTACCCTTGAAGAAGGAATTATGGCCGTAAGCCGCGTGGGCGATCACCAGCGCCTGCATGGTCAGGCTGTTTTCCTCCATTAGATAGGCGATGCACGGGTCGGAGTTGATGACGATTTCGTAGGCCAGGCCCATCTGGCCGCGCTTGTAGCCTTTTTCGGTACTGAGGAAATGCTTGCCGAACGACCAGTGGTTGTACGAGACCGGCATGCCGACCGACGTGTAGGCGTCCATCATCTGCTCGGCGGTGATGATCTCGAGCTGGTTGGGATAGGTGTCGAGGCCGAAGTTTTCCGCCACCCGGCGAATTTCGGCGTGGATTTGTTCGATCAGCTCGAACGTCCATTCCGATTGCTCGGGCAGGGCGTTCGGGTGACGCGACTTGGGTTCGCGGTCGCGCGGGCCCGGCGTGGGCGTGGCGGGGTGGGTCATGTCGTTCATGATTTTGCCTGCTTCTTGAACAGTTCGCGAAATACCGGGTAAATGTCGGCCGGCGTGACGATTTTTTGCATGGCAAAGTGCGGATGGTGGTCGGGCACCTGCGAATATTGCTCCCACAGGTTTTGCGGCGGCCCGTCGGTAATCTCCACGTAGGTGTAGTACTGCACCTTGGGCATGATGGTATTGGTCAGTAATTGCCGGCACAGCACCGAGTCGTTGTCCCAGTTGTCGCCGTCAGACGCTTGCGCCACGTAGCTGTTCCAGCTGCCGGCGCCGTAGCGCTCGTCGATGATCTTGTCGAGCAGGTGCAGGGCCGAGGAGACCACGGTGCCGCCCGATTCGCGCGAGTGGAAGAATTCTTCCTCGTCCACTTCGGACGCAGCCGTATGGTGGCGGATGAACACCACTTCGATCTTGTCGTACACGCGCTTGAGAAACAAATACAGCAGGATGAAGAAGCGCTTGGCAGTGTCCTTGCGGGTTTCATCCATGGAGCCGGAGACGTCCATGATGCAGAACATCACGGCCTGGGTCATCGGCTTCGGCACCTTGATGCGGTTGCTGTAGCGCAGGTCGAACGGGTCGATATACGGAATCGCCGCGAGCCGCGTGTGCAGGTGGTGGATCAGCTTGCGCAGCTCGGCCACCAGGATCGAATCCTCCAGGTCGGGCACCGGTTTATCGAGCAGCGCCTGCAGTTCTTCTTCCGCCTCGGCCAGGCGCTTGCGCGAATTGCCGCCGACGGCGATGCGCCGGCCCAGGGCGCCGCGCAAGGAACGCAGCACGTGGATGTTGGACGGCGTGCCGGAAATGTTATAGCCGGCGCGCTGGTTCTTGAACTCGGTAGTGGCGGTCAGCTGGGTCTTGACCATGTGCGGCAGTTCCAGGTCCTCGAAGAAATAGTTCATGAATTCTTCGCGCGACAGCTCGAAGATGAAATCGTCTTCGGTCATCTGGTCGCTATTGCCGGCCTTGCCACGACCGGCGCCACTGCCGCCCTTGGGCCGGTTCAGCTGGTCTCCCTTCTGGTATTCCTGGTTGCCGGGGCTGATGGTTTCCCACACCCCGCCATGGGCATGGCCGAACGACGGCTCGCCCACGTCCTTGACGGGAATGGATACTTTCTCGCCGCTTTCGATGTCGGTAATGGAGCGCCCCTTGATGGCGCGCCCCACCGCATCCTTGATCTGCGATTTGTAACGACGCAGGAAACGCTCGCGGTTGACTGCGGATTTGTTCTTGCCCTGCAAACGTCGGTCGATGAGGTGACTCAAAAGATACCCCCTTGATGTGTTTGGGCGCTGCGGCCTTACGACGACTTACGAACGCGCAAGTACCATTCGCACAGCAAGCGGACCTGCTTGGCCGTATAGCCCTTTTCCACCATGCGCGCGACGAAGTCCGCGTGCTTGTTGGCGTCTTCGGCGCTGGCCTTGGCATTGAACGAAATCACCGGCAGCAATTCCTCGGTATTCGAGAACATTTTCTTCTCGATCACGGTACGGAATTTTTCGTAGCTGGTCCACGCCGGGTTCTTGCCCCCGTTATTAGCGCGCGCCCGCAGTCCGAAATTGACAATCTCGTTGCGGAAGTCTTTCGGGTTCGAGATGCCGGCCGGTTTTTCGATCTTCTCCAGTTCGTTGTTCAGCGCCTCGCGGTCGAAGCTCTCGCCGGTATCGGGATCGCGGAATTCCTGGTCCTGTATCCAGAAGTCGGCAAACGTCACGTAGCGGTCGAAAATATTCTGGCCGTACTCGGAATAGCTTTCCAGGTACGCGGTCTGAATTTCCTTGCCTATGAATTCGACATAGCGCTGCGCCAGGTGTTCCTTGATATAGGACAGATACTTTTGTTCGGTCTCCGGCGGGAATTGCTCGCGCTCCACCTGCTGCTCGAGCACGTACAACAGGTGGACCGGGTTGGCCGCCACCTCGGTGTTGTCGAAGTTGAAGACCTTGGACAAAATCTTGAAGGCGAAGCGGGTGGAGAGCCCGTTCATGCCTTCGTCCACGCCCGCGTAATCAACGTACTCGTGCATCGACTTGGCCTTGGGATCGGTATCCTTGAGGTTTTCGCCGTCGTACACCAGCATCTTGCTGTACACGCTGGAGTTTTCCGGGTCTTTCAGACGCGACAGGATGGCGAACTGCGACATCATGCGCAAGGTGCCCGGCGCGCACGGCGCGGCCGCCAGCGACGAGTTGGCCAGCAGCTTGTCGTAAATCTTGATCTCGTCGGTGATGCGCAGGCAGTACGGCACCTTGACGATGTAAATACGATCGAGGAATGCCTCGTTGTTGCGGTTGTTGCGGAAGGTTTTCCATTCCGACTCGTTCGAGTGGGCCAGGATGATGCCGTCGAACGGGATCGCGCCAAAGCCCTCGGTACCCTTGTAGTTGCCTTCCTGCGTGGCCGTGAGCAGCGGGTGCAGCACCTTGATCGGCGCCTTGAACATCTCGACGAATTCCATCAGGCCCTGGTTGGCCAGGCACAGGCCGCCCGAGTAGCTGTAGGCATCGGGATCGTCCTGCGAGTAATCCTCGAGCTTGCGGATATCGACCTTGCCGACCAGCGAGGAAATATCCTGATTGTTTTCATCGCCCGGTTCGGTCTTGGAAATGGCGATCTGTTTCAGCACGGAAGGGTAGCGCTTGACCACGCGGAACTGGTTGATGTCGCCGTTGAACTCGTGCAGGCGCTTGACCGCCCACGGGCTCGGGATGTTGCGCAGGTAGCGCCGTGGAATGCCGTAGTCTTCTTCGAGCAGGGTGCCGTCCTCGTCCTCGTTGAACAGGCCCAGCGGCGATTCATTGACCGGCGAGCCTTTCAGGCAATAGAACGGCACGTGTTCCATCAGCGATTTGAGTTTTTCCGCGATCGACGATTTACCGCCGCCAACCGGGCCCAGCAGATACAGGATCTGCTTGCGTTCTTCCAGTCCCTGCGCCGCGTGGCGGAAGTAGGAGACCACTTGTTCGATCACTTCCTCGGTGCCATAAAATTCGCGGAAGGCCGGGTAAATCTTGATGACCTTGTTGGCGAAGATGCGCGAGAGCCGGGTGTCGTTGCGGGTATCGACCAGGGTCGGTTCGCCAATTGCCGCAAGCATGCGTTCCGGCGCGCTGGCGTAGGTGAGTCGATCTTTCTTGCAAAGTTCGAGATATTCCTTCATGGACATCTCTTCTTCTTTGGTCCGTTCATACCGTGCAGCGTAGTTGTCAAAAATGGTCATTTGAATGTCCTTTGATGATGTAAACCTGCTAGTCACGGGTCAGACAGCAAGGCTGCCTTGGCCCTGGTTCGGTGCGTACTTTTTCCTGAGTATTTTTTCTTCTTGATCAGCTTCTGCGAGCGTCCTCGGAGTAGCACGGATTGCCCGTGGCTCTGAGCTGACTTTATCGCCGGTGGACGGCTTTTATGTGTTGGTTGTAAGGCTTCTTACGTCTATGAAATTTATTATTGCTCTATTGCTGCAGGAAGTCAAAAGATATGTCGTAATATCGTTAATACTCTTTCGTAAGACTTTGATTTAAAAGAATAAAACCGGATAAAATCGCACATATTGCGAGTGTTTTTCTGTAGTTTCTGCACCCGTTTATGCCACAGTATCACGCCTGCGCGCAGCGTGCGCTAAGATGCCACGTTATGCGGTCTGGTGTAGTCCAGATCCTATGCTCCGCTTCCGTCCCCTGTAACAGGAAATAAACATGTTGAATACCCAATTGCGCGGCGTGCTCGAAGGCATGCCCAAGGCCGAATTGCACATCCATATCGAAGGCTCGCTCGAGCCCGAACTGATCTTCGCGCTGGCCGCGCGCAACAACGTCGCGCTGCCGTACGCGTCGGTCGAAGACCTGCGCGCCGCTTACGCTTTTACCGACCTGCAATCGTTCCTCGATATCTATTACGCAGGCGCCAGCGTGCTGTTGCACGAGCAGGATTTTTACGACATGACCGCCGCCTATCTCAAGCGCGCCGAGCAGGATAACGTGCGCCACACCGAAATCTTTTTCGATCCGCAAACCCACACCGCGCGCGGCGTGCCGGTCAAGGACGTCATCGACGGCATCCACCGCGCCTGCCAGGACAGCCCGGTCAGCGCCACGCTGATCTTGAGCTTCCTGCGCCACCTGTCGGAGGAGGACGCGTTTGCTGTGCTGGAAGAGGCGCTGCCTTACCGCGACAAGTACATCGGCATCGGGCTCGACTCGTCCGAGCGCGGCAATCCGCCGGAAAAATTCGCCCGCGTGTTTGCGCGCTGCAAGGAACTCGGCTTCCGCCTGGTGGCCCACGCCGGCGAAGAAGGCCCGCCCGCGTATATCGAAACCGCGCTCGACGTGCTCAAGGTCGAGCGCATCGACCACGGTGTGCGTTGCCTGGAAGACCCGGCACTGGTGGAACGCCTGGCGCGTGAGCAGATGGCGCTCACCGTGTGCCCGCTGTCGAACGTCAAGCTGTGCGTGTTCCCTGAGATGGCCCAGCACAACCTGCTCGAATTGCTCGACGCTGGCGTCAAGGTCACCATCAATTCGGACGACCCGGCCTATTTCGGCGGCTACATGAACGACAATTTCATTGCCACCTTCGAGGCATTGCCGCTGGGCCTGTCGCACGCGCAGCGCCTGGCACGCAACGGTTTCGAAGCGGCGTTCCTGCCTGAAGCACAGAAGCAGCAACTGCTGGCCGAAGTCGACGCCTATTTCGCCTCTCTCGCTTTTTAATCGACCATGATCAAACTCGCCCTGAGCATGACCGCGCGCGACTGGCGCGCCGGCCAATTGCGCTTCCTGCTGATCGCTCTGACGGTGGCGGTTGCGGCCTTGTCCGCCACCGGTTTCTTTGTCGATCGCCTGCGTAGCGGCCTCGACCGCGACGCCCACCAGTTGCTGGGCGCCGACGTGGTGGTCAGCACCGACTTGCCGGTACGCGCCGAGTGGCGCGCCGAAGCGCTCAGGCGCGGGCTGGTGGTAACCGACACCGTGGTGTTCCCCAGCATGGCCACGGCAGGCGAGGGCGAGCAGTCGCAATCGATGCTGGCATCGCTCAAGGCGGTCGGCCCCGGCTACCCGCTGCGTGGCCGGCTCAAGCTCACCACCGACGCCGCCCAGGCCGAGCAAAGCGAAGGCACCGGCGCCGACGGCATCCCCGCGCCGGGCACGGTCTGGCTCGACGCCGGCTTGCTGGGCAGCCTGGGCACGCGCGTGGGTGGCGCGGTCAAGCTTGGCGACAAGACTTTTACAGTGACTCAACTGATCGCGTCGGAGCCCGATCGCGGCGCCAACTTCCTGGCGTTTGCGCCGCGCGTGATGCTGGCGCTGACCGACCTCGAAGCGACCAACCTGATCCAGCCCGGCTCGCGCGTGACATACCGCATGCTGGTGGCCACGCCGCCCGGCGCCAAGAACACCGCTACCGAGGCTGCCGCATTCCAGGAGTGGATGCAGGACACCATCAAGAAAGCCAACCTCAAGGGCGTGCGGGTGGAGTCGCTGGAAAACGGCCGCCCCGAAATGCGCAACACGCTCGACCGCGCCGACCGTTTCCTGTCGCTGGTCGGCCTGCTGTCGGCCATGCTGGCGGCGGTGGCCGTGGCGATGGCGGCGCGCCGCTTCATGCAGCGCCACCTGGACGCCTGCGCCATGCTGCGCTGCCTGGGCCTGACCCAGAACCAGGTCACCGCCATGTATTTATACGAGTTCCTGCTGGTCGGCCTGCTTGGCAGCGCCATGGGCGTGGCGGTCGGTTTCGGCGCCCATTACGTGCTGCTCGAAGTGCTGGGCAAGCTGGTGGCGGCCGATTTGCCGGGCCCCACCATCTGGCCGGCGCTGCAAGGGCTGGCCACCGGCATCCTGCTGCTGGCTGCGTTCGCGCTGCCGCCGATTCTGCAACTGCGCAAAGTGCCGCACAACCGCGTGATCCGCCGCGAGCAGGATGCGCCGCAGGTCGCTGCCCTGGCCACGTACGGCCTCGGTTTTGCCGGGTTTGCCGCGCTGCTGCTGTGGCAGGCCGGCGACGCCATGCTGGCGCTGTACACCGCGCTCGGCTTTGTCGCTGCGTTCGGCGTGTTCGCGCTGGTGGCGTGGCTTGGCCTGAAAACCCTCAAGCCGCTGCGCGGCGCCATCGACCACCAAAGCTGGCGCTTTGCCATCACCTCGCTGCAACGCCGTCCGGGCGCGACCATCGTGCAGGTGGTGTCGCTGGCGCTGGGCATGATGGCGCTGCTGGTGCTCACCGTGGTGCGCGAAGACCTCATGACGGCCTGGCGCAACGCCACCCCGCCCGATGCGCCGAACCGCTTCATCATCAATATTCAGCCCGAACAGAAGGACCAGATCGCCGCCCGGCTGCAGTCCGCCGGCGTGGCCTACGCGCCGCAGTACCCGATGATCCGCGGCCGGCTGGCTGCCGTCAACGGCAAGCCGGTCACCGCCGAGACGTACACCGAAGACCGCGCACGCGGCCTGGCCGACCGCGAATTCAACCTCTCCACCATGACCACCATGCAGGCCGAGAACGAAATCGTGGCGGGCAAATGGTTCACCGACGGTCCCGGCGTGGCCGAAGCGTCGGTGGAGGAGGGCATCGCCAAGACCCTGCGCTGGAAGGTCGGCGACAAGCTCAATTTCAACATCGCCGGCTCGCCGGTGGACGTGACGATTACCAGCCTGCGCAAGCTCGAGTGGGGCTCGATGCGGGTTAATTTCTTCGTCATCATCAACCCGGCCGCGCTCACCGAGGTGTCGCAAAGCTGGATCACGGCCTTCCACCTGCCGGGCCAGCAGGGCCCGGTGATGAACGCCTTGACGCGCGACTTCCCGAACCTGACGATTGTTGACGTGGGAGGCTTGCTGCGCCAGGTGCAGGCCGTGCTCGACCAGGTGGTCACCGCGATCGAGTTCCTGTTCATCTTTACGCTCGCTTCCGGCCTGCTGGTGCTGTATGCGGCGTTGATGGGCTCGCAGGACGAGCGTACCCGCGAATCGGGCCTGCTGCGCGCGCTGGGCGCCACCAGGCGCCAGTTGTCGCAAGCGCAACTGATCGAATTCACGCTGGTGGGGGCACTGGCCGGGGTGCTGGCCGCCACCGGCGCGGCCGTGATGGGCTGGGCGCTGGCAACGTACCAGTTCAAGTTTGCCTGGGCTTTCTCGCCGTCGGTGTGGCTGGGGGGCCTGCTGGCCGGCGCCGTGTGTGCGATCGCCGGCGGCTGGCTCGGCCTGCGCAGCGTGCTGCGCCAGCCGCCGCTGCAAACCCTGCGCGAAGGCTGATGGCTGATGGGGGCAGGCGCGCGTGCCTCGCGCGCCTGCGCCGCAAATTATTGTAGAATCTGCTTCATAACAGGACGCCACGCCCCCGCTTCCTTTCTTTATCTCCAGGAAGCGACCGTCCACACCATGTTTGACTCCATTTGCGCGACTTATACCGGATCTGACGGCGAGCTCAATCGCGAGTTGTTCAACAGTTCCGCCGATTGCATCAAGATCCTCGACCTGCAAGGACGCCTGGGCCAGCTCAATCCGGGCGGCATCGTTGCGCTAGAACTGGACCAGCCTGAGCAGCTGCTGGGCAAAGTCTGGTGGGAGATCTGGCCCGACCAAGGCCGCGCCCTGGCGCACAGCGCCTTCGACACCGCCAAGGGTGGCCAGATCAGCAAATTCAACGCGTTCTGTCCGACCGCCCACGGTACGCCGCGCTGGTGGGACGTGGTAGCCAACCCGGTGTTCGGCGCCGACGGCCAGGTGCGCGAAGTGATGGTGGTCTCGCGCGACATGACCGAGCTGTATGTTGCGCGCCAGGCGCTGCGCGAGGCGAACCTGCGCAAGGACGCCTTCCTGGCCACCGTGGCGCACGAGCTGCGCAACCCCATCTCGGCCGCCCACAACGCCACCGAACTATTGAAACTCAAGGCCTTCGACCACGCCCGCACCGCCGAACTGGCGCAAATGGTACAGCGCCAGCTGGGCCACATGAGCCGGGTGGCCGAAGACTTGCTCGATACGGCGCGCATCGGCCGTGGCGAGATTCGCCTGAGCCTGGACCGCATCGACCTGCGCACCGTGATCGCCGACACGCTGGAGCAATTGCAGTCGGCGGTGCAGGCCAAGCACCAGCAACTGGCGTTCGATGTCGATGGCGCCGCTTGCCTGGTGCTGGGCGACCATGTGCGGCTGGTGCAGGTGCTCGGTAATGTGCTGGGCAACGCGGTGCGCTACACGCCCGAGCGCGGCGCCATCGCGCTGGCGCTGGGCCGTGCCGGCGATACCGTCACCGTCACCGTTACCGACAACGGCATCGGCATTCCGGCCGACCGCCTGGCCACCATCTTCGACATGTACAGCCAGGTCCACCAGTCCACCATGCGCAAGAGCGACGGCCTGGGACTGGGCCTGTCGCTGGTGCGGGCACTGGTGGAACTGCACGGCGGCAGCGTGGCCGCCGCCAGCGCTGGCGCAGGCTCAGGAAGTCGTTTCACGATCACGCTGCCAGCCGCGCCGCGCTGAAGTGACGATGGCGGGGGCGTTGGCCTGTTCCCGCTGCGCACGCAGGAACTCGGTATAGGCCAGCGGCGGCTGCGCGTAGTAGTGCGGCGGCAGGTCGAACAGCGCCCAATAATAGGTTTCGCGGCCCTGGCACAGTTGTGGCATGGCGCAATAGCGGTGCCAGTTGTCGCCCATGTGACGTGCATACATGCCGTCGCCACCCTCATCCGAAAAGAACGGCAGCACGCGCCGCTCACGCAGGGCGTCGAGCAGCGACTGCGGGGCGTCGCTGTCGCACGCCATTTCGTAGTGCGCCGCCAGGCCTTGCTCGGTCGCGATCATCATCAGCCGGGTGCGGCCAGACTTGTCCAGGAAGACGATGCCGGTGGGGTTGGCAAACAGGTAGTGCTCGATAAACCCCATGTCCTGCTTGAGCCGCTGCACCTGCAAGGCCAGCACCGGGTCGCCCAGGAAGTGGTAGTTGTGCAGCAGGACCAGCTCGCGCAGCGTGTCGGATTGGTCTTCGAAGTAGCTCCGCTGCAGCGCGGTGACTTCCAGCTCGAGCAGATCGAGCGCGTGGTCATCGCTTTTCTGGATGTAGCGGTCGATCAGCCCCTGGTTGAAGGCGCTCACGGCGATCTTTTCGTCGGCGGCGCCGGTAAACAGGATCTTCTTGCACGGCAGGTCGCGCACCTGCTCGCAAAATTCCAGTCCATTCATCTGCGGCATCGAGTAATCGACCACCAGCACCGCCGGCGTGGCGAAGCGCTGTGGCTGGCCGGCGATGCGGTAGATCGCGTCGACGTCGAGCGCCACGTTGAACTGGTCGCCGGCCTGGTTCTGGGTATCGAAATTCATGTGCAGCGGCATGGGCATGGCCTGGCGCCCCTGGTCGCTGTGGCGCAGCCATTGCAGCGCCGTGGTGGTGTCGTGGAAGGTCTTGCTGGCGTGGATGGGGTCGAGCTGGAACGACAGGCTGCGCAGGAAGGAATCGCTGTCATCGACCAGCACGGTCAGGGTGGGATGGGCATACAGGGGCAGGGGCGTGGGCTTTTTTTGCATGATCATTTCGCCAGTGACGGCTGCAAGGGAAATTCCAGGATGAAGATGGCGTAGGCGCTCTCGCGCGAGACGCAGGCGATGGTGGCGCTCCACGCGTCCATGATTTCCTGGCACAGCGCCAGCCCGATGCCGGCGCCGTTGTGCGGCGGGTACGAGTAAAAACGGTGGAAGATCAGAGGCTTTTGCTGCGCCGGGATGCCGCAGCCGGTATCGATGAACAGCAGGCGCGGCGGCACATGGCCGCCATCGACCACGATCCGCACCCGGCCCTTGCCGGCACGCTGGATGGCTTTCAGCGCATTCCTCAGCAGGTTCAGCAGGATCACCACCGACAGCTCGGACTGGCCGGCAAAACTGAAATTGCGGCGCACCTCCAGCGCCACCAGCTTTTGCTGGCTGGCGTTGACGAAGGGGTAGCGCTTGAGCACCGCTTCCACCACCGCCTCCATCGACACCGTCTCGATCGGCCGCAGGCTGCGCCGCACCGCCGTGGCGCTGAGCAGGAACAGGTCGATCATGTGGTTCATGTGGCGCACCTCGAACTGGATGCGCGCCAGGGCGTCGATGGTGCCCACGCGGTCGGCCGGCAATGGCCCCGTGCCTTCCGAGCACATGCGCAGCAGGCCGCGCACATTGGCGTCCACGCTGGTGAGCGGGGTGCGCAGCTCGTGCGCCACGGTGGCCAGCCCGGCGCCCAGCCCCGCCAGTTTTTCCTGCGCCAGCACCTGGCGGCTGATCTTGGCGGCCGCCAGCACGGCAATGGTGAACCAGTGGATGGGCAACTGCTGCAATACCAGCCGGCTGGTCAGGGCCGCAGTGTCACCGATCAGGGCCGCCGCCGCTACCGCCAGCGAAGTGCCGATCAGGTATGCCTTGAGGGCCACGCCGGTGTCGAAATGGAACAGCACGATCAAGCCGATCAGCAGCGACTCGCTCCACACACCCGATGCATGGTTCATCAGGAACATATAGGTAAAGAAGAACGGGAAGATGTAGCTGAGCGTGACCAGCAGGTACAGGTCCAACATGCGGCGGCTGAACTGGCGCGCGAACAGGCCGACCGCGCACAGCACGATGCCCACCAGTCGCAGCGGCAGGCTTTCGTATTCCTGAGGGAAAAAATGCTGCCAGACCACGTAATACAGCGGCATGGCGACCGTGCCTATGCAGGCGAGCAGCAAAACGCGCACGGTCGCATGGTCTTCGCGGCCATGGTATTGGAGCAGCGACTGCACCACGCCGGTCTTCCAACGTTTCCAGAATTCTAGCAGTGTTTGCATCATGGCAAGGATTTACCTGTCTGTGAGACTTATCATCGCCCGGATTTGCAGCGCACTCTAGCGTATCAAGGAGGACGTTGACCTTGATCAATTGGTTGGGGATTTTTATGCGTCAAGGTGATGACAAGCTTCATAAAAAGACAATTTCTCTCCAAAAACAGGAAAATCCCATGACCAACATTAATTCCGCCAGTAATTTCTTCCGACCGTCGATGCTTGCTGCTGAGCACGAGATGCCTGACTATGTGCGCCGGCGCATGGATGCGCATCACGTCACCCGCATCGAACAATTACTCGGCGGCCAGCATCCGCATGCCTGGCAACCGGTGGCAGCGGGCGCTGTGTTTTTGGCCGGTAACGATTACCTGTGCCTGGCCGGCGAACCGGCGCTGGTGCGCGCCCAGGTTAACGCCCTGCAAGGTGGCGAGGGCGAACAGCTGATGTCGGCGGTGTACTTGCAGGAGGGCAGCGCCCAGCACCGGCTCGAGTACAAGTTCGCGCGCTTCATGGGCGCCGAGGACGCGATCCTGGCGCAATCGGGCTGGGCCGCCAACGTGGGACTGGTGCAAACCCTGGCCGAGCCGGGCATCCCGGTGTATCTCGACATGCAGGCTCACGCCTCGCTGTGGGAAGGCGTGCAGTCGGCCGGCGCGGTGCCGGTCTCGTTCCGCCACAACGACATCGAGCACCTGCAACGCCAGGTGGCGCGCCACGGGCGCGGCGTGATCGCCGTCGATGCGCTCTACAGCACCAATGGCAGCGTGGCGCCGCTGGCGGAGCTGGCCGACCTGGCCTGGGCCACCGGCTGCGTGCTGATCGTCGACGAGTCGCACTCGCTGGGCACGCACGGGCCGCGAGGAGCGGGACTGGTGGCGGAGCTGGGCTTGCAGGGCCGCGTGCATTTCCGCACCGCGTCGCTGGCCAAGGCGTTTGCGGGACGCGCCGGCATCATCACGTGTTCCAGCCATTTCAAGGGCTACTTCCTGTCCGAGTCGCGCCCGGCCATCTTCAGCTCCTGCCTGCTGCGGCACGAACTGGCATGGTTCGACGCCGCCATCGATTTCGTGGCGGCGGCCGACGAACGCCGGGTTGCACTGCACATCAAGGCCTGCGCGCTGCGTGAGGAACTGGGGTCGCTCGGCTATAACGTCAGCGACGGCACCGAGCAGATCATCGCGCTGGAAGCGGGCCCGGAACCGAAGACGCTGGCGCTGCGCAAGCTGCTCGAGCGGCGCGGCGTGGTGGGCGCCATGTTCTGCGCGCCGGCCACGCCGAAGAACCGTTCGCTGGTGCGCCTGACGCTCAACAGCGGCCTCGATCGCGGCCAGTTGCGGCGCATCGTCCGGGCCTGCGACGATATCCGCGACCTGGCCGATGTCGAGAACTGGTCGTCCACGCGGCGGTTGCACAAGCTGGCGCTGGTGTGAGAGGGCGAAGTCACGCGGGTACGCTTGGCGGCGCGGTACGCTATCATGGCGGCTATGAACGAAGAATCGACAACCCTCTATGAAGTGATCGGCGGCGAGGCGCGCGTGCGCGAGATGGTCGACCGTTTTTATGACCTGATGGACCTGGAACCGGAGTTCCAGCTGCTGCGCTCCGTGCACGGCCCGTCGCTCGAGAACGCCAACCAGCGTCTGTTCATGTTCCTCAGTGGCTGGATGGGTGGGCCCGACCTGTACCAGGAGGCGCACGGCCATCCACGCCTGCGCATGCGCCACATGCCGTTCGCCATCGGCACCCAGGAGCGCGACCAGTGGCTGCGCTGCATGGCGTGGGCGATGGAAGACGTGGGCATCGACACCGAACTGCGCGTGCGGCTGATGAACTCCTTCTTCCAGACCGCCGACTGGATGCGCAACAAGCCTGATTGATCCCATGACCGAATCTCAATTTTATGTTTTGCTGGCGCTGGTGCTGGCGGCGATTGTGCTGTTGGTCCTGGTGTTGCTGCGCCCGCGCGGCAGCGCCAGTCTCGATGGCGCCAGCCTGGCGTCGATGGCCAACCTGGCCGAGCGCATCGAACGGGTGGAGCGCGAGGTGCGGGTGCAGCTGCAAACCACGGCGCAAGCGAGCCACGCGGCCACGGTGCAGCAGTTCGACGGCATGCGGCGCCAGCTCGAATCGCAGGGGCTGGTCGCTCGCGACGAGCAGACCCGCAACCTCAAGCTGTTCGCCGACAGCATGAACCAGACCCTGGCCCGCCTGACCGAATCGAACGCCGCCCGCATGGGCGAGGTGCGCGCCACGCTGGAAGCGAAAATCAAGGATCTGCAAGCCGACAACGGCGCGCGCCTGGAAGAGATGCGCAAGACCGTGGACGAGAAGTTGCACGCTACGTTGGAGTCGCGCCTGTCGGCGTCGTTCCAGCAGGTGTCCGAACGGCTCGAGCGCGTGCACCAGGGCCTGGGCGAGATGCAGCAGCTGGCGCTGGGCGTGGGCGACCTCAAACGCGTGCTCACCAACGTCAAGACGCGCGGCACCTGGGGCGAGGTGCAGCTGGAAATGCTGCTCGAGCAGGTGCTCACGCCCGAGCAGTACGCCAAGAACGTCGAGACCATTGCCGGCAGCGGCGCGCGGGTGGAGTTTGCGCTCAAGCTGCCGGGCCAGGTGGAGGGCGGCGCACCGGTGTGGATGCCGATCGACGCCAAGTTCCCGAAGGAGCAGTACGAGCGCCTGCTCGAAGCGGCCGACCGCGCCGACGCCGACGGCGTGGCGCTGGCCGGGCGCGAACTCGAACGCGCGGTGCGCGGCGAGGCCAGGACGATTTCGGAAAAATACGTGTCGCCGCCGCACACGACCGATTTCGCGATCCTGTTCCTGCCTACCGAAGGCCTGTATGCGGAAGTGATGCGGCGCCCCGGCCTGGCCGACGAGCTGCAGCGGCTGCATCGCATCAGCATCGCCGGGCCATCGACCCTGAGCGCGCTGCTCAACAGCCTGCAGATGGGTTTCCGCACGCTGGCGCTGGAAAAGCGCTCGTCGGAAGTGTGGCAGGTGCTGGGCGCGGTCAAGACGGAATTCGCCAAATTCGGCGACGTGCTGGCGGCCACCAAGCTGACCCTGGAACGCGCCGCCAAGAATATCGAATCGGCCGAAACCCGCAGCCGGCAGATGGCGCGCAAGCTCAAGTCGGTGGAGGCGCTGCCGAGCGAGGCGGCGCAGCTGTTGCTGGGGCCGGAGATTGACCAGCCGGAAGGCTAGTAACCTCGACCAACCGTAGCGAGCGGCCTGTTATCGTCTTGTGTAGCGGAAGCGTACGGACGTACGCTGAGCAACGGAGAGGCGATAGCGGGACGCGCAGCAGGTTGGTCGAGGTTACTTAAATCAAGCCTTCGAAGGGCAGGATGTCCACTAGGTCGCCAGCGGCGACATTGCCCTGGTCGTGCGCCAGCACCACGATGCAGTTGGCGGTCGTCATCGAGCTGAGGATGCCGGAACCTTGCGCGCCGGTGAGCCGCACTTGCGGCGCGCCGTCCGGTCCGGGCGCGACGATGCCGCGCTGGTACTCGGTGCGGCCCGGGCGCTTGCGCATCGCTGCTGCTGCCCGTGCGCGCAGCAGCGGCGGGTGTGCTGCCGCTGCGGTGGTGCCCATCATGCGCAGCAGCGCCGGCCGCGCGAACAGATAAAACGACACCATCACCGCGACCGGGTTGCCGGGCAGGCCGAACAGCCAGGCACTGGCGCCGCCATCGCGTACCTTGCCGAAAGCGAGCGGTCGGCCGGGCCGGATGGCCAGCTTCCAGAACGCCACGTCGCCGAGCAGCGCCATGATGTCGCGCGTGTAGTCGGCCGCGCCTTCGGAGACGCCGCCCGACGTGATGATGGCGTCGGCGCCGTTGCACGCCGTGCGCAGCGCCGCTTCCAATGCGGCCGGATCGTCGCGCACGATGCCCAGGTCGATCACTTCGCAGCCTAGCCGCGCCAGCATGCCGAACAGCGTGTAGCGGTTGCTGTCGTACACGCAGCCGTCGTCGAGCGGCTGGCCCAGTGCGCGCAGTTCGTCGCCGGTGGAAAAGAATGCCACCCGCAGGCGGCGCCGCACCGTCACTTCGGCGATGCCGAGCGAAGCGACCAGGCCCAGATCGGCGGGCCGCAGCAGCTTGCCGGCGGGCAGCGCCACGCCGCCCAGCGCCAGGTCTTCGCCGGCCAAGCGGCGATTGGCGCCAGGGGCGAGGCTGCCGGCAGCGATGGTGACAGAGTCCTGGCCGATGGCGGCCGCCAGTTCCTGCGGCAGCACGCTGTCGCAACCGGCCGGCATGGCCGCGCCGGTCATGATGCGCACGCACTGGCCTGGTTCAACCGTGCCACCGTGGGCCCGGCCGGCGTAGGCGATGCCCGCGACCGTCAATGTCACCGGCACGCCATCGGACTGCGGCAGATCGGCGCCGCGCAGAGCGTAGCCGTCCATGGCAGAGTTGTCGTAGGCCGGCACGTTGATCGGCGAGATGATATCGGCGGCCAGCACCCGGTCGAGCGCGTCGCGCAGCGCCACGGTTTCGGTCTGCACGACCGGCGCCACGCGGGTGGCGATCAGGCGCAGCGCCTGGTCCACTGGCAGCGGATCGTTGTCGCTGCCGGTCGCGGTTGCGGTTGCTGTTGCTGTTGCAATATCAGTTGCGGCTGCGGCGGGTGCGTGGCGTTGCAGCTCTTCGAGCGTGTTGATGTTGCGGAAGGCGGCGGCGTCGTCGAACAGCACTTCGGCCACGCGCAGGCTTTGGAACCAGCCTTCCATGCGCCGTGCGCCCGTGGCCAGGTATTGTTCCAGTTGCGGCAGCAGGCTGGCGCGCAGCAGGCTGAAGACGGGATGGCGCTGGCGGCGCGATTCGGCGCCGGGAGCTTGCGGATCGGTTTCGATGGTCACCGCCAGCGCCAGGTCGGCGTCATGCTCGACCAGCGCGGCATGCAGGCGTGCGGCCAGGTCCAACGGCAGGAACGGCGAGTCGCACGGTGCGGTCAGCAGCAGCGCATTGTCGGCCTGGGCGCCGCCCTGCGCAGCACAATACAGCAAACCGGTTTGCAGGCCGGCCAGCGGGCCTTCGAAGCCGCCGAGGTGGTCGGCCACCACCGCCACCCCAGGGCCGGCGATGGCCTGGTACCGGGCCAGGTTACGGTTGGCGTTGATGGCGATGGCGTCCACCTGCGGCGCCAGGCGCGCCAGCACGCGGCCGGCCATGGTGGTGTCGCCCAGCGGCTGCAGGCCCTTGTCGACGCTGCCCATGCGCGCGCCGCGCCCGCCGGCCAGTATCCATCCGGTGATCGTGGGCGCCATGTCAGCCTCCGATATAGGACATCTCGACCTTGGCGCCGCGCGCCAGGCCGTCGGTGTCGTTGGTGCGCAGCTCGGAATAACGGTCGCTGCGGGCGCGCCACAGGTGCGCCAGCGCGGTGCTGATTTCGGCATCGGTGCGGCCTTCTCGCAGCAAGGCACGCAGGTCGTAGCCGCTGCTTGCGAACAGGCAGGTGTACACCTTGCCCTCGGTGGACAGGCGCGCGCGCGAACAGTCGCTGCAAAACGCCTGGGTCACGCTGGAGATCAGGCCGATCTCGCCGCCGCCGTCCGCGTACCGCCAGCGCGACGCTGTCTCGCCGCTGTAGTTGGCCGCTACCGGCACCAGCGGCAGTTCGGCGCCGATGCGGCGCACCACCTCGGACGATGGAATCACTTCGTCCATCTTCCAGCCGTTGGAGGCGCCCACGTCCATGTATTCGATGAAGCGCAGGATGTACGACGTATCCTTGAAATGGCGCGCCATCGGCAGGATTTGCTGGTCGTTCATGCCGCCCTTGACCACCATATTGATCTTGATCGGCCCCAGGCCCACCTGGTGCGCCACGTCGATGCCCTTCAGTACATCGTCCACCTTGAAGTCGACATCGTTCATGCGCTGGAAGGTAGCGTTGTCGAGCGCATCGAGCGAGACGGTGACCCGTTGCAGGCCGGCGTCCTTGAGCGATTGCGCCTTGCGCGCCAGCAGCGATGCATTGGTGGTGAGCGTCAGGTCGAGCGGCTTGCCGCTGACGGTCTTCAGTTCGGCCAGCATGCCGATCAGGCGTTCGATATTCTTGCGCAGCAGCGGTTCGCCGCCGGTCAGGCGGATTTTTTCGACGCCGTGGGCAATGAAGAGTTGCGCGATGCGGGTAATTTCTTCGAACGACAGCAGCGACGTATGCGGCAGATACTGGTAATCGTTGTCGAACACCGCCTTGGGCATGCAGTACACGCAGCGGAAATTGCAGCGGTCGGTGACCGAAATGCGCAGGTCGTGCAGCGGCCGCGCCAGGCGGTCGGCAAGCAGTCCGGTGGGCGCTTCGAGCGGGAAGGGGATGGCCGGCGCGCTGGTGCGCTGCGCGGTCATCATGATGACTTTCTCTGACATGACTCGTGGTCTGAATTCTATGCTTGCTGGGATTGAATGGTCTTGCTGCGCTGCCCTGACGGTGCGCAGGGTGCCTACGATACCACGAGCGGGGATTGCCCGTAATTATCCACCTGGTCAGGCGCAGGGGCATAAAAAAAAGGGAAGCGCGAGGCTTCCCTTTTTTGTCAACGCAGCGCAGCGATCAGCGGCGCGTGTCGATCTGCACCATCGGCTCGTCGTCCTGCGGCGGCAGCGGCTTGCGCTCGCGTGGCACGCGGACTGGAGCCACCACCTTGGCGGCGGCTTCCTGCGCAGCGCGCAGTTTTTCCGGGTCGGTGGCCGCCAGGGTCAGGCCGGCCGAGCCGAGTACGGCTTGCAGATCGGCTGGCGCCGGTGCTGCCACTGGTGCAGGCACTGCTGCCGGAGCAGGTGCCGAGGCAGGGGCTGCTGCCGGGGCTGGCGCTGGTGCCGGAGCAGGCGCCGGAGTTGCTGCAATCGGTGCAGGCTCGGCGGCGGCTGGCGCTTCAACCACTGGCGCTGCCACGACCGGCGCTGCCACCACTGGCTCTGGCGCAGCTGGCGCCGGTGCAGCAGTTTCTGCTACCTCGGCAACTGCGGCCGGGGCGGGAGCTTCTTCCGCAACTGGCAATGCCGATACCACAGGCGCTGCCGGTGCTGCTTCCGTGACGACAGGCGCTTGCGGCGCAGCAGGCGCTGCCACCGACATCGCTGGCGAAGCAGATTCAGCAATGGCTGGCTTCGCTTCGCTGGCAACGTCCACTGCTGCCGGGGCTGGTGCCTCGGCGAACACTGGTGCGGCTGGCGTCACTTCTGCTACCGGTGCAGGCGCGGCAACTGCTGCCACGGCTGGTTCGGATGCCGGTGCGACTTCGAACACTGCGGCGGCGTCTGCCATGGCAACTGCCGCAGGGGCGACCGCAGCGGTGGCGACCGGTGCAGCAGTGGTTGCTGCAACCGGGGCTGCGTCAGCTGCCGCACCATCATGCTCGGTATAGCCTTGCTCGCCATCGGCGCCTTCATTGCCTTCGCCTGCCTCGTTGTCCTGGCCTTCGCCATCACGATCGCGACGGTTACGGTTGCGGCCGCCACGACGACGGCGGCGACGCGGCTCATCGCCTTCGCCTGCCAGGTCTTGCGCTTCGCCTTCCGGACCGGCGTTCGGCGCGGTTTTCAGGATGCTGGTGGCTTCGGCTTCAGGACCGGTGGCCGGGGCCAGGATCGACGAAGCGAAAGCGCCCGTGGTGGCGGTGGTCGCTACGGCGGTCGATGCAACAGCCGGTGCTGCGACGCCAACTGCGGTCGCGCCCAGTGCCAGCTCTTCGATTTTCACTTCTGCCGGCGCCTTGTCGCCACGCGGTTCGCGTGGTGGACGTGGCGTGCGTTCCGGACGTTCGCCACGCTCCGGACGCTCGCCGCGTTCCGGACGCTCACCACGCTCGGGACGTTCCGCGCGCTCGCCACGTTCAGCACGTTCGCGCGGTGGCTGGCCTTCGGCCTGCACGCCATCGCGGCCTTCGCGTGGTTCGCGGCCTTCACGCGGTTCGCGTGGCGGACGTGGTGGACGGGCAGGGCGGCCGCTGTCGGCTGCCTTGGTCTCGTCGGCGACTGGACGGGCGGCGCCCGGTTCGCGCTCTTCGCGCTCAGGACGGCCATTCTTGCCGGTGCGGGTGCGGCCGCGCGGGCCACGGGTGGCGTTGCGGTCGGCATTACGGTCCGGCGACGGCGCCTTGACCACGATGGTCGGCTGCTGCGGCAGGACCGGTTTTACGGGCTCCGGGCTCAGGAAGCTCATCAGCTTGGCAAAGAAACCTTTTGGCGCCGGTGCCGGCACGGGCGCCGGGGCTGGCGTGATGATGGTTTCGGCCGGCTTGCGTTCGACCAGCGGTGCCGGCTGGTCAGGGGTGATGGTCTTGACCATGGCTTCCTGGCGCGGCTTGGCTTCTTCCTTCTGGCGCTTGCTGTAGGCCATGTCGGTTTCGGCTTCTTCGGCCAGGTTGTAGCTGGCCTGGCTGTCTTCGAGGCGCGGGTCGTCGTGCTTGATGCGTTCGAGCTTGTAGTGTGGCGTGTCGAGGTGCTTGTTCGGGATCAGGATCACGGAAATGCGGTGACGGTTCTCGATTTTCAGCACTTCGCCGCGTTTTTCGTTGAGCAGGAACGCTGCCACATCGACCGGGACTTGCACGTGGATGGTGGCCGAGTTTTCCTTCATCGCCTCTTCCTGGATGATGCGCAGGACTTGCAGGGCCGACGATTCGGTATCACGGATGTGGCCGGTCCCGGAGCAGCGCGGGCAGGTCACGTGCGAGCCTTCCGACAGCGACGGACGCAGGCGCTGGCGCGACAGTTCCATCAGGCCGAAGCGCGAGATCTTGCCCATTTGTACACGGGCACGGTCGTGGTGCAGCGCATCTTTCAGGCGTTGTTCCACTTCGCGCTGGTTCTTGGCCACTTCCATGTCGATGAAGTCGATCACGATCAGGCCGCCAAGGTCGCGCAGGCGCAGCTGGCGGGCCACTTCTTCGGCCGCTTCGCAGTTGGTATTGAAGGCAGTGGTTTCGATGTCGGAACCGCGGGTAGCGCGGGCCGAGTTGACGTCCACCGACACCAGGGCTTCGGTGTGGTCGATGACGATGGCGCCGCCCGATGGCAGCGGCACGGTGCGGCTGTAGGCGGTTTCGATCTGGTGTTCGATCTGGAAGCGCGAGAACAGCGGCACGTCGTCGCTGTAACGCTTAACACGGTGCACCATGTCGGGCATCACGTGGCTCATGAACTGGTGCGCCTGTTCGTAGATCTCGTCGGTATCGATCAGGATCTCGCCGATATCGGGCTGGAAGTAGTCGCGAATGGCGCGGATCACCAAGGAGGACTCCTGATAGATCAGGAACGCGCCGGACGCCGATTTGCCGGCGCCTTCGATTGCGCGCCACAGTTGCATCAGGTAGTTCAAGTCCCACTGCAGTTCATCGACGTTGCGGCCGATGCCGGCGGTGCGGGCGATCACCGACATGCCTGGCGGCAGGTCGAGCTTGTCCATGGTTTCGCGCAGTTCCTGGCGCTCTTCACCTTCGACGCGGCGCGACACACCACCACCGCGCGGGTTGTTCGGCATCAGCACCAGGTAGCGGCCGGCCAGCGAGACGAACGAGGTCAGGGCGGCGCCCTTGTTGCCGCGCTCTTCCTTTTCGACCTGGACCATGATTTCCTGGCCCTCGCGCAGCGCTTCCTTGACGGACGCGTTACGGACATCGACGCCTTCCTTGAAGTAAGTGCGCGCAACTTCCTTGAATGGCAGGAAACCGTGGCGATCTTCACCGTAGCTGACGAAGCACGCTTCGAGCGATGGTTCGATGCGGGTGATCACGCCTTTGTAGATATTGGACTTGCGCTGTTCGCGCCCGGCGGTTTCGATATCGATATCGATCAGTTTCTGACCATCGACAATCGCTACGCGCAGCTCTTCTTGCTGCGTAGCATTAAACAACATGCGTTTCATTTTTATTAACTCCGCGACCCGTGGGCCAGCTCTATGTCGTCGGCTGGTGACAGCCGGCGACGAAGGTTTTGGGGTACACGCGAAGAATCGGACGATTGCGGGGGGTATTGCCCATTCTGTGCGGAGCAGCAGCGCGGGAACTAACCGGCGCTGCGGACGCAACTGGGCGCTGAGAGGCTGAACGTCAGGCCGCGGGCTCGCATCACCTGCAACCCTCCATGCGGCCCTTAAGGACGGCAGAGAAAAACAGGCGGTGAGCAGCAACGTTGAGAGCCAAATCCTCAAGCTTACATACTACAAGTAATCAATATCGCAGCGGCGGCAGGTGCCGGGCTGAAATGTTACAGGGCTCGTGAGAGCCATCCGTTGAGCTTGCAGCAAAGCATGGGGTCCGGCGGAAACGGCAAGCGTTATCAACTTCATCAATCGGCCAGCCGACTCTTGATCGGCTGGCCGCACTTTATCCTTACAATGCAATCATTCTGTTCTTGCTGCCTTCCCCGACGATAACCGATTACAACAACGGTGCAACCTTGATATCGGCAAGGGTGGTGCGTATACGTATTTCCCCCTGAATTTGCAATTAGGCGAGGCCAGGTGGGACGCCCCTGTGTAAAATATGCTTTTCTTCTTACACCAGCCGCAGTGTATGCCGCAGCGAAATGATTATATATTCAAAATGAAGGACTTAGAGAGATTTCTGGGAAGACAGGCCAAATGAAGATGCAAAATGATGTAGTCCGCCCGTCACATTCCAACACCCCGGTCTCGCCGTCCTCGCCACCGGCTGCGTCACAACCACAGCTGCAAGCGCAGTTCGTCACCATTTCCGAAGAAGACGCAGGACAAAGGATCGATAACTACCTGTTGCGAATTTGCAAAGGCGTACCCAAAAGTCACGTCTATCGCATCCTGCGGTCGGGCGAAGTACGGGTCAACAAGGGCCGGATCGACCAACTGTACCGCCTGGTCGAAGGGGACATGGTCCGCATTCCGCCGATCCGCATTGCCGAAAAAGCCGACACCACCCACGTGCCGGCTGCCGAATTCAAGGTCATTTTTGAAGACAGCCATTTATTAGTGATCGACAAGCCGGCCGGCGTGGCTGTGCATGGCGGCTCGGGCGTCTCGTTCGGCGTGATCGAGCAACTGCGCGCTTCGCGCCCCGACGCCAAGTTCCTGGAACTGGTGCACCGGCTCGACCGCGACACCTCCGGCCTGCTGCTGCTGGCCAAAAAACGCTCGGCGCTGACCAATTTGCACGAGCAGATGCGCGACGGCGACACCGACAAGCGTTATCTGACCATGGTGGCTGGCGACTGGAAGAATGCGCGCCAGCACGTCAAACTGGCGCTGCACAAGTATTCCACCGCCGACGGCGAGCGCCGCGTGGCGGTCAACCCGGAAGGCATGCCGTCGCACACGGTGTTTTCCTTGCTGAAAAAGTTCAACGGCTTCGCGCTGCTGGAGGCGGAACTGAAAACCGGCCGCACCCACCAGATCCGCGTGCACCTGTCGGCCTCGGGCTTTCCCATTCTCGGCGACGACAAGTACGGCGATTTTGCCCTCAACCGCGCGCTGTTGAAAGCCGATGTACAGCGTGGCGCGCTCAAGCGTATGTTTCTGCACGCGCATCAAATCACGTTCACCCATCCGGACTCCGGAAAAATCATGACGCTGAACGCACCTTTAGCCGCCGAATGCGAGCGATTCTTGGTAAGCTTGGGCAAACCACTTAACTAATCGCAAATATTCTAGGGGCGCGCTGCGTGCAGCGGCTGAATTCATGGCAAGAAAGCAATTTGATTTACTCGTGTTCGACTGGGACGGCACGCTGATGGACTCGACGGCCACCATCGTCCGTTGCATCCAGGCGGCGGCGCGCGACCTCGGCCTGCCGGTGCCGCGCGACGACAAGGCCGCCCACGTGATCGGCCTCGGCCTGCACGAGGCCATGCAGGCCGTGTTGCCCGAGATCGACCCGTCGTGGTACCCGCGCATGGTCGAGCGCTACCGCTACCACTTCCTGTCGCGCGACCACGAACTGGTGTTGTTCCCCGGCGTACGCGACATGTTGCAGGAACTTTCGCAGGACGGTTATTTCCTGGCAGTGGCTACCGGCAAGAGCCGGGTGGGTCTGAACCGCGCCATGAACGACGTCAAGGTACTGTCGCTGTTCGACGCCACCCGCTGCGCCGACGAAACGTTTTCCAAGCCGCATCCGGCCATGCTGCAAGAGCTGACCAGGGAGTTGGGGCAGGATATGCGCCGTACGGTGATGATCGGCGATACATCGCACGATTTGATGATGGCCAATAACGCTGGTGCGGCTGGAGTGGCGGTGCAGTACGGCGCCCACCCGGTCGAGCAGCTGACTGCCTGTAATCCGCTGTATTCGGCCGCCACGGTAGCCGAGTTGCACCAATGGCTGAGCGAGAACGCGTGATGGACCCGATACTGGTATGCGCCGCCACCGCAGTGGAAGAGGGCGGCAAGGGGGTGCGGTTTGCGGTGGCCACCGAGGGCAGTGCCGGCACCGGCTTCGTGGTGCGCTACGATGGCGCGCCGTATGCCTACCTTAATCGCTGCGCCCACATGCCGATTGAACTCGACTGGGCCGAGGGCGAATTTTTCGAATCCGGCGGCCTGTACCTGATGTGCGCCACCCATGGCGCCATTTATGCGCCCGATACCGGCGTGTGCGCAGGCGGACCCTGCCGTGGAGGCCGCCTGCGGCCGATTGCGGTGGTCGAGCGCGACCAGCAGATTTTCTGGCAGCCCGACGACTACGTGCGGCCGCCTTCGGACTAATCCGATAGCAAACACCGAGCGCCAGACAACTTCAACACGAGCAATCCATGAGCGACAACCAACCTCCCAAGTCCGGCGACCATGACGCCGGCGGCGCCAGTTCGCCACCCGTGCCACCCGTGCCACCTGTGCCACCTGTGCCACCCGTGCCACCGGCAGCGCCCGCAGCTTCCGGTAACTGGGAGCGCGCCGTGCTGGAAAAGCTGGTATTTGCTACGCTCAAGGAGCAAAAGTCGGCGCGGCGCTGGGGCATCTTCTTCAAATCGGTGACCTTGCTGGTGATCGTGGTGGCGCTGGCTACCTACATGGACGTCAGCTGGACCGGCTCCGAGGAAACCCTGGGTCGCCACACGGCGCTGATCGAAATCGAAGGCGCCATCGAATCCGAGGGCAGCGGCGCGGCCTCTGTCGTGATTCCGGCACTGAACAAGGCGTTTTCCGACAGTGGCTCGGTGGCGGTGGTCTTGCACATCAACAGCCCGGGCGGCAGCCCGGTGCAGGCCGGCATGATCGTCGACGAGATGCGGCGCCTGCGCACCGGCTATCCGTCCAAGCCGCTGTACGTGGTGGTGGACGAGATTTGTGCGTCCGGCTGCTATTACATCGCCGCCGGCGCCGACCGCATTTATGTCAACAAGGCCAGCATCGTCGGTTCGATCGGCGTGCTGATGGACGGCTTCGGCTTTGCCGGCGCGATGGAAAAAGTGGGCGTGGAACGGCGCCTGCTGACGGCCGGCGAAAACAAGGGTTTCATGGATCCGTTCAGCCCGCTGACCGACAAGCACCGCCAGTATGCCCAGTCCATGCTCGATGAAATCCACCAGCAGTTCATCGACGTGGTGCGCAGCGGCCGTGGCAAGCGCCTCAAGGAAACCCCGGAGATGTTCTCGGGCCTGTTCTGGACCGGCGCCAAGTCGATCGACATGGGCCTGGCGGACGCCTACGGCACCGTGGACAGCGTGGCGCGCGACGTGGTGCGGGCCGAAGACATCGTCGACTACACCACCCACGAGGGCTTGCCGGAGCGCGTGCTCAAAAAATTCGGCGCGGCCATGGGGGCCGGCGCCATCAAATCGGCAGTGGAGAGCGTCAAACCAACGCTGCGCTGAGCGGCCAGACAGACGGTTTGCTGTCGCTCAAGGTAAATCGATTAACATTATCAATACCTACTTGCTTGCATCTGCTACCAGTTCGGCTATAGTGGTGGTGTAGTTCTTTCCCCGGGAGGTCGATATAAACTGTTTATCTCGTTGTCAGCAGAAGTTGAAGCTTAGCTTGATCCACCAAGACTGAACTACCTTACCGCATCTTGCATGTGGACTTGAGAGAATTTTAATTCCTCGTCAGCACCCGAACAGGGTGCTGGAAACAGCGGCGCAATGCCGCTGTTTCCTATTGTGCCTGCCGTTTGCGGCGATTCTTGCGTCATGCCACCCCGGTCCAGCCAATCCAGAAAATGTTGTTGTTGTCGTGCGTACCAGGCGGCCTGCGCGCTGATAAGGGGGGCAGGGTTTTGCCCGGCTGCGGGCCAGCAGCCGAGACGGCAACGGCTGACGAGCAGCTGGGTGCGGTGCGTGGCGGCGTGGGAACGGGCCATCAATTTACGGATATAGGTGGTGGGCATGATGTGCTTCCTGCTGAGTATTCCTAGTGCATTAGGAGAATTCCTAATGCGGTTTGAGTCTAACGCCGCGAACATCCAGGAACTTGATGTGTATCAATAATGCGCCACCCCCGGGCCATCCTGTAAAATTCGGCCCATGAGCAAATTATCCCTGGACCGCATCCTGCAATCGCAGGGCTTCGGCACCCGCAAGTACTGCCGCGCCCTCATCGAAGACGGCGAAGTGAGCATCGCCGGTGTCGTACACGACAACTACAAACAAACCCTGGAAACCGACGGCCTGGTGCTGACCGTGTTCGAGGAGGAATGGGTGGTGCGCGAGCACGTGTACATCGCCCTGTACAAGCCGGCCAATTTCGAGTGTTCGCGCAAGCCCAGCCACCATCCTGGCGTACTGACCTTGTTGCCCGAGCAATTTACCTGGCGCGAAGTGCAGCCGGTGGGCCGGCTCGACCACGATACTACCGGCATGTTGCTGATGTCCGACGATGGGCCGTTTATCCACGCCCAATCGTCGCCGAAGCGCCATGTTCCCAAAATCTACCAGGCCACCACGCAAGACCCGGTGACCGATCAACTGGTCGCCCAGCTGCTGGCGGGCGTGCAGTTGCACGACGAGCCGGCGCCGCTGGCGGCACAAACCTGCGTCCAGCGCGGCGAACACCAGCTGGAAATCGTGCTCGAACAGGGCAAGTACCACCAGGTCAAGCGCATGCTGGCCGCTGCCGGCAACCATTGCAGCGCCCTGCACCGCTCCGCCATCGGCACCCTGACTTTGGCAGAGCTGGGGCTGGAAGAGGGCGAATGGTGCTTTCTCACTGCCGAACAAATGGCCAAGCTCACCCCGACTAGCTGACTAAGCCTCCAGAGCGGCGTTGCAGCGCCTCGCCGTACTATTCGTACTGTCTTCGTCGCTGCGCCTTGCCTTGAAGGCGATGTCAGACGCCGTTAATTTCCACACGGAATCACTGATCTGACACGGAAAACCCGCCGTATTCCCCCGATGGTGTGATGTTGCCGCACTCGATAATGGCAACATCGAAATAAACCATGCGGCAGACACACCATGTCAGACAGCAGCGACGCAGAAAAGACCGAAGCAGCGTCACCGAAGCGCCTCGAGCAAGCGCGTGAGGAAGGCGACATTCCCCGTTCGCGGGAAGTGGCCACGTTTACCGTGCTGATGGCGGCTGGTGTCGGCCTGTGGACGTTTGGCGACGGCCTGGTGCGCCAACTCAATTCCGCGCTGGTCTCGGGCCTGACCCTGGACCAGGAACAGATCTTCAATTCCAATGTATTGCTGCAGCGCGTGGCGCTCGATATCGGCCGGGTGCTGCTCGCCTGCCTGCCGCTGGGCCTGGCGCTGATGTTCGTGGCGGTGATCTCGCCGATCCTGATCGGCGGCTGGCTGTTCAGCGCCAAGGCGTTCGTGCCCAAGTTCAGCAAGCTCAACCCCATCAACGGCATCAGCAATATGTTTTCCAAGAACGCGCTGGTGGAATTGTTCAAGGCCATCGGCAAGGCCGTGGTGGTGGGCGTGGTGGCCTGGATGGTGATGATGAAACAGCAGGACGCCGTGATCGGCCTGGCCGTCGAGCCGCTGCGCCTCGGCACCACCCACATGCTCAATATGCTGGGCAGCAGCTTTTTGTACATCGTCGGCGCTCTCGGCCTGATCGCCCTGATCGACGCGCCGTACCAGCTGTGGCACTACGCCGACAAGCTCAAGATGACGCGCCAGGAAGTGATCCAGGAATCGAAAGAGTCGGACGGCAATCCTCAAATCAAGGGCAAGATTCGCCAGCTGCAACGCGAGATGGCCCGCCGCCGCATGATGGCCGACGTGCCGACCGCCGACGTGGTCGTGACCAATCCTACCCACTATGCGGTAGCGCTCAAATATAACGACGGCATGCGCGGCGCACCCAAGGTGATCGCCAAGGGCACCGACGAAACCGCCGCCAAGATCCGCGAAATCGCCCGCGAGAACAAGGTCATCATGCTCGAAGCACCGGCGCTGGCCCGCGCGTTGTACAAGCATGCCGAAATCGGCGACGAGATCCCCGCCACCTTGTATGCGGCCGTGGCCGAAGTGCTGGCCTACGTGTTCCAGTTGCGCATGTACAGCAAGGGCGGCGCACCGCGTCCGACCGAACCGAAAGTACTCGACGTGCCGCCGGAACTCGATCCGCACAACCCGGCGTACGTGGACAAGTTTGGCAATAAACCTAATCTGGATAACGGAGCACCCGCATGAGCGCCTTAAGCAACGTCAAAATGCCGCCATGGCTGCAAGGCCTGGCGACCAGCCAGAACAAGTCCTCGCTGGCGGCGCCGATCTTCCTGATCATGATGTTGTCGATGATGATCCTGCCGCTGCCGGCGTTCGTGCTCGACATTTTCTTCACCTTCAATATCGCGCTGGCGATCGTGGTGCTCCTGACCAGCCTGTACACGGTCAAGCCGCTCGACTTCATGGCCTTCCCGACCGTGCTGCTGGTCTCGACCATGTTGCGCCTGTCGCTGAACGTGGCGTCCACCCGTATCGTGCTGACCGAAGGCCATACCGGGGCGGATGCAGCCGGTAAAGTGGTGGAAGCGTTCGGCCACTTCCTGATCGGTGGTAACTACACGGTCGGTATCGTGGTGTTCATCATCCTCACCATCATCAACTTTATCGTGGTGACCAAGGGTGCGGGCCGTATCGCCGAGGTGGGCGCGCGCTTCGCCCTGGACGCCATGCCCGGTAAACAGATGGCGATCGACGCCGACCTGAATGCAGGCCTGATCGGCGAAGCGGACGCCCGCAAGCGCCGCAACGAAGTCTCGCAGGAGGCGGAATTCTATGGCGCGATGGACGGCGCCAGCAAATACGTGCGCGGCGACGCCGTGGCCGGCATCCTGGTCACCGTGATCAACGTCATCGGCGGCTTGCTGGTCGGCGTGATCCAGCACGGTTTGCCGTTTGGCGAAGCGGCGCAGATCTACACCTTGCTGGCCATCGGTGACGGCCTGGTGGCGCAGATCCCGTCGCTGATCATTTCGATCGCGGCCGGTATCGTGGTCTCGCGCGTGGCCAGCGAAGAAGACATCGGCACCCAGATGGTGTCGCAACTGTTTGCGCGGGTGGAAGTGCTGTATGTTACCGGCGGCATCATCTTCGGCCTGGGCCTGATTCCCGGCATGCCTAACCTGATGTTCCTGACCATCGGCGGCGCCATCCTCGGTGCTGGTTACATGATGGCTCGCAAGCAAAAAGTCGAAGGCAGCCCGGTGGCCAAGGCCGCCAAGGCAGAGGCGGAAGCCGCCGCAGCGGCAGCTGCCGCGCCGCCGGCGCCCGAGCAGGAAGAGGCCAGCTGGCAGGACGTGATGCCGGTCGATACGCTGGGCCTGGAAGTGGGCTACCGCCTGATCCCGCTGGTCGACAAGACCCAGGGCGGCGAGCTGCTCAAGCGCATCAAGGGCATCCGCAAGAAGTTCGCGCAGGAGGTCGGCTTCCTGGCGCCGCCGGTACACATCCGCGACAACCTGGAACTCAAGCCTTCGGCTTACCGCATCACGCTAAAGGGTGTGGAAGTGGGCATGGGCGAAGCGTTCAACGGCCAGTTCCTGGCGATCAATCCCGGCATGGCCAGCGGCACGCTGCAAGGCCTGGTGACGACCGATCCCGCCTTCGGCCTGCCGGCCACCTGGATCGACGCCAGCTTGCGTGACCAGGCCCAAGGCATGGGTTACACCGTGGTCGATGCCGGCACCGTGGTGGCCACGCATCTGAACCACCTGATTTCCACCCATGCGTCCGAACTGCTGGGCCGGGCCGAAGTGCAGGCGCTGCTCGACCACCTGGCCAAGGAAGCGCCGCGCCTGGTGGAAGACCTGGTACCGAAAATGGTGTCGCTGTCCGCCTTGCAGAAAGTGCTGCAGAACCTGCTTGTCGAAGGCGTGCACATTCGCGACATGCGCACCATCATCGAAACCCTGGCCGAGCACACCGTGCACACGCAAGACCCGGGCGACCTGACCGCGCTGGTACGGATGGCGCTGGGACGCGCGATTGTCCAGCAGCTGTTCCCGGGCACCAACGAGCTGTCGGTGATGACCCTCGACAACCGCCTGGAACGCCTGTTGATGCAGGCGCTGGCCGCCAGCGGCCCGGACGGCGCCGGCATCGAGCCGGGCCTGGCCGACACCATCGCCCAACAGGCCGCGCAAGCGGCGCAGCAGCAGGAGGCGATGGGGTTGACGCCAGTGTTGCTGGTGCCGGGCCCGCTGCGCGCCTTGCTGTCGCGCTTCCTGCGGCGCGCGCTGCCGCAGCTGAAAGTGCTGTCGCATGCCGAGATCCCGGAGAGTAAAACCATCCGCGTAACGGCCCTGGTCGGCCAACAGCCGGGGTAAATCAAGCTCGTTTGAGCAGCATCAATCGGCGCTCTGTGGCAAGTCTACACTGGCCACATGAGCGACGATTACGACTCGCCATGGAAGGAAGTGGTCATCCACCACTTTCCCGAGTTCATGGCTTTCTACTTCCCCCAGGCGCATGCGCAAATCGACTGGTCGCTGCCGCACGTGTTTCTCGACCAGGAACTGGCTGCGCTGTCGCGCGATGCCGAGCTGGGCAAGCGCTTGCTCGATAAACTGGTCAGCGTGCACAAGCTCGACGGCGACGAACAATGGGTGCTGGTGCAGCTGGAAGTGCAGGGCTGGCGCGATGCCGATTTTGCCGAGCGCATGTTTGTCTACAACTACCGCGTGTACGACCGCTATCGGCACCCGGTGGCCAGCATGGCCTTGCTCACTGACGACAACCGCTACTGGCGTCCGACCGGCTTCGGCTGGCGGCAACTGGGCTGCACCATGCAGCTTGATTTTCCGATCGCAAAAATGCACGATTACGCGTATGTGATCGCAGACCTGGCCAACCAGGACAACCCGTTTGCGCTGGTGAGCGCGGCGCATCTGCTGGCGCAAAATACGCGTAACGATGCCCACCGCCGCCGCATCGCCAAGTGGCGGCTCACCAAAATGTTGTACGAGCGCGACTGGGACCGGCAGCGTATCATCGACCTGTATCGGGTGATGGACTGGATCATGCGGCTGCCGCCAGCGCTGGAACAGCGTCTGCGGACCGGGATTGTTCAATTTGAAAGGAGATCTGACATGACTTATTTGTCTTCTATCGAACGCATAGGAATGGAAATTGGTGAGCGCGAAGGGCTCAAGCGGGGGCTTGATGAAGGGCGCAAGCGGGGGCTTGATGAAGGACGCAAGCAGGGAATTGATGAGGGCTTGCAGCAAGGACAGCGGCGCGGAGCCGCCGACATGCTGGCGCTGGTGCTCAAAGCACGCTTCGGCCCGCTTGATCCATCGGCGCAGTCGCGCATCGATGCAGCCGATACTCGGCAGATCACCCGCTGGGCCGAAAACTCGGTCCACGCCGACTCGCTCGACGCTGTATTTCGCAGCGAATGAACACCGTACTCGGCCGCATTGAAATGCGGCCCATTTCCCCACCTGTTCATCAGATCGTTTCCTGAGTGCATCGTCAATAATGGCACTGTCCGAGTGATAGAAGCGTCGCAGCCGCGCGATGCATCGCTCAAGCTACAGGAGTCATTGATGGCCTACATTACCTTGCCACCCCGCGTCAGCCAGTTCCTCGGGAGCCGGCCATGAACGTGAAAAAATTCACCGCGCCCACGTCGCGCGAGGCATTGCGCAAGGTCCGGGAAGCGCTGGGGCCAGACGCCGTGATCCTGTCCAACCGCCAGGCCGACGGTATGATTGAAATCCTGGCCCTGGCCAATGACGATGCCGCTTCGCTGGCGATGCCGGCGCCGCACTCGCCGATGGCCGAGCCGGCCCCGTCGCTCGACTTCGATGCCGCCATCGCCCAGCGCAGCCAGCGCCTCGATGCACGCCTGGAGCCGCACTTCGAAGACGAAGCGCCACGCCTGGCGCCGCGCCAGACACAAGCTGTGCAACCGGCCATGCAGCCGATGCAGCCGGTGCAGCGCAGCATGCAGCCAGCCCCACAGCAAGCTCAGCAATTTCAGCACGCCCAGCAAGCCCAGCAAGCAACCCCGCAACCGGCACGCCGCGTGGTCGCCTCGCCATCATCGTTCGCCACCAAGACCGCTGCCGCTGCTGCATCTGCAACCGCGCCAGCCATGCCGGCCCAGCCGCGCACGCCGCAGCTGGACGCCACCCAGGTCAGCGCCATGGTGGCCTCCGCCGTGGCCAGCGCCAAGCAGAGCGCGGCGCTGGAAATGCAGGACATGATGAGCGAAATCCGCGCCATGCGCGGCATGATGCAAACCCAGCTGGCGGAAATCGCCTGGGGCAGCACCCAAGCGCGCGAGCCGCAAAAAGCCGCCGTGCTGCGCGAGATGCTGGCCGCCGGTTTCTCTGCCAGCCTGTCGCGCTACCTGATCGACAAGCTGCCGGCCGGCCGCGACGCTGCCGACAGCATGCGCTGGATAAAAACCGTGTTGACGCGCAACCTGTCGGCCATGACCAACGAAGATGCGCTGATCGACCAGGGCGGCGTGTTCGCGCTGGTGGGGCCGACCGGCGTGGGCAAGACCACCAGCACCGCCAAGCTGGCTGCGCGCTGCGTGATGCGCCACGGCCCCGAAAAGCTGGCCCTGATCACCACCGACGCCTACCGTATCGGCGCCCACGAACAACTGCGCATCTACGGCAAGATCCTCGGCGTGATGGTGCATTCGGTCAAGGATGAAGCGGACCTGCGCATTGCCCTCAAGGAATTGCGCAACAAGCACACGGTGCTGATCGATACCGTGGGCGTGAGCCAGCGCGACCAGATGGTCACCGAGCAGGTTTCGATGCTGCAAGGCGCCGGTGCCGACGTCAAACGCCTGCTGTGCCTGAACGCCACGGCCACTCAGGAAACCCTGTCGGAAGTGGTGCGCGCCTACCAGGGCAGCGGCCTGGCCGGCTGCATCATGACCAAGCTCGACGAAGCGGCCGCCATCGGCAACGTGCTCGACGTGGTGATCCGCCAGAAGCTCAACCTGTTTTACGTCTCGAATGGCCAGCGCGTGCCGGAAGACCTGCACCTGGCCGACCCGGCCTACCTGATCGACCGCGCGTTCAAGTTGAAACGCGACGTGGTAAACACCCAGTACCTGGACAATGAACTGCCATTGCTGATGTCGGGCAATCAACATACTGCGATGCGCGAGGTCCACCTTGGCTAATTTCGATTTCGACCAGGCCGAAGGCCTGCGCCGCATGCTGGCGGGGCCCAAGCCCCGCATCGTTACCTTCCTGTCCGCCACCGCGCAAGACGACAAGGGCGCCATGCTGGTCAACCTGGGCGCCTCGCTGGCCCGGGCCGGCAACGACGTGCTGCTGATGGACGCCTGCGCCAGCGCGCGCGGCGTGGCCAGCCGGCTCGGCCTCGACGGCGGCGCCAGCCTGCTCAACGTGGCGCGCCAGGAATGCGCACTGAACCAGGTGCTGCACCAGGCGCCGCAAGGCTTTTCTGTGGCGTCGATGACACGCGGCATGCCGCGCACCGGTCCCGACGAAACCCGGCGCCTGGCCAAGGCCTTCGATGTGCTGGTCAAGCAGACCGGCATGGTGATCGTCGATGGGGAATTCGACGGCGAGTCATTCCCCGTACCGGTGATGGCCAGTTCCGAGATCGTGGTGCAGGTGTCGGCCAACGCCGGTTCGATCAAGGCTGCCTACAGTTTGATCAAGCAATTGAACCAGGAGTTCGGTCGCCGGCCATTCGGAATTCTTGTCACCGGCGCATCGGAGGCCGAAGCGAAGTTGGTTTACGATAATATGGCACAAGCTGCCAGCCGTTACCTGGCCGTCAACCTGGTCTCGATGGGCTCGGTGCCGGCCGATGAATACCTGCAGCGCGCCGCGCGGTTGGGGCGCGCGGTGGTGGATGCGTTTCCGCTGGCCGGTGCATCGGTGGCCTTTCGTCAACTGGCGGGGCGCTTTGCGCTGGCTGGCTCGCCTACTTTCCAGACGGGGAGCGGCAATCACTTTAGCGCTTGAAAGTAAAATAATAGGCTATGTACACGGTCAAAGGGAAAGCGGACAAGAACACCTTGCTGACGCAGCACATGCCGTTGGTCAAGCGTCTTGCCCACCACATGAAGGCAAAATTGCCGCCCAGCGTAGAGGTCGATGATCTGGTCCAGGCCGGCATGATCGGGCTGCTCGACGCCATCAACCGTTACGAAGAAACCCATGGCGCGCAGTTCGAGACCTATGCCGTGCTGCGCATCCGTGGCGCCATGCTCGACGAGCTGCGCACCAGCGACTGGCTGCCGCGCTCGATGCGCCAGAACATGCGCAAGATCGAAGCGGCCATGAGCACGCTGCAGCAAAAGCTCGGCCATCCACCGACCGAGTCGGAAGTGGCCAAGTCGCTCAAGCTGTCGCTGTCCGACTACCAGGACATGCTGTCCGACGGCGGCGGCCACCAGCTGGTGTACTACGAGGATTTTCACGACGACGATGGCAACGACAGCTTCCTCGACCGCTACTGTTCCGATGAAGAATCCGATCCGCTGCGCGCGCTGCTCGACACCGACTTCCGCCAGGCCGTGATCAACGCCATCGACGCCTTGCCCGAGCGCGAGAAGATCCTGATGGGGCTGTATTATGAAGAGGAGCTCAACTTGAAAGAAATCGGCGCCGTCATGGGCGTGTCGGAATCGCGCGTATCGCAACTGCATACGCAAGCCGTGGCGCGCCTGCGGGCCAATCTGAGGGAGAAGGCATGGACTGGGCCAGCATAGCCGGTGTCGTCATTGCGTTGATCGGCATCGCCATCGGCCAGACCATGGAAGGTGGCAAGTTGTCGTCGCTGGTGCAGCCGGCCGCGTTTGCCATCGTGGTGGTGGGCACCTTCGGCGCCGTGCTGCTGCAATCGAAACTGCGCACCTTCGTGCGTGGCATGAAAATGCTGCGCATGGTGTTTGCGCCGCCGCCCGATACCCGCGCCGCCCTGGCGCGCGACATCAGCGCCTGGAACCTGGCCGCGCGCCGCGACGGCCTGCTCTCGCTCGAGCGCCACATGCTGGCGTCGAAAGACAAATTCAATACCAAGGGCTTGCGCCTGATCGTCGACGGCATCAATCCCGACAAGCTGCGCCAGCTGCTCGACACCGAAATCACTGCCTACGAAACCGAGGAGCGCCTGGCCGTGCGGGTGTGGGAGTCCGCTGCCGGCTACGCGCCTACCATCGGCATCCTGGGCGCCGTGCTGGGCCTGATCCACGTGATGGAAAACCTGACCGACCCCACCAAGCTGGGCGCCGGCATTGCGGTCGCGTTCGTCTCGACGATTTACGGCGTGGGCCTGGCCAACCTGTTCTTCTATCCGATTGCCAACAAGCTCAAGGCCATCGTCAACCAGAACGTCCACCAGCAGGAAATTGCCGCCGCCGTGTTTTACGACATCGCCACTGGCGACCACTCGCGCGTGATCGAAGAACGCATCGCCACCCTGATGCGTGAGCACTGATATGCACTACCGGCGCGCCCGCAAGAAATTCGACGAGGAAGTGGAAAACCACGAGCGCTGGCTGATCTCGTATGCCGATTTCATCACCTTGCTGTTCGCGTTTTTTGTCGTGATGTACGCCATCTCGTCGGTCAATATTGGCAAGTACAAGGTGTTTTCCGATGCCCTCGGTGACGCTTTCGGCGGCGCCGGCGCCGCGCCGGTGACCAACACCGAGGTGCCCAATCTGCCGATCCCCAATCCCGCCCTGAAACGCCGCGCCGAGATGCTCAAGCAGGAGCGGCAGGAGATGACCAGGCTGGCGCAGGATTTACTGTCCACGCTGGCGCCGCTGGTCAAGGAAGGGAAAGTGCGGGTCACGCAAAACAGCCGCGGCGTGAGCGTGGAAATCAACGCCAGCGTGCTGTTCGACCCGGCCGATGCGCGCCTGACGCCGGAATCGGTGGAAGCGCTGAGCGCGGTGGGCGTGCTGCTCAAGAACGATACCCACAACGTGCAAGTGGAGGGCCACACCGACGACCTGCCGATCAGCAATGCGCAGTTCCCGTCGAACTGGGAATTGTCGTCAGTGCGCGCCAGCAGCGTGGTGCGCCTGTTCGTGGAAAACGGCGTGGCGCCGACCCGCCTGACGGCAGTGGGCTTCGGCTCGAACGTGCCGGTCGCCTCCAACGACGACCCCATCGGCCGCGCCCGCAACCGCCGGGTGGCGGTAACGATTTTGTCGGGCCTGCCCGATCCGGTCACCGAATTGCCAACCGAGGTGGTGCCGCAGCAGTAACCCGGCAACTGTGACCCTGTACGCGTGCGTTGGCGCTTTGCTGTGCGGGGTAAAAACGATTAGCCGGCGAGGAAGCCGCGGCTGCGTGGAATCGGATTCGACATGCCGGTCGCGCTGTAAGTCTGACCGCCGGCCGTAGGCCGCAGGGCCGCCAACGCGCCCTGGGTGTTATTGATTTGCTTGTTGATCAGCATGCCGTTCACACGGTTGAGCTCTTTGGCTTCGCGCGTGGTCTCGAGCAGGGCGGCCCAGGCCTGGGCGATGCTGGCATCGCCGCTGGCGGTAATCCACGCCTCCATGCCCGCTTCTTCGGCCGGGAAACCGGCCTTGCCCAGGGCGCGATGGCGCTGGGCCGACAGCAAGGTCATTTGCGTGATCAACGCGGTTTTCTTGCTGGTGACTACATCCAGGCCTTCGATCTCCGCCGATACCAGCATCTGTTGCTCCTGCTTCAGCAAGTCCAGCAAGGTGGTCATGATGTGCGCTTCTTCGCGCAGGTTGTCGAGCGGGGTGACCGTGGTCATTGTCTATCCTAACGTTGTCTTGAGTGCAGCAGATCCTTGACCGTATCGAGCAAGCCATCCGCCACTTTTTCCGAGTTGACCTGGAACTGCCCATCGGCAATCGCCAGCTTGATGCGTTCGACTTTCTTGCTGTCGAACACCGCGCCCGCGCCATTGGCGGCACTCGCTGCCATGGCCTGGCCCTGCGGCGACAAGCGTACGCTGTCGGTCGCGGCCGGGGTGGACGACTGCACCGCCGTCTCCGCGCTGCGGGTGGTGGAGGTGGGCGTACTGTTCGCCGCCGGCAAGCCTGGCGGGTTCTTTAAAGTTGTATCGTTGATTTTCACAGCACTTCCTTCACTGGGTGGAGTGTGATACTCCGGGATCTGAGTCTATAACGGCGCGCGCTTGAAAAACTTTAGCGCCGTTGCGACCAAAATCCGTGACGTTTTATCAGAACGCCACTTCCACCAGTCCGCCTTGCTTTGCGATGCCGCTGATTTGTTGCCCCGAGGCAGTTTTTACCCGTACCACCTGGCCATCGGCGCCCCCGCTCATGGCGCGGGCCTCGGACGAGACGCTAAAACCGCTGCCCGAAGACACCAGCCGGACCAGCTGGCCCGGCTGCACCACCGGCTTGCTGCGCAAGGTATCAAGACGCAAGGGAGTGCCAGGTGGCAACGAAGCATTGGTGCTGCGGCCGATGACCTGGCTGACATCGGTGGCCACGCCCGCAGGCAGGCTGGTCAGGTCGCCCTGCAGCACGACCAGCTGGCGCGCTTCGATCTCCTGGCCCTGCACCAGTGGCGCGGCGCTGGCGACATAGTCGCCCATCACGGTCACGCTTGCTTGTACATACAGGGTCCAGGCGGCGGGCGCCGTGCAGCGCACGCCCACCGTGGTCTTGCCCCAGGCGCGTGCGCCGGGCGAGAAAAACGCTTGCGGGGCAGGGCAGGCGGCCAGGTTCAGGCGCGGGTCGATCGCGCCCACGGCCACCGTGACCTGACCGGGCAGGCCGCCGCTTTGTATCTTGAGGAACTCTTCGACGGTGCGCTTGATGCCGGCCGCATCCTGGCGGCCCTGCGCTGGTTGCGCCTGTGCCGGTGAGACGGTGGCGGCCAAGGCGGCGGTAATCAATAAGGTAACGAGACGTGGGTTCATGGCGCAGACCTTCCATTCAATGTTGCCATGATAGAGAACCACGCCGTGCTTGAAGCGAGGAATAGGGTGGAAAAGCCGCTGCTGCTCGGTTGATGGTTCACGAGAGCAACTCCGTATCATCGATCCTGTTAATACACCCGGAGGCCATCATGCTTTCCAAGCTCGACGACTACATGCGCTTTAACGAATCGGCCCTGAACCTGCGCGAAAAGCGCCAGACCGTGCTCGCTTCGAATATCGCCAATGCCGACACGCCCAACTACAAGGCGCGGGATATCGACTTTTCCAGCGCCATGAAGGCGGCCGTGGAAAAAGCCAGCCCGACCGCAGCCGCCAGCATGAAGACGACCGCTGCGCGCCACTTCCCGAACCCGCCATCTGACGGTGGCCTGCTGGCCGACGGCACGCCGCTGTTGTACCGCGGCGTGGTGCAGGGCGCGGTCGATGGCAACACGGTCGACATGGACGTGGAACGCAACCAGTTTGCCGACAACGCGGTGCGCTACGAAGCGAGCCTCACCATGATCAACGCGCAGATCAAGGGCATGATGAACGCCCTGCAGTCCGGTAACTAAGGGAGCCGATCATGTCACTTTTCAGCATCTTCAATGTGTCGGGCTCGGCCATGAGCGCGCAGGCCCAGCGCCTCAACGTCACCGCGTCCAACCTGGCCAATGCCGACAGCGGCACCAGCTCCACCGGCGAAGCGTACCGGGCGCGCCAGGTGGTGTTCGAAGCGACGCCGCCGACCAATGGCGGCGCGTCCACCGGCGTCCGGGTCAAGCAGGTGGTGGAAGACCAGTCGCCGATGAAAATGAAATACGACCCGCAAAATCCGCTGGCCGACGACAAGGGCTACGTCACCATGCCCAACGTCAACCCGGTTGACGAGATGGTCAACATGCTGTCTGCCTCGCGTTCCTACCAGAACAACGTGGAAGTGATGAACGCGGCCAAGTCGATGTTGAACAAAACCCTGACCATCGGTCAGAACTGACAGGAATCATCATGGCAATCGCCGGCATTATCGACACGCCCAAGACCGTGACCACCAATTCGGTGGCCACCAGCTCGAGCACCAGCACCACCTCCACCGACAGCGTGCAGGCCGACCAGGACAAGTTCATGCTGCTGCTGGTCACGCAGCTGAAGAACCAGGATCCGCTCAACCCGATGGACAACGCCGCCATGACCAGCCAGCTGGCGCAGCTGTCCACCGTGACCGGCATCAACAAGGTCAACGCCACGCTCGAATCGTTGCGCGCCGACCAGGCCAGCGCGCAGTCGATGACGGCGACCAACCTGATCGGCAAGGGCGTGCTGGTGGCCGGCAAGGGCATCGAGCTGAGCACCGCCACCGCCGCCGACGGCACCAAGTCCAACACCAGCGTGTTCGGCGTGGAGCTCGGTTCGCCGGCCGACATCGTCGATATCAACATCATCGACAAGACCGGCAAGACGGTGCGCACCATGAGCATGAAGAGTGCCGATGCCGGCACCTACCCGCTCACCTGGGATGGCACCAAGGACGACAAAACCGTGGCCGAAGCGGGCAGCTACACGTTCACGGTCAAGGCCACCACCGGCGGCAAGGCGCTCGACAACGCGACCCAGCTGCAACTGGCGGCGGTGGCGAGCGTGTCCACCGGCAGCGCCGGCGTGAAACTCAATACCTCGCTCGGGCACTTTACGCTGGCGGAAGTCAAAGAAGTCTTGTAGTCGCACACTGCAATTGCATGTTGCAGTTGCGTACAATCATTTGCACCTGATAGGGGAATACCATGTTCCAACAAGGACTGAGCGGCCTGAACGCCGCATCGAAATCGCTGTCTGTCATCGGCAACAACATTGCCAACGCCAGCACTGTGGGCTTCAAGAGTTCGGAAGCCCAGTTTGCCGACCTGTACGCCAATTCGCTCAACGGTGTTTCCGGCCAAAACCCCGGCATCGGCGTGATGACGTCCAAGCTGGCCCAGCAGTTCACCCAGGGCAATATCGAAACCACCAACAACCCGCTCGACGTTTCAATCAACGGCGGCGGCTTTTTTCGCCTGACCGTCAACGGCGCAGTGCAGTACTCGCGCAACGGCCAGTTCCATGAAGACAACAAGAATACTTTGGTCAACGCGCAAGGCGCAGTGCTGACCGGCTACCTGGCCAACACCGCCGGCGTGATCCAGCTGGGCGCGCCGGTGCCGATCGTGCTCGACAAGTCCGACCTGAAACCGGTGCAAACCACCGAGGCCAACTACCACCTGAACCTGAGCTCGGCCGAGAAGGTGCCGGCCAAGAATCCGTTCAACGCCAACGACCCGGAAACCTACAACAAGCAGACCGTGCTCGACGTGTACGACAGCCTCGGCACCCAGCACATCATGACCACGTACTACGTCAAGACCGACGCCAACGTCTGGGACGTGTACGCTGCTGCCGATAACAAGGAAATCATTTCCGGCGGCGTGGCTGCCGCCATCAACAACGATGCCGGCGTGACCGCCGCGCGCACCGCCTACAACGACGCCATCCGTGCCACCCCGCCCGATGCCGACACCATCGCCCAGGCCGCCAAAAACTACGCCACCCAGGCTTACCAGGTCATGCGCACGGCGGCCTCCACCGCGCCGGCCCAGGCCAGCGCCGCGCAACTGGCTGCGCTCGACACCGCCTTTGCCGCGCTCGACCCGACCAATTCCGGCCGCATTACCGGCCAGTCGCCGGACCAGATCGGCGCCAAGCTGGCCGACGCCATCACGGTACCGGCGATCAAGGTGGGTACCTTGCAGTTCGACCGCAGCGGCAACCTCGATCCCGGTGCGATGGCCTTGCGCACGCCGCCGCAAACGCTGCCGTTCGCGATCCAGCTGCCGATCTTCCCGGACACCGGCTCGCTGCAACCGCTGACGATTCAGACCACGTTCAACAACACCACCCAGTACGGCAGCGCCACCAACGACCTCGGTTCGGTGCAGAATGGTTACTCGGCCGGTTCGTGGCAGCGTTTGTCGATCGACGAGAACGGCATCATCCTGGGCCAGTACAGCAACGGCAAGTCGCGCCCCATGGGCCAGATCGCCATGGCCAACTTTGCCAGCGTCGATGGCCTGACCCCGCTGGGCAACAATGCCTGGTCGGAAAGCGCCGCGTCGGGCCAGCCGATGATCGGCGTGCCGAACGCCGGCTCGATGGGGCAGTTGCGTTCGAGCTCGGTGGAAACGTCGAACGTCGACCTGACCGAGGAACTGGTCAACATGATCACCGCGCAGCGCGTCTACCAGGCCAATGCGCAGACCATCAAGACCGAAGACTCGCTGCTGCAAACGCTGGTCAACCTGCGTTGATGAGGTAAACCATGGACCGTCTGATCTACACCGCGATGACCGGTGCGCGCCACGTGATGGAGCAGCAAGCCACCGTGTCGAACAACCTGGCCAATGCCACCACCAACGGTTTTCGCGCCCAGCTCGATTCCTTCCGGGCGGTGCCGGTGATGTCGGACGGTCTGCCCACGCGCGCCTTCGTGGTCGATTCCACGGTCGGCTCCAATTTTGCCGCCGGGCCGATGCAAACCACCGGTCGCTCGCTCGACATCGCCATCCGCGAGCAGGGCTGGCTGGCGGTGCAGTCGGCCGACGGCTCGGAGGCGTACACCCGCAACGGCAGCCTGCGCGTGAACGAAAACGGCTTGCTGCAAACGACCAGCGGCCAGACCCTGATCGGCGACGGCGGCCCCATCGCGGTGCCGCCCGACACCAACATCACGATAGCCAGCGACGGCACGGTCAGCACGGTGTCTACCGAGTTCCAGCCGGGCCCGTCGAACGTGCTGGGACGGTTAAAACTGGTCAATCCGCCGACCGCCGGCCTGTTGCGCGGCGACGATGGCCTGTTCCGCCAGGCCGACGGCACGCCGGCCCAGAACGACCCGCTGGTGCGCATCGTCGACGGCGTGATCGAGGGCAGCAATGTCAATCCGGTCGATTCCATGGTCAACATGATCAGCCTGGCAAGGCAGTTCGACATGCAAATGAGCTTGTTGAAGAACGCCGAGAATAACGCCGCAAAAGCCACCCAGATCCTCGCTTTGGGTTGACCCCGACTCCCGCATAATGCTGTTGTGGGATGAGCGTTTGCCGCTGTGGCGAACGCCCATCCAAGCTACGGGAGAAGGATCATGATACGTTCACTTTGGATCGCCAAGACCGGCATGGAAGCGCAGCAGACGCAGCTCGACGTCACTTCGCACAACCTGGCCAACGTCAGTACCACCGGTTTCAAGAAGTCGCGCGCGGTGTTCGAGGATCTGCTGTACCAGAACCTGCGCCAGCCCGGCGGCCAGTCGTCGCAACAGACCAACCTGCCGTCCGGCATGCAGCAAGGTACCGGTGTGCGCCCCGTCGCCATCGAGCGCATCCATACCCAGGGCAACCCGCAGGCCACCGGCAACGACAAGGACATCATGGTCAATGGCGCCGGTTTCTTCAATGTGCTGCTGCCCGATGGCACCACCGCCTACACCCGCGACGGCTCGTTCCAGCGCGATAACAACGGCCAGATGGTCACCTCCAGCGGCTTCGTGCTGCAACCGCCGATCACCATCCCGATCGAAGCACAAAACATCACCGTCGGCCGCGACGGCACGGTCTCGGCGCTGGTGCCGGGCACGGTAGCGCCGCAGCAGTTGGGTGCGCTGCAACTGTCCACCTTCATCAACCCGACCGGGCTCGAATCCAAAGGTGAAAACCTGTACGTGGAAACCGGCGCCTCGGGTGCGCCGCAAACCAACACGCCGGGCACCAACGGCCTGGGCGCGATCCTGCAAGGCTACGTGGAATCGTCCAACGTCAACGTGGTCGAGGAAATGGTCAACATGATCCAGAGCCAGCGCGCGTACGAAATCAACTCCAAGGCCATCACCACGTCGGACCAGATGCTCGCGCGCCTGTCGCAGCTGTAAGGAATACGCCATGAAAATCGCCACCTTCGCCGTTTTCGCCATCGCCACCATGCTGAGCGGCTGCGCCAGCGTTACCCCCACCTCGATTGTCGACTCGCCGCGCACCGCGCGTCCGCTTACCACCGAGCAGATGCAGGTCAAGCCGACCAGCGGCGCGATCTACCAGGGCGGTAACTTCCGGCCGATCTTCGAAGACCGCCGCGCGCGCCAGGTGGGCGACGTGCTGACCCTGGTCATTACCGAGCGCACCACCGCCAACAAGGCCGGCACCAATTCCGCCAACAAGACCAGCGCGGTCAGCATCGGCTTGCCCAAGCCGCTGCAAGGCACGTTCGGCAACCCGCTGGCGATCAACAACAACAACAGCTTCTCCGGCGCCGACAACCAGACCGCCAGCAACGCCTTCACCGGCACCATGGGCATCACCGTGGTCGAGGTGCTGCCGAACGGCAACCTGATCGTGGCCGGCGAAAAGCAGGTCGGCATGAACAAGGGCGTGGAATTCATCCGCTTCTCCGGCATGGTCAATCCCGACAATATCGTCACCGGCAATACCGTGTCGTCCACCGCCGTGGCCGACGCCCGCGTCGAGTACCGCACCAGCAGCCAGGTGGACAAGGCGGAAGTGGCGTCGATGGTGTCGCGCTTCTTCCAGAGCATCTTGCCGTTCTGAGGCCGATCATGAAACTTTCCCAGGCAAATGCCAGTGTCCGGCGCGCCACCGCCGCCTGCAAACGCGGCGCGGTGGTGGTCGGCATCATCGTCGGCACCGTGGTGCTGTCGCTGCTGATGGCGCCGCCGGCCCAAGCCGAGCGCCTGCGCGACCTGGCCAGCATCGCCGGCGTGCGCCACAACCAGCTGATCGGCTACGGCATCGTGGTCGGCCTCGACGGCAGCGGCGACCAGACCACCCAGACCCCGTTCACCGTGCAAAGCGTGGTGTCGATGCTGCAGCAACTGGGCGTGAACCTGCCGCAGGGCACCCAGCTGCAACTGAAAAACGTCGCGGCCGTGATGGTGACGTCGTCGCTGCCGCCGTTCTCGCAGCCGGGCCAAACGCTGGACATCACCGTCTCGTCGATGGGCAATGCCAAGAGCTTGCGCGGCGGCACCCTGTTGATGACGCCCCTGAAAGGCGCTGATGGCCAGGTGTACGCCATGGCCCAGGGCAATGTGCTGGTCGGCGGCGTCGGCGTGCAGGCCGGTGGCGGTGGCGGCGGTAATTCTCTGGTCATCAACCACCTGAGCGTGGGCAAGATTTCTGCTGGCGCAACGGTCGAACGCGTAGTCGCTTCGAGCCTGGGCGAGGGCAACATGATCCGCCTGGAATTGAACACCAGCGACTTCGCCACGGCCAGCCGGGTGGTGGACGCGATCAACGACAAGTACGGCGCCGGCATTGCCTACGCGCTCGACGGCCGCGTGATCCGCGTGCAGGCCCCCAGCAGCAGCGACCAGCGCGTGACGTTCATCGGCACCTTGCAGGACATGAACGTCAACCCGGCCGAACAGCCGGCCAAGGTGATCATGAATGCCCGCACCGGGTCGGTGGTGATGAACCGCGCCGTGACTCTGGAGACGTGCGCCATTTCGCACGGCAATATGTCAGTATCGGTCTCGTCCGATCCGCAGGTGAGCCAGCCCAATCCGCTCTCGGGCGGCTCCACCGTGGTCACCCAGAACCAGAACGTGGCGATCAAAAAAGACGGCGGCAAGGTCATGATGGTCAAGGGCGGCGCGTCGCTGGCCGAAGTTGTCAAGGCGCTCAACGCCATCGGCGCCACGCCGCAGGACTTGCTGTCGATCCTGCAAGCCATGAAGGCCGCAGGTTCGCTGCGCGCCGAGCTTGAAATCATTTAAGCGGAAAACGCGGGAATCACGCCATGACCAGTCAAAACTCCAACACCCTCGGCAACGACCTCTCGCGCAAGTTTGCGCTCGACGTCAAGGACATGGGCAGCCTGCGCCAGGGTGCGCGGGCCGGCACGCCCGAAGCGCTCAAGGGCGCCGCCACCCAGTTCGAAGCGATGTTCGTCAACACCATGTTGAAGACCATGCGCGAAGCGTCGCCGCAGGACAGCCTGACCAATAGCGACCAGACCAAGATGTTGACCGGCATGCAGGACCAGCAGACCGCCCAGAGCATCGCCAAGAAGGGCATCGGCCTGGCCGACATGCTGGTGCGCCAGCTGGGCCATAACGACAAGCAGGCGCTGGCCGTGGGCGGCGCCGGCGATGCCGCCGATGGCGCCAATGCCGGTAGCTTTGCCGGCATGGCCAGCCTGATGGACGCCAGGCTGCAAAAAGCCATCGCCGCGGCCGGCGGCAACGCCGCCGCCACGGCCAAGACCGAAGCGATTGCGGACGCCAAGCCGGCTGCGCCGGCACGCCGGGGGTCGCAGGCGCCGCACGTTATCAGCTTCCAGGAAAAACTGTCGTCGCACGCGGACGAGGCCAGCGCCGCGACCGGCATTCCGGCCAAGTTCATGCTGGGCCAGGCTGCGCTCGAGAGCGGCTGGGGCAAACGCGAGATCAAGGGGCGCGACGGCACCAACAGCAACAACCTGTTCGGCATCAAGGCCACGCCTGACTGGAAAGGCAAGGTTGTTGAGGCGACCACGACCGAATACGTCAACGGCAAGGCCCAGACCAGGGTGGAACGCTTCCGCGCCTACGACAGCTACGCCGACAGCTTCAAGGACTATGCGCGCCTGATCACCAACAACCCGCGTTACGAAAAGGTGCTGGCCAGCGCCGGCGACGCCAGCGCCTTTGCCCAGGGGCTGCAGAAGGCCGGTTACGCCACCGATCCGCAATATGCCAATAAGCTCACTAGCATCATTAAACGCTCGCTGGCCGGTTAAACCTGTCCAGGGCGTCGTTGCAGCGCCTGGCCCTGAACAGGTGTAAGCCGGCCAGTTGTGGCTTCGGTTGTCGCTTCAAATCTGGATAATTCAAGTTTCGGGCTGGGCTGCCGTAAACCTTAGCAACATAAAGTGAAACCATCATGAGTCTACTGAGTATCGGCAGAAGTGGTTTGTTGGCGGCCCAGGTCGGATTGTCTACGACCGGCAACAACATTACCAACGCGAACGTCCCGGGTTATTCCCGCCAGGGCGTGGTGCAGACCGACACGCCTTCGCAAAACACCGGCGCCGGCTTTGTCGGCACCGGCACCGAAGTGTCGTCCGTGCGCCGTTACTACGACAACTTCCTGGCCAACCAGTTGCGCGGCGCCGAAACCAACCAGGCGTCGCTCGAAGGTTTTTACAAGCAGATTTCGCAGATCGACAACCTGCTGGCCGACCCTACCGCCGGCCTGTCGCCGGTGATGCAGGATTTCTTCAACGGCGTACAGAATGCCGCGGCCAGTCCGGCATCGGCAGCGGCGCGGCAGTCGATGCTCTCGACCTCCGAGTCGCTCGCCGCCAGGTTCCAGGGCATGAGCGCGCGCCTCAACGAAATTTCCGAAGGCGTCAACAGCCAGGTCGTCTCCAGCGTGGGCGAGATCAACTCGTATGCGCGCCAGATTGCTGAGCTCAACAACACCATCTCCGGCCTGTCCTCGGGCGGCGACTTGCCCAACGATCTGCTCGACCACCGCGACCAGCTGATCACCGACTTGAACAAGCTGGTCAAGACTAACGTGATCCAGGGCGACAACAATACGCTGACCGTGCAAATGGGCACCGGTCAGCCTTTGGTGGTTGGCAATACCGCGTTCACTCTCGGTACGGCGCAGGCCGCCAACGATCCGTCCAAGATGTCGGTTGGTTACGTGGCCCCCAACGGCAAATTCACGCCGCTGCCCGACAAGGTGATCACCGGCGGCCAGCTGGGCGGCTTGATTGAATTCCGCAATACCGCGCTCGACGGCGCCCAGAACCAGTTGGGCCAGGTGGCAGCGTCGCTGGCCACCAGTTTCAACGCCCAGCACCAGCTGGGCCAGGACCAGAACGGCGCCCTGGGTGGCACCTTCTTCAACCCGATCCAGGCCTACGTCAATCCCAACGCCAACAACGCGCCGCAAAGCACGGCCGAAGTGAAGGGTACCGTGGTCGATGCCGGCAAGCTCACCGCCAGCGATTACAGCGTCGATTTCGACGGCACCAATTTCAACGTCAAGCGCCTGAGCGATGGCCAGGTCACGCAGATTAACCCGTTCCCGCAGACCGAACCGCAGGTGATCGATGGCGTGGCCTACAGTATCACCGGTGCCCCCGCGCAAAACGACAACTTCCTGGTGCGCCCGACGTACGCCGCCGCCAAGGACTTGACGGTCGCGGTCAAAGATCCGACCAAGATCGCGCTGGCCGCGCCGGTCACCACCGGCGCGCCGATTGCCAACACCGGCAGCGCCAAGATCTCGGCCGGCACCGTGGACCAGAATTACCTGGCGCCGGGCAATGCCTTGACGGCGCCGGTCACGCTGACCTTCGACAAGGCGGCCGGCACCCTGGCCGGCTTCCCGGCCGGCCAGGATGTGACGGTCACCGCCAACGGCAATACCACCACGTATCCGGCCGGCACCCCGGTACCATTCACCGATGGTGCGGCCATCGGTTTCGGCGGCGTCAGCTTCAGCATCAGCGGCGCGCCGGGCAATGGCGACACCTTCACCGTCGGCCCCAACACCAGCGGCGTGGGCGACAGCCGCAACGGCGCCTTGCTGGCCGGCCTGCAATCGAAGAATGTGATGAACAACGGCACCGCCACCTTCCAGGGCGCATACGCCCAGGTGGTCAACGTAGTGGGCAACAAGGCGCGCGAAGCGCAGATCGGGATGAACGCCGCTGACGCGGCCGTGGTGCAGGCAACCAAGGCGCACCAGAGCGTGTCGGGCGTGAACCTAGACGAAGAGGCGGCCAACCTGCTGCGTTACCAGCAGGCTTACCAGGCCGCAGGCAAGGTCATGCAGATTGCCAGCACCCTGTTCGACACCTTGCTCAGCCTCGGCCGATGAGTACCAACAGATTTTTGACGAGGTAGCCCCATGGTCATGCGCATCAGTACCAGAACCATTTACGACGTCGGCGTTGGCCAGATCGGCACGCTGCAGTCGTCGCTGGCCCGTACCCAGCAACAACTCTCGACCGGCCGCAAGAACCTTACCGCTGCGGACGATCCAATCGCCAGCGCGCGTGCGCTGGAGGTGACGCAGTCGGCCGGCATCAACGAGCAGATGGTGACCAACCGCAGCAATGCCAAGGGCTTGCTGTCGCTGGAAACCGTGGCCCTGCAAAGCTCCACCAACCTGATGACCGACATCAAGGAACTGGCCGTCAAAGCCGGCGCGGGCAGCCTGTCGCAAGCCGATCGCGAATCGATCGCGGTCGAGCTCGAAGGCCGCCTGGCCGACCTGCTGGGACAGGCCAACTCGTCCGATGGCGTGGGCGGCTACGTGTTCTCCGGCTATAAGTCGACGACGCAACCATTTACCCCCACCGCCAACGGTGTGGTCTATAACGGCGACCAGGGCCAGCGCGAGCTGCAGGTAGCGTCCACCCGCAAGGTGGCGATCAGCGATTCCGGCTCCTCGGTGTTCGAGAACAATCTCACTGGCAACGGCCGCTTTGCCACCGGCGCCTCGCCGGCCAATTACGATCGCGGCGGCACCGGCATCATCGCCCCGGGCTCGGTGTCCGATCCCACCAAGCTTACCGGCAGCAAGTACCAGATCGACTTCCAGGTCACGCCCGCCGTGCCCGGCACGCCGGCGTCCACGACCTATACCATCACCGACCTGACCCTGAACCAGCCGGTGCCGGCCACTCCGGTCCCGGCGGTGCCGGTGCCATACGTGAGCGGCCAGGCGATTGCGTTCGATGGCATGACCTTCGATATCAAGGGCGCGCCGGCCAACGGCGATCAGTTCTCGGTAGAGCCATCGACCAAGAAGTCGGTGTTCAATGCCATCGACGACATGATCAAGGCCTTGCGCGCACCGGGTTCGGGCGCTGCCGGCCAGGCTAGCCTGAGCAATGCGCTGAACCAGGCGCAAAACAGCATCGACAACACCGCCGACAATATCCTGTCGGTGCAGGCGGCCGTGGGTTCGCGCTTGAAGGAACTCGACTCGCTCGACAGCGCCGGCGACGACCTCAAGCTGCAATACGCGAGCGTGCTGTCCGATTTGCAGGATGTGGATTACGTGGCTGCAATCTCGATGTTCACCCAGCAGTCCACCAACCTCGACGCAGCGCAGAAGTCATTCAAATCGCTGTCGGGCCTGTCCCTGTTCAACTATATTTAATAGTCCAGATCGGTCACCGGCGCCGCCAGCACGGCGTTGGGTGGCCGGTTCAGCACGCGGTTGATGGTGCGGCTCAAAATCACGATATCGTTATCGAAAGCGTTGTGTCCGGGCTTGAGCGCTGCTTGTACCGACACCGGCATGCGCATGGTCGTGACCTCGCACGCCGGTAAGCCATCGGCCTGGGCAGGCAGGGCGGCAACCCAGGCGCGCCACGCCTGCACCGCCGGCCAGTCGGCTGCGCGCCACAGTTCGTCGTCCGGATGCTGCGCGGCCGCATCGACGGTCCGGTACAGGCCCGCCAGCGGCGTCTTGCGTACGTCCTCGAAACCACGCGCCACCAGGTATAACAGCGATTTGCCGTAAGGCCCGACGGTGTCGTCGCGCTCGGTCGCATCGGACAGCAGGTGCAGCCAGAAGCGGTCGCGCGGCACCACGCCGGCCGCCACGGCCGCGATAAAACAGCGCCGCGCGAACGCCAGCGAACAGGCCGGCGCGTACAGCGTGACCGACGCCACCGGCAGCCTGGTCGCCCGGCACAGTTCGAGCAGGTGGCCGTGCACGAAAGCGCCCGCCGAGTGGCCGGCCAAGTGGATTTCCAGTGTCGGATAGTCTTGCCGCAGGCGGACCAGGGCGGCTGCGAGCAGTGCCAGCGCGCCGCCGTCCTGCGCCGCCAGCGCGGCGTTGTCCTTCATTTCGCCCCACATCCAGCGGACCCGGTGGGCAACGGTTTCCAGCAAGCCATCCGTGGCATCGCTGAAGGTACTGCCCAGCAGTGATCGGGCCGGGGCCAGCGTGTCGCCGACGGCGTCGCGCAGCACGCCACCGAGGGTTTCGAGCAGGCCGGTGCGCCAGGTGTAGAACAATGGATAAATGCCGTTGGCGGTGAAATATGGCCCCATCACGCGGATGCGGCGCAGCGAGGCCGCTTCGGAATTCAGGCCGCCGTGGGCGTAGATCACGACCTTCCTGCCACCACGGCGCAACCAGTCGCCCAGCCGCTCGTCCACCGCCACCGCCACCAGGTCGCTGGCGCGGCCGAGGTCGGGCCGACTGCTGCGCAGCACGCCGTTGTTGCCGCTCACCAGCGTGTGGGCGTAGGCGGTATCGCTGGACCAGGGCAGGGCGCCGGCCAGCGCCGGGTTGGTCAGCACCGGCGGATCGGCGGCAGCCAGGGAGACACCGACGCGGCGCGACTTGGCCGCAGCCACCGTTGCACCGCTGGCGCTGCCCGCATCCCCCGCATTGGCGCCAAGCCTGGCCACCATGCCGGACCCGGCGGCCAAGCCGGGCGCTACCGCTGCCTGCGGCACGCCCAGCGCCGCCACCCAGCAGTCGAGGCCGTTATCGCGCCAGTCGTCGTAGCGCAGCACGGCAAAGCCGCGCGCGCCCCAGCCTTCGCCCCAGGAGTTCTGCACAACGAAGCCGTGGGCGTTGTAGCCGACGATGGCGAACGCGTGGTTGCCGGTGTCAGCCGGCATGCCGTCGTACCCGATCACAGGCAGGCCGGCATGGCCCCGCGCCAGCCCGTTGCCGGCAGCGACCTCGAGCCAGCCCGGGTGCACGCTGGCCGACACGTACAGCGCGCCGATGGCGTGCAAGGCCGCCTGCATGTCCGTGATGCACGCGCTGTCCACCCGGTAGTACACGCCCAGCGGGCGGGTGGCGGCGTCGCTGGCCCAGCGCTGGTCGGGGCGGTAGCCGCCGGCGCTGTCTCGACCCTGGTCGTGATCGTCCCCGTCGTCCTGGCCGGCGTGCACGCTGGCCTGCCACAGCGGCGCGGCGCAACTGCCGTGCTTGCTCCAGCCCTTGATGGCGCCCCTGCAACTGGACCCCTGGTATTCCTCGCCCGGCCACTCGTCGTAGAAACGCGCCAGGTCGTACAACATGTGCGGGCTGACCGGCCCGGCATGGTTTGTGTTGCCGGCGCCATCGCGCTGCCACAGCAGGAAGTTGACCACGGCAGCCAGCCCGTAGCCGGTGCACGCGCCCTGGCTGCCCTGTGAGCTTTGATCGAGCACCAGTCCCTGCTGGACGTAGGCGGACAGCAGGCGGCGCAGGCGCGCGTCGTCCGGCCAGCGCGGCGGCAGCGCGGCCAGCGGCGGTGCGTAAGGGCGGTCGCGCGGGTCGAGGCGGTCGGTGCGGGCGTCGAGGCGCACGGTCTGGCCGTCGAACTGGAGGAGGCGGGTGGGCATGCTGGTGATGGTGAGTGGACCTGCAGCCAGTCTACGAAAGAAGCGGGCTCGGGACAACCCGCACGCGTTCTATCGTATCGGTGCGGCCGGCGGCGCCGGGTTGGCCGGCGCCGGTACTCCCTGTATTGCCGGCCCGGGCATGACCGGCACCGGCGCCACCGGCACCACCGGCGGCACCCGTTCGTGCCAGGTGCGCGGCATCAGGCGCGCGTGTTCGATGCCGTTCAGGAACAGGTTTTGCATCGGCAGCACCAGGTAGGGCAGGACCATGGCGATCACCAGCAGGCCGACGCCCAGCGTGATCGGGAAGCCGATACCGAACAGGTTCAGCGCGGGCGCGGCGCGCGTCAAGATCCCCAGCGCGACGTTGGTGAGCAGCAGCGCCGCCACGATCGGCATCGACAGCTGGATGCCGGTGGCAAACACGGTGCCGCCCCAGTCGGCCATCTGCTTGAAACCGCCGCCGTAAATCGGGCTGGCCGAGATCGGCAAGGTGCTGAAACTTTCCACCAGCACCGACAGCAGCACCAGGTGGGCATTGACCGAGAGGAAGGCCAGGGTGGCGACTAGCGACAGGAACTGGCTGATCGCCGACGACCGGCCGCGCGTGTTGGGATCGAAAAACGTGGCAAAGCCCAGGCCCATGGTCAGGCTGGCAACCTCGCCAGCCATTTCCACTGCTGCGAACACCACGCGGATGGTAAAGCCGATGGCCACGCCGACCAGCATTTCCTGCACCAGGATCAACAGGCCGGCCCACGACAGCGGCTCCACGGCCGGCGCGGCCGGTACGGTGGGAGCGATGATCATTGCCAGCAGCACACCCAGCATCACCTTGATGCGCGCTGGCACCGCGTTGTTGCCGAAGATGGGGGCGGCCGCGATCATGCCGAGGATGCGCGTGAGCGGCCACAGCAGCCCGGCGATCCACATATTGATGTCGGTGCTGGAGAGGGTAATCATGCGGTCGTCATCGGTACTGCGGGATGCTAGCCAACCAGGTTGGGTATGCCGCCGAATACTTCGCGCATATAGTCGAGCATGATCGACAACATCCACGGCCCGGCCACCACCAGCGCCACGAACACGCCGACCAGTTTCGGGATGAAGGACAGGGTCGCTTCATTGATCTGGGTGGCAGCCTGGAAGATGCTGACGATCAGGCCGATCACGAGCGCCACCAGCAGCATCGGCGCGGCGATCATCAGGGTCACTTCCATGGCATGGCGGCCCAGGGTCATCACGCTTTCCGGTGTCATCTGCGCTCCCTAGTAAAAGCTCTGGGCCAGCGAGCCGAGCAGCAACTGCCAGCCATCGACCAGCACGAACAGCATCAGCTTGAACGGCAGCGAAATCACCGCCGGCGACATCATCATCATCCCCATCGCCATCAGCACCGAGGCCACCACCATGTCGATGATCAGGAACGGGATGAAGATGGCAAAGCCGATCTGGAACGCGGTCTTGAGTTCGCTGGTGACGAACGCCGGCACCAGGATGCGCAGCGGCACGTCTTCCGGTCCCTGCATGGCCGGTGTACGCGACAGCTTGGCGAACAGCGCCAGGTCGGCCTGGCGCGTCTGCTTGAGCATGAACGCTTTCAACGGCGCCGCGCCCTTGTCGAGCGCCTCGCTCATGTTGATCTTGCTTTCCTGCAGCGGCAGGTAGGCTTCGTTGTAAATCTTGTCGAAGGTCGGACCCATCACGAACAGGGTCAGGAACAGCGCCAGGCCCACCATCACCTGGTTGGGCGGCGCCGATTGCGTGCCCAGCGCCTGGCGCAGCAGCGACAGCACGATGATGATGCGGGTAAAGCAGGTCATCAACAACAGCGCGGCCGGGATGAAGCTCAGCGCCGTCATCAACAGCATGGTCTGCAGCGGCAGCGTGTAGTTGGTGCCGCCACCCGGCGCCGGGGTGGCGTTCAGGGCAGGGATGCCCACGCTCGATTGCGCGGCCGCCAGCAACGGCAGCGCCAGCGCGCCGGCCACGAGCAGCCCGGTGACGAGCTTGCGATTACGGCTGTACTTGGTGTCCATCATTGCTTGTTATTGATATTGCTGTTATTGCGCTTGTCGATGGTTTGCTTGAACCAGTCGGCGAAATTGGCCGGGGCCGCCATCGGCTGGCTGCCGGGCGCCACTTCCGGCGTTTCCTGGCGCGGCATGGTGGCCAGCGCGTTCATGCGGCCCGGCGAGGCGCCAACCACGATCCACTGGTCGCCCACTTCCACGACCATGATGCGCTCGCGCGCACCCACGCTCAACGCACCCACCAGCTTGACGGTATTGCTGCCGCCGCCGAAGCCGCGCGGGCCGAAGCGCTTCAGTACCCAGGCGCCGCCGAGCAGCAGGGCGATGACGAAGGCGAGCGCAAAGGTGGTCTGCATCAGGCCGCCGCCGGTGGCCGCGTTGGAATACGGTGCAGCCGGCACGCCCAGTTGTGCGCGGGCCGGGTTGGGGGCGGTGGTGGTGTCGGTGCCGGCAGCCGGTGCAGCAGGCACGGCGGCGGTGCCGGTTGCGGCGGCCGGCACCGACACCACCAC
>NZ_LROM01000057.1 GCF_001758785.1 Duganella phyllosphaerae
ACCATCAACACCGCCCACGTCGAGTACGAAACCGCTGCCCGTCACTACGCGCACGTTGACTGCCCAGGCCACGCCGATTACATCAAAAACATGATCACCGGCGCAGCACAGATGGACGGCGCGATCCTGGTTTGCTCCGCAGCCGACGGCCCAATGCCGCAGACCCGCGAGCACATCCTGCTGGCCCGTCAAGTTGGCGTTCCATACATCATCGTGTTCCTGAACAAGTGCGACCTGGTCGACGACGCAGAACTGCTGGAACTGGTCGAAATGGAAGTGCGTGAGTTGCTGTCGAAATACGAGTTCCCAGGCGACGACGTACCGATCATCAAAGGTTCGGCACGTATGGCGCTGGAAGGCAAAGAAGGCGAGATGGGCGTTGACGCCATCATGCGTCTGGCCGATGCACTGGACAGCTACATCCCTACGCCAGAGCGCGCAGTCGATGGCGCCTTCCTGATGCCAGTGGAAGACGTGTTCTCGATCTCGGGTCGCGGTACCGTTGTGACCGGTCGTATCGAGCGCGGCATCATCAAGGTCGGCGAAGAGATCGAAATCGTCGGCATTATCGATACCGTCAAAACCACTTGCACCGGCGTGGAAATGTTCCGCAAGCTGCTGGACCAGGGTCAAGCTGGCGACAACGTCGGCCTGCTGCTGCGCGGCACCAAGCGTGAAGATGTACAGCGTGGTCAGGTTCTGGCCAAGCCAGCATCGATCAAGCCGCACAACCACTTCACCGGCGAGATCTACGTTCTGTCGAAAGATGAAGGCGGCCGTCACACCCCGTTCTTCAACAACTATCGTCCACAGTTCTACTTCCGTACGACTGACGTGACCGGTTCGATCGAACTGCCAGCGGACAAAGAAATGGTTATGCCAGGCGATAACGTGTCGATCACCGTCAAGCTGATCAACCCGATCGCGATGGAAGAAGGTCTGCGCTTCGCTATCCG
>NZ_LROM01000058.1 GCF_001758785.1 Duganella phyllosphaerae
GGCGGGCAAGCCTGTGCAGGCGCAAGTCGATCTGGCCATTGCCCGTAGCGCTGCAAACAATGCCGACCAGATGAACAGCGTGGCCTGGATATTGGTCATTCGCGACGCAGCCTTGCCTGCAGCGCTAGGGTTCGTGCGGTCGGCCCTGGACAAGGAGCCGCGCGCGGTGGCGTTTCTCGACACCTACGGTTTGGTTCTGCTTCGGCTCGGGCGCCACGCAGAAGCGGTGCAACAGTACGATGCCCTGCTGGCCATGCAGCCGGGTATGGCAGACTCCCGGTTCGCGCGCGGCATCGCCAAGCGCCGCCAGGGCCAGACTGCCGCTGGCGACGCCGATCTGGCGGCCGCGCGTGCAGTCAATCCCACCGTCGATGCGCTCTATGCCACCTACGGCATCACACCGTAAGCTGGCGCACCGAACTCCCCCAATGGCAGAGGTGCCAGGCTCCCGCGCGCGGTACACTCGCGGGAGCCTAATTCACAAGGAGTTGCCATGATCGACCGCCACACCGCCCACTACGTCCCGCTGGCTACCGCCCGCACCAAGGACGTGGTCAAGAACCTGCTCGCCCCCGGCGAGCGCCACAAGATCGACATCGTGCGCATCGGCGACCGCCACCAGCGCGCCGAAGTCGATGCCTGGATCGTCGCCGACGAAGACGGACCGGTGCACTTCTTCTACCAGGACGGCGTGGGCGGCCACGACGTGCAGTTCGGCTTTGCCGACGAGGTGCGCGAAGCCATCGACGAAGCGGAAACCGAAATCTAAGCAGTATCCTTAGCCCCGCCTTAATGGAGGTGGCGAAATAATGGCGGGCCTTTACCATTCATCTATCGGGAACCTCGTTTCCCATCCAAGATGACACGTAAAGGACCGCCATGAACCTCAACAAAACCCTGCTGCTGCCGCTGCTGGCCGCCTGCACCCTTCTTATTGCCGTGGCCAGCCAGGCTGCCGCGCCGCTGGTCAAGACCCAGGCGCCCGGCTATTACCGCACCATGCTGGGCGACTTCGAAATCACCGCCCTTTCCGATGGCAGCCACCCGTTCCCCATCGATACGGTGATGACCCATATCGAGGCGTCCATCATCAAGCAGGACCTGGCCAAGGCCGACCTGGCGCAGCCGGTGCAAGGCTCGATCAACGCCTTCCTGATCAACACCGGCAAGAAGCTGATCCTGGTCGATGCCGGCGCTGGGGTGCTGTACGGCGACTGCTGCAACAAGCTGCTGACCAACCTGCGCGCTGCCGGCTACCGGCCGGAGCAGGTAGACGAAGTGCTGCTCACCCACCTGCACAAGGACCACGCGGGCGGCATCATGTCGCAAGGGAAAGCCGTATTCCCCAACGCCGTGCTGCGCCTGTCGCAAACCGAATCGGACTACTGGCTGTCGGCATCCAACAAGGCCAAGGCGCCCGACTTCCTCTCGAGCTTTTTTGATGCCGCAAAGGCGGCCGTGGCGCCGTACCAGGCGGCACAACGCTACCAACCCTACAAGGAATTCGGGCCGCTCGATACCGGCATCGAAGCGCTGCCGGCGCCCGGCCACACGCCGGGCCACGCCATGTACCGCGTGCAGAGCGCCGGCCAGACGCTGCTGATCTGGGGCGATATTGTGCACGTCACAGCGATCCAGCTCGAACACCCCGAAGCGACCGTCAAGTACGACAGCAGCGAAGCCGACGCTGCCGCCACCCGCGCGCGCCTGCTGCAATCGCTGGCCAACGATCACACGCTGATTGGCGCCGCCCACATCGCCTTCCCCGGCCTGGGCCGCATCCGCCAGAACGGCAAAGCCTACGACTGGCTGCCGCTCAACTATGACGGCACGCCCGGCACCGTCAACTAACCGAGGAGATGCCCAGTATGAAACAGCCCAAGCAACCGCCAGCGCCATCGGAAAACCCGCCGGCAACGCCCGCCACGCCAGCGCAGCACCAGCAGGACGCCCTCGACGAAGCCCTGGCCGAATCGTTTCCGTCCAGCGACCCGATCGCCATCACCGTGACACGGGACGCCCCACCCAAACGTTAGCAATGGCCCTGCACTTTTGGCAGGAGCTTTTCAACAGTGCGATCACTACACTGGTTTCGTAGTCACCACTCACACACACCAAGGAGTCACAACATGGCAAACAGCAATCTCTCAGTCGACAGCGTCATCACCGAAGATGGCACCCGCATCCATTTCAAGGACTGGGGCACCGGCCCTGCCGTGGTATTCAGCCATGGCTGGCCGCTGCAAAGCGACGCCTGGGAAGACCAGATGATCTTCCTGGCCAGCAAAGGCTACCGCGTGATCGCTCATGACCGTCGCGGCCATGGCTTGTCGAGCCAGCCCTGGGGCGGCAATGACATGGACACCTACGCCGACGACCTGGCCACGCTGCTGAACGCCCTCGACATCAAGGAAGCCACGCTGGTGGGCCACTCCACCGGTGGCGGCGAGGTGGCGCGCTACATCGGCCGTCACGGCAGCGCCCGCGTCAAGAAGGCCGTGCTGGTGGGCGCCGTGCCGCCGCAAATGGTCAAGTCCGCAACCAACCCGGGCGGCTTGCCGATGGACGTGTTCGACGGCATCCGCGCCAGCGTGCTGGCCGACCGCTCGCAATTCTTCAAGGACCTGACCTTGCCGTTCTACGGCTACAACCGCCCCGGCGCCAAGGTATCGGAAGGCGTGCGCGATACGTTCTGGGCCCAGGGCATGCAATGCGGCATCAAGAGCGCGTATGACTGCATCAAGCAGTTCTCGGAAACCGACTTCACCGAAGACCTGAAAAAGATCGACGTGCCGGTGCTGGTGGTACACGGCAGCGACGACCAGATCGTGCCGATCGACGCCGCCGGCAAGGCCTCGGCCAAGATCATCAAGGATGCCAAGCTGGTGATTTACGAAGGCGCACCGCACGGCCTGCCTACCACCCACAAGGACAAGCTCAACGCCGATCTGCTGGAATTCCTGCAATCGTGATCACCCGATAGAGTTAATCAAAACCCTCCCCTGTTCAACTTTCTGCCTCACTCTTTCGGAGCTAAGCGCCATGGCGATCACGGTCCATAATGAATCGGCAGGCAGAAAGCATTTTTTAAAGGAAGCACATCATGAGCAAAGCAAACACCAAGGAAGTATTGCAGGATTTCGGTTCATTGACCGACGTGCGCATCGGCCTGTCGACCGAGACACGCGCCCACAGCGTGCGCGCCCTGAACCGCCTGCTGGCCCACACCATGGCCATCCGCGACGCCTACAAGAAAGCCCACTGGCAAGTGTCGGGCGCTACCTTCCACCAGTTGCACCTGTTGTTCGACCAGCACTACAACGAGCAGGTCGCCATCATGGACACCATCGCCGAGCGCGTGCAAACCCTGGGCGGCGTGACCTTCGCCCTGGCGCAGGACGTGGTGGAAGAATCGACCATTTCGCGCAACGCCCCGCGTGGCCGCGAAACGGCGGCAGCCCAGCTGTCCGGCCTGCTGGACGCCCATGAAACCATCCTGATCGAAGCCCGTCCGCTGGCGCGCGCTGCCGCCGACAACGGCGACGACGGCACCAACGACCTGATCATCAGCCAGGTTGTGCGCAGTAACGAGCTGCACAGCTGGTTCATCGGCGAACACCTGGCCGCGCAAACCCAGGCCGCCAGGTAGGCACGATGCCGGCGCCTGCAGACCTGGCGACGGACCAGTCGCTCGACAACGAGCAATTGTACCGTCGCTACCTGGCCGAAAAAGCCCGCCGCCTGCAGGCGGAAGAGGCGCTGCGGGAAACCGAGGAAGAACTGGCCAGGCTGGCGCGCATCTCGTCCATGGGCGAGTTTGCCGCCTCCCTGGCGCACGAGGTCAGCCAGCCGCTGGCGGCCATCGTGCTGCAGGCCGAAGTCGGACTGATGTCCCTGCAATCACAGAATACCGAGCGGGTGCGCGATGCGCTCCAGCTGATCCGCCACGCCGGCGCCACTGCGGCCGACGTAGTGCGCAGCATCCGCGGCATGTCCTGCCGCACCAATTCCGAACCCACCACGTTCGATCTCGATGAAGCGCTGCGTGAAGTGCTGCGCATGTTGCGCGCCGAATTCCACAAGCACGGCATCGAGGTCCACGACGCCCTGGCCCTGAACGGCCACCAGCTGTGCGCCGACCGCGTGCAGTTGCAGCAAGTGATGATGAACCTGGTCCTGAACGCCATCGAGGCGATGAAAGACGTCCACACCCGGCCGCGCCAGCTGCACGTGCGCTCGGTGCTGGCAGATATTGCCGGCACCGTGCGCATCAGCGTGGAAGACAACGGCGTGGGCGTGCCGGCCAAGCTGGCTGAACGCCTGTACCACCCGCTGTTTTCCACCAAGCCCGGCGGTACCGGACTGGGGCTGGCGATCTGCCGCACCATCGTCCAGGCCCATAACGGGCGTATCTGGTCCACCTCGCGCCAGCCGCATGGCGCCGCCTTTCACATCAGCCTCAAAGGACATCCCGGATGAACACTTATGCCGACGCCAACGCCGACCTTATTACCGTCCTGATCGCCGACGACCACCCGCTGATCCTGGCCGGCCTGGCCGCCCTGGTGGACGCCACGCCCGGCCTGACCCTGGTGGGGCAAGCCGATAACGGCGCGCGCGCGGTGGAACTGTACCGCCAGCATCGTCCGCAAGTGACCATCATGGACCTGAGCATGCCGGTGATGCACGGGCTGGAGGCCATCGGCCAGATCCTGGCGTTCGATGCGGCAGCCCGCATCGTCATCCTCACCACCTACCAGGGCGACGAAGACGTGCGCCGGGGCATGCGCGCGGGTGCACGCGGGTATTTACTCAAGGACAGCGGCCCGGAACAACTCGTGGCGTGCATCCACGCCGTGGCGCAAGGCCGCCAGTTTTTGCCGCCGGAAGTCGCCAGCAAGCTGGCCGAACGGACCGACGTGGCGCGCCTGTCGCCACGCGAACTGGAAATCCTGGCGCACCTGGCCACCGGCAAGAGCAACAAGATGATCGCCCGCAGCGCGGCCATCGAGGTGGGCACGGTGAAATTCCACGTCAACAATATTCTTGCCAAGCTCAACGTAGGAAGCCGCACCGAGGCCGCCACAGTGGCGTCCCGGCGCGGCTTGCTCAGCGCGTTCTGACTGCTTATTTTGCGGGGACCGGCGCCAGGGTTTTATGGTCCGGGTTGGCGCGCGAAGCGGCCTTGTGCACCATGGTGTAAGCGTAGTCCACGCCCATGCCGTAGGCGCCCGAGTGTTCCTTGACGATGGCCATCACGTCGTTATAGGTTTCCTTGTGGGCCCAGTCGCGCTGCCATTCCAGCAGAACTTGCTGCCAGGTCACCGGGATCACGCCGGCCTGCACCATGCGCAGCATGGCCATGTCGTGCGCTTCTTTCGACGTGCCGCCCGACGCATCGGACACCATGTAGATTTCGTAACCGCCTTCGAGCATGGCGCACAGGGCGAAAGTGGTATTGCACACCTCGGTCCACAGGCCCGACACGATCACTTTCTTTTTGCCGTTGGCAGCGAGTGCGTCGCGTACTTTCTGGTCGTCCCACGAGTTCATCGAGGTACGCTCCAGGATGTCCTTGCCGGGGAACACGTCCAGCAGTTCAGGGTAGGTGTGACCCGAGAACGATTCGGTCTCGACGGTGGTGATGGTGGTCGGGATATTGAAGACCTTGGCGGCCTTGGCCAGTGCAACGGTATTGTTTTTCAGAACCTGGCGGTCGATCGACTGCACGCCGAACGCCATTTGCGGCTGCTGGTCGATGAAGATCAGCTGCGAGTTTTGCGGGGTCAGGACTTCGAGTTTTGGGTTCATCATCATGCTTCCAGAGTGGTGTAAAAGAAGCTTCATATTAGGGACCGAAAAGACTCCACACCACTGCAATAAGATAGGCTCCACCATAGGGGGGACTCTGCTAAGCTGCGGCCATCCCATAGCCAACTTACCCACAGGAATCCGCCATGAGCATCGACGACACTGCGCAACGCGCCAAACTGACCGGCCTGGGCCGCGCCCTGCGCGACCTGCACAAGCAACTGATCCACATCGAGAGCCAGTATTTTGGCAATGTAGGCAGCCCGCTGGAACTGCTGCAACTGGTCACCAATCACCCCAACTTCGCCTGGCTGCAAAAAATGTCGGGCCTGATGGCGCAAATGGATGAGCGCCTTGACGATGAAGAACCGGTCACGGCCGAGGAAGCGGTGACCTTCCGGCGCGCCATCGAAGCGCTGATCGGCCCGTCCGAACAGGGCGACCTCGAGTTTCGCGCCAAGTACAACGCCATGCTGCACGACGGCCCGGAACTGGTGATGGCGCATGGCGCCGTGCGCAAGCAATTGTCCGAAATCGTCGCGGTATAAAGATATCCACACGTTTTGTGGATAAGCTTGTGAATAACCGCCACTTGACAGCCGGGAACGCCTTTAATGGCGGGCGTTTCAACAAAATGCTGAAACGGAAGGCAATATTTTAGGCGAATAAAATCAATGACTTACAGCGGGAGCCACGGGGCTCCCGTTTCTTTTTCAGCCTGCTTGAAAAATATTTTTGTGTGCATAAATACGGTGTATGAAACATCGGGCCTCGAAGTCTTTGACAAATCCGCACACGAGGAATAGTGTAACTCCGACGTTCGAAATTTCTTCCAAGAACTCGTTTCGGGATCGGTGCATGAATCAGAATGATGACGATACAGACTGGATGATCGACGACGGCGATGCTGGCGCCGACGAGGCGCACGCTGGCAGCAAGGAAGCGGCGGCCGCCCCGCTGCCGTGGAAGGTGCTGATCGTGGACGACGATGTCGATGTCCACGTGGTGACGAAATTTTCTCTGAGCAACGCCTGCTTCCGTGGCCGACGCCTCAGTTTCCTGCATGCCTACAGCGGCGAGGAAGCGCTGACCACGCTGCGCAATACCCCCGATATCGCACTGGTGCTGCTGGACGTGATCATGGAAACCAGCGATGCAGGGCTCAACGTCGCGCGGCAAATCCGCGACAGCCTGCACAACAGCCTGGTGCGCATCGTGCTGCGCACGGGCCAGCCGGGCCAGGCGCTCGAGCACAGCATCATCCTCGATTACGACATCAACGATTTCTGGTGCAAGACCGACCTGACCACCCGCAAGCTGTTTACCACCGTGATCTCGTCGCTGCGCGCCTACGCCGCCCTGCAGGAGGCGCAACAACACGCCAGCGCCCTGCAAGCCGAGCTGAACCATGCAAAACGGCTGTTGGGCGCTGTCGATCAGCACGCGGTGATCGCCGCGTTCGATGCGCGCGGCCGCATTGCCACTGTCAACGACAAGTTTTGCGCCAAGTTCCAGTTTGCCCGTCACGAGCTGGTGGGCGCCGACCTGCGCCTGCTGCACACCCCGCCCTATCCGCCCGACCAACTGGCCGACGCGCTGAGCGCGCTGCGCGCGGGCGAAACCTGGACCGACGTGGTGACCGCCTGGCGCCGCGACGGCCAGGAACTGCGGCTGCGGGTGACCGCCAGCGTGGTGGACGACCCGGCAGCACCGTACGTGGTGGTCGGCAGCGTGATGCAGCCCTTGAAGAAACCGCTTTGATCCGGCTCAGCGTCGCCGATGCTCGCTAACCATCGCTAAGTACAGGATTCTCAAGCGTTTTTTACGATATCCACAAGCTCTGTGGATATCTATGTGGATATCCCCCCATTGACAACGAAGCGCGCCTGTAACGGCGCGGGGTTCAACAAACTGCCCATCCAACAGGCAGTTTTTATCCCTATATAAATCAAGCACTTACGTTGATATATTTTTCGACACGAAAAATTTAAAAAATCATTCTTGCCATCATGATGTGTGCATAAGTAAACCTGCAACTAGTGGGTCGCTTGCCGCCGTTGCTCGGGATGGAGCAGCACCCGTTCGATGATTTGCGGCTGGACGTTGTGCGAGCGCAGGTATTCGATGGCACACACGGTGTTGAAGGTCGATTGCACGATGATGCCGCGCTCGACGATGGCGCTGCTGTGCTGGTCGCTACGCTGGTATTGTTGCTGCATCACCGGGGGAAAGTGCAAATCGTTCATCATGAGCCTCGCTAAAAAGATAGGGGTTTTGATTGAGATCAAGCGGATACGCTAGGGGAGTATGCGCGACCGTGCCGTAAAGTCAATGTCAGGCTCCTATCATTTCACAATTAAAATCTTACCCGGAATTGATGTGCGTGGACACGCAGCAACGACCGGGGTGATAATGCCAAGATGACGCCAGAATCACCACGCCCACAACCCAGTTCCCTCACCGACCTGTTCATTTCGTTCACCTTGCTGGCCTTGCAAGGCTTCGGCGGCGTGCTGGCCGTGGTCCAGCGCGAAATGGTCGAGCGCAAGCGCTGGCTCACCCAGGAAGAGTTCATCGAAGACTGGGCCGTGGCGCAGGTGATGCCCGGGCCTAACGTGGTCAACCTGTCGCTGATGATCGGCGACCGCTATTTCGGCCTGCGCGGCGCCATGGTGGCGCTGGCCGGCATGCTGACCCTGCCCTTGTTGCTGGTGCTGTGCCTGGCCGTGCTGCATTCGCACTACGCCAACCACCCGGGCGTGGCCGGCGCATTGCGCGGCATGGCGGCGGTGGCTGCCGGCCTGATCGCCGCCACGGGCGTCAAGCTCGCGTCCTCGCTGCGCGTGCACCCGCTGCCCGGCTGGTTCAGCGGCGCCGCCGCCGTGCTGTGCGTGGCGCTGCTGGTGGTGTTCAAGGTGCCGCTGGGGTGGACCCTGCTGCTGCTGGGCGGCGTGTGCGTGGGCCTCACCTACAGGATATTGAAACAGCGCAGCCTGAAAGCGGGCCATCTGATCAAGGAGCGGCCATGAGCGGCGCCCCGCTCCACATCGTCCTCAGCATGGCGGACTGGTGCAACCTGTTCGGTCACTACCTGCTGCTGTCGCTATTGTCGGTGGGCGGCGCGATTTCCACCACCACCGAGATGCACCGCTACCTGGTGCTCGAACAGGGCTGGCTCACGCAATCGCAGTTCAACGACTCGGTCGCCATCGCCCAGGCTTCGCCCGGTCCGAACGTGCTGTTCGTGGCGCTGATGGGCTGGAACGTGGGCCTCAATGCGGGCAGTTACGCTGCGGCGTTTGCCGGCGTGGCGGTGACCATGTTCGGCATCCTGATCCCCAGCACCACCCTCACCTACCTTGCCGCGCGCTGGGCCCGGCGCCACCGCGACAAGCTGGGCGTGCGCGCCTTCAAGCAGGGGATGGCGCCGGTGGTGGTGGGCCTGATGGTCTCGGTGGGCATTACGCTGGGCAGCGCGCACCGTGACTTCGCGCTCGACTGGCCGCTGTGGCTGCTGTCGGTGGTGGCCGGGGTGCTGATCTGGCGCACCCGCATCCACCTGCTGTGGCTGCTGGCGGCCGGCGCCTTGCTGGGCTGGTTCCAGCTGGTGTGATGCGCCGCTAGCGGCTGCGCGTCTGCGTGATGTTGAGCCGTTCGGCGTAGCGCACCAGGTCGGGCAGCGAGCGCGCGTGCATCTTGTCCATCAGGTTGCGCTTGTGGGTCTTGGCCATGATTTCGCTGATCCCCAGGTCGTTGGCGATCTGCTTGATCAAGAGGCCGCCGATCACCAGTTGCATCGCCTCGCGCTCGCGCGGGGTGAGCGTGGCATGGCGCCGGCGCAGCTCATCGAGCTCCTGGCGCTGCACCTGGCGCGCCGCCGCCACCACCAGCGCATCGCGCACCGCGCGCAGCAGGTCATCGGGCTCCACCGGCTTGGTCAGAAACTCCAGCGCGCCCGCCTTCATCGCCTGCACCGTCAGCGGGATCGAACCGTGGCCGGTGATGAAAATGATGGGCAGGTCGGCCCCCATGCGTTCCAGCTCGGCCGCCACGTCGAAGCCGCCCACCTCGGGCATGCGCATATCGAGCAGCAGGCACGCCGGCACGGCCGCCAGCGGCTGCGCAAAAAACGCGGCGGCCGAATCGTAGGCGTGCACCTGGTAGCCCTCCGAATCGAGCAGGTTGACAAACGACTGGCGCACCGATTCGTCGTCATCGACGACGTAGACTATTTGCTGCATGGTTTCCTGGTTCACGCTTGCTCCGGCAATCTGAAGACGATGCTGCAACCGTGCGGCTGGCGCGCGGTGGCGGCGATGCTGCCGCCATGGGCTTCGATGATGGAGCGGCAAATCGCCAGCCCCATGCCCATGCCATCATCCTTGGTGGTGTAATACGGTTCGAACATCTGGGCAGCGCTGGCGGCGTCGATGCCGCTGCCGGTGTCGTCCACCCGCACCGCCAGCTGGCCATCCTCCGACACCGTACTGATGGCCAAACTGCGTACTTGCCGTGGCACGGCGGCCATGGCGTCGATCGCGTTGACCACCACGTTGAGCAGCACCTGCTGCAATTGCACAGCGTCGCCCACCACCCAGCCGCTGCGCGCATGCAGCGCCAGTTCCAGCGGCACTTCCTGGCGTTCCAGTTCGCTGCGCGAGATGGAGACGATGTGACGGATGGTGTCGTGCAGGTCGAACGGCGCCTTTTCCTGAGTGCCCTTGCGGGTGAGCGCCCGCAGGCCGCGGATGATGCCGCCGGCGCGCTGGCTTTGCGCGGCAATTTCCTGCAGGCCGCTGCGCACCCGGTCCAGTTGCGGCGGATTGCGGTCGAGCCAGCGCAGGCTGGCGCCGGCGTTCGACGATATCGACATCAGCGGCTGATTGATTTCGTGGGCGATGGACGATGTCAACTGGCCGACCGTCGTCACGCGGGCTACCCGCGCCAGCTCGGCCTGGGCCTGGCGCAGCGAGTCTTCGGCCGCGCGGCGCGACGTGATGTCCACCGTGGTGCCGACAAAGACATCGCCGCCGGTGCCGGCCAGCGGTTCGCCCACGCAGCTCAGGTACCGCACGGTGCCATCGGGATCGACCACCCGGTAGTCCATGCCGTAGGCGCGGCGGTTGGCGATGGCATGGTCGAGGATGCGCTGCACGCGCGGCTGGTCGTCCGGGTGCAGCGCCTCGACAAAAATCGACAGCGGCATGGTGGGCTGCGCGTCGGCCAGGCCGAAGATGCGCGCCAGTTCCGGCGTGCCGTTGATGGTGGACTTGGACAGGTCCCAGGTCCAGCTGCCGCTGCGGTTGATCTGCTCCCCTTGCAGCATCATGGCGCGGCTTTCGCGCAGCGCCTGCTCGACTTCGCGCCGCTGCTGGTTTTCCGCCAGCAGTTCGGCGTACAGCGCCGCCGTCTCCAGCGACACCGCCGCCTGCGCGGCCAGCAGCAACAGCACCCGTTCCTGCTCGCCGGAGAAGGCGGCGGTGGCCAGGCGGTTCTCGAGGTACAACATGCCGACCAGGCGGCCCTGCCGCACCAGCGGGATGCAGATCGCGCCCGGTTCGGCATCGCGCGCCGGTTTGAGGGTGCGCATGGCGGTGTGCAATACCGTTAGAGGTAACCCTGGCTGCAGTTCGGTCGCCTCGCCGGACTGCGCCGCCAGTTCCACCTGCACGCCCTGGCCGGTGAGCACGGCGCTGGCCTGCAGCACTGGCGTTTCGCCGTCCATGCGCAGCAAGAGGCCCCGCTGGGCGCTGGCGTGCTCGAGCGCGATGGTCATCAGCACCCGCACCAGCGGCGCGGTTTCGATCTCCTCGGACAGTGCGCGCGCGGCGCGGATCACGCTGTCGATGTCGCGGATGTCCGCCGTTGCGACCAGCGCAACGGTGTCGTGTCCCGGATGCGGATGGCTGCTGTCGGCGCCAGCCTGCGGCCCTGTCCCCCACCGGGTCTCGAGCGCGGCGGCCCGCCCGGGCGCGCCGTAGCGGCGATAGGCAGCGGCAGCACCACGCACGTGCGCCTGGGCGCCGGTGGCATGGCCATGACGCCGGCACAGCGCTGCCGCCAGCTCGTGGGCAAAGGCCACGTAGTGATTGAAGCCCTGCGCCTGGGCATGGGCAATCGCGCTGTCGTACAAAGCCAGCGCGCCGAAACTGTCGTCCGCACGCTGGCGCAGCGCGGCTTGCGCCAGCAGGTGCTTGTCGGCGAAGGTGGCGGGGTTGGCTTCTGCCCATGCCGCCAGCTTCGCCACGTGGGCGGCGATGCGTGCCTCATGATCGTGGGCAGTATCGGCGCACAGCGCCAGCACGCTGAACAGGTGGTACTCCAGCAGGTGGATGTGCGCGGGCGCCGACCAGGCCAGCGCGTCCGCTGCGCGCAAACATGCCAGTGCCAGCGCATTGTCGCCGGCCAGGAATGCGGGGCCGGCCTGGTACACCCAGTGCCAGAAACGCAGCGTGGGCATGGTGCCCTCGTCCACCACGCCCTGCAGCAGCGGCGCATCGGGTACGCCGCGCAGGTGGTTGACGAAGTGCTGCTGCACCAGCAGGATCTTGTCCATGTCGCGGAATTCGAGCCTGCCGACGAACGCCCGCGCAGCGGCGATATCGGCAGCCACCGCGTCGAGCGGATCGCCGCGCGTGACCAGCATGCAGATGCGGTGGCAGTGTTCGAGGCTGGCCATGGTCAGGTCGCCCACCGCCAGCGCCGCCTCCAGGCCCGCCTGGGCGCAACCGAGCGCGTACGACAGCGGCTGGGTCCACACGCTGACCTGGTCGAGCGCCAGCAGCACCGGCGCCGCGTGGTAGCGGTAACCGTGGCGCTCCACCAGCGCCCGCGCGGCGGCCGCGTAGGCGTGCCCCTCGGCATAATCGCCATGACGCTCGGCCACCATCACACCGAGCCAGGCCAGCGCAATGGCGGTCTCGCCGCACATGCCGTGATCGAGGCTCACATCGAGCGTGTGGCACAGGTGCAGGAACAGCAGGCGCGGCGAGCTGAAACTGGTGGGCATCAACATGCCGGACAACAGCGCCAGCTGGACGCCGATGTCGGAGACGGCGCCGTGGTCGGCAGCCAGGTCCAGTTGTGGCAGCGCGTGCAGCGTGGCGCGCCAGTCCCCGTGCAGGCGCGCGCGCAGCGCTGCGTAGACCCGGTCGCATTCGGCATCGGTGGGGTGTTCCGGCATGTCGATGCCGAACGGTCGCAGGCCGTCCAGCGACAGCCGCACCGCTTCGGCATAATCGCCGCGCCGTACCGCAATCTCGGCCGCCAGCCGCAGCACCTGCCCCTGCAACCTGCGCTCCCACGGGCCGGCAAGCAGCACCGGCAGCATTGCCTGCGCGGCGTCCAGGTGGCCGCCGAAGCAGTGGCAGTGGGCGCGTTCGAGATCGGCGTCGAAGCGCAGGCGCTCGTCACCGTCCCCGCCGAGGGTGTGCGCCAATGCGAGATAGGACAGCGCCGATTCGTAGGCGCACGCGCGGCGCGCCTTGCGGCCGGCCAGCAACGCCGCCCGCGCCAGGTGCGGCCGCTCCTCACGCTGCAGCAGTCCGAGCGCCCGGGCCAGGTGATCGAGGGCGCCGAACAGCAGGTCGTCGCGGTTGGCGGCCAGCGCACGCTCGACCATCAGCCGCCCCAGCTGCGCGTGCAACTGCTCGCGGGTGGCGCGATCGAGGTCGGCGTAAGCCGCTTCCTGCAAGCGGTCGTGGGTAAACACGTAGCCGGACGATGCCGCCACCACCACGTCAGCGGTCATGGCTGGCGCCAGCAATGCAGCCAGCGCTTCCTCGCTGGCGCCGGCCAGTGCGCCAAGCAAGTCGGCGCCCTGCACCCGCCCCAGGCACGACAGCGCGCCGAGCACCTGGCGCGTGGCTGGCGGCAGTCGGGCCAGGCGCGCCAATGCCAGGTCGGCGACGTTGTCGGTGGAGCGCAGCGTGCCGATGGCAGCGAGGTCGAAGCGCCAGGCGCCGCTGGCAGCATCGCGCTGCGCCAGTCCTTCATCGACGATGGTTTGCACGAACTGGCGCACGAAATACGGGTTGCCGGCGGTTTTATGGTGCACCTGCGCCGCCAGCGCCCCGACCTGGGCGGCGGGAGTGGCCAGCGCTTCGGCCAGCATCGCTTCGATGGCGGCTGGCGCCAGCGGCGACAAGGCGATGTCCACCACGTGGCCGGCCAAGGCGCGCAGGCGTGCGGCGATGTCCGGTGGTGCGGCGATCGCGCCATTGGCCGACCCGGATAACGATGATGCCGGAGCACAGTCCTCGCTGCGGCTGGTCAGCACCAGCAGGAACGGCAGTTCGCAGGTGCGGGCGATCAGCGTTTCGAGCAGCGCCAGCGTGGCGGCGTCGAGCCACTGGACGTCGTCGATCATCATTACCAGCGGCCGCTCGGGCGCGGCAAACAGTTCGACCAGGCGCTGCACCGCCAGCGCCAGTCGGCCCGCCGATTCCGGCGCCACCGCAGCAGGCCCGGACGTGTCGGGCGCGACGTCGGTGCCGGCCAGTTGCGCCAGGCCGGCAGCCAGTTCCGGCGCCGATTCCAGCACCAGGTCGAGCACCGGCGCCAGCACTGTCGGATCGCGCTCCTGTACCTGGCGCAGCCGCTGGCGCCAGAATCCGGCGTCCGCGCCGCTGTGGCCCAGGATGCCCAGCAACAGGCTGCGCAACGCCTCGATCAGCGCCACGTAAGGCGCGGCGCCGCCAAACTGGTCCACCTTGGCGATGGCCACCGAGGCCGCGCGCAGTTGCGGGTCGCGCAAAAACTGCGCCACCAGGGCCGACTTGCCCACGCCCGACGGTCCGTGCACGAGCACCAGGGCGGCCGAACCGCCGTCGAACACGCGCCCGTAAGCGGCCAGCAGGTCGGTTGCAGCCTGGCCGCGTGCGTGCAGGCGCGCAGGGAACCGCACGGCTGGCGCACCCGCAAGTCCCAGCGCAAACGGCGCGATGGCGCCGTCACGCCGCCAGTCCTGCAGGCAGCGCTGCAAGTCGGTCGCCAGCGCCGCCGCGCCCTGGTAGCGGTCCTGCGGATCTTTCGCCAGCAGTTTCAGCAGCACTTGTGACAGCACCTGCGGCACCGTGCCGCCATCGGCAAACTGCGGCGGCGCCGGTTCGGACGCCAGGTGGGCGTGGATCCACTCGCCCGCGCTGGCCGGATGCGCCACGGCGAACGGCAGGCGGCCGGTAAGCAGTTCGTACAAGGTCACGCCCAGCGCATACAGGTCGCTGCGCGCATCGACCGCCAGCCGGCTGCGGCCGGTCTGCTCGGGCGCCATGTAGGCCGGCGTGCCGCGCACGGTACCGGGCGCCTCGGGTTCTGGACCGACTTCGGCTCCGGCTCCGAGTCCGGGTGCGGCTGCGGGCCGGGTAACGCCCGACAGCGAGGCCAGGCCGAAGCCACCGAGGCGGCAGCCGCCGGCCGGATCGATCAGAATGTTGGCGGGCTTGAGATTGCGGTGCAGCAGGCCGGCATCGTGCATGGCGCGCACGGCGCCGCAGATTTCCAGCGCCAGCACCAGGAAGGCGTCGACATCGCCAGCGACGTCGATCTGCGTGGCCGGCACATCGCCGTGGTCGGGGTACAGCAGCGCCATCGCGCCGTGGCGCCAGGCGATGCCCTGCGGCGGCCGCGCCCAGGCCGGAGACAGGCGCTCGCGCAGCGCATATTCGTTATTCAGGTAATGGACCGCCTCGGCGGCATGCGCGGTCGAGGCGGCGGTGGCGATCAGGATGGTACGGCCGGCAGCGTCAGCGCCGCGCAGCGTGGCCAGCACGCCGTCCCGGGACAGCTGCGCAAAGCTGGCGCCGGCCAGGTCGGCGTTGGCGACGGTATGGCTGGCGCCAGGCGTGGAGGAAGGTGGAGGCTCGGTCGGTTCGGAAGTCATGACGGTGGAGGATGGCCGACCAGCGCCTGGTCGATCAGCGCCAGCAGGCGGTCGACATCGATCGGCTTGTGCAGCAGCGCGATGGCGCCCGCCCGCGCCGCCAGCGCTTCCATGCCGCTGTCGGCATGGCCGCTGATGAATACCATGGGCAAGTCGAGGTTCATGGAGGACAACCGCTGCTGCAGCTCGAAACCACTCATGCCGCCCAGCTTGACGTCCACCACGGCGAAGTCCACGCCGTCGAGCTGGCCATAGGCCAGGCAGGCTTCGCCCGAGTCAAAGCACAGCGGCGTGTAGTCGGCCGACGTGAGCAGGTTGTCGAGTGCCTGGCGGACGGACGCATCGTCGTCCACCACGCAGATAAGCGCAGGCGCCGGAATGGCCGCCGCGCCAGCAGGCAAGTTGTCGTTATTCATCATGGTGGGTTTTATCTCTCCGAACCCCATCTTAGCGTCCGCGCGAGACCGCCGGCAGTATCTCAAGGTATACCCGCCGGTGCCTGCCCCTGCATGATGCGACAATAATGTCATGGTGTTACTTGTTCTGGTAGCCGCCGTAATACTTCACCGGGCTCCAGTCGGGCTTGACCTCGAGTGCCTTGGGCGCCAGTTGCTGGAACTGCTCGCCGGCGTACACCACCTTGCCGTTGACGATGGTCAGCGCGCTTTCCAGGTGCTTGATCTGCTCGACGTCCATGCTGAAGTAATCATGCGGCAGGATCACCAGGTCGGCGTACTGGCCCTTGGCCAGCGTGCCCTTGAGCTTTTCTTCGCCACTCATCCAGGCGCTGCCCTGGGTCATCAGTTTCAGGGCCTGGTAGCGGCTCAGCACGTCCTGTGGCTGCCAAAGCTTCAAGCCGCCGGCGGTCTTGCCGGTCACCGCCCAGTAGATCGACGGCCACGGACCGTAGCTGCTCACGCGGGTGCCGTCGGTGCCGAGGCCCACCGGAATTTTCATTTCCAGCATCTTCTTGATCGGCGGCATCTGGCGGGTCTGGGCGCCGTACTGCTTCCAGTAATGTTCGCCCTGGAAGTACATGCGGTTTTGCACGGCGATGCCGCCGCCCAGCGCTTTTACACGCTTCAGCTGCTTGTCGCTGATGGTCTCGGCATGGTCGAAGAACCAGCGCAGGCCGTTCAGCGGCAGGTCCTTGTTGACTTTTTCGATCACGGCCAGGTCGCGGTCGATGCTCTCGTCGTACGTGGCGTGGATGCGGAACGGCCAGCGGTTCTTGATCAACAGGCGCAGCACGGGCTCGAGTTCGCCTTCCATTTCGTGCGGCATGTCGGGACGCGGCTCGAGGAAGTTCTCGAAATCGGCCGCGCTCCACACCAGGTTTTCGCCGCCGCCCTCGGTGTTGTAGCCGTTGGCGTAAAACAGGTGTTCATTCTTGTCGGGCTTGGTTTGCGTGAGCCAGCGCTGGTAGTCTTCCAGCTCCTTGCCCGGCTTTTGCGCGAACAGGTAATACGATGTGCGCACCGTCAGCTTGCCATCTTTGGCCAGCTCCAGGCTCACGGCGTAATCGTCGGGATAGGCCTGGCCGCCGCCGCCGGCGTCGATCGCACTGGTCAGACCCAGGCGATTGAGGTCGCGGTAGTACTGGATGGTGGAATTGAGCTGTTGTTCGCGCGGCAGCACGGTGGTCCTGGCCAACGTGGTGTACAGGATCATGGCGTTCGGCTTGGCGATCAGCTTGCCGGTGGGCTTGCCGTCGGCGCCCACTTCCACCACGCCGTCCTTGAACCTGGTCTCGGCCGTGTAGCCGAGCGTCTCGATGCCTTTTTTATTCAGGAAACCGAGGGCGTAAAGGTACAGCAGGAAGACCGGCTTGTCCGGTACCGCTTCGTTGATTTCTTCCAGCGTGGGCAGGCGTTTTTCCTCGAACTGGAATTCGTTCCAGCCGCCTACCACCTTGATCCAGGCGCCGTCGGGCGTGCGCGCAGCCTGCTCCTTGAGCATTTGCATGGCTTTTTTCAGCGACGTCACGCCGTCCCAGCGCAGCTCGGCGTTGTAGTTAAGGCCTTCGCGGATGATATGGAGGTGCGAGTCGTTCAGGCCGGGAATCACGGTCTTGCCGTCGGCGTCGATGACTTGCGTGTCGGCGGTCTTGAGTTTCAGGACGCTGGCATTGCTGCCCACGGCGGTGATCTTGCCGTCCTTCATGGCCACGGCCTGGGCAAACGCGCCCTCCCTGGTCATGGTGGCGACCTTGCCGTTGGTGATGATCAGGTCGGTGGCATGGGCCGACAAGGTGGCCAGCAGAGATGCGGCAAACGCGAGCTGCGTCAATTTCATTGTGTTACTCCTAAAAAAATGGACTGCCGCGACGCGATGTCGCAACAGTCCAGATCAGTGCAATGAAATCGAGCCAGCCCAGCGGTTACCGTTGGGACCGGCCGGTTTCAATTACTCCTTGATCGCTTCGATGGCGAGGGTCAGGGTGACTTCGTCGCCGACATTCGGTGCGTATTTACCGGCGTTGAACTCGGTGCGCTTGATTTTGGCAGTGGCGTTGGCGCCGCAAGCCATTTTCTTCATCATCGGGTGATCGGCACAGTGGAAGTTCGTCACGGTCAGGGTGACTGGCTTGGTGATGCCCTTGATGGTCAGGTTGCCGTCGATGGTCGATGGCACGTCACCCTTGAAGTTGACCTTGGTCGACTTGTAGGTAATGGTCGGGAACTTGCCCGTGTCCAGGAAATCTTCGCCCTGGATGTGGCCGTCGAACAGCTTCGAGCCGGTATCGACCGACTTGGTGTCGATGGTCGCTTCCACCGAGCCGGTCTTGGCAGCGCGGTCCACCGTGAACTTGGCGGTAGTATTGTTGAAGCGGCTGGTCTGCATCGAGTAACCGAAGTGGCTGTAGCTGAAGCTCGAGAACGTGTGGTTGGCATCGGAGGTAAAGGTTTCCGGTGCGGCAAATGCGGACATCGAGATACCAGCGGCAACCAGCAGGGCAAAGATTTTTTTCATTGTCAGACTCCAGTGTGTGGGAACAGTGAGACGTGCGACCGGTCCGGGATTCCGGCAAAGTCCATGTCTCGGGTGGCAATGATTATGCTCTGCACTATTGATGTTGTAAAACGAAAAATTTGCCTCGTTACTATCGAGAAAATCGATCATAAGCAGCGGTTACGTTCAATCTGCTGCACAGGTGGGAATAATACTGGGGGATGGGAGGGAGGGGAATCTGTCGGAAGGATGAGGTTTACCTAACCTTGCGGTTCAATCATCCTGCTGCGGCCGACGGCTGCCTGATCAGGCATTCCGCAGGGATGCCAAGACCTTCATGCAGGCGCCAGATCATCGCCAGTGTTAATGGTCGGGTGCCATTCAAAATCTCGTACACCCGGTTCAAGCGGCCGATCATCGGCTGCAGATCCTTGGGCGTCAGGCCTTGCTGCTCCATCCTGAACTTGATCGCATCGATGGGGCTTGGCGAATCCATGGGGAAGTGCCTGGCTTCATAGGCTACAACGAGCGTCGCCAACACATCAAGTCGGTCACCTTCCGGTGTTCCCGGCTCGGCGGACATCAGTCCGTCGATCTCTTGCAAGGCTGCCGCGTGGTCCGCAGCGTTCCTGATAGGTTTGATTTCCACTTTGAACCTCATTCAGATTGTCTGCGCATCAATCGCGTCATACTGCTTATGTGTGCCGATGAATTTGATAAACAAAATGCCGTGCGGATAATTGATCGAGGTGACGAGTCGATACTTGTTTCCCGCGATATTGAAGACGACACGTCCATTTTTCAAAATGATGGCTGTTCCGAAGTCGGCCTTGACCTCTGCCGGTGATGACCAGCTCGCTTTAAGAACAAAACCATACCAAGCTGTCAGGGGAATCTTCGCATCCCTACAGGCTGGCTGCTCATAGAACGACTTAATCGTCTGGAGAGAAAGTATCCGCATGAATCGCATGCTAGTCCCGTTTTGGGACTATCGCAAGCAATTCATGCATCGTTTGTCGCAGCATTGCGCCGGGCAAATCGAATTGCCTCCGCGGCCAGATTCAACTTGAGGAAGGACCTGCCTCTCAGGGTATCAGGCCGCAGCCGCAATCTTGCTCGCCGGCCTGGAAGGCGCCGGATGCAGGATGCTTTCCAGCAGTTGCTGCTCCAGCGCCGCAAACGCTGCGTTGCCACGGGCGCGGGGACGTGGCAGGTCCACTTTCAGGTCGAGGGTAATGCGGCCTTCTTCGATCAGCACCACGCGGTCGGCCAGCGCCAGCGCTTCCTGCACGTCGTGGGTGACCAGCACCGCCGTAAAACCACGCGCCAGCCACAGGCTTTCGATCAATTGCTGCATTTCGATGCGGGTGAGCGCATCGAGCGCACCGAGGGGTTCGTCGAGCAGCAGCAACTGCGGTTCGTGCAGCAGCGCGCGCGCCAGGGCCACGCGCTGGCGCTGGCCGCCCGACAGTTCGGCGGGCCAGTCGTTGGCGCGTTCGCCCAGGCCCACGGTAGACAGCGTGGCAGCGGCCGCGTTCAGCGAGCGTGGTAATCCCAGCGCGACGTTTTCCAGCACCGTCTTCCACGGCAGCAGCCGCGCTTCCTGGAACATGATGCGGATGCTCGTACCGATGGCGCCCTGGCCCACCGCGATGGTGCCCTGCTCCACCGTCTCCAGCCCGGCGATGGCGCGCAGCAGCGTGCTCTTGCCGCAGCCGCTGCGGCCCACCACCGCGACGAACTCGCCAGGCTTCAGTTGCAACCCGATGTCGTGCAGCACCGCGCGCTCGCCGAACGATTTGCTCAGACCGTCGAGCGACAGCGACACGCCCTGGCGTCGCGCCGGTGGCCGGTTGGCGTCGGCCGCCGACAGCGACGCCAGGTTTTCGCGGGCCAATCCGCCCATATCGAACAAGTTGGTGGAAATATTCATACGGTTTACTCCAGTTCAAGATCGATTAGCGGTAGGCCGGATTCCAGCGCAGGAAGCGCTTTTCCATGCCGCGCGAGGCCAGGTCGGCAGCCTTGCCCAGCAGCGCGTACAGCAATATTCCCACCAGCACCACGTCGGTTTGCAGGAATTCGCGCGCGTTCATGGTCATGTAGCCGATGCCCGCCTGCGCCGAAATGGTCTCGGCCACGATCAGCAGCACCCACACCAGCCCGAGCGAAAACCGTACACCAACCAGTATCGACGGCAGCGCCGCTGGCAGGATCACGTCGCGGTACAACGGCCAGCCGGACAGGCCATAGCTGCGCGCCATCTCGATCAGGCCCTGGTCGGCCGAGCGGATGCCGTGGAAGGTGTTCAGGTATACCGGGAAGAACACGCCGACCGCCAGCAGGAACAGCTTGGCCGTTTCGTCGATGCCGAACCACAGGATCACCAGCGGGATCAGCGCCAGCGCCGGGATGTTGCGCACCATTTGCAGCGTGGTGTCGAGCAGCGTTTCGGCGCGACGAAAACTCCCCGTCAGCAGGCCAAGTAGCAGCCCGAGACCGGCACCAATGGCAAAGCCCGACGCCGCGCGCCACAGGCTGGTGCGCAAGTGCACCCATAGCTCGCCCGACACAGCCAGCACCCAGAAGGCCTTGGCCACCGCCCACGGCTCGGGCAGGATGCGGCTCGACAGCCATCCCGCCTGCGAGGCCCCCTGCCATAGCACGATCAGCGTGACGGGCAGTATCCATGGCGCGAGCGCGCTGGGCGCCTGGTTCTTTGCTGGTGCCATTACGCCGCCTTCTTCGGGATGATGTCGCTGGCCATGATCTCGCCGAACGGACCGCTGAGCGACTGGGCGCCGGCCGCCTTGCCCTTCCCTAGCAACGGGAACACCAGCTCGGCGAAACGGTAAGATTCTTCCAGGTGCGGATAGCCGGAAAAGATAAAGGTCTCGATGCCGAGGTCCGCGTATTCCTGGATGCGGGCGACGACCGTCTCGGCGTCGCCTACCAGCGCCGTGCCGGCGCCGCCACGCACCAGGCCCACGCCGGCCCACAGGTTGGGCGAGACTTCCAGCTTGTCGCGGCGGCCGCCGTGCAGCGCTGCCATGCGCTGCTGGCCCACCGAATCCATCTTGCCGAAGGCTTTCTGGGCCTTGGCGATGGTCTCGTCGTCGAGGTGGCTGATCAGTTCATCGGCTGCGCGCCACGCTTGCTCGCTGGTGTCGCGCACGATCACGTGCAGGCGGATGCCGAATTTGACGGTGCGCCCATGCCTGGCTGCGCGCGCGCGGATGTCGGCGATTTTTTCGGCCACTGCCGCCGGCGGTTCGCCCCAGGTGAGGTACACGTCCATCTGCTCGGCTGCCAGCGCGTGCGCAGGTTCCGACGAGCCGCCGAAATACAGCGGCGGATACGGCTTTTGCACCGCAGGATAAAGGGTCTTGGATCCCTTGACCTGGATATGCTTGCCCTCGAAGTCGTAGCCGGCGTCACCGCCCTCACCGGCCAGCGACGCGCGCCACACGCGGATGAATTCGTCGGAAATCTCGTAGCGCTTGGCGTGGTCGGCAAACAGCCCATCGGCTTCCAGTTCGCCCTGGTTACCGCCGGTGACCACGTTGATCAGGAGGCGGCCGTTCGACAGGCGGTCGAACGTGGCGGCCATGCGCACCGCCAGTCCCGGCGTGGTCAGTCCGGGACGGATGGCGACGAGGAACTTGAGCTTTTGCGTGACCGAGATCAGCGACGACGCCACCACCCACGCATCCTCGCACGAGCGTCCGGTGGGCAGCAGCACGCCGTCGTAGCCGAGCGTGTCGGCAGCGACTGCGCACTGCTTGAGGTAGTCGGCATCGACCGCTCGCGCGCCCTTGGTGGTGCCAAGATAGCGGCTGTCGCCGTGGGTGGGGATGAACCAGAAGATATTCAACGACATGATGTAATCCTTTATTTCCTGGCCAGCTGGCTGGCGCCGAGCTGCGCATCCTTGACCGCGATCGGCTTCGGAATCAGTTTTAGATTGGCGAAAGCGTCGGCCACCTTCTGCTGCTGTTCCAGCACGCCGGAGGTAATCGGTTTGACGCCGTAGGGGTAGCGCGACGCAGCCAGCGCCACGATATCGGTTTCCAGGCCGGTCTGGGTGGAGAGAATGGCGGCGACTTCCTTCGGATGCGCCGCACCCCATTCATCGACCTTGGCGATTTCCTCGAGCACGATGCGCACGGTGTCCTGGTTCTTTTCGGCGTAGGGCCGCGCGGCCAGGTAGAACTGGTAGTTGTTGACCAGCCCCTTGCCGTCGGCCAGCAAGCGCGCACCGATCTGCTTCTCGGCGGCGGCCAGGAACGGATCCCAGATCACCCACGCATCGACGCTGCCACGCTCGAACGCGGCGCGCGCATCGGCTGGCGGCAGGTAGATCACCTGTACGTCCTGGTAGGCGACACCCGCTTTTTCCAGCGCTTTGACCAATAGGTAGTGGACATTGGACCCCTTGTTCAGGACGATCTTCTTGCCCTTGAGGTCGGCCACGCTGCGCACGGTCGAGGACTTCGGCACGACGATCGCCTCGCTGGACGGCGACGGCGGCTCGTTGCCGACATACACCAGGTTGGCGCCGGCGGCCTGGGCGAAAATCGGCGGCGCCTCGCCCACGGTGCCGAAATCGACACTGCCCACGTTCAGGCCTTCGAGCAGTTGCGGCCCGGCCGGAAATTCGGTCCACTTGACGGTGACGTTTTTACTGGCCAGGCGCTGCTCCAGCGTGCCACGGCCCTTGAGCAGGGTGAGCGTGCCGTATTTCTGATAGCCGATACGGATTTCCTGCCTGCCCTGCGCGGTATTGGCTTGCGCCAGCGACGGCACGTGCGCGCTGGCGCCCAGCACGCCGGCCGCGATCAGCAAGCCCAGGGTGCGGCGCCGCGTGGTGCGTTGCTGCGAACGGCTGTTGGCGGAGCCGGTGGCCTCGGTGGCGTTGACGATTTTGATGGTTTGGGTGGTCATGTGGAAGCCCTCTCAGCGCGCCAGGCGGATCGGTGCGACCGGCGCCACGAACGACGCCTGCGCGAGTTGCTCCAGCCAAGACTTGTGCCCGTGCAGCGCGGCAGCCAGTCCCTCCACGCCGGCCTGCACACGCCAGGCGATGGCCTGATCGACCGCCAGGCCGCTGCCCTCGTTCCACACCAGCTGCGACGACGTGGCGTAGATCCCGGCCAGCACGTGGCGCGCGTCGAGTGCGTGCAGCACAGGGCGCAGCGCGTAGTCCAGCGCCAGCATGTGCGACTGGCTGCCGCCGGTGGCCAGCGGCAGCACCAGCTTGCCGGCCAGGCCGTCCTGCGGCAGCAGGTCGAGGAAGGCTTTCAATAGTCCCGTGTACGACGCCTTGTAGACCGGGGTGGCGATGATGACGGCGTCGGCGTCGGCCACGGCAGCGATGGCGCGCTTGATGGCCAGGTCCGAGGTCTCGGCCTGCAAGAGCGCGTGGGCCGGCAGTTCGCGTACCTGCACCTTGGTGTAGCGGTGGCCAGGGCGAATGTCACCCAACCTCTCTGCCAGTTTCTCGGCCACGTGGTCCAGCAAACGGCCGGTGCTCGATACCGCAGCCGGGCTGCCGCCTAAAAGAAGAATGCTCATGGTGCTATCCCCGTCAATTGTTTGTGCCGGCCAGAATAGAACCGTCCCGTTGAAATCAGAACGAATAGTTTTGCGCTTCCATATGCGGTTTACGACACATGACTTTTTTGCATATAAATAGCCGGAATTGTTCGTGTACGGGGTCGCCAGGCCGGTGCAATACTGCGCCACCGAATTCCTCCTGACGGACATACCATGTCTACTGCACTCAGAACAGCGGCGCCCGATCCGGCGCTGTCCACGTCAAGTAAAGATCCGCTCAAGGTGGCAGCCGACCTGGCGCGCCGCCTCGGCGACACCGCCAATGCCCGCGACCAGGCCGGCGGCCACGCGGCGCAGGAACGCGGCTGGATCCGCGCTTCAGGCCTGCTCACGCTCTCGATACCGGCCGAATTCGGCGGCCAGGGAGCCGACTGGCCCACCGTGCTGCAAGTGGTGCGCATTTTGGCCCGCGCAGACAGCGCACTGGCCCACATCTTCGGCTTCCACCACCTGCAACTGGCCGGCATCCGGCTGTATGGCTCGGCGCAGCAGCAGCGCCGCTTCCTGACGCAAACGGTCGAGCAAAACCTGTTCTGGGGCAACGCCCTCAATCCGCTCGACCGTCGCACTACCGCCGGGGATGCGGACGATGGCTACACGCTCGATGGCATCAAGAGTTTTTCGTCGGGCTCGGTGGGCTCGGACTGGCTCACCGTCTCGGCCTGGCATGAAGCCACCGGCACCGCCCTGATCGGCGTGCTCCCTACGCGCCAGCCGGGGGTGGAAGTACACGCAGACTGGGACGCCTTCGGCCAGAAGCAGACCGACAGCGGCAACGTCCATTTCAGCGGCGTCGCACTGCCGGCCACGCAGGTGTTGCAGGCCCCCAGGGTATCAGCCACGCCACAATCGACGTTGCGCTCGCAGGTGGCGCAGCTGATCATGACCAACCTGTACCTGGGCATCGCCGAAGGCGCTTTCGAGGCGGCGCGCGCCTACACCGTGGACGAGGCACGGCCGTGGTTTGCGTCCGGCGCGCCATCGGCGGCTGCCGATCCGCTGGTGCAGCACCGCTTCGGCCAGTTGTGGCTCAAGCTACGGCCGGCCGCCGTGCTGGCCGACCACGCCGCGCGCGAACTGGAACGCCTGTTCCGTCTCGGGCCAGACGTTACCGCCCGCCAGCGCGGCGAACTGGCGATCGCAGTGGCCGAAGCCAAGGTGCTGGCCCACACCGCCGGCATCGACATCAGCAACCAGATGTTTGAACTGACCGGCGCCCGCTCGACCTCTGCCCGTTATGGCTACGACCGGTTCTGGCGCAACGTGCGCGTGCATACGCTGCACGACCCGGTCGACTACAAGATCCGCGACCTCGGGCGCCACGCGCTCGACGGGTCGCTGCCCGAACCCACCGCTTACTCCTGAAGCCTACGATGACTACGCCACTGATCCGCATCGAACATGCGAGCAAAACCTTTACCCTGCCCGATGGCGGGCGCTTCGACGCCGTGCGCGACGTCACGCTGGACGTGCGCGAGGGAGACATTTTCGGCCTGATCGGCAAGAGCGGCGCCGGCAAATCGACCTTGCTGCGCCTGTTTAACCTGCTCGAACGGCCAGACGCCGGCGCCGTTACCGTGGCCGGGCGCGAACTGACGGCGCTATCGAAACACGACCTGCGCGGTGCGCGGCGCAATATCGGCATGATCTTCCAGCAGTTCAACCTGCTGCAAAACGCCACCGTGTTCGACAACGTCGCTTTCCCGCTGCGCATCCACGGCGGCCAGGGCGCGGAACAAGTCGCCGTGCGCGTCAAGCAGTGCCTGGAACTGGTGGAGCTTGCAGCAAAGGCCGACAGCTACCCGGCCCAGCTCTCCGGCGGCCAGAAGCAGCGCGTGGCGATCGCCCGCGCGCTGGCCAGCGGCCCGGCCGTACTGCTGTGCGACGAGCCGACGTCCGCGCTCGATGCCGAAACCACGCGCGCACTTCTGGCCACGCTGCGCGACATCAACCGCCGACTGGGCGTGACCATCGTCATCGTCAGTCACGAACTGTCGGTGCTGGCCGAGATCTGCAACCGCGTGGCCGTGATCGAGGATGGCGCGATTGCCGAGGAATTCGCCTTGAACCAGCCGGCGGGCCACAACGCCCCGCGCAAAACCGCGCTGGGCCGGGAACTGGCCGCCTTCAACGCTGCCAGTGCGCTGGCCGGCGCCCATCAGGAGCTCAGTTATGCTTGATACCTTGTCTGAACTGTTCTCCACCCTGGGCGCCTCGGCCAACGCCATTTCCGCCATGCTGCCCGAGATGGGCACCGCCGTCGGCCAGACCTTGACCATGCTCGGCATCGGCCTCTCCGCGGCGGTGCTGATCGGCGGACCGCTGGGCATCGTGCTGTTCCTGGTGGCCGATGGCCAGTCGCTGCAAAACCGTCCGGCCGCGCTGGTGCTTGGCTGGATGGTCAACACGGTGCGCTCGTTCCCGTTCATCATTTTGCTGGTCGCGCTGGTGCCGTTGACGCGCATGATCGCCGGCACCTCGATCGGACCGCTGGCCGCTGCCGTGCCGCTGTCGTTTGCGGCGATTCCGTATTTCGCCCGCATGGTCGAGCAGAACCTGCGCGAAGTGCCGCGCGGCGTGATCGAGGCGGCGCACGCCATGGGTGCCTCCGAACTGCAGATCGTGCTGCGGGTGCTGCTGGTGGAGGCGCGCTCCGGGCTAGTGCTGGCGCTCACCGTGCTGGCGATCAGCTTCCTGTCGTATTCCGCCGTCGCCGGCGTGGTGGGCGGCGGCGGCATCGGTGACCTGGCAATCCGCTACGGCTACTACCGCTTCGAGACCGACATCATGGTGGCCACCGTCGCCATCCTGATCCTCATGGTGCAACTGATCCAGTTCACCGGCAACCGCATCGCCAGACGCATCGACAAACGTTAAGGAACAACCATGATCAAACCAATTCGCCGCCGTGCCCTGCTGGCCGTACTTGCACCGGCGCTGGTACTGGCCGTCACCGCCAGCGCGCCGGTCTACGCCAAGGATCCGAAAGAAATAGTCATCGGCACCAGCGCCGGTCCGTACGCCGACCAGATCAAACTGGGCATCAAGCCGCTGCTGGAAAAGAAGGGCTACAAGGTAAAACTGGTGGAGTTCAACGACTACATCCAGCCCAACTTCGCGTTGGCCGAAGGCTCGCTCGACGCCAACGTGTTCCAGCACATCGTGTACCTGAACAAGTTCGCGACCGAGAACAAGCTGCCGATTACCGAGCTGGTAAAAGTGCCCACCGCGCCGATCGCCATCTACAGCAAGCGTCACCAGACGCTGGCGGAAGCCAGGGAAGGCACGACCGTGGCGCTGCCCAACGACCCGACCAACCAGGCCCGCGCGCTGGTGCTGCTCGACCAGCTGGGCTGGATCAAGCTGCGCGAAAAATACGATCCGGTGCGCGCGTCCGAGCGCGACATCGCCGCCAACATCAGGAAGATCAAGCTGATCCCGCTCGAAGCGGCGCAGCTACCGCGTTCGCTGCAGGACACCGACTACTCTTTCGTCAACGGTAACTACGCGCTGGCATCAGGCCTGAAGCTCAAGGACGCCTTGAAAACCGAGAAAATCTCGGACAACTACGTGAACCTGGTGGCGGTGCGCACGGTCGACAAGGACAAGCCGTTCGCCAGGGACATCGCTGCCGCCTACCGCTCACGCGAGTTCCTCGAAATCACCAACCTGCACTTCGCCGATTACGCCCGCACCGATTACCAGCTGGCGCTGGCCAAAGAGGCGCCAGCCAAGCCGGCCAAGCCTGCCAACTGACATGAGCAGGCTGATTCGCTTCAACGCCTTTCAGATGAACACGGTGAGCCACCAGTCGCCAGGCCTGTGGAGGCACCCGCGCGACACCGGCCACCGCTACACGGATCCCGACCACTGGACCGAACTGGCGCGCCTGCTCGAGCAGGGCCTGTTCGACGCCGTGTTCCTGGCCGACGTGCTGGGCGCCTACGATGTGTACCAGGGCAGTGCCGACGCGGCGCTACGCCACGCGGTGCAGGCGCCGCTCAATGACCCGCTGGCGCTGGTGCCGCTGATGGCGCAGGTAACCACGCACCTGGGCTTTGGCGTGACCTGCGCCCTCACCTACGAGCACCCGTACACGTTCGCGCGGCGCATGTCCACGCTCGACCACTTGACGCGCGGACGCATCGGCTGGAATATCGTCACCGGGTATCTCGACAGCGCAGCGCGCAACCTGGGCCTGGACCGGCAACTGGGGCACGACGAGCGCTACGACCTGGCCGACGAGTACATGGACGTGGTCTATAAACTGTGGGAAAAGAGCTGGGACGACGACGCCGTGGTCAACGACAAGGCGCGCGGCGTGTATGCCGAACCGTCGCGGATCCACCCGATCAACCACGCGGGCCGCTTTTACAAGGTGCCGGGGTTCCACCTGTGCGAACCGTCGCCGCAGCGCACGCCGCTCCTGTACCAGGCCGGCACGTCGCCGCGCGGCACAGCGTTTGCAGCGCGCCACGCTGAATGCACGTTCGTCAGTGGTCCCAGCAAAACGGTGGTGCGCAAGTACGCCGACGATCTGCGCGCCGCCGTGCGCAAGGCCGGACGCGATGGCGACGACCTGAAGATTTATGCGCAGGCGCTGATCGTCACCGCCCCTACCGAGGATGAAGCACAGGCCAAGTACGAGGACTACCGCAACCACGTCGACATCGAGGCGGCGCTGGCGCTGCTGTCGGGCTGGACCGGTATCGACTTCGGCCAGTTCCCGCTTGACGCCACCGTCGAGTACATCGAGTCGGATGCCGGGCGCTCGGCGCTGGCGTCGTTTACCGAGGCCGACCCCGAGCGCACCTGGACCGTGCGCGAGGCGGCGCTGTTCATCGGTCTCGGTGGCCGGGGTCCGGTACTGGTAGGCGATCCGTGCCAGGTGGCGGACCAGCTGCAAGCGTGGCAGGACGACACCGGCATCGATGGCTTCAACCTGGCCTTTGCGGTGGCCCACGACAGCATGCGCGACGTGGTCGAGCTGATCGTGCCGGAATTGCAGCGGCGCGAGCGGTATCGCACGGCTTATGAAGGCGGCACGCTGCGCGAACAGGTGCTCGGCAGCGGCTCCCGCCTGCCTGCCGGCCACGCGGGGCGGCAAGTTCGGATTTGACGCCAGGCGTTACCTGCAGCCGGTGCGGCAAGCGGGTTCGGCGGCAGCCTAATCGTTGCGCATCTGCGCCTGCGAGACATTGCTGTTGGGCGCCACGCTCTGCGTAAGCCACACGTTGCCGCCGATGGTGGAGCCAGCGCCGATGGTGATGCGGCCCAGGATGGTGGCGCCGGCGTAAATCACCACGTCGTCTTCGACCACCGGGTGGCGCGGCACGCCCTTGATCAACACGCCCTGGTCGTCAGCCGGGAAGCGCTTGGCGCCCAGCGTGACGTGCTGGTACAGGCGCACCCGCTGGCCCAGTATCGCAGTCTCGCCGATCACCACGCCGGTGCCGTGGTCGATGAAGAAGCTGCCGCCGATCTGGGCGCCGGGGTGGATGTCGATGCCGGTGAGCGAATGGCCGATGTCGGAGATCAGCCGGGCCAGGAATGGCGAACCCAAGCGGTGCAGGCAGTGCGCCAGGCGGTAGTACAGGATGGCGATGGTGCCCGGGTAGCACAGCATGATCTCGGCCACCGACGTGGCGGCCGGGTCGCCGGAAAACGCCGCGTGCACGTCGGAGACCAGCAGCGCACGGATGCCCGGCAGGTTGGCGGCAAACTCGCGCGTGATGGCGTGGGCCTGCTGGGTGAGTACGGCGTCGTCGGGCACTTCCTCGGTGGCCGAGAACTGCAGGCCACGCCGCACCTGTTCGGTCAGGCGGTTGAGGGTGGTGTTGAGGGTGTCGCCGACGAAGTAGTCGATGCTCTCGTCGGTCAGGTTGGGCCGGCCATAATGGGTGGGGAACAGCACCGCCGACAGGCCGTTGACGATGATTTGCAGCGCCTCGCGCGACGGCAGCTCGCGCACCCGGCCCTGGTGGCGGATATTGTGGGTGGCCTCGCGCGAGACGCGCAGCTGTTCGATCACGCTGGCCAGGTTCCAGTGCGATGGTTTGACGCCGGTGGCGTCGAAGGTATCAATAGTCATGTCTCGATAATCTAAAATTTCTGGCCATGGTGCTGCCGATGATGAAGCATACGCGCGCGGCACCGCCAGGTGAACGAATCAAAATGTCGCTCGATATGCGGTGACCGCATATCGCGTAAAATGCCGGGTCCAACGAACAATACGCCTTTAATGAATATTCTGCTGACCATCCTGCTGGCCGGCCTGACCATGGTCGGCCCGCTCGCTATCGATACCTATTTGCCATCGTTCCCCGCCATCGGCGTGGCCTTCGGCGCCAGCCCCATCATGGTCCAGCAAACCCTGAGCATGTTCCTGTTCTGCTTTGCCTTCATGATGCTGTTTTACGGCACCCTGTCCGACTCGTTCGGCCGCCGCCCGGTGATCCTGGTGTCGCTGGTGCTGTACATCGCCGCCTCGATCGGCGCCGCGCTGGCGCCGTCGATCGGCGTGCTGCTGGCCTGCCGCATCGTGCAGGGCCTGGCGGCGGGCGCCGGGTCGGTCGTGGGCCGCGCCATCGTGCAGGACCGCTTCACCGGCGCGGCTGCGCAAAAAATCCTGGCCCACATCATGATGGTGTTTGGCCTGGCGCCGGCGATTGCGCCGGTGCTCGGTGGCTGGCTGCAGGTCAGTTTCGGCTGGCGCTCGATCTTCTGGTTCCTGGCGGCCTTCGGCATCGTGATGTACTTTGCCGTCCAACGCCTGCTGCCGGAAAGCCTGGCGGTAAAAGATCGCCACCCGTTCCACCTCGGCGTTATCGCGCGCAATTACTGGAAGGTGCTGTGCCACCACCACTTCCTGCTGCTGGCCATCGCCGTGGGCATGAGCTTTGCCGGCGTAGCGCTGTACATCGGCTCGGCCGCGTACTTCGTGATGAATATCCTGCACCTGCCGGAAACCGCGTTTGCCTGGATGTTCGTGCCGCTGATCGGCGGCATGGTGGTGGGCTCGGCGCTGTCGGGAAAATTCGCGCACCGCTTTGCCCGCAAGACGCAAGCCTGGATGGGCTTTGCGGTGATGATACTGGCCGGCGTGATCAATGTCGGCTACAACCTGTACTTCACCGCTGCCGTGCCGTGGGCGGTACTGCCGCTGTTTATCTATTCGTTCGGCCTGTCGCTGATGATGACGCCGATTACGCTGATGGCGCTCGAGTACTTCCCCAACAATAGCGGGCTGGCCTCGTCGATGCAGTCGTTCGTGCAGATGCTGCTGTTTGCGCTGGTGTCCGGGCTGCTGGCGCCGCTGCTGTTCGACAGCGCGCTGAACCTGGCGTGGGGCGTGCTTGGGAGTTTGCTGGTGGCCGTGCTGGCGTGGTTACTGGCGCAGGTGGGCAAGCCGGTGGTGCATTGAGTTAGGCGGAGACAGCGCCGTCATCCTCGCGAAAGCGCGGATCCATGGACAGCTTGAGCAGCGCTAGGGTTCACATGTTCCATGGTTCACGTGTTCTATGGATCCCCGCGTACGCGGGGATGACGGATTCAGGCGCTGTCGCTTAAGGCCAAGGCGCAGGATTGAGGTTTTCATACTGCGCCCCGCCCTGCTCCGGCTCGCGCGCTTCGGGGACTTTGCCCGGTGCTTGCGACGGGTTGCGCAGGCCCAGGATTTCCTTGCGCGCTTCCACGAAATCGGCGCTGGTGAGCGGATTTTCCTGGTCGGGCCAGTTGGCTTCGGCCCATTGCTGCAATTCTTCGAAACGCTCCCACAGTTCGTTGATGAACGCTCGGCGTGCTTGGTCGTCGATCATATTTCCTCCTTGATATTAACGACAGTGTCGGTCGGGCCTGCCAAATCGTCGGTGCGTGGCCGCACAATACCCGGCTCGCAGTGAGATTAGCGGCCAACTCTGGCGGCGGCGCCTGCAGCCGGGCCCGTATCCTTAGCGATTGTTCTGGTTGACCCAGGCGATGATGTTGGTCGCATCCATCGCGCCGGGCTGGCGCGCGATTTCGCGGCCGCCCTTGAGCAGCGCCAGCGTGGGGATGCTGCGGATCGCATAGCGCGCCGCCAGGTCCTGCGCCTGCTCGGTATCGACCTTGACTACGCGGTAATGCGGCTCGAGCTGCGCCGCAGCCTGCGCATAGAACGGCGCCATGGTACGGCAAGGCCCGCACCATGGCGCCCAGAAGTCCACCAGCACCGGAATGTCGCTGCGCTCGATATGCTTGAGAAACCGCGCGCTGCTCAGATCGACCGGCTGGCCGGTAAACAGCGGCCTCTGGCACTTGCCGCACACCGGCTGCGCAGCCAGCCTGGCGGCGGGCAGCCGGTTGACGGTGTCGCAGTGAGGGCAAACGATGTGCAGGGAGTCTGCCTGATGGTTGGTCGGATTCGTGGCATTCGTCATATCTTTATCTCCAGGACAACAAGCCCCGATGATAAAGCATCGCCCACGGTCACGTCGTCTGCCTCAGGAGGGGGAACACACCATCAGGCTTCCTTGCGGGTGCCGCTTTGTTTGCCGCTTTGTTTGCCGCTTTGAGATGCTGCATGCGCTGCGGTTTGCGCTGGCGTGGCCTGGCCGGATGCCTGGCTGCCACTGCTACCATTGCTGGCATTGGACTGGCGATCCTGGCCGTCCTGGTTACCCTGCCCCTCCTGCATGCGCCGGCCACCGTTTTGCTGGAACGGATCGGACGCCCGATCCATGGCCGACTGCTGCTGTTGCATAGCGCGCTGCGCCTCTTCCTGGGCGGTGCGCGCCACTTCGTCGGCCAGGGCCTTGGCCGTGCGGCTGGTCGACTCCACGTGCTCACCGGCGACCTTGGAGATTTCCACCTGGGTGTCGGCAGCGATGCGCGACAGGTGCTGCTGGTAGGCGCGCATTTTGTCGGTGGCCGGTTGGGCGCGGTTGGCTGCGGCCGAGATCATGTCGGTCGGCCGGTTGGCGGTGAGGCACTCGCAGCTGGCGTGCGTGACGTCTTCCAGCATGGTTTGTGCCATTTGCAGGTTGAGGTCGTTGAACTGCTGGGCGGTGCGAAACACCGAGCGCGACATATCGTTGAAAAACGCCATCTGGGCATCGAGATGGGATTTGACGGCGGGCGTCACGGATTGCGAATATGGAAACATTGAGTAATCCTCCATGGATGAGGGTGTTGAAAGAAGCGAGCCGAGCGTATTGCGTTAGCGCAGATCGAACTGCAAGGCTACGCCGGCAACGCGCACGAAGCATGATCTGGATCAAAGGTGTACAATCGAAGTATTGCCTTAGGGGAATTCCATCATGGCTATTTCAGCTCTCAATATTGGCGCCAGCGGCGTGTCTGCCGGCCTCACCGCGCTCTCCAACAGCGCCAATTCCATCGCCAACGCCTCGACGCAGGGCTTCCAGCCGGCGCAGGTAAATTTCCGCGGATCGGCACCGGCCGGCGGTGGCGTCTCGATCTCCTTGCAGGGACAGCGACTGGCGGCGGGCGACCAGCCCAGTGGCACCGACCTGGCCGCCGACATCACCAACTCGCTGGTGTACAAGGCGCAGACCCAGGCCTCGCTGTCGGTAATCAAGACGTCCGACGAAACACTGGGCTCGCTGCTCGACATCAAGGCTTGACACTGGCGCGCTGCGCCGTCACATTGGCCGCTTTTTCGCCACCGACGCTGCCGGCACCATGAACGACTTCAATTCCCACACCCTGCTGGCCGCGCTGCCCGCGCGGCTCGGCGCCATCGTGCGCCGCTGGTCGCACGACACGCCCCACGCCCCCGCCCTGCACGACGGCAGCCGCCACTGGACCTACGCCCAGCTGGCCGCCGCCATCGACGAAACGGCCGCCACCTTGCGTGCACTGGATCTGCGCCCCGGCGACCGCCTGATGGTGGTCGGCGAAAACTGCGCAGCGCAGGTGGCGCTCACGTTTGCCGCCACCGATCTCGACGCCTGGATCGTCCATGTCAATGGCCGCCTGTCGGCGCACGAGGTGGACCAGATTCGTGATCACTGTGGCGCGCGCCGCGTGATCTACACCAGTGCACCCGGCGGTGCGGCCTCCCCTGACACCGCCGCCCACGGCCTGCGCCACGCGGCCACGGTGGCCGATTCGCCCTTCGGCGCCTGGATGGCCGGCGCCCTGCATACCGGCCGGGTACCGGAGCCGGTGCACGCGGCATCCGAATACCAGGTCGCGGCGCTGGTGTACACCACCGGCACCACCAGCGCCACCGGCGCGCCCAAGGGCGTGATGCTCAGCCACCGCAACCTGCTGTTCGTCGCCGCCGTCTCGAGCCGGCTGCGCGGCCTGGTCCCATCGGACCGTGCGTACGGCGTCCTGCCGATCACGCACGTCTATGGCCTGACATCGGTCATGCTCGGCACCCTGTACGCCGGCGCCTGTCTCTACCTGTGCCCGCGGTTCACGCCCGAGGCGCTGCTGGCCGCGCTGCATGATCGCCAACTGACCATTGTCCAGGGCGTGCCGGCCATGTACGCCAAGCTGCTGGAAAAGCTGGGCAGCGTGGATGCGCCCCTGCCGAACCAGTTGCGCTTCGCCTACGCCGGCGGGTCACCGCTGTCGCCCAGCCTCAAGGCGCGCGTGGAGCGGGTGCTTGGCGTGCCGCTGCATAACGGCTACGGCCTGACCGAGACGGCGCCCACCGTCAGCCAGACCCGCCTCGACCAGCCGCGCAGCGACAACTCGGTGGGCCAGCCGATTCCGGGCGTGCAGGCGCGCGTGGTCGATGCGCACGGCGAACAGGTGGCGCCCGGTGTCGATGGCCAGCTGTGGGTGCGCGGCCCGAACGTCATGCTTGGCTACTACCGCGAGGCGCAGCTGACGGCGGCATGCATGCGCGACGGCGGCTGGTTCGATACCGGCGACCTGGCCCGCAGTGATGCCGATGGCGCACTGTTCATCGTCGGCCGCAGCAAGGAATTGATTATCCGCGCCGGCTTCAACGTCTATCCGCTCGAAGTCGAAACGGTACTGAACGCCCATCCGGGCGTAACCCAATCGGCGGTGGTGGGACGCCCCGGCGCACAGGGCGACGAGGACGTGGTGGCGTATATTGAACTTGATGCGCGCCATCCGGTCACGCTGGAAGCGCTGGATGCCTGGCTGGCGCAGCACCTGGCGCCCTATAAACGGCCGGCCGAGATCATCGTGATGGATGCGCTGCCGGCGGCGGCCACCGGCAAGATCCTCAAGGCGAAGCTGGCGGCCGGCGGATAGCGGCCGAGTAGTCGGGCGCCTGGTCTGCCGCTTTCGCGCGCGCGGTGATGTGGGCGGCCTGGCGCAGCGTGTCGAAATTTTGCGGGCCGGCCAGCGCGCCCAGGTCGAACAGGTAACGGTCCAGGTAGCCCGAGGCCAGCAGGCGCCAGTCGAGCGGCAGCGCGGTGTCGATCCGCCGCGCCATCTCGAACACGATGGTGGTGCAGTTGGCGGTGAGCGTGTTGTAGAAGCGCGGTGTGCGCTTGAGCTGCGCGCCTTCGTCCAGGTACGCCAGGAACAGCGAACGCATGGTTTTCTGCGGAATGTTCAAACGATATAAATACATATCCTCGCCGCGCGCATTGGTGCGCACGCGCAGGATGTCGCGCTCGTCGGCGGCGATCAGCACCGTCTCGTAGCGCTTGAAGAAGCCGGCGATGGCGTCGAAACTTTCGCCGCGTTCCTTGCGGATCTCGATCGAGAACGTCAGGTAGCGGCCGTCGGCAAAGCCGAACGACACCAGCGTGTGGGCGATTGCAGGCCCCATCCAGTACGACAGCGCTACGTCCACCGAGCGCAGTTGATCGAGGTCGTAGCTGCGGCGCTCCCAGCGCTGGGTGTAGTCGTCGTCGCTGCGCCAGTCGAAATTGCGCACCTGGTCGAGCGTGACCACGCTGCCCTGCACCTCGCCGGTGACCATGCGCGACACGTCGTCGGCCCACACGCGATCGTGGCTCGGCTGCAGCGTGCCCCACCACACCAGCAGCGCCACCATGGCCGCGCCCCACGGCAGCAGCACGCGCGCGCGCTGCAGGCGCCACCACCAGAACAGCGTGACCGGCGCGATCGACACCCACAGGCCCATGGCCGGCACGCGCAGCGCCTCCACCTGGAACGGCGGCTGGAACCACAACGCCAGCGCGCCCCAGGCAGTGGCCACGCCGATCGCAATCGAGGCGACCACGCGGCCGATGGTTTTCCATATTTTTCTCATGGCCCGATTATAGGGCCGGCAAGGCGGGCCGGGCTTTCCGTTTGATACCGGCTGACATGTAAGGAATTGTGAACCGGGCGACTGCCGACGCTGGCTTGTGGCACACTGACAACACGTCTACAGCAAATGAGGAACAGCATGACTGACGGCCCTGACGACAAGGACAGCACCCCGCACCGTCGCGCCTCTGATCAAGAACGCCGGCCAGCGCGCAACGACAGCAGGACCAATACCGCAACACCGCGCTACCTCGACCCCGGCGACACCGTGTTCAGCTTGTGGGGCCGGGTGCTGATGGCCCGCTACCGGCGCGTGGCCGCCTCGGTCACGCGCCACATCGTGCAGCGCCCGCTGCACATCGGCATCTCGGCACGCATCTTCCATCCCGAAGCCGGCTCCACCGGCCTGCGCAGCAAGAACCTGCAATACCTCGAAGAGTCGATCGCCCAGTGGGTGATGTCGCGCGACGTACTGGTCTTCATGATCCCCACCGTGAACACCGACGGCCTGCTGCACCCGTCCAACATCCGCCTGCGCGACTACGCGCGCCATCTCGACGGCCTGGTGCTGCAAGGCGGCGCCGACGTCTCGCCGCAAAGCTATGCCGAAACCCCCACCCGCCCGGAATGGAGCGGCGATCGCGCGCGCGACATGTACGAACTGGAACTGCTGCACGAATTCGTGGAAGCGGGTAAACCGGTGCTGGGCATCTGCCGTGGCTGCCAGCTGATCAACGTGGCCTTTGGCGGTACGCTGTACCAGGACATCGCGTCCGACGTACCCGATTCGCTGGCACACGTCAACGACGACTACGACCGCAACCGCCACGACATCACCTTCCCCGCCGGATCGTCGCTGTCACGGATGTTCAAGGGCCAGGCCAGCGGCACGGTCAACTCGATCCACCATCAGGCGGTCAAAACCCTGGGGCGCGACATGATGGTGGAAGCGCTGTCGGTGCCCGACAACATGGTGGAAGCGATCCGCTACCGCAAGGCGCCATTCGTGATGGGTCTGCAATGGCACCCCGAATTCCACCGCGCCGGCGGCGTGGAACTGCTCGACTGCACGGGCATCCTCGACCAGTTTTTACGGGTTGCGCGCGAGACGCGATTCTGATCGATTGGACTTTTGACGTCGCTACCCAGGTAGCGGACGCGCTGGCCGCAACTGACGCAGTTGCGCGTTGGTCATTGGCAGCGCGTCGGGATCACTGAGCGCGGCGGCGGTGATCAAGCGATCCTCGGCGGCTGAGGGAATGATCAGTGCAGGAACAATGCTCCGCTCTGGCTGAGCCCGCCTGAATTTGGCGTCGCCTGTCAAAACGACGCTCGAGTCTGCATCTTTAATTTTTTGCTTCGACATGGTATTTAACCTCCCTGGCATTTGCCTTTTCCGGGTCATAAACGACGTCCATGCTTGCGAGTCCGCGTTCTTTCACAACAGTTCCGCGAAGTTGGAAGCACCGCAGGTGAGATTGACTTCTCGTTGTTGCAAATCAGCATTAAATTGTCGCGCCCCTCAATAATGGCCGTTCGCCAACGCGGCCATGGTGACCGGGACGACAATGAAAGACCTGCTGAAATATTACGAAGCGGAGCTGGCGCTGTTCCACGCGCTGGCCGCTGATTTTTGCGTGCGCTACCCTGCTGTGGCGGGCCGCCTCGGCATGACTGGCGAAGGCTGCCAAGACCCGCACGTGGAACGCCTGGTACAGGCTTGCGCCCTGCTCAACGCGCGCACCGCCAAGCGCCTTGATGACTCGCACGTGCAGTTCATCGAAGCGGTTTTGCAGAATAACTTTCCGCACTACCTGCGCCCATTTCCATCGTGCTCGATCATCCACGCCGCCACGGAAGATCCGCTTGACCGCACCGCCGTGATCCCGCGCGGCACCGTCATGAGCGCCGCCGAACACCAGGGCGTGCTGTGCAAATTCACCACCACCGACGACCTGGTGCTGCAAGCTGCGACGATCACCAGCGTTCGCCTGCAAGCCGTGCTTGATGTACCGCGCACACTGCTCCTGCCTGCCAATGCGGGGCCGGCCATCAGCATCGCGCTCACTGCGACCGCCGCCGACACCGCCAACACACTGCGCCTCTACCTCAACGCCGACGCCGGCCTGGCCGCCGTGCTGCGTGACGCGCTGTACCTGCACACTGTCTGCGCGCTGCTGGAGAGCGACGACGGCCAGTGGTCGCTGCTGGCGCAGCCACCGCTGCGCGCGGTCGGCTTCCAGCCGGAACAGGCGCTGCTTCCCGCTAGCAGCCACCCCTCGGCCTACCGCCTGCTGACCGAGTACTTCTGCTTCCCCGAAAAATTCAACTTCGTCGATCTCGACCTGGGCGCCATCGTGGCCGCACTGCCGCCAGGCTGCCACCGCTTCACCGTGCACCTGGTGCTGGACGACGCCAACCGCGACCAGCACATGGCGCAACTGAAGCAGCTCACGGCTAAGCATTTGCTGACCGGCTGCGCGCCAGTGGTCAACCTGTTCCGCCACCCGGCCCGCCCGATTGAACTCGACCACACCCGTGCGGAATATGCGCTGATGGTCGAACATCCGCGCGCCCACACCTACCAGGTCTTCAGCGTGGACCAGGTCAGCATGCTGCGCCACGACGGCGCCGGCAGCCGCGTGCTCGACTTCCAGCCGCTGTACAGCATGCGCCATGGCGAAGCCGGCGACCGTTACTGGAGCATTCGCCGCGACGAAGCGCTGGCCATTTCCGCACCCGGCCACGACATCACGATCGCCTTCATCGACAGCACCATGCAGCCCTTGCATGCCACCAGCGCCTCGGTATCCATCGACCTTACCTGCACCAATGGCGAAACAGCGTGCCGGCTGGCGTTCGGCAAACCAGGCGGCGACCTGCACCACGAGGGACCGGCCAGCGACGTGCCGATACTGCTGCTGCGCCGACCAAGCCGCCCGCGCCGCTTTGCCATCAACCCGGCTACCCAGTGGCGCCTGGTGTCGCTGCTGACGCTCAACCACCACGGCCTGACCCGCGACGGTCTGCCGGTCTTCAAGGAGATGCTGGCGCTGCACGACCTGGCCGCCACCGCCATCACGCAGCGCCAGATCGACGGCATCACCGACCTGCAACACCGCAGCGCCAGCGTGTGGCGCGAGGACGCCAGCGGCGGCAGCCTGGTATATGGCATCGACATCATGCTGACCGTGGACGACAACGCGTTCGCCGGCGCCGGCCTGTCGCTGTTCGCCCAGGTGATCGACCAGGTGCTGGCCATGACCGTGCAATTCAACAGTTTTACCCGCCTGATCGTCGTGTCGAAGCAGGGAAAGGAGCTGCTGCGATGCCCACCCCGAAGCGGCCAGCTGGCCCTGGCCTGATCGAACAACTGCTGGCCGAGCCCACCCGGTTCGAGCTGTTGCAGGCCGTACGCCTGCTGCTGCGCTGGCTCGAACAGGCGGGCGTGGCCAACCCGCCAGCGCGCCTGCACTTCCACAGCCGCACGGCCAGCAGCTTTGCGCCCAGCGAACTGGCGGCGCTGTGGGCCCGCACCAGCGACAACCGCGAAGTGCACACCGACGCGCAGTTGCTGCAGCTGCTCGCCGACGATCCGGCGCAAGCAATCCACCTGGTCCCGGCATCATTGGGCCTGCTGGGCAATAGCAGCGCCCTGCCGGCCCACTACACACAAGCCATCGTCGACGCCGAACGCCAGCACCACGACGCCGGCCCGCGCGCCTTCCTCGACTTGCTGGGCACGCGCGCCACCATGCAGTTCTACCAGGCCTGGGCAACGCACCGCATCGACAGTCAAGCCCCCGGACACGACCAGTTCCTGGCGCTGCAACTGGCGCTGGCTGGAACCACGGCCACCACCACTGCGCTGCCGCCACAGGCGCTGGCCCGCCATGCGGCGCTGTTACGGCAACGCCCGGTCACGGCGCAGGCCATCATCGCCGTAATCGCTGTCTATTTCGATGTACCCGTGACGTTTCAGCCGCTCCTTGGCGGCTGGTACCTGCGCGAAGACCGGGTGCACCTCGGTGTCGAAAACTGCACGCTGGGCCAGGGCGCCATGCTCGGTGAACGCTGCCACCGCGCCGACCTGGCCGCCGAGATCAGGCTAGGTCCCTTGCGGCGCGACCGCTACCGGCAATTCCTGCCGGGGACAATGGACGCCAAAGAACTGGCCGACATCCTGGCCATGTTCGGCGTCGTCAATGTCCGTTACCGGGTACGACTGGTCCTGCTGGCTGCCGACATTGCTCCCTGCCAGCTGCCCGCCAGCGCGGGGCTGGGCCAAGGTCTGTTCCTGCACGGTCGCAGCGGCGACAGCGACGATCTCTGCTACGACATCGTTCATCCCGGCACGGCCTGCGTCGCTCCATAAAATTGCGCATTCGCAATAACTTGCCAACAGGAATAGCAATACTGGGGGACCGACCGCAAAGGAGCCGCCATGTCCACCGACCCAGCGTTAGCGCTGCTCACGAGCAGCCACCGTCCGCTGCGGCTGCGGCTCGCCTTCGACGAGGGCATCCGCGACGACCTGCTGCTGCCGCATCGCATCTCGGGCACGGAAACTGTGTGCGGCGGTATCGAGTACCGGGTGCTGTGCGTGGCCACCGATGCCCTGCTCTCCCTCAAACAATTCATCGCCGTGCCGGCCGAGCTGCAACTGGTCACCGATCGCGGCGACCTGCATACAGTCTGCGGCATCGTCGCCGCAGCGTATGCCGGCATGAGCGACGGCGGCCTGGCTACCTACCAGCTGGTGCTGCGCGATGGCCTGGCGCTGATGGATCAGCGCACCAACACCCGCATCTTCCGCCAGCAGAACGAGCTGCAGATCGTCGCCACGCTGCTGGCCGAGTGGCGCCAGACCAACCCGGTGATGACCGCCACGTTCCAGGTCGAGATCGACGCCGCGCTGGCGCAGCGCCCTGGTCCCGAGCGCGAATTCACCATGCAGCACAACGAATCGGACGCGCAGTTCGTGCGCCGCCTGCTCAAGCGCCGCGGCATCTCCTGGTACGTTCGGCCCGGCGTCACCGATGACGAACACCCGGTTCACCAGCTGGTGCTGTTCGACGACGCCGCGCGCCTGCCGGCCAGCAGCGCAGGCACCATCCGCTTCCACCGCAACCACGCCACCGAGCAGCGCGACGCCGTCACCGCCTGGACCGCCGCACGCCAGTTGCGCGCAGGCGCCGTTATGCGCTTCAGCTGGGACTACAAGCGTCCGCACAGCGTGGCGTTCATGCAGACGAACAGCGCGGCGCTGGCTGACCAGGGCCGCCATGGCAACTGCTTTGCCGCCACCCTCGCCGACTACCTGGTCGAGACACCGCACGCCGGCAACGACAACGACGACCTGCGCCAGCTGGGCGCGCTGCGCATGGCGCGGCTCGATGTTGAGACCAAGTGCTTCCACGGCGAGAGCGGCGTACGCGATCTGCGCGCCGGCGAATGGTTTATCCTGGCCGACCATCCCGAGATCGACCAGCACCCGCAGACCGAACGCGCCTTCGTGGTGACCGCGCTGGAGGTGGAAGCCCGCAACAATTTTCCGCAAGCGCTCGATGCCCGCCTCGATGGACTGTACGCGCAGAGCGGCTGGCGTGCTGCCGCCCACGCGCACGGCGACCGCTATCGCAACCGGTTTACCTGTGTGCGCAAAGATGTGCACTTGGTGCCCGCCTACGATCCACGCACCGACGTGCCCAATGTGCGGCCGCAAAGCGCCATCGTGGTGGGCCCGGCCGGGGAGGAAGTCCATTGCGATGCGCTGGGCCGGGTCAAGGTGCGCTTTCCGGCGGCGCGCATGCAGGACCATCGAGACTCGGCCGCTGACGACATCCACAGCGCCTGGATACGCGTGGCTACCTCGTGGGCCGGCGCGGGACCGGCGCGGCAGCAAGCGGGCAGCTTGACCCTGCCGCGCGTGGGCAGCGAAGTACTGATCGACTTCCTCGGCGGGGACCCGGACCGACCGGTGATCGTGGGCCAGCTGTTCAACGGCGTCGGCGTGCCGCCGGAGCTAGGTAAAGGTGGCGGTCTGCCCGGTAACCGCTACCTGTCCGGCATGCGCAGCAAGGAGGTTCGGGGCAAACGCAAAAGCCAGTTGCGCTTCGACGACACCACCGGCGAGATCAGCGCGCAACTGGCCAGCGACCATGCAGCCAGCGCCTTGAACCTCGGCTACCTGACCGCACCGCGCCAGGCGGGCAGCGCAAGCAAGCGCGGCGACGGCTTCGAATTGCGCACCGACGGCAGCGGCAGTCTGCGCACCGCCCGTTCGCTCTTGATCTCGGCATGGCAGCGGCTCGATGGCGCCGGCGAGCAGCTGGACCAGCAAGAACACCTGGCCCTGATGCAGGACTGCCTCGAGCTGTTCAAGTCCCTGGGCAGTTACGCCGCGCAGCACCAGGCGCTGGCGACCGATGCCGCCGGCGTGACCGAACTGCAGCAACAGCTATCGAGCGCCAGCGCGGCCAAGCCGGCCGAAGCCGCGACCATCGCCATCACCGCGCCCGACGGTATCGCTGTCGGTACCCGCAAAACCCTGCTTCACTACGCCGTGGGCAATATCGACCAGGTGGCGCAACAACAGCTGCAGTTCAGTGCCGGCAAGTGCTGCACCATCAACGCCGGCCAGGGCATCTCGCTGTTCGCACACCAGCAAGGCATCACCCAGATCGCCCACCACGGCAAGTACCGGATGCAAAGCCAGCACGACCTGATGCAGCTGGACGCCGCACGCGACCTGCGGCTGACCTCCGCCACCCGCATCGTCGGCGTGGCGCAAGACGAAATCACCCTGATGACCCAGGGCGGCGCCTACCTCAAGCTCTCGGGCGGCAGCGTGGAACTGGGCGGCCCCGGCACGCTTACCGTCAAGACCAATGGCCACCACTGGAACGGCCCGGCCAGCGAGCGTGGCGACCTTCCCACCTTCGGCCAAGGCGAACTGGGACGCACGCCGCGCCTGGTAAGTCCACTCGACGGCGCGCCATGCGAAGGCGTGCAGGTGTCGGTGGCAACCGAAGATGGCAAAGTGGTTTCCGGCGTCACCGACGCCGACGGCAAAGGCCCGACCATCACCGGCGACCAGCTGCAACAGCTGACCGCCACCTTTTTCATTCCGCGCGATTGAGCGCGCAAGGTACTGACATGGCTCTGAAAACCTGCACCGACAGCACGATTTTCGCCACCGGCTGCGCCCATACCGATTTCGACACCTCCCACTACGACATCCCGCACGCCTTGCCGCTGCCGGGCATCATCATCCTGGTCCACGGCGTCAACTCCGACGGCGAATGGTACGACGCCTGCGAGCAAGGCCTGTGCGAAGGTCTCAATACCCGGCTGGCGCGCCGGAGTGAGCAGATGAAGTACCCGGGACCGGCGTCGGGGCAGCTGAAAGCGATCACGTATGCGCAGGAATTGACGGACGACGGCTACATCAATCCCGAACTCAATTCCAACAACTTCTTCGACATGGGCAACGCCTGCTCGCCGGTGATCCGCTTCCGTTGGGGTTACAAGGCTGGTGGCGAAGAGTTGCAGCTGTTCGGCGACAAGATCTACCTCAATGAGCAAAACTATTGGGGCGGCGGCCCGTTCGCCAACGGCTGCACCGCGCTGCCAGATTTATGGAACGAAGGTCTGTCCGAACAACTGTTCCTGTGGATTCAGGTGCAGCACCTCAACCCGGTCAACGAGCGCGACGTGTACGCGTGCCCGGCGCGCGGCTACTTCGTGTTGGCAGCCTATCGGCTCGCCAAGCTGGTCGAAGCGATCCGCAAGGCGCAGGCCGATGTGCCGATCACCATCGTGTGCCACAGCCAGGGCAATATGATCGGCATGGCGGCCGCGTTTCTCGGCGAGCGCATGGCCGAGGTGACGGATGGCGACGGCAAAAGCGGGCCGTGCGTGGCCGACAATTACGTGCTGGCCAATCCACCTTACAGCCTGGTCAAGTCCAACCTCTCCGAGGACTGGACCCAAAGCAACCTGGTGGACCCGGACGGCAATACCGGGCGCCAGACCCACGCAGCACGCATCGCCACGCTGGCCGCCTTCTTCGACATCGTGCGCACACGCAAAAGTCTCGATGCCATGCAAACCGCCGAGCGCATCGACCGCCGCATGGCCAACCGCGCGAATGGTTTCGCTGCGCAGGCCGACCGCGAAAAATACGGTGTCGAAGACTCCACCTATGGCCGCGTCACGCTGTATGCCAATCCCCATGACCAGGTGATTTCAGCGGTGACGGTACGGGGCATCGGCTGGCTGGGGCTCACGGAACGCGACACATTCAACGAGATCAAGGCAACCAGGGCGCAGGGCGTGCTGGTGCAGCGCGTGTTCGCCCAGGGCTTCGAGGTGGGCAAGCAGGAAACTTACCACTACTGGCACAACCACTGGCGCCAGCCGAAGGCCGACAGCGACGACTACTGGCTGCCGCACTCGAAGATCGCCCGGTACTCGATCAAGAAGGGGCTGGAAGCGAGCGAATCATTTTTTGGCCGCTTTTTCACGGTCGTCCTGGCGCCGTTGGGGATGGCGATCACCGCCCTGTCCAGGCAACGGGTCAATGCCTTGCCGGACGCCGACTGGCAAGTGCGCGCCGATGCGCCTGCACTCTCCCCGCCCTTCCTGCCGCAAGGCATGCGCTTCGGCCAGGTGAGCGATGCCTTCGACCAGGGGTACGACCCGCCCGGTGCTGCGCGCGACGGCAACCGGACTCGTGAAGCTGGCGACGCTTATGCGAGTGTCCACAAAGCGCCGGACAACACCACCGATGCGGCAATGGGGAACAACCGCGACGAAGCGTCGCTGCGCTACGAACAGCACGCCATGCTGCGTTTGCGGGCCAAGCGGGAAAAGCTATATGCGGCCGATGCCAAGGTGATCGAGGAAGATGACCCGTCCAAGGCGAGCGCGAAGCACAAGGCCTGGCGCACAGAGCACATCAAGGTGAGCCTGGCCGAGACCGTGGATGCGGCAGCGACTGATCATTCGACGATTTTTACCAATCCGATGCATTCGGAGCGGGCGTTGGCGTTTGACGTTGCGGTGGGGGTTTGCCAGATACCGGAACAAATCCTGAGCGGATTTTTAAAATTTGCAGATTGGCGATATTTAGATGATTTAAAAGGCATAGAAAATAATGTCTATTTGCAGCATTTTAAATCTGGAAGCATAGATCGATTAACAGTGAGCGAATGGATAAAAAGGACGGAGAATAATTTACTCATTCCTAATAAAATTATCGATAAACGCAACTAGAACCCCATAAACACAAAGGAGAGAAAATGTTTAACAAAATTTTAGGCAACGCACTTCTAACATCTGTCGCTTTACTAACTGGGTGCAAAAATTCATCTCCCCTCACCCAGAATTTGGCAATGAAAGAAAATCTCAATATGACGCCAACAAAAACACATGGTGTACAAGTCGTAGGAATCATATGGCTAAATCCACTTCACCGAAAGGATTACCCGACTGAATGGCAGACCTTGTGGACGATGGGTTTAGCCAAGCCAAATGCAGACGATGACATGCTACGCAAGAAACCGTCTAGTTATTCCACAGTGAAGTATGTCTCATTGATTGCGGATGGAAGCCACGGCGAAACATCCAAGCTGAGCTATCATCTCCGATATCAATACGAACTTATTGGACTATTACACGACAATTATTATGGCGACCCCGACTATTTCTACAACGTCAACGGTATAAATCGTAAAAAACTCTGGCATGAGCTCGCGGGCATACGGGTCGAATATGCGCTGCCTTCCGGCGATTTCGATGCCGAAGCAGCCAGAAAAGAGACGCAAAAAATTCTTCAAAACACATTCGCGATGGGCAATCCAAATCGCCCAACCTTATGGACCCGCCCCGAGCCTCCCGAGGTAAAGGTCACTACAGGCGGCCCCAACGCCGGTTTCACCTCCCTCAAAGCCGCCATCGATTACCTCGAAGCCCATCCCGACAGAACTGCATGGGCCATGAACTGGGATGCACCAAGCCGGCCGCTCGACCATCAAATCAACGAGAACCTTGTGGTGCTGGTATTGGCCGGACCGACCTACAAGACCGGCCGCAAAGCACTGGCCTGGCTATCGCGCCCGGAAACCACGCAGGTCTCGGAGGTGGGCGACGGTGGCGATACGCCGCGCATTGTTAGGGCATGGACGGCAACGCTACACAAAGCGGCCGACAATGCCACCATCAAACCGAACCAGGTCGGCTACGTGATCCACGACGCCAACAATGCCCACACCGACTCCTCGCGTCGACTCGGCCCGCTGGCACAAACGCTGACGACCGAAGTGCCCGACCTCGACCTGCTCGAGCAATCGTTCAATACGCCTGCCCTGCTGGGAGAAATGGGCGCCGGTTCCGCATTGACCAACGTCGCGCTCGCCATCGGCTATGCCAACCACTTCGGCCAACACGTTATTGTGGCGGGCACCACCGATCCCGAGCAGCCAACGGCCGTAGTGGTCTCGCCGCCGGCAGTGGTTCGTCCTATCGATCCCGACAAACCCTGGTTCCGCGCCCGCAGCATGAACGATGCTTACCTGCCCTGGTGGGGCTTGCGCGATGACGCGCCCGCTTATCCGCAGGGCTATTCAAGATAATCGAGCAAAGGAGAACCTGCCATGAAAGGCGTCATCCGTCTCAACGACCCAACCAGCCACGGCGGCAAAGTCATCTCCGCAGCGCCCAACAGCAAAGTGCAGGGCATCGCGGTGGCGCGACAGGGCGACCGGTGCATCTGCCCAATCAAGGGGCATGATCAATGCAAGATCGCCGAGGGCGATCCGAAAGTGCTAATCGATGGCGTGCCGGTCGCGTTCGAGGGACACAAAACCACTTGCGGCGCGACACTGATCTCGACAGTTTCAACCACCGGGCGCGGATGACGAGGGTAGTGATAAAGCGCGTTGTCAGACGCCATCCTGCGTGCCCGCGCGCCCCTCGGCCAGCACTCGCCCCAACGCCGCATGATCCACCGGCTTGACGAAATGGTGGTCGAAGCCGGCCGCCTTCGACAGCACCCGGTCATGCGCCTGGCCGTAGCCGGTGAGCGCGATCAGCAGCTTGCCAGCGGTGGCGGCTTGCGCGCGCAGGCGGCGCGCCAGTTCGTAGCCATCCATGTCGGGCAGGCCGATGTCGAGGATGAAGGCATCGACCGGCGCGACTGCACTGGCGCGCAGCGCGGTTTCGGCATCCTCGAAAATCAGCACCTGGCGGCCCTGCGCCTCGAGCAGCGCGCCGAGCGTGCGACCCGCATCCTGGTTGTCGTCCACTACCATCAGGCGCAGGCTGGGCCCCCCGGCCGCCACGATCGGCAGCGGTGCGG